>JAZKFW010000080.1:0-37520 GCA_040386255.1 Pseudomonadota bacterium
TCGGGCACATGGTGCCGGCGTCGAACTTGCGGCAGTGGCCGTTGTTGTTGCACATGTCGACCGCCTTGGCGAAGCCGCCGGCCGGGTCGCCGCCGGTGCCCGGTGCGCTCTCCTGCTCGGTCACCGGATCGGTCTGCACGTTCCAGGCCGACCAGTCGAGTGCGGGTTTCAAAGCGATGGGCTCGTAGCCCGGCTTGAAGCGGAACAGCGACTTGTCGTCCATGCGCGTGGTGCGTACGATTTTGCCCGGATTCATCAGGCCGGCCGGGTCGAACAGATCCTTGATGTCCTCGAACGCCTTGACCAGGCGCGGGCCGAACTGCCATGCCACCCATTCGCTGCGCACCAGGCCGTCGCCGTGCTCGCCGGAGAACGCGCCCTTGTACTGGCGCACCAGGGCGCCGGCTTCTTCGGCGATCGCGCGCATCTTTTCGGCGCCGCCGCGGCGCATGTCGAGGATAGGCCGCACGTGCAGCGTGCCGACCGAGGCGTGGGCGTACCACGTGCCGCGGGTGCCGTGGCGCGCGAACACCTCGGTCAGGCGGCTGGTGTATTCGGCCAGGTGCTCGAGCGGCACGGCGCAGTCTTCGATGAACGACACTGGTTTACCGTCGCCGCGCATGCTCATCATGATGTTCAGGCCGGCCTTGCGCACTTCCCACAGCGCCTTCTGGGCGTTGGCGTCGACCATCTCGACGACGCTGCCGGGCAGGCCGAGGCTGGCCATCAGTTCGACCAGCTTCGCCAAACCTTCCTTTTGCACGTTGAGCGATTCGCCGGCAAATTCCACCAGCAGGATCGCTTCGGGCGCGCCGATCAGCGCTTTGTCGATCACCGGGCGGAAGGCGGGATTGTCGCGCGCCAGCTCGATCATGGTGCGGTCGACCAGCTCCACCGCCACCGGGTTCAGGGTGACGATGTGGCGCGTCATGTCCATTGCCTGGACGAACGTAGGGAAATTGATGACGCCGAGCGTCTTGTGCTTCGGCAGCGGCGTCAGCTTGAGCGTGACGCGGCGGGTGACCGCCAGCGTGCCTTCGCTGCCCACCAGCAGGTGCGCCAGGTTGACGCTGTTATCAAGCGTGTAGGGACGCTCGCTTTGCGGATGGTAGACGTCGATGTTGTAACCGCCGACGCGGCGCAGCACCTTCGGCACCATGCGTGCGATTTCGTCGTGCTCGCGCTCGGCGATGGCGCGCAGGCCGGCCAGCAGGTCGCGCACCTTGGGCGGCGCATCCTGCCACATCGCCTGCTCGGGGCCGAAATGCACTTCGGTGCCGTCGGCCAGGATGGCGTCGATCGACTCGACGTTGTGCACCATGTTGCCGTAGGCGATGGAGCGCGAGCCGCAGGAGTTGTTGCCGGCCATGCCGCCGATGGTGCACTGGGCCGCGGTGCTCACATCCACCGGGAACCAGACGCCGTGCGGCTTGAGCCAGGCGTTCAGGTGATCGAGCACGATGCCCGGCTGCACCGTCACCGTCATCGCGGCGAGGTCGAAGTCGGTGACCTGGTTCAGGTATTTGCTGTTGTCGATCACCAGCGCCTCGCCGACGGTCTGGCCGCACTGGCTGGTGCCGGCGCCGCGCGAGAGGATCGGCACGTTCATTTCGCGGGCGATGGCGATGGCGATGGCGACGTCTTCCTCGGTGCGCGGCACGAACACGCCCACCGGCTCGACCTGGTAGATCGAGGCGTCGGTGGAGTAGCGCCCGCGCGAGGCGGCGTCGAACAACACCTCGCCGCCGGTTTCAAGCGAGAGGCGGCGGGCCAGCCCTTGCCGGTTCATGCTTGTGGCGAGCTGTTCGCTCAACTTGATCGGTGCGGCCGCTGGTGCATTCATTGGTTCAGGATCCCGGTGTTGCCTTCGATGCGCGCAGGTCGGCAACGACCGTGTCGCGCTTGGTTAACAGGTGGTGCTCGAGGATGGCGCGCAAGGCCTGGCCGTCGCGCCGTTCGAGCGCGTCGAGCATGGCGCTGTGTTCTTTCATTGCCGCGTTCCATTTATCCTGGTTGAAGTTGGAACGGAAACGCAGGTTCTGGATGCGCGAATTCATTTGCAGGTAGGTGCCGGTCAGCACGGCATTGCCGGCGCTGGTGTTGATGCGGTCATGGATGACGTGGTTGATCTTGTAGTAAGCGGCGAGGTCGCCGCGCGCGTGGGCCGCCATCATCTCGTAGTGCAGCGCGCGGATTTCGGTGATCTCGGCGTCGGTGATGCGCTGGCACGCCAGCAGGCCGGACAGGCCCTCGAGGGCGCCGAGCACTTCGAAGGTCTGCTCGATGTCGGCCACCGACAGCTCGGCCACCTGGGCGCCGCGATTGGGCAGCAGCTCGATCAGGCCTTCGCCGGCGAGCACCTTGAACGCTTCGCGCAGCGGCGTGCGCGAGACCATCAGCTGTTCGCACAAGACCCGTTCGTTCAGCCGCGTGCCGGGCGGCAGCGTGCCTTCGATGATCATGTCGCGCAGGCGCACGGTTACCGCCGAGGCAAGGCCCTGGCGGTCGATTCCGGTGGCGCGCGGCGGCGCATCGGGCAGGGTGGAAGTGGTGCGTTCATCGGTCATGAGAATATTGTATACGATTTCGGCCGGCTCGCGCATTTATCTCCGGACCGGTGCGATTACCAATTTTCCCCAATTGAATGCTGCAAGTGCAGCATGTATTGGCATGCAGAAAATACTTGACTCGGGACGATTTAAGTATATTGTATGCAAAACCTTTTTGCATTCTTGAACCGATGTGGCGTGAGCCAAACCCAAGGAGTGGCCAATGTTGAAGTTGAATTCCCATCCGTCCGGCAGGCATTTCCTGCAGATCCCGGGCCCGACCAATGTTCCTGACCGCATCCTGCGGGCGATGGATTATCCGACCATCGACCACCGCGGACCCGAGTTCCAGCAGCTCGGCAAGAAAATTCTGGGCCAGATCGGCAAGATCTTCAAGACCGAGCAGCCGGTGGTGATCTACCCGGCCTCCGGTACCGGCGCGTGGGAAGCGGCACTGGTCAACACCCTGTCGCCAGGCGACACGGTGCTGATGTACGAGACGGGCCACTTCGCCACGCTGTGGAAGAAGATGGCCGACAAGCTGTCGCTCAAATCCGAATTTCTCGGCGACGACTGGCGCCGCGGCGTCGATGCCGCCAAGATCGAAGCGCGCCTGCGCGAAGACAGCGGCCACGTGATCAAGGCGGTCGCCGTGGTGCACAACGAAACCTCCACCGGCGTCACCTCCGACATCGCCGCGGTACGCCGCGCGATCGACGCCGCCGGCCACCCGGCGCTGCTGCTGGTCGACACCATCTCGTCGCTCGGCTCGCTCGACTACCGCCATGACGAATGGGGCGTCGACGTCACGGTCGCCGGCTCGCAGAAGGGCCTGATGCTGCCGCCCGGCCTGTCGTTCAACGCGGTGTCGCAGAAGGCCATCGCCGCCTCGAAAGACGCCAGGCTGCCGCGCGCCTTCTGGGCGTGGGACGAAATCATCGAAGCGAACAAGAACGGCTTCTGGCCTTACACGCCGGCCACCAACTTGCTGTATGGCCTGTCGGAAGCATGCGACATGCTGCTCGAAGAGGGCATGCAGAACGTGTTCGACCGCCACCAGCGCCATGCCGAAGCGACCCGTGCGTGCGTGCGCGCCTGGGGCCTGGAAATCCTGTGCCAGAACGAAGCCGAATACAGCGGCGCGCTGACGGCGGTGGTGATGCCGACCGGCGCCGACGGCGAACGCTGCAACGCCGATGCGCTGCGCAAGGTGATCCTGACCAACTTCAACATGTCGCTCGGCCAGGGCTTGAACAAGCTCTCCGGATGGGTGTTCCGCATCGGCCACCTGGGCGACTTCAACGACCTCACCCTGATGGGCACGCTGGCCGGTGTCGAGATGGGCCTGGCGCTGGCCGGCGTGCCGCACAAGGCCGGCGGCGTGCTGGCGGCGATGCAGTCGCTGCAGCAATCGGCGGTGGCGGCAAAACCTGCCGCCTGAGCTTTACCTGATTACATTTAGAACTTCCACATAAGCGGCCACAGCCGCACAGGAGACGACAACATGAACAGCCTCACCATCAAGCAGACGCTCGCAATCGCAGGTTTAGCCCTTGGCATGTCGCACGCCGCTGTGGCCACCGCGTGGGAACCGACCAAGTCGGTCGAATTCATCGTGCCGTTTTCCGCCGGCGGCGCCACCGACCAGATGGCGCGCTCGATCCAGGGCATCATCACCAAGAACAAGCTGATGAGCCAGCCGGTGGTGGTGCAGAACAAGGCCGGCGCCAGCGGCGCCGAAGGCTTGCTCGACATCCAGAACACGCCGGGCGACGCGCACCGCCTGGTGGTGTCGTCGTCGGGCCTGTACACGGTGCCGCTGGCCACCGGGCTGCCGTTCAACTGGCGCGACCTGACGCCGGTGGCGATGGTGGCGCAGGATGAATTCGTCCTCTGGGTCAACAGCGAATCGCCGCACAAGGTGCCGCTGGACTATTTGAACGAAGTGAAGAAAACGCCCTCCAAGTTCAAGATGGGCGGCACCAGCTCGAAGCGCGAAGACCACATCATCACCGCGCTGGTAGAAAAGAAGGCCGGCGTCAAGTTCATCTACATCCCGTACAAGGGCGGCGGCGAGGCGGCTACCCAGCTGTCGGGCAAGCACATCGAGTCGAACACGAACAATCCGTCGGAGTCGATCTCGCAGTGGCGCGCCGGCCAGCATCGCGCGCTGTGCCTGTTCGCCGACAAGCGCAGCGGCTACACCGACAAGGTCACGCCGACGCAGAGCTGGGCCGACGTGCCGACGTGCAAGGAAAAGGGCCTCGACGTGCAGTACCAGATGCTGCGCGTGTTCATGTTGCCGGGCAAAGTGGCGCCGGAGGTGACCAAGTTCTATGTCGAGCTGCTGCAGAAGGTGATCGCGACGCCGGAATGGAAGGCGTATGTGAAAAACAACGCACTGAAACCGACGGTCATGGTCGGCGAGGAGTTGCGCGCCTACATGGGCAAGGACGAGCAGGCGCACCGCGAGATCATGAAGGCGGCCGGCTTCCTGGCGCCGTAATCTATCAAGGAACATGACATGAGCACCCAGGAAGAAATCCACGGCAGCGTCGAATCGTCGCCGGCGGTCATTACCAAGCGGACCGCCGAGATAGCCGTTGGCTTCATCGTGATGGCATTTGGACTGCTCGCCATCATCAGCAATTACCAGCTGGGGGCGGGGTGGAGCGAAGACGGTCCGCAGGCGGGATATTTTCCGCTGCGGATGGGCGTGGCGATCCTGCTGGCGAGCATCTTCGTCATCTATGACGCGATCCGCAAGAACGACCGCAGCGCGTTCGTCGAGCAGACCCAGCTCAAGCTGGTGGCGACGGTGCTGCTGCCGCTGATCGTCTACATCGCGGCGATCAAGTACGTCGGCATCTATGTGGCGTCGACGCTGTTCATCGGCATCTTCATGCGCCTGGTCGGCAAGTTCGGCTGGGCGCGCTCGGTGCTGACCGCGGTCATCATCAACGCCACCCTGTTCTGGATTTTTGAGCTCATGTTCAAGGTGCCGCTGCCGAAGGGCCCCCTCGAACAGATGTTCGGTTACTGATCGGATTTAAGTAATGGATGACTTTAATTCACTGATGCATGGCTTTTCGATCGTCTTGTCCTGGCAGAACATGGGACTGATGATCATCGGGATTTTGCTGGGAATCGTGGTGGGGGTGCTGCCTGGCCTGGGCGGCCCGAACGGCGTGGCGATCCTGTTGCCGCTGACGTTCGCGATGAATCCGACCTCGGCCATCATCCTGCTGTCGTGCATCTACTGGGGCGCGCTGTTCGGCGGCGCCATCACCTCGATCCTGTTCAACATACCGGGCGAGGCGTGGTCGGTGGCCACCACCTTCGACGGCTATCCGATGGCGCAGAACGGCAAGGCCGGCGAGGCGCTCACCAGCGCCTTCACCGGCTCGTTCATCGGCGCGCTGGTCGGCGTCTTGATGATCACCTTCCTGGCGCCGCTGGTGGCGAAGTTCGCGCTCAGGTTCGGGCCGCCCGAATTTTTCGCGGTCTACTTCCTGACGTTCTGCAGCTTCATCGGCATGGGCAAGGAACCGAAGGGCAAGATCATCATCGCCATGTGCGTCGGCTTCGTGCTGGCCGCGGTCGGCCTCGACACCATCTCGGGCCAGCTGCGCATGACGTTCGGCCAGCCGGTGCTGCTGCGCGGCTTCGACTTCCTGGTGGCGGTGATCGGCCTGTTCGGCATCAGCGAAATCCTGATGACGATCGAGGAAGGCCTGGCCTTTCGCGGCAAGAACGGCAAGATCGACCTGAAGGTGGTTTTCAAGACCTGGGCGAAGATGCCGCGCCACTTTGCCACGCTGATGCGTTCGTCGGCGATCGGCTGCTGGCTCGGCATCACGCCGGGCGGCGCGACGGCGGCTTCCTTCATGGGCTATGGCGTGGCCAAGAAGTTCTCGAAGGATCCCGACAGCTTCGGCAAGGGCAACGTCGAAGGCGTGCTGGCGCCGGAAACCGCGGCGCATGCGGCCGGCACAAGCGCGCTGCTGCCGATGCTCGCGCTCGGCATCCCGGGTTCGGCCACCGCGGCGGTGCTGCTGGGCGGCCTGATGATCTGGGGCCTGCAGCCCGGTCCCTTGCTGTTCGTCGAGCAGAAGGACTTCGTGTGGGGCCTGATCGCCAGCATGTACCTCGGTAACATCGCCGGCCTGATCATCGTGCTCGCCTCGGTGCCGCTGTTCGCCGCCATCCTGCGCATCCCGTTCTCGATCATCGCGCCGGTGATCCTGGTGATCTGTGCGATCGGCGCCTTCACGGTGCACAACGCCGCGTTCGACATCTGGCTGATGCTCGCTTTCGGCATCGTCGGCTACGTCTTCAAGAAGCTCGACTATCCACTGGCGCCGCTGGTGCTGGCGCTGGTGCTGGGCGACCGTGCCGAAGACGCGTTCCGCCAGAGCATGCTGGCATCGCGTGGCGGCCTCGAGATCTTCTGGGCCAACGGCCTGGTCGGCACCATCATGACGCTCGCTGTCGTCGGCCTGGCCTGGTCGCTGCTCAGCGGAGCCCGTGACAAGCTGCGCGAGCGCGCCGCCTGACCGCTGGCGCAGTCAACAAAACGCCCGTGCGCCGTCTGGCCACGGGCGTTTTTTCTTGTCACTTCCCGCGGGGTCAGTGCCGACAATCGCACACGAGCTGAGCGCTGCCCCCGTGTCACTTCTCGCATACGGTCGAGGCTGTGTCCGATTGCCGGCACTGACCCCGCCGGATTTGCCTGCCTACGGACGAGTGTGTGTCCGATTGCCGGCACTGACCCCGCCGGAGTTGTGAGCCGGCATGCCCAGACGTGGAAACGCCCGCGGGCCAATTGGCGCGCGGGCGTTTTTTCGTTTACGAGCGCAACCCGAAGAGGGCGCGCCGATCAATCAGGTCTTGCCTGGTCCCGAGGGCTTGCCGCCTTCGGTGCTGCCGTCTTTCGGCGTCTGCGACTGCTGGTTGCCGCCCTGGTTGCCGGACTTGGAGTCTTGCTTGCCAGACTGCTGGGCACCGCCGGAACCCTGCGAGCTACGAACGCTTTCGCTGTGATCGGAATCTTTGCCGCTCTGGTGTTGATTGCTCATATTGTATCTCCTGTGTGGTGGCTGCCTTACGAGCACAGCCGGTAAGCAAATGATGGACGCGAGGTGAGAATTTGCGAATAGGAACTCGACTGCTGAGCGCGTAGGAAGAAACGCCGAGTTTCCGGAATTAAATTGGCGTGGTTCCGATTTACCGGCTGTTACAAATGTTGCCGACTGCTAGCACCGGAGCCGCGGTTTCGGGCATACAGTGGTGCCATCTGCCATCGGCGGGCAGCGTGAGAGGAAAAATTACCATGAACATTTATTTGAAGACTTTGTTGGCGGGCGCGTTTGCGCTTGCCGTGTCGCAATCGGCGTCGGCATCGACCCAGGTGCGAATTGGCATTCATGCCGGCCCACCGGTTCAGTACTATCCGCATCACGCGCAGCCAGTGTATGGCTATGCGCCGGGATATTACGTGGCGCCGCGCAGCTATGGCTATGTGGAACCGTCCTACCGCGGCCGTCACGACTGGCGTGCGCGCCGCGCCGCTGAACTGCGCCGCCAGGAATGGCTGCGCCGCGAAGAGTGGCGCCGCGAACAGTGGCGGCGCGAGCAATGGCGCCGCAATCACTGGCGCGACGATCACCGCCGTGGCGATGGCCACTGGGATGGCCGCCGCTGAGGCGACCAGGTCATCCCCGAAAAGCTCCCGCATGGGAGCTTTTTTTCGTGGAGACCGGTATTGGTGCCGATGCTTGAGCCGACCGGACAAAGCTGCCGCGGCGCCGTGTCAGGGCCGCGAACAAGGTCATCTTACGCAGGCTGTGTGACGCCTTGATTACGGACGCCGGTTCGGCTGCGAGGGCCAAACGGATCAGTTGCCGGCGTTGTGCACTGCGCCGAGACCGCGCTCGGCGGCATGGTGCAAGGCGACGTCGAGCGCATCCATGAACTCGACGACGTTGATCGGCTTGGTCAGGTAGCGGAAGAAACCGGCGTCGATGCCTTTCTCGATGTCGCGCGGCACGGCGTTGGCCGACAGCGCCATCACCGGAATGTGCGCCGTCGCCGGATCGTTCTGCAGCGCCTTCAGTGCGCCGAACCCGCTCATGCCTGGCAGGTTGATGTCCATCAGGATCAGGTCCGGCTGGCAGGCGCGCGCCAGCACGATGCCGAGGTGTGCATTGATGGCGGTGAGCAGCTTGAGGTCGCTGCGCCGTTCGATCAGCAGCTCGACCAGCGCGAGGTTGGCCGGGTTGTCTTCGACGTACAGCAAGGTGCGCTGCGCCGACGGCGTCGCCGCCGCCACGGGCGCAACGGCGCTGCTGGCCGGCGCCACTTCGGCCAGTGCACACAGCAGCGGCTTGGTCGCCGCGGCAAACTCGACCCAGAATTCGGTGCCGACGCCAGGCGCGCTTTCGACGCCGATCGTCCCGCCCATCAATTCGACCAGCTGCTTGGTGACGACCAGGCCGATGCCGGTGCCTTCCTCGGCGCTGTCTTCCTGTCCAAGCCGGTTGAATGGCTGGAACAGCTGGCCGATCTGCTGCTGCGCCAGGCCGGCGCCGGTGTCCTTGACGTAGACGCGTACGCGATTGTCGCCAAACGGCAAGCAGCGCACCGTGACGCTGCCGCCGGGACGGTTGTACTTGATGGCGTTCGACAGCAGGTTGATCATCACCTGCTTGACGCGCGTCAGGTCGGCGTGGATATAGCAAGGCGTGCCGAGCTCGGGGAAGATCAGCGCGATGTCGCGCTTGTCGGCCTGCGCGGCGATGAGCACGCGGCAATCCTGCAGCACTTCGGCCAGACACATCGGCTCGGACGAAATCGTCACCTTGCCCGACTCGATCATCGCCAGGTCGAGGATTTCGTTGATCAGGCGCAGCAGGTACCAGCCGCCCTTGAGAATGTGCTGGATCGAGCGCTGCTGCGACGCCGTCGGCGCCGGCTTTTCCGACTGCATCAGCTGGGCGAAGCCGAGCACGCCGTTGAGCGGCGTGCGCAGCTCGTGGCTCATGCTCGACAAGAATTCGGATTTGGCCAGGTTGGCTTTTTCGGCCGCCGCCTTGGCGCCTTCCAGTTCAACGTTATTGAGCTGCAGCGTCTGCTCGAACTGCTTGCGGTCGGTGACGTCGCGCGCGGCCGCGAACACGCCCTTGAGGTTGCGGTCGCGGTCGTAGAAGGTGGTGGCGTTGTACGACACCACGGTTTCCTTGCCGTCGCGGGCAAGCGCGGTCAGCTCGTAGTTGGTAACTTTTCCTTCGCGCAGCACGCGCTTGATGCCGGCTTCGGCGCGCTTCTGGTCGGTGAAATAGTTCTTGAACGGTGCGCCGATCAGCTCGTCGCGGGTGCAGCCGGTCAATTTTTCCATCTGGTGGTTGACGTCGCTGATGATGCCGCGCGGGTCGGTCGTCATCAAGGCGTCGATGTTCGATTCGATCAGCGAGCGGGTGTAGAACTGCTGGTCGCGCAGGCTCTGGTCGAGCAGCGCCTGTTCTGCCTCGACCTGCTTGCGGGCGGTGTTGTCGGTGCCGATCAGCAGGTAGCCGATGATGGTGCCCTGGGCGTCGCGCAATGCCGTCACCGACACGATCGCCGGGAAGCGGCTGCCGTCCTTGCGGATGTAGGTCAGCTCGTAGATGTCCTCGATGCCGCGCGAGGCCTTGAAAACGAGCGCCTCGAAGCCGGGTGAGATCGCCTCGCCCAGTTCCATGCTGAGCGACTCGGCGCGTTCGATCACTTCCTGCGGATCGGAGATGTTGGCCGGCGTGATCTTGTCGACGACATCGAGCGCGGTGTAGCCGAGCATGCGTTCGGCGCCGACGTTGAAAATCTGGATCACGCCCTGGGCGTCGGTGGCGATGCTGGAGAAGTTGGCGCTGTTGAAAATTGCCGTCTGCAGCGCGCCGGCGCGCACCAGCGCTTCCTCGGCCTGCTTGCGGGCGGTATTGTCGGTGCCGATCAGCAGGTAGCCGATGATGGTGCCCTGGGCGTCGCGCAATGCCGTCACCGACACGATCGCCGGGAAGCGGCTGCCGTCCTTGCGGATGTAGGTCAGCTCGTAGATGTCCTCGATGCCGCGCGAGGCCTTGAACACGAGCGCCTCGAAACCGGGCGAGATCGCTTCGCCCAGTTCCAGGCTGAGCGACTCGGCGCGTTCGATCACTTCCTGCGGATCGGAGATATTGGCCGGCGTGATCTTGTCGACGACGTCGAGCGCGGTGTAGCCGAGCATGCGTTCGGCGCCGACGTTGAAAATCTGGATCACGCCCTGGGCGTCGGTGGCGATGCTGGAGAAGTTGGCGCTGTTGAAAATTGCCGTCTGCAGCGCGCCGGCGCGCACCAACGCTTCCTCGGCCTGCTTGCGGGCGGTGTTGTCGGTGCCGATCAGCAGGTAGCCGATGATGGTTTCCTCGGCGTCGCGCAGCGCCGTCACCGACACCACCGCCGGGAAGCGGCTGCCGTCCTTGCGGATGTAGGTCAGCTCGTAGATGTCCTCGATGCCGCGCGAGGCCTTGAACACGAGTGCTTCGAAGCCGGGCGAAATCGGCGTTTCCAGTTCGGTCGTCAAGGTCTTGGCGCGGGCGATCACTTCCTGCGGGTCGGAGATGTCGGCCGGGGTGATCTTGTCGACGACGTCGGCGGCCAGGTAGCCGAGCATGCGTTCGGCGCCGACGTTGAAAATCTGGATCACGCCCTGGGCGTCGGTGGCGATGCTGGAGAAATTGGCACTGTTGAAGATGGCGTTCTGCAGCGCGCCGGCCTTGATCAAGGGCAGCGGACTGCCGGCCGGCTCGTCCGGTCGGGTGCGCATGCGCAGGTTCAGCACCACCGTCACCAGGAAGGCAACGAACAGCAGCGCGCTGACGACCAGCACCGGCACGGCGTCGAGCGGCTCGGCGTTCGAGCGCATCGCCAGAATGCCGATGAAGAACAGGGCGGCGGCGGCGGCGCCGAAGCCGGCCAGCGAAAGCCGCTCGACCGACTTTTTGGAAATCGTTTGCATGAAGAAACCTGGGCCTGGATAAGACTGAGCGCCAGCCTCGGCTCAAAGAAGGGTACGGCGAAGCCGCATCGGATCGTGTCGCGCGCCGGTGGAAGAGCAGGGCGCCGGTGCAGGGTAACACAGAAGGGCGCTCAGGAATGCCATAAGGAAAAGTTGCGGAAAATCATGTCCAAAATGGGACATTTGCGGCAATCGTGTCCGATTCTTCTACATTCTTGACTTCGCCAGTTCGACAGGAATAGTGTCCCTGAATCCCCGCCGAAGGGGGCAACCAAGACATGTTCGAACTACCGATTGGAGATATGATGAATCTTCGTAAAACGCTGTTGGCCGCCGCGATCGCAGCCCTCCCCCTGATGGTGTGCGGCCAGGCCAGTGCCGGTCAGCTAATGGGAGCGCCTGCCATGCAATCGCAGCAAGACAACGCCAACCTGGTCGCCCAGCTCAATGCGCAGCGCGGCAAGCTTGGCCTCGACAACCGCCACAGCTTCGTCGTCGCCAAGCAGCACCCTGGCGTCGAGGGCACCACCATCAGCCGCGCCGACCACACCTTCAAGGGCGTGCGCGTGTTCCAGTCGGAGTCGGTGGTCGTCAGCGGCCCGCGCGGCGCCATCATCAGCGAGTCGGTGGCCGACCGCCGCGCCGGCCTGAAGCAGAAGGACATGGACGTCACGCCGTCGGTGGCATCGAAGACGGCCATCGACAAGGTCGTCAAGGCGGTGGCCCCGGCCGGCGCCCACCTGGCACCGCCGAAAGCGGAGCTGATCGTCTATCCGGTGATGAAGGAAGTGCGCGTCGCCGGCGCCGCCAACAAGGCCGAAGCCGACCTCAACGCGCTCGACCTCGAGGAAGTCGTCGACAGCTACCAGCTGGCCTGGCTGGTGTCGACCCGCATGACGGTCGGTAACAAGCCGGTCTTCCACGACACCGTGGTCAGCGCCCGCGACGGCAGCGTGCTCGACCAGTGGAGCATGGTGCAGACCGTGGTCGGCGTCGGCAACAGCCAGTACAACGGCACCGTGCCGATCAGCACCACGCTGGCCGGCAGCACCTATTCGATGAAAGATCCGGTGCGCGGCGTCGGCGGCACCTTCGGCGCGATGGCGATCACCAACGCCAACCACACCACCAGCGCCGGCGCGGTCTACACCAACACCAGCAATACCTGGGGCGACGGCCAGAACTACATCGCCGGCGGCAGCACCACCAACGCCAACGGCCAGACCGCGGCGGTCAATGCGATGTGGGGGCTGATGAACACCTACGACATGCTGAAGAACACGCTCGGCTGGCAGTCGCTGGACGGCAACAACACCGCCACCTACATCGCCGCCCACGTCAACACCGCCTACGACAACGCCTATTACAGCGACACCTGCAAGTGCATGTACATCGGCGACGGCGGCGCCTCCTTCACCAGCCTCGGCTCGATCGACGTGATCGGCCACGAGATGGGCCACGGCGTCACCGCGGCGACGTCGAACCTGACCTACCGCGCCGAGTCGGGCGGACTGAACGAGTCGGCCTCGGACATCCAGGGCGAAGCGGTGGAAGCCTACGCGCGCGCCGGCGGCACCGGCAGCGTCATTCCGGGCAGCGGCAACGACTGGAAGATGGGCACCGAAATCGCCAAGAACGGCCTGCCGCTGCGCTGGATGACCAAGCCGAGCAAGGACGGCGCCAGCCCTAACGCCTGGAGCAACACCATCAAGCGCCTGGACGTGCATTACAGCAGCGGCCCGAACAACCGCATGTTTTATTTCCTGTCCAACGGTTCCAGCGCCACGGTCGGCAGCGACACCCACAGTTCCTACCTGAACAAGACGCCGCTGGCGATGACCGGCATCGGCACCGACAAGGCATTCCGCATCTGGTTCAAGGCGCTGACCACCAAGTTCACCTCGTCGACCAACTACGCCGACGCGCGCACGAAGGTGCTGGCGGCGGCGCAGGAGCTGTACGGCGTAAACAGCGTCGAAGCGAAGGCGGTCACGCGCGCCTACGCGGCGATCAACGTCGGCCTCGACATCGCCGAGTAATTCAATGCAGTAAGCATGCCGGCGCCCCGCGGGCGACCGGCGCGGGTCGTTTCCCGCAGCAGCCCCGAACACGCGATGCCGCCGGCATGTCGTTTTCGGGGCTGTTTGCGTTTGTTCAAGAACCTGCGCCGTATCTCGACCAATATTCTTAGTGCCCAGTCTGCTTGGCCCGGGGCGGTCTACTTTATTGGAGAAGAGATGAAAATCCGCAAAACCTTGCTGGCCGCCGCCGTCAGTGCCTCGTGGGTGGCGTGCACGGCGTTCGCCGCCCCTTTGATGAGCCCGGCCCAGACGCCGACGCCGCAGGCGACCGCGGCGCTGGTGGCGACGCTGACGGCGCAGCGCGCCGCCCACGGGCTCGACGCCGACCACAACTTCGTCGTCAGAGCCCAGCATCCGGGCGACCAGGGCGCCCAGGTGAGCCGCCTCGACCATACCTACAAGGGCGTGCGCATCTTCGGCTCGGAATCGGTGGTGGTCAGCGATGCCGGCGGCAAGCTGGTCAGCGAAGCGCTGTCGGACCGCCG
The DNA here is from genome assembly GCA_040386255.1 of Pseudomonadota bacterium. Classification (GTDB taxonomy): domain Bacteria; phylum Pseudomonadota; class Gammaproteobacteria; order Burkholderiales; family Burkholderiaceae_D; genus JAFCUW01. The sequence goes on from JAZKFW010000080.1 coordinate 14,147, forward strand.
CCTGTACCTGGGCAAGGGCAGCGCCAACCGGCTCGGCGCCGCCACCGCCGACTTCGGCGTGACGCCGGCGCTGTCGACCAAGGCGGCGATCGACGCGGCGCTGCGCTCGCTGCCGGCCGGCGCCACCCACATCACGCCGCCCAGCGCCGAGCTGATCATCTATCCGATCATGAAGACCGAACGGCTGGCCGGCGCCGTCAACAAGACCGACGAAGAGCTCAACGCGCTGGACGTGCAGGAGGTCGTCGCCAGCTACGAGTTGTCCTACCTGGTGCACACGCGGATGGTGGTGGACGGCAAGCCGGTCTACCACGACACCGTCGTCAGCGCGCTCGACGGGCGCATCGTCAGCCAGTGGAGCATGCTGCAGACAGCGGTCGGCATCGGCCACAGCCAGTACAACGGCACGGTGCCGCTCAGCACCTCGCTGTCGGGCGGCAAGTACGTGATGATCGACCCGGAGCGCGGCACCGGCGGCCTGTTCGGCGCGATGGCGATCACCAACGCCAACCACAGCACGTCGCCGGGCGCGGTGTACAGCAACGCCAGCAACGAGTGGGGCGACGGCAAGCAGTATATCGAAGGCGGCAGCACCACCAACGCCAACGGCCAGACCGCCGCCGTCAACGCGCTGTGGGGGCTGATGAACACCTACGACACGATGAAGAACACGCTCGGCTGGCTGTCGCTGGACGGGCACAACACCGCCAGCTACATCGCCGTGCACGTCAATACCGCCTACGACAACGCCTATTACAGCGACACCTGCAAGTGCATGTTCATCGGCGACGGCTCCTTCTTTACCAACCTCGGCTCGATCGACGTGATCGGCCACGAGATGGGCCACGGCGTCACGGCCGCCACCTCCAACCTGATCTATTCGGGCGAGTCGGGCGGGCTCAACGAATCGTCGTCCGACATCACCGGCGACGTCGTCGAAGCGTACGCGCGCGCCGGCGGCACCGGCGCCGCGATCCCGAACACCGGCAACGACTGGGCCACCGGCAAGGAAATCAGCCGTACCGGCACGCCGCTGCGCTACATGTACAAGCCGAGCAAGGACGGCAGCAGCCCGGACGCCTGGAGCATCTCGCTCAAGTTCCTCGACGTCCATTACAGCAGCGGACCGAACAACCGGATGTTCTATTTCCTGTCGCAAGGCTCGAACGCCGGCAAGGGCAGCGAGTTTGGCAGTCCGTACCTGGTCAAGACGCCGCTGGCGATGACCGGCATCGGCACCGACAAGGCGTTCCGCATCTGGTTCAAGGCCAACACCACCAAGTTTACGGCCAGCACCAACTACGCCGACGCGCGCAACAAGATGGTGCAGTCGGCGCAGGAGCTGTATGGCATCGGCAGCAAGGAGGACAAGGCGGTGCAGCGGGCGTACGCGGCGATCAACGTCGGCGCCGATATCGACGAGTAGTGGCGGGGGCAGGCCCCTGTAAAAAAAAGCCCCGCTTCTGCGGGGCTTCTGTCGTTCGAGGGTTACTCGCCCATCATCGGGTAAGGGTTCACCGAGGTACCCTTCCACCATTCCTTCTTGGCAGTCAGTTCGACCACCGCGAAGTGCAGGTGCGGCGCCTTCGGATCGGAGTTGCCGGTCACGCCGACGTAGCCGACCAGGTCGCCGCGCTTGAGCACGGTGCCTTCCTTGACGCCGTCCGCATAGCGATCGAGGTGCGCGTAGTAGTAGGCGTACTTCTCGGTCGGGTCGAACTGGTAGACCGTCAGGCCGCCCGGCTTGCTGTTGAACAGCTTGACGACCTTGCCATCGGCCACGGCGATGACCTTGGTGCCTTTCGGCGCCATGATGTCGAGCGCTTCGTGATGGCGTTCCTTGCCGCGCGGCTGGTCGAAATTGTCCGACAGCTGGGCGAGCTTGATGCCCTCGACCGGGATCATCAGCTTTGCCGACGGCGCCGCGCCGGCGCTGGCAACGTCGGCCGGCATCGGGATTTCCTGCTGCGTCGGGCGCAGCGGCAGGTCCGCTTCGGTCAGGTCGGTCGACACCACCGGCGCCGGCGGCAGCGAAGCGGCCAGCGGATCGGTGGTGGCCGCCGGCGGCGCCACCGCGGGGGCAGTGACTGCCACCACCGGCGCCGGCGGTGCGTCGTGCGGGACCTGGCGCAGGAAGACAAACAGTCCGCCTGCGCCGAGCAAGACGCCGGCCAGGAAGGTCAACAGCCATTTCATGGAAAATCTCCTTAGTGAATAGGGGGTGCTCAGTCCTGCAGCACGACGTCGGTGCCGGCGCCGACCGAGGCGGTCAGCCGGCTGACGTCCCAATTGGTCAGGCGGATGCAGCCGTGCGACTGGGTCTTGCCGATCGACGCCGGCACCGGGGTGCCGTGGATGCCGTAGTGCGGCTTCGACAGGTCGATCCAGGCGACGCCGACCGGATTGTTCGGGCCGGCAGGAATCTTGGCCTTCTTCTCGCTGGCGTCGGCATCCCAGAACAGTTTCGGGTTGTAGTGGAACACGGGATTCTTGGCCACGCCTGTGACTTTCCAGTTACCGACTGGCAGCGGATCGTGCTCGCTGCCGGTGGACGCCGGGAACTGCGCGATGGCCTTGCCGGCAGTGTCGAACAGGGTCAGCGTGCGCGCCGATTTGTCAACCATGATCTTGCCGCCCTTCGGCAGCGGCTCGGTGTCGAGCACGTTCGGGACGACGATCTGCTCGCCGACTTTGCCGAGGTCCTTGCCGGGGTTCAGGCGCTTGAGCAGGGCAGGGCTGGCGTGGAATTTTTCGCCCATCGCTTCGTCGGCGCTGGCGTAGCCGAGCGCGGGCAGTTTGGCTTTTTCGGCCATGTCTTGGGGAATCGCCTGGAACGGGCCGGCGACGTCGGCGTCGGTGATGGTGTAGGTGGTGAGCGCGTCGGCGCTGTCGGCGTTCAGTGCGGTCCAGGTCGCCGCGTCGAGGGTGCCGGTGGCGTCGATGCCCTTGGCCTTCTGGTAGCCGGCGATCGCCGCGCGCAGGTTGGAGCCGGCGGCGCCGTCGATTTCACCGGAAGAAAAGTGGGCGCGGTCGAGCATGATCTGGGCACGCAGGATGTCGGCCTTGCCTGGCTTGGCGGTGGCGCCGGCCTTGCCGGCGGCGTTGACGCTGTCGGCGCTCAACGGCGCGGCAGCTGGCGCGCTGGCAGGGGTGGCGACCGGCGCTGCAATCGCAGGCAGGGTGAACGCGGCGGCGAGGCAGGCGGCCAAGATGGTGTGAGCTGTTTTCAATGGGTATCCCGTGTCGCTATTGTTGGTAGAGCGAGATTAGTTCCTCCGAGATATACGGTCTGTGCGGCAGCGTACTAAGAAAGGCCTGCCCTGAATGCCACAAAGCCCGCGCGTGGCGGGCTTTGCGGTGCCGTTGGCGGCGTCGGTCAGGCGGGCAGGCTGCCGAGGATGCCGATCTCGGTGCTCGACATCAGCTTGTCGATGTCGACCAGGATCAGCATGCGCTCGTCGAGGGTGCCGAGGCCGATCAGGTAATCGCTGTCGAACACGCCGCCCATGTCGGGCGCCGGGCGGATCTGCTGGGCGGTCAGGGTGGTGACGTCGGAGACGCTGTCGACGACCATGCCGACGATCTTGCCGCCGAGGTTGAGCACGATCACGATGGTGAATTCGTCGTAGGTCGGCGTGCCGAGGTTGAACTTGATGCGCATGTCGACGATCGGGACGATCACGCCGCGCAGGTTCATGACGCCTTTAAAGAACTCCGGCGCGTTGGCGATGCGGGTGACGGTTTCGTAGCCGCGGATTTCCTGCACCTTGAGGATGTCGAGGCCGTATTCTTCCGCGCCCATCGTAAAGGCGAGAAACTCGTGGCCGGTTTCGTCGTGGGCGTGGGACTGGCGATTGCGGACTGCGGCGTCCGCTGCGTGCGTTTGTAGCATGTGATTGACCTGGTCGAGTTGAAAGCGGGGAGTCGTCACTCAAGGGTCTACGGCGGGGGTAGGGCTATAGCGCTGTCTTGATGGTGTCCGGTTGCCGCACCGATAGGGCGGCCAGAGCTCCAAGTTACACTTGCTCTAAGGAAATGTCAAAGCGCATCTGTGCGAATTCCCGCACAACTTAACTGAATAATATTTATCGTTGTTTGTCGGTAACAATCGCCGCCTTACCGAAAGCTGCGCGCCGCCAAAATTCCAAAACCGGGGTCAGACCCAGGTTTTGGAACTAGCTCTAAGGAAATGTCAAAGCGCATCTGTGCGAATTCCCGCACAACTTAACTAAATAATATTTATCGTTGTTTGTCGGTAACAATCGCCACCTTACCGAAAGCTGCGCGCCGCCAAAATTCCAAAACCTGGGTCTGACCCCGGTTTTGGAACTAGGGCAGGGCGAGCGCCTTGCGGATGGCGGGCAGCACCAGCGTGAACGACGGCGAAGCGGCGGACACTTCGTCGTAGTGGCTGGCGCCCGGCAGCACGATGACGCCGGCGCTGTCGCCGACGGCGCGCGCGCGCGCGGCATAGTCGTGCGCCACGCGCGGCGGCGAGACGGTGTCGAGCTCGCCCGTGATGAGCACGGTGTTGCTGCCGTTGGGCATCAGGTCGGCGGCGTTGGTGTCGGCGAAGACGTCGGGCCTGGCGCTGCTCGGCACGCCGGCCAGCTGGGCGGTGTCGCGGCCGCAGCTGGCCTTGATCAGGTCGCGCTCGTTGCGCAGGTCGGCCAGGCCGCCCAAGCTGATGATCTGGCGCACCGGCAGCGGATGGGCGCGAAAGAGCGGACTCGACGCGGCGATGCGGTCGCGCCCGGCAATCCACTGCACCAGCTGCCCGCCGGCGGAATGGCCGACCGCGACAATGCGGCCAAGGTCGAGCTGGTGGCGGCCGGCTTGCTCGCCCAGCAGGTCGAGCGCGGCATTCATGTCCTGGTAGGTGCCGGGATAGCCGCCGCCCGCTTCGTCCACGCGGCGGTATTCGACGTTCCAGACAGCGATGCCCTGCGCCGCCAGCGCGCCGGCAAGGTTGCGCATCTGCTCGATGCCGCCGAACTTGATCGTCCAGCAGCCGCCATGCACCAGCACGACGACCGGGAACGGCCCGTCGCCGGCCGGCCGGAACAGCTCGGCGTACTGGGACGGGGCGCTGCCGTAGGCGATCTTCGCCGTCGGCGCCGGCCCGCTCAGGGCCAGGTAGTCGGCCAGCTTCATTGGGGCGGCGGCCACGGCACCGGCGGCGGCGACGGCACTGCCGGCGCCTCCGCACGAACACAGCAGGACGGCAAGCAGGGCGCGCAGGCAGGTTTTCATTGGGGCAGTTTCGTCAAGGATCAGCGCTGAACTATATACAAGGTTGGCCGGCGCCGGCAAGCGCCGAGTGCGCCGCGCACGATTGAACCCGGGCGCCGCGGGCTATCGCGCCCTTCATGCTAGTCTGCCAAAAAACTCATGGAGGATCGACATGCAGGAAACAGCAGAAGAATACCGCGGCTACCGCATCGAAGTAGCGCCCATCAAGGACTGCAGCGACTTGTGGGATTTCGAATATACGATCACCCGGGTGGGCGGCGGCGCAATCCGCGAGCGCTCGAAGACGGTCGGCGGCTATGCAACCGCCGAGGTGGCGTGCTTCGCCGCGATCGAAGTGGCGCGCACCGAGATCGACAACCTGCTCGCTTCCTGAAACGCGCAGCCACGGTGGCTGATTCACCAAGACCGTAGCGCCGGCGCGACTGCGCCACGTGCGCTGCGACCGTTTGATTTCCGACAAGAATGTAGCGCCACTTGTCGCTACGATTCTTACTTGGCCCAAGACATGGGGCAGAAAAGGCACAGCATGAGCATCACCGATCCATTCAACGAGCAGGCGTGGGACCGCGGCATCACCAGCATCGGCGCGCATTCGACGCCTGATCCCGACTCGGATCCGCTCGCCGAGCCGCCAGGCCCGAACCCGAATCCGGACGACGTTCCGCCGCCGGCCCACGCGCCGGTGAAGGAGCCGACCTTGCCCGAGCCGCCGATCAAGGCCGCGCAGCTGCGTTAAAGCCGGCATCTGCTGCCGCCGGAAGCGTTACGGCCGGGCTGGCGCGGCCGGTGTAGCGTCGTCCCCTGGCGCGGTACCGGTGGGCGGCAATGGCGGGATCTGGCGGATCATCTCCTCGGTCTCTTGCTGGGCCGGGGTTTTCTCGCCGCTGCCGATGTCGGCTTCGTCGAGCATGGGGCGGACAGTGTTCGGGTCGGTCGGGGTTGCGGTTGGGTTCATGCTGCTCTCCTGGGTGCTGTGGTGTGATCGCTGGATCGTATCAGCCCCGCCGGCGCACTGTCGCGCAATATGAATTTGACCATTGTGTTGCTTTTGTTCTACAAATATTGCTGATGTGTTTGCCGTCACATAGTCTGCTGAAGTAAGCTTTCTATAATGGTTCATCGAAGTCTTATTTGTTCTGGAGAGCGTCATGGGCAATTCGTTACACAACAAGATCTACCTTGGCCGCACTCCGTTCCTTGCGTCGCGGCGGGTGCAGTTGCTGCTGGCGCTGACCCTGGCGGCGAGCATCGGGCTGGCCTGGCTGGCGGTGCGCAGCTTCAAATAAGCACGGCCGGCGGCGATTGTCGGTTGCCGTGGTGGGAATGCGCAGGTACCATGGGCGCCGCAACGGCTAACCATGGAAAGCGGCAATGAAGAACGAGAAATTGACAACGGATGAATTCGACGCGCTCGGCCACATCGAGCGCGGCGCCGCGCACGACAAGGTAAACGCCTGTGTCGGCCGCAACGCCAAGCGCCTGTCGGGCCTGAAGATGATCCAGTACGGCAAGGATGGCCGGTTGGCATTGACCGACAAGGGGCAGCAGACTTTGTTCCTGAGGCGCTGCATCGGCGGCTTGCGTGCGGTGTCGGCGGATCCGGCGGCCAAGCTCGATGCCGATGTCGCCGTCTTCCTCGGCAAGAAGTCGCACATTGCCCCGCGCGAGGCGGGCGGCTTCGACGTCACCGACAAGGGCCGCGAATCGCTGGCCGATATCGAGGCGCAGGACAAGAAATAATGGAAGTAAAAAAACCGGGCCGATGCCCGGTTTTTTGTTCGTAAGGCACTCGCGTACAGCACTGTCACCGTCCCCCAGCACAGTACTCACGTCATCATGGCGTTCGGCAGCGCGAAGCTCTCGACAGGCGGGGGGAGACAGACCGAGCATGATACCGGCCGCCGGGGCGTGGCATTTCTTTCAGAAACGCGCAACGGCGCGGCGCGCCGGAAAGGCGCCCGCGCGGTGAAGTGCAGGACGAAGGTGGGCCGCATCATCCGCGCATGCCGGGAACGGCGCCCGGCGCTGGCCTTACTGGCGGCGGCGGTTCGGGTAGACCAGGGTGCGGATTGCCACTTCCGCCGGCACGTTCATCGCCGACAGGAATTCGGCGGCGCGCTGCAGGCCGACCGACGGGATCGATGCGATGGCCTGGTTGACCACGTCGCGGGTGCGGAAATCGGTGCGCGGGTGCTTGATGTCGTGCCGGTTCAATTGTGCGCGGGGATGGTTCATAAGTTTCTCTTGGTTTTCCGTAGTGAACTGCGCTGGAATGTCTCTATTGGATCATTTCGCGGTGTGCAAGGATGATAAACCAAAAACATCGAATGATGTCGATTTCACCACGACATATTTTGCTCTCCGGAATTGGGAAAAGAATCGGGGTCAGAGGGGGGCGCCGAGTCCCAGGTCTGACCCCGATGTGAGATTTGTCAGGCGTCGACGGCGTCGGCGGCGAGCTCGGCCAGCGCCGGCAGGCGGCGGCGCTGGCGCACCAGCTGCTCGAACTCGGCGGCCGGCAGCGGCCGGCTGAAGAAGTAGCCCTGCATTTCGTCGCAGCCGTGGCGGCGCAAATAGTCGAGCTGTTCTTCCGTTTCGACGCCCTCGGCAATCACCGCCAGCTTCAGGTTGTGCGCCAGCGCGATGATCGAGGCGACGATCGCGGCGTCGTTCGAGTCGCGCGTGATCTCGGCGACGAACGAGCGGTCGATCTTCAGCACGTCGATCGGGAAGCGCGACAGGTACGACAGGCTAGAATAGCCGGTGCCGAAGTCGTCGATCGACAGGTTGATGCCGAGCGCCTTCATGCCGTGCAGCAGTTCGACGGCGAGCGTGACGTCGCTCATGAACAGGCTCTCGGTCAGCTCGATTTCGAGGCAGTCCGGCGCCAGGGCGGTCTCGGCCAGCACGCTGCGGATGTCGGCGATCAGATTGGCGGCGCCGAACTGGCGCGCCGACAGGTTGACGGCGACGCGCAGCTTGCCAAGCCCGGCATCCTGCCAGGCCTGGTTCTGCTGGCACGCCGCGCGCATCACCCAGGCGCCGATCTGCACGATCAGGCCGGTTTCCTCGGCCACGCCGATGAAGCGGTTCGGCGCCACCATGCCCATTTCCGGGTGCTGCCAGCGGATCAGCGCTTCCATGCCGACGATTTCGCCGCTCGCCAGGTCCACCTGCGGCTGGTAGTGCAGCACGAATTCGTCGCGCTCGAGGGCGTTGCGCAGCGCGCTTTCGATGCGCACGCGCTCCATCGCGTCCTCGTTCATCGCCGGCGTGTAGAACTGGAAGTTGTTGCGGCCCAGTTTCTTGGCGCGGTACATGGCGATGTCGGCGTGCTCGATCAGGCTGTCGGCCGGCGCGCCGTCGGTCGGATACACCGCCACGCCGATGCTGCAGGTGACGAAGAATTCTTTGCTGCCCAGCATGACCGGCTGCGCCACCGAATCCATCAGCCGCTGCACGATGTCGACCGTGAGCTTCTGGTCTTCGTGCTCGGTGAGGATGACGACGAATTCGTCGCCCGACAGGCGCGCCACGGTGTCGGTGTCGCGCAGCGCCGAACGCAGCCGCGCCGCCACCGTCATCAACAGCACGTCGCCGGCCTTGTGGCCCATGCTGTCGTTGACGAACTTGAAACGGTCGAGGTCGATCAGCATCACCCACACCGGATGGGCGCAGCGCATCGAGTAGGCGATCGCCTGGCCGAGGCGGTCCTGCAACAGGCTGCGGTTCGGCAGGCCGGTCAGCACATCGTGCTGGGCGACGTGGTGGATGCGCTGCTCGGACAGCTTGCGCGCGGTGATGTCGGTGCCGGTGCCGCGGTAGCCGCGGAAGACGCCGTCCTCGTCGAACACCGGCTCGCCGTTGACGCAGAACCAGCGCACGCCGCCCTCGTCGTCGATCATCATGTATTCGAGGTCGGTGAAGTTCTGGTGCGCCTGCATCTGGGCGATGTGGATCTGGCCCCACTCGGATTCTTCCATGCCGGGCACGCCGTCCCAGCGCGTCTTGCCGAGCAGGCGTTCGGTGGCGACGCCGGCCTTGGCACTGAAGCCGCCGGTGATCGCGGTAAAGCGGAACTGCTCGTCCTGTTCCCAGTACCAGTCGGACGACATCGACACCAGCTGGCGGAAACGCTGCTCGCTTTCCTGCAGCGCCTTTTCGGTGCGCTTGCGGTCGATGACGTCGTGGATCAGGCGCTGGTTCGACAATTCGAGGTCGGCGGTGCGCTCGTGCACCAGCCGCTGCACGCGGCGCGAACGCTGCACCATGCCTTGCACCAGCGCGCTCATCAGCAAGCTCAAGAGGACGCCGCCGACCAGCACCAGCAGCGAGCCGAGATGCTCGCCGAGGAAGGGCCGCGGCGCCTCCGCCACTTCGACCCGCCACGGCTGGCCGGCGACGTCGAGGTTGCGCACCAGGCTCAGGCGCTGATCGAGCGCCAGCCACTGGCCAACCTGGTCGATCCAGGTGCGCGCCGCCGGCGCGGCCGGCGGCGGCGGCGTCGCCGCCCAGCCGCCGTCGCTATCGAACACGGCCGTCATGGCGCCGCCAGCGCCGGCGGCGTACACCGCCAGCCGGATGTCGGGGTCGGCCAGTAAATCGTTGTCGGTGAGGATTTTTTGCACCAGGTCTTCGGCGCGGATGACCGCCGCGGCGTCGCCCACCAGCGCGGCGCGCCGCTCCGCCTCGGTGGACACCGGCGCCGCATGCCGGTACACCGGCACGACCACGATGAACCCTTGCTGCGCCTGCGTGCCGGTCACCAGCGGCATCACGCCGCTGGCGGTGCCTTCGCCGCGCACGATGGCGCGCTCGATGGTGGCGCGAATGTCGGCGCGGGCGCCGACGTCCATGCCGAACACCAGTTCGTTGCCGGCCATCGGCTCCATCAGGTCGACCGCGGTGTAGCTGGGGCGCTTCGGCGCCGGCACGCGCTTGCCGTCGACGACATCGACGATGCCGCTGCCGGGGAGTATCTTGTGCAGGCCGGCTTCGAAGCCGGCGCGCTCGGCGTCGCTGACCACCCGGTGGAAGATGAAGGCGCGAATGAACGGCGAGTGGTGCAGCAGTGACGTGGTGTAATCGTGGAACTGGTGGCGTGTGACCGATTCGACCGTCTCGAACAGCTGGCTGGTCATATGCACCACGTGCACCGACTGGTCCAGCCCCTGGCGAATGGCGCCGATGCGCAGGCTGGCGCGCTGCTCGAAGGCCAGGTTGATCTTGTCGTACTCGAGGTGGCTGACCGCGATGAACAGCGCGGCGGTCGCGGCCAGGCCGCTGCCCAGGGTCAGGGCAGTGGCGACAGCGAGCGAAAACTGCGGGCGGCGGCGCAACATTGTCCCGGGCATTCCTGTGGTGTCAAGAAGCCGGGTCGGCTCCTCATGGAGACGGTAGTGTGTCACAACCTCGTTCTGTTGCGCAAATGAATTGTTCAGTAGCAACAGATATTACGAGAAATGTTGTCATTATGAAACGCGCCGGCGCAGCGCCAGGCAGGCCACCAGCGCGCGCACTAGCAGCCGGTTCAGCACGCCGGCGCCGAGGCCGTGGCGGCGCGCCACCAGCCGCGCCACCCGCACCGCGTGGCCGGGCCTGGCGGCGCGGTCGGCGTCGAGCGGCGCCTTGACCGCAAACACGATGCGGTTGTTGCCGGCCACCTGGTCGAACCAGCACACCTCGCCGCCGAACATCAGTCGCAGCCGGCCCAGCATCGCCGGATAGTGCGGGTCGTAGCTGAAGATGTTTGCCACCAGCACGCCGCCGTGGCGCAGCGCGCGGCGGCAGTCGGCGTAGAAGCGCGCGCTGCCCAGCGCCGGCGGCAGGCCGGCGGCGTCGAAGCCGTCGACCACCAGCACGTCGACACTGGCGGCGGCGGCGGCGATCCAGGCGGCGGCGTCCGCATGCACCACCGTAAAGCGGGCGTCGTCGGCCGGCACGCAGAACTGCTCGCGCAGGGCGATGACGTCGGCGCGCAGTTCGATGACGGTGATGCGCGCCTGCGGAAAGTGGCGGTAGCAGAACTTGGCCAGCGAGCCGCCGCCGAGGCCGACCATGACGATGTGGCGCGGGCGCGGCACGAACAGCGCGAAACACATCATCGCGCGCGAATAGGCCAGCATCAGCCGGCCCGGGCGCGACAGCCGCATCTCGCTCTGCACGTTGCCGGGCATGAATTCGAGCGTGCGGCGGTCGCCGCGGGTGTGCACCAGGGGCGGCGGCTCGAGCGGCGGGGCGGGGCGGGTCGGCATGGCGCAAGTATACGCGAGCATGCGCGAGCGCGGCGGCGGCCCGGGACATACCTTGTTTCCGAGCACAGGTTTCTGATAAGCTGATCCATCGCACACGGAGATCCCATGTTTCTAGACCATCCCACCATCACCGCGACCGATAGCCTGACTGAACCGGACCGCCTCGAGCGGCTCAGCCGTGTCTACGGTTACGTGATGGCGCTGGCCGACGGCGGCGCCGGCGCGCGCTTCATCGAGAAGGTCTCGCAGATCCATGACCACAAGGGCACGCTCATCGTGTTCTGGAGCGACGCCCCGAGCGAGGCCGAGAAGCAGTATTTTGCGCATGCCTGGGCCAGCAAGATCGGCGAGGGCAGCAGCAACGTCGAGCACGAAGTCTGAGGCGGCCCACGGATGGATATCACCACCATGCTGTTCGCGCTGGCGCTGGGCAACCTGTCGCTGTGCGCGGCGCTGTTCTTTTTCGAGTATGAGCGCAAGAAGTCGCTGACGCTGTCGACCTGGTCGATCGCCAAGCAGTGCCAGGCGGCGGCGTGGCTGCTGCTGTACTTTCGCGGCAGCGGCGTGGTGCCCGATCCGGTCTCGATCCCGCTCGGCTATTCGATCCTGTTCGCCGGCGTCGCGCTGGAGGCGGGCGCGATGTGGGAAGCGGCCGAGCGCGCGCAATGGCGCCGTCCCACCCTGTGGCTGCTGATCCTGGCGGTCGGCGTGTTCGTCGCCAGCTACATCATCGACGAGACCGGCCTGCGCACGGTCGCCAGTTCGCTGATCCTCGGCGGCTTCTACCTGTCCGGCGCGGCGGCGCTGGCGCTGGGCTGGCGCGACGCCTCCATGCTGCGCCGCTTCGTGGCGATCGCCACCGCGCTGCTGGCGCTGCTGGTGGCGGCGCGCGGCGTGATGGTGCTGACCACCCCGGGCGGCTGGGGCTGGATCAGCAACACCATCCTGCAGCTGTGGTCCTCGGCCGCGTTCTACCTGCTGATGCTGCTCAACGGTTTCGGCTACCTGCTGCTCACGCGCGAGCAGGTGCAGCAGGAGATCGACCGCCTGGCGGTGGTCGACGCCCTCACCGACGTGCCAAACCGGCGCGGCTTCTTCATCGCGCTGGCGCCGTGGCTGTCGCTGGCGCGCCGCCCGGGCCTGCCGACCTCACTGGTGCTGTTCGACCTCGACCAGTTCAAGCGCGTCAACGACAGCTATGGCCACCCGGCCGGCGACACCGTGCTGCGCGCGGTAGTCGAGGTATGCAAGAAGCACCTGCGCGACAGCGACCAGCTGGGTCGCATGGTCGGCGTCGAATTTGCCATCCTGCTGCCGCGCACCGCGCTGCCGGAAGCGGCGCTGGTGGCCGAGCGCATGCGCGCCGCCATCGAGGCCACGCCGGCCAAGGGCGAACGCGCGATGATCGGCATGACCGCCAGCTTCGGCGTCACCACCATCCGCGCCGACGACACCACCATCAGCCTGTTCAAGCGCGCCGACGCGGCGCTGCGCCTGGCCAAGGCCGGCGGCCGCAACCGCGTCATCGAGGCGGCGGCCGGCAGCGCAGAACCCTAGCGCGGGCCGTGTCATTGGCGTGTCATCCAGCGGCGCTATTGTGGTACGATTTTTTACGCTGGAGTCCGCGATGACCACGAATGAGAAAGAAGCTGCTATGTATGCTGCGGTAGACCTGGGTTCCAACAGCTTCCGCCTCCACGTCGGCAAATTCGACGGCGAATCGATCCGCGTTGTCAAGAGCATGCGCGAGCCGATCCGCCTGGCCGCCGGGCTCGATGACGGCGGCAACCTGACCGAGGCGGCAATGCAGTCGGCGCTGGCCTGCCTGCGCAGCTTCCGCGCCGCGCTGGCGCTGTACCGGCTCGACGCGGTGCGCGTGGTCGCCACATCCGCCATGCGCGTGGCGCGCAACGCCGGCGCTTTCCTGCCGGCGGCCGAAGAGGCGCTCGGCTACCCGATCGAAATCATCTCCGGCGAAGAAGAGGGGCGCCTGATCTACATGGGCGTGGCGAATGCCCTCGCCACGCCCGGCGAGCGGCGCCTGGTGCTCGACATCGGCGGCGGCTCGACCGAACTGATACTCGGGCGCGGGCTCGAGATCGAACGGGTCGAATCGTTCAGCGTCGGCACCGTCAAGCAAAGCCTGGCGTTCTTTGTCGGCGGGCGCATCGACGCCGGCGCGTTCGAGGCGGCCATCCTGTCGGCGCGCAGCCAGTTCGAGGACGCCGCGCCGCCTTACCATCCGCAGCACTGGCGCACCGCCTACGGCTCGTCCGGCACGATCCGCGCGATCGGCGAAGTCATCGAGCGCAATGGCTTTGGCGACGGCATCACGCCGGCGGCGCTGGACGCGGTCAAGCGCCGCTTCATCGAACTGGGCCACGTCTCGCGCATCGACATGCCGGGCCTGAAGGCCGACCGCGCCGCCACCGTCATCGGCGGCCTGGCGATCCTGATCGCGCTGCTGGCCGAACTGGGGATCGAGCGGCTGGTGCCGGTCGAGGCGGGGCTGCGCATGGGCGTCATGTGGGACCTGTACGCGCGCTCGATGCAGCGCGACCGGCGCGAGGAGTCGGTGCGCCTGCTGGCCGAGAAATTCCACGTCGAGCAGACACGCGGCAGCCGCGTCGCGCACGAATCGGCGGCGCTGTTCGCCATGCTCAAGCCGGCCGGCGACACCTACGTCAAGCTGCTGTACTGGAGCGCCCAGTTGCACGAGACCGGGATGGTGGTGTCGCAGACCGGCTATCACAAGCACGGCGCCTACATGATCGAAAACGCCGACCTGCCCGGTTTTACCGCGCGCGAGCAGAAGGCGATGGGCAAGCTGATCGTCGGCCAGAAGGGCAACCTGCGCAAGATCGCCGACTCGCTGGCCGAACCCGATTTCGCCAAGGCGGTGCTGGCGCTGCGGCTGGCAATCCTGCTGATGCATGCCCGCATCGAGGCCGATTTCGGCGAACTCAAACTGCGCATGAAGAACCGCATCGAACTCGATATCAAGCGCGACTGGGTGGCGCACCATCCGACCGTCTCCTACTGGATCGAAAAAGAGCAGGAATGGTGGGACGAGGTGGGCGTCGATTTCAGCGTCAAGGCCAGCTGACCTTCCGTGCAGTCATAATGGTATATATTGTTTAACCTGTTCAACGAAGGAGTCATCGATGCGCAAACCCGCAGCTGCAAGCACAACAAGCACAACAAGCACAACAAGCACAACGAGCGCCGCGCCGGCCAAGCGGGCCGCCAGAAAGACGGCTGTCAAACCGGCCGCGAAGGCTGTCGCCAAACCGGCTGTGAAGCCTGCCGCAAAGCCTGCAGCAAAACCTGTCGCAAAACCTGCCGCACAGCCCGCGGCCAAAAAAGCCGCCGCGCGCAGCGTCGCGGCCCCCGCGGCAAAGCCGAAAGCGCCGCGCAAGCCGGCCGCGCAGGCGGCGCCGGAAGAACAGGTCAGGGAGAGAGCGCGCAAGTCGCGGCTGGTGCGCGACAGCTTCACCATGCCGGAACACGAATACGAAGTGCTGGGCCAGGTGAAGAAGTCGTGCCTGAAGGCCGGTTTCGAGATCAAGAAGAGCGAACTGCTGCGCATTGGCGTGGCGCTGATCAGCCAGCTCGACCTGGCCACCTTGCAGAACGTACTGGCCAGCTTGCCGCAGCTGAAGACCGGCCGGCCCCGCAAAACCTGAGTGCCCGGGCAGCGGCTCACTTTAACTTTCGGTCCGCGTGATATTGCGTGAGTTTGTTGCAATAAAAACCACGGCAAAACGTCATCGCCGTGCGGCCTCGCGCCGCCGGCGTACACGCACTGCATGCACCCGCACTAGTGCATCGAGGCGTTCGCAAGTTCTTTCAGATCGCGGATGCTCAGCTCCGACTTCTCGTGCATGCGCAACAGGATGGTCGCGCCGACCGCCAGCTTGCGGTGCCGGATCTTGCTCACGATCGGCGGCTGCACTTCGAGAACACGGCACAACTCCGCGTCGTTCTTGAGGTTCATCTTTTCGATCAGCGTGTCAAGCAGCTTGTTGGGCACAAAGCTTGATGGTTCGAGCGCACGCGCGCGGTTCATCGCCTCGATCATTTCGAGTTTTTTCTGCCGTACGTTCATCTTGTCCTCCACAGAGGTTGAAGGGCTGGTCGATTGTGTCGCCGTCACCGCCCAATCTGTTACTTTTGGAGACAATCTATGCAAATTGGGTTAGTTGAAATAATACTACGTTGACACCGAAATTTCGGCGCGGGCCGTAAATATACCGACAAAAAAGTTGTCTAGATGCCTTTTTGAGACAGTTTCAGGCCGGCGCGCGTCAATACGAAGATCTTGTCGGCCTTCGCCGCCGCGGCGTGGGAATGGGTGACCATGATGGCGGAAGCGCCGCTGGCCTTGATTTCCGCGCGCAGCAGGTCGAGCACGCTGTCGGCGGTGTCGGGGTCGAGGTTGCCGGTCGGTTCGTCCGCCAGCACCAGCGCCGGCCGGTGCACCAGCGCGCGGGCGATCGCCACCCGCTGCATTTCGCCGCCCGACAGCTGGCGCGGGAAGTCGTTGCCGCGCCCGGCCAGGCCGACCGCTGCCAGCATGTCGGCGGCGCGCGCCTGGCCGGCGTGATTGAGCAGCAGCGGCAGCGCCACGTTCTGCAGCAGCGTCAGGTGCGGCAGCACGTGGAAGGCCTGGAAGATGAATCCCATGCGGGTGCGCCGCAGGCGGGTGGCGGCGTCGTCGTCCAGCGCGGACATCGGCTGGCCGTCGACGATCACCTGGCCGCTGTCGGGCGCGTCGAGGCCGGCCACCAGGTTCAGCAGGGTCGACTTGCCGACGCCCGACTCGCCCATGATGGCGACGAATTCGCCGGCCGCGAACTGGTGCGACAGGCCGTGCAGCACGGCGCGGCCGCCATAGGATTTGGTCAGGTTGCGCAGTTCGAGCATGGTGTCCTATCTGGTCAGCGCGCGGCGCATGGCAAAGCTGATGGCGTCGACCATCGCAACGAGCAGCAGCATGCAGATCACCACAGTGGCGGCGTTCTGCATCTGGAACAGCGACAGGTGGTACTTGAGCATCTGGCCGAGGCCGCCGGCCCCGACCACGCCCAGTACCGCCGCCGCGCGGATGTTGTTCTCCCACCGGTACAGCGTGTACGACAGCATCTGCGGCAGCGTTTGCGGCAGCGTCGCATAGAAGAACGCCGCCATCGGCGCCGCGCCGTTGCTGCGCAGCGTGCGTTCCGGCAGCGGCTCGGCGTTTTCGAGCGCGTCGGCGAACAGGCGCCCCAGCACGCCGCTGGTGTGTGCGGCCAGCGCCAGCGTGCCGGCGAACGGGCCGAGGCCCGCCGCCACCAGCAGCAGCGACGCCCACACCAGTTCCGGAATCGAGCGCAGCACGTTGAGCACGGCGCGCGTCAGCGCGCGCGGCACGCGGCCGAAGCGGCCGGCCGCCGGCAGCGCCAGCGCCAGGCCGCCGAACACCGCCAGCAGGGTGCCCAGCGCCGACATCGACAGCGTCTCGGCGGTCGCGCTCAGGCACTTGAGCAGGAACGGCGTGGCCAGTTCGGGCGGCGCGAAGCCTTCGAGGAATTCGGTGGTGGTGGCGAGCGCCTCGGCGCTGAAGAACGTCGCCAGCTGCAGCGGCAGCGAGGCGAAGCTGGCGTACACCAGCGCCGCCAGCGCCAGCACCAGCAGCCAGCCGGACTTCGAACGCGGCGGCGCGGCGGGCATCATCCGAGCCTCCGGCGCAGCAGCTTCGACACGACGTCGGCCAGCGCCACCAGCGCGACGAACATGATCAGCATGGTCGACACCTCGCCGCCGGCCATCATGCGGGTCGATTCATCCATGCGCTGGCCAAGGCCGCCGGCGCCGACGAAGCCCATCACCGCCGAGCCGCGGATCGCGCACTCCCAGCGGTACACGGTGTACGACACCAGCTCCGACGCCGATTCCGGCAACGCCCCGTACAGCAGCGCCGGCAGGCGCCCGCTGCCGTTGGCGAGCAGGATGTCGGTGGCATGGGCGTCGGACGACTCGAGGATTTCGGCGTACACCTTGCCCAGCATGCCGCAGTAGGTGAGGGCGATCGCCAGCACGCCAGCGGTGGGGCCGAGGCCGACCACGCGCACGAACAGCAGCGCCCACACCAGCTCGGGCACGCTGCGCAGCAGCACCAGCAGCCAGCGCACGCACTGGCGCAGCAGTTTCGCGGCGGGGCGCATGCGGCCGGTGCCGAGGCGCGAAATCGACAGCCGCTCGGTGACGATCAGGGTGGCGGGAATGGCGCCGAACAGCGCGAGCGTCAGGCCGGCGGTGGCGATCGCCACCGTCTGCCAGGTCTCGCGCAGCACCATCCACAGGAATTCGGGCGAGTGCGCCGGCTTGAGGAAGTCGCCCAGGAAGCGTCCGGCGGCAGCAAGGCTCTGCATGTCGAACAGGATCCACGGCTTGAATTCGCTGAACACCAGCGCCGGCCACAGGATGGCCAGGCCGACGATGGTGGCGGTGATGCGGGTGCGCCAGGCCGGATCGGGTGGCATGCGGGGAGTGCTCGCCATGCTCAGAAGCAGGCGCCGACGGCGAGGCGTTCGGGGGTTTCGTGGCGCGTCGGCGCGGCCGCTTGCAGCGCTTCGTTCTGGTAGAGCGCTTCGATCATGGCGTCGGTGACCTGCTCGCGCGGCAGGTCGAAGACGATGCGTCCCGCGCGCAGGCCGACGATGCGGGCAAAATTGGCGCGCGCGATATCGACCTGGTGCAGGCTGCAAATGAGGGTGGCGTTGCGGGTGGCCGCTTCCTGCTGCAGCGTCGACAGCGTCAGCTGCGACAGCGCCGGGTCGAGCGCCGACAGCGGCTCGTCGACCAGGAACGCCTGCGCCGACGACAGCAGCAGGCGCGCCAGGCCGCAGCGTTGGCGTTCGCCGCCGGACAGGCGGTCGACCCGGGAGTACAGCTTGTCGCCGAGGCCAAAGCGCAGCAGCGCGCCGTAAGCCGCCTCGGGATTGGACGGCTTCACCAGCGACACCAGCGCCTGCCACAGCGTCCATTGCGGCAGGCGCGCCGCCAGCACCGCCGTCACCACGCGCTGGCGCGGCGGCAAAGGCGGCGTCTGCGGCGCCAGGCACTGGCGCGCGCGCAGCTGATGGCGCTGCGCTTCCGGCAGCGCCCACGGGTCCTGCCCGAAGGCGCGAAAGACGCCGCCGGACGGGCGCTGCGCCAGCGCCAGCGTCGCCAGCAAGGTGGTCTTGCCGGCGCCCGACGGGCCGATGATGGCCAGCTGCTCGCCTTGCGCGACGACCAGGTCGATGTCGTGCAGCGCGGGCGCGCCGCCACCGGAAGATTGGTGGCGCACCGTCAGTTTGTCGAGCTGGTAAGTCATCACGCGATTACTTGGTTTCTTTCAGCAGGCCGGCGCTGTGGGCAGCTTTTTCGATGTCGGCGTAGTTCGCTGCCTTGGTCGGAATGAATTTGCTGGCGCGCTGCAGGTCGAGGATTTCCTTGCCTTCAGGCGTGGCGCTGTTGAGCGACAGGAAGGCGTCGGTGATCTTCTTCTTCAGCGCCGGGCTCATGTCCGTCCGCACGCTCCAGTTGTAGTCGAAGTAGCCCGGGGTGGTGTAGAACACGCGCACGACGGCCGGGTCGACCTTCTTTTCGGCGACCAGCTTTTCCCATACCGAGATGTTGAGCGCGCCGGCGTCGACCTTGCCGCCGGCGACCGCCGCCGCCGTGGCGTCGTGCGCGCCTGAGAAGGCGATGCGTTTGAGGTCGGTGTCGGGATTGATCTTCGCGGCGAGCAGGTAGGAGCGCGGCATCAGGTGGCCCGACGTCGACGACTCGGAACCGAACGACAGCGTCTTGCCCTTCAGGTCCTCGAGCCTGTTGATGTCTTTATTGGTCGTGATGAACACCGAGCGGAACTTCTCGTCTTCGGCGCGCTGCACCAGCGGCGTGACCTGGCCCTTGCTGCGCACGTTGGCCTGCACGAAGGTGAAGCCGCCGAACCAGACCATGTCGATCTTCTTGTTGATCAGGCCTTCGACCGACGCCGCGTAATCGGTCACCGGAGTGAATTCCACTTTCAGGCCGGTGGCCTTGGCGAGGTGGTCGCCGAGCGGCTTGAACTTGCGCTGCAGTTCCGTCGGCGCCTCGTCCGGGATGGCCGACACGCGCAGTACGCCCGGCGTGTTCTGGGCGGCCACGGTGACGGCGGCGAGCATCAGGCCGGCGGCGGCGATCGATTTCAACATGCTGCGTTTGGAGAAGTGGCGCATACGGCCTTTCAGTGGGGAAGTTAATTGGATTCAAGCGGCACGTTTCACACCTGCGGGCGCTGAAAATTCGGATATTCAGATATCATAACAAAAACACAGCCATCCTATTCAGACAGCTCGATTACTGCGCCATTCGTGCGCGCGAATGAAAAATTATGTCGACGTCATGCCTGACCGAACCGAACCGCCCCCACGCCAGCGCGGCTGTATTAGCCGAACTCGATGCCGGCCTGCGTGCCAACGGCGCCACTATGTCGCCCAAATTCCTGTACGACGCCCTCGGTTCGCGCCTGTTCGAAGCGATCTGCGAACTGCCCGAGTACTATCCGACGCGCACCGAGGCATCCATCTTCGCGCGTCACGGCGCCGAGATGGCGCGCGCGATCGGCGCCGGCACCACGCTGATCGACCTTGGCGCCGGCAACTGCGCCAAGGCGGCGCGCCTGTTCCCGCTGCTGCATCCGTGCCAGTACGTGGCGATCGACATCTCGGCCGATTTCCTGCGCGAGTCGATCGAGCGCCTGCAGCAGCGCTTCCCGCACATTGAAATGACCGGCCTCGGGCTCGACTTTTCGTCGTCGCTCGAACTGCCGGCCAACGTGCGCCAGCAAAAACGCCTGTTCTTCTACCCCGGTTCGTCGATCGGCAATTTCGCGCCCGACCAGGCGTGCGCCTTCCTGCGCCGCGCGCGCGAGCAGTGCGACGACGACGGCGGCCTGCTGATCGGGATCGACCTGGTCAAGGACAGCGCCACGCTGGACGCCGCCTACGACGACGCGCTCGGCGTTACCGCCGCCTTCAACCTCAACCTGCTGCGCCACGTGAACCACCTGGCCGGCGCCGACTTCGATGTGCGCCAGTGGCGTCACCGCGGCTATTACAACGCCGCCGACAGCCGGGTCGAGATGCACCTCGAGGCGCGCGAAGCGCTGACGGTGCACTGGCACGGCGGCGAGCGGGCGTTCGCGCGGGGCGAGCGCATCCACACCGAGAACAGCTACAAGTACCGCCAAAGCGCGGCCGTCGGGCTGCTCGAGGAGGCGGGCTTCCAGGCCGCCAGCGTGTGGACCGACGCCGCCGGCTGGTTCGCCGTGATCCACGCGCGAGCGATTGCCGATTGAAGCGCCGAGCGCGATGAAGCCGACCAATACGTTCACCTGGCGCCGTCACTACGACAGTGTGCGCAAGCGCTCGCTGATGCTGGCCGAGCCCTTGTCGAGCGAAGACTGCGGCGCCCAGTCGATGCCCGACGCCAGCCCGGTCAAATGGCACCTGGCGCACACCACCTGGTTTTTCGAGACCTTCATCCTCGAACCGATGGAGGCGCGCTTCCAGCCTTTCCATCCGGCGTTCCGGGTGCTGTTCAACTCCTATTACAACGGCGTCGGCGAGCGCCATCCGCGCGCCCAGCGCGGGCTGCTCACTCGCCCGTCGCTGCAGGAAGTGCGCGATTACCGCGCCAACGTCGACCAGCGCATCGGCCGCCTGCTGGCCGAACACGCCGACAACGAGGAGCTGGCCGCGCTGATCGAACTGGGCCTGCAGCATGAGCAGCAGCACCAGGAACTGATCCTCACCGACGTCAAGCACCTGCTGGCGCAAAGCGCGCTGTATCCGGCCTATGCGCCGGCGCCGCTGCAGCCGGCCGAAGCGTCGGCGCCCGCGGGCTGGGTCGATTTCGCCGGCGGGCTGGCCGACATCGGCCACCAGGGCGAGGGCTTCAGCTTCGACAACGAGCTGCCGCGCCACCGCCAGTACCTGCAGCCATTCGCGCTGGCCGCGCGGCTGGTTACCAACGGCGAGTACCTGCAATTCATCGAAGCGGGCGGCTACCGCGATCCGGCGCTTTGGCTGTCCGAGGGCTGGGACCATGTTTGCGCGCTGGCGCTGGCGCACCCGATGTACTGGCGGCGCGGCGATGCCGGCGCCTGGCACGAATTCACGCTGCACGGCATGCGCCCGCTCGACCTGGAGCAGCCCGCGGTGCACCTGTCGCTGTATGAGGCCAGCGCGTACGCTCACTGGGCCGGGGCGCGGCTGCCGACCGAGGCGGAATGGGAAGTGGCCGCGCGCAGCGAAAGCGGCGCCCTGCGGCAGATGTTCGGCCACTGCTGGCAGTGGACCAGCAGCAGTTATTCGCCCTATCCGGGCTACGCGACGGCGCCTGGCGCGCTGGGCGAATACAATGGCAAGTTCATGCTCAACCAGTACGTGCTGCGCGGCTCCTCGGTGGCGACACCGCCGGGCCATTCCCGCGCCAGCTACCGTAATTTTTTCCCCGCCGGCGCACGCTGGCAATTTACCGGCATCAGACTCGCACGACAATGACAGTCCACTTGCCGCACATCGATATCCTCAACCGCCGCGCCAACGCCTATATTCTCGCTCATCCCCTCGGCTTCGCGTGGCAGGTACTCAAGGGCTTCCGCGCCAACCAGGGCCTGCTGCTGGCCGGCGCCGTGGCCTACTACGCCTTGCTGTCGATCGTGCCGTTCCTGATGCTGGTGGTGGTGGCGCTGTCGCACTTCATCGACCAGGCCGAGCTGCTGGTGACGCTGCGGCGCTATCTCGAATACCTGGTGCCGGGCCAGTCGGCCTCGATCACCGCCGAGGTGGCGCACTTCCTCGAAAACCGCGAGCTGATCACCTGGGTGCTCGGCGGCACCATGCTGTTTTTCAGTTCGCTCGCCTTCACGGTGCTGGAAAACGCGATGAGCGTGATCTTCATCCACCGCGTGGCGATCCGGCGCCGGCATTTCCTGGTGTCGGCGATCCTGCCGTACTGCTACATCCTCGCGCTCGGCGCCGGCATCCTGCTCGTCACGCTGGTGGCCGGGTCGCTGCAGGTGATGGGGCAGGAGAGCGTGCACCTGTTCGGCTACGACTGGTCGCTCGGCGGCGTGTCGGGCGCGCTGCTGTACCTGCTCGGGCTGGCCGGCGAAATCCTGGTGCTGACGTCGATCTACATGGTGATGCCGGTGGGGCGGCTGTCGGTGTCGCACGCGCTGATCGGCGGCGTCACCGCGGCGCTGCTGTGGGAGATGGCGCGGCACGTGCTGGTCTGGTATTTTTCCACGCTGTCGCAGGTGAACGTGGTGTACGGCTCGATGACGACGGCGATCGTCGTCATGTTCAGCCTGGAGATCGGCGCCACGCTGCTGCTGCTGGGCGCCCAGGTGATTTCCGAATACGAGCGGGCCGGCCACGACCGGATGGACGAGGAACCGAAAGGCCTGCGCACGGAGCAGGCAAAATAAATTTGCTGCGGCGCACAAAAGGGTGATACACTTCGTTCTGTGCTGCAGTTCGTTTGTTCGAACAGCACCACGCCCCAGGCTCTGCGCCTCGATAACAGCATATGTAATGCCGTGATTCGTAGATGGTCGCAACAGGCTGGGTTTGTAATTCCGAATACGTTGGTCGATTTACATATCACCGCACCACGCAGATAGCATGGGCGCCTGAGACACGATTAAAGCATTGGTAATACATTGGAACAGAGCTCGCTTCGGCGAGCTTTTTTTTATGGCTATGTCACCGGGAAGTCGGGGAAAGTGCCCAGTGCCGATCTCAGCAGCATCTCTGGCGAGCTGATCCGGCCGCCGTCGAGCGCCC
>JAZKFW010000081.1:0-43167 GCA_040386255.1 Pseudomonadota bacterium
GGCTGTTTACGCGACAACTAGCTTGACAGCCACCGAATGTCAGACCTGACACCGGAACTTGAAATCGGAACTGGCGCTGGAATGCTAGCGCTGCAAGTGCGGCAGCACGGCGCCGGCGCCCATCTTTTCGGCCAGCGACACCGCCGTCATGCCGCGGCTGTCGACGGCGTCGACGTCGGCGCCGTGCGCGCGCAGCAGGTCGATGATCGCCGGGCGGTTGAACATGGCCGCCATCATCAGCGGCGTCTTGCCGTCGGGGCTGGCACCCTCGACGCGGGCGCCGTGCCTGAGCAGCAGTTCGGCGATCTCGAGATAGCCCTTGTAGGCGGCGCCGGCCAGCGGCGTCTGCCCCTGGTCGTTGGGCACGTTCGGATCGGCGCCGGCTTCAAGCAGGATGCGCGCCGTCTCCAGATGGCCGTGGTAGCACGCCAGCATGATCAGGCTGTCGCCTTTCTCGTTGCGGAAATTGACCGGCAAGCCCTTCTGGACCATCGCGCCAAGACTGGCATCGTCGCCGCTGCGCACCAGCCCGAATACGCCCCGGATGAACTCGATAGCTTCCTGGTCGCCCATCCCGCTTCCTGCATTAGTTGGTTGCATATTGCCTCATTGTGGATTCTTGCCAAGTTGGCACTATAGCGCGGGTGGGCGTGCGGCTCCGTGCGTGGACGCACGCTTGTGCGCCGTGCAATCTTGCGGCGCGTTTTCGCGGATCGGCGTATTGTCCGTTGTCAGCACCACAATGTTGTGATGCAGGACTTTGCTGGTTCCCTAAAATTGGAGGTGTATATGCGGAAGATTATCATGATGGCCATCGCTGGATTTATCTGGAAGAAGATCCAGGCGCGCGTGTTGAAGCAGCCGGCCACCGGCCGCACGATGCGCCGGATGTAACGCGCGACTTGCCATGCCTTGCCCGCGCAAGGCTGTGGCGCACTGCATTGCGGCGGCCCGAACTCTCGGGTACGCCATCCCCATTTTTCTGCAGCAACAATCCGCCGGCCTCGTCGCTTGATCTGGATTAAACAAGCCACGCCACCTGCCCACGTAGAATCGTTCTCACTCATCTGCCAATTGCGGCGCCCCGTTTCTCCCGAGTTGTGCATCTCCAGGTCGACCCACGTCACCCGGAACGGGGGACTGTTTTCGCGCGCTGTATCGGTCAGGCGAGCGGTACACGCCGCAACCGAAGTCCGATTCGACCAACAGGAGCGCCAAATGTCTTCAAGAAAATACCAAGAGAGTGCAGGTGGAATTGCGGCCATCACCGCCATATTGCTGCTGTCGGCATGCGGCGGCGGCGGCGGCGTCGAGCCGCCGGCGCCGGCACCGATTCCGCTCCCGCAGCCGCAGCCGATCCCCGATCCGACCCCGGCTCCGGCGCCTCAGCCGACGCCGGAGCCAGCGCTGGCGCCAACCTACACCAACCTGGTGTCGGGAGCGCCGAACGGCCTGGCCAGATGGGCCGACGGCAGCGGCACCGGCGCGCCGATCGCCGGCGTCGAGTGCATGGGCACGATCGCGTCGCACAACCATTCGCTCATTTCCATCTACCAGGACGGCGTGCGGCTGGCGGTGCCGGCGTCGGTCGGACTGCGCGGCTGCACCTACGAGCTGCATACCCACGACCGCTCCGGCGTCGTCCACGTCGAACCGAACGTGGCGCGCAACCTCACGCTCGGCCAGTTCTTCGCCGTCTGGGGGCAGCCGCTGACGCGCAGCGCGGTCGCCGGCATCTCCGGCCCGCTGCGCTTCTATGTGATCAGCGGCGAAGTGCTGACCCGCTTCGACGGCGATCCGGCCAGCATCACCTTCGGCGCGCACAAGGAAATCGTCATCGTTGCCGGCACCGCGCCGGCGGTGTTGCCAAAATACCGCTGGCCGTCGACTTTATAAGCGAAGTGAGCAGCTCTGAGCGCGAACTAACAGACGGGACCTTCTTCTCGTAGCGAAAATGCAAGTAAGCCGTGGAGAGCATTCCTCTCTGCGGTTTATTTGCAGGAGGAATCCAACCCCACTACCAAGGAGAATACCCATGAACAAGTCAATGTCAGCGGCACGCACCTTATTGCTGGTCGCGGCGATCGGCGCGGCCGCAGTCGGCTGCAAGAAGGCTGAAGTCGTCGCTCCGGTCGACACCACCGCAACCACCACCACGACCGTACCGGCGACCTCGGGCACCAGCGGTACCGGCGGCAGCACCGACGCCGGCATGGCTGGCAACGCCACGACCTCGGCCACCGGCAGAACCGGCGCCACCGGCATGACCGGCGCCACCGGTTCGACCGACGCCACCACCACCTCCACCGCGGCCGGCGCCACCACCGGCACCACCGCCAACGAGGCGCCGAAGCCGGCAGTTCGCAACAACAGCGGCGAGACGCAGGGCACGACGCCGAATTCGTCGCTGCCAGTGTCGGACGGCAGCCGCTAAGCGCACGGCGACGTTGGCGCCCTGTGGCGGCGCGACGCCAGGAAGCGCCGCAGGGCGTCATCGAGCGTCGGCAGCAGGATGCCGCGATTGCTGTCGAGCGCGCTGTAGCTCGGCCGCGCGGCGACGTAGTTGCAGTCCGCTGCCGCTTGCGGTTCGAGCCGGCTGCAGTCGATGCCGGCGTGGCGCGCCGCCTGGCCAGCCAGTTCCAACCAGGTGACCGGATGGCCGTTGGTCAGGTGCCAGACGCCGCGCTCGCCGTCGATGATCAGGTCGAGGCAGGTGTTGACCAGGTCCGGCACGTAGGTCGGCGACACCGTGATGTCGCCGGCAGCATGGAAAGGCAGGCCTGCCTCCAGCGCGCCCAGGGCCTGCGCGACGAAGTTGTACCCATCCCACGGTCCGAAGAACGCGCTGGTGCGCACCAGCAGCGCGGCCGGATTGCATGCCAACACGGTTGATTCGCCCTCGGCCTTGCTGCGCCCGTAGACGTTGATCGGCGCCATCGCGTCGGTCTCGACGTAGGGCGCGCGCTGCCGGCCGTCGAACACCAGGTCGCTGGAAAACGTGGTCAGGTGCACGCCTTCGCGCGCGCACGCCGCCGCCAGCACCGCGGGACCGTGCGAATTTTCGCGAAAGCATCGGGCGACGTCGTTCTCGGCGTCGTCGACCCGCACGTAGCCGCTGGCGTTGACGATCGCCCACGGCCGCCAGCGCGCGATGGCGCGCGCCACCGACGCCGGGGCGGCGATGTCCATGTCGCCGCGCGTGAGCGCGCGATACGCCAGATGGCGCTCCTCGCAGATGCGCGCAAACGCCCGGCCCAGCGTGCCGCTGGCGCCGGCTATGAGGATCGGCGCGGCGCCGGCCAGGCCGGGCGGTGGCGCCGCGATGGCGTCCAGCGTTGCCGGTTCGCCCGGCAGCCGGCACTGGCGCCGCCACCAGCCCTGGCCCTGCAGGGCAGGGTGCGAGGGCGTGTCGCCGGCGGCCAGTTCGCGCATCAGGCCCGCCACCGCGGTCGGGCGCGGCGCCGGCGCGCGGATGTCGAAGGCGCCCGACTCGTAATAGCCGTCGTCGCGGGTGACGAGGCTGTTCCAGTCGAACGAGCCGAGCAGGGCCCAGGCGGTGACCGCGCGCAGGTCGACGCCCTTGGCGCGCGCCGCCTCGCCGGCTTGCCAGATTTCCAGAAGCCAGCGCAGCTGGTCCTCGCGGCTGCCGGCAATGTGCGCCTCGGTGACCGCCAGCGGCAGGTGATAGCGTTGCCAGATTTCCTCCAGCAACGGGCCGATGCCCGGCGTCGGCGTCGCCAGCGCGCGCGCCGCTTCGATGTCGACGCAGGGCTTGCCGTCGACCATGCCGGCCAGGTGCGGCGGATAGCGCTCGGTACGGTGGTCGAGCCAGCGTTCGCTGGTGACGTAGTAGTTGACGCCGACGATGTCGGGCGGGCAGGGATTGTCGCGGAACCAGAGAATGTCGGCCGGATCGATCCCGCTGCCGCTCAGGTAAGGCCACAGCGCATGCTGCGGGCCAACCATGCCGCACAGCAGATCCCAGCCCAGCCAGCGCCGTTCGTTGTAGAAACCGGCCAGCTGCGCCAGCGCCTCGGTGCTGTAATTTTTGCCTAGATCGTCCGGCTGCACCAGCTTCGCCTGCGGATTGACGCGCCGTATCGCCCGCATCGACAGCACCACCGCGCGGCACTGGTTCAGGAGCGCCTCGATGAACGAGCGGTCGTCGCTGCGGTGCGGATACCACAGGCCGTACAGGCCGCTGAAACGCGCGGTCGTCAGCGGCTCGTTGACCGGCGTGTAGAACGCGATCCACGGATAGCGCGCCGCCACCGCCCCGGCGTATTCGGCAAGCCGGGCGGCAAACGCCGGGTCGAGCAGGCTGGTGTGGCGCGGGCCGCTGCCGTGGTGCACCAGGCCGGCGATGACGGTAATGCCGGCGGCCCGCATGGCCGGCAACTGCCGGTCGGCAAAATCCCAGTCGGCCGCGGCGAGGCCGTCAGGCGCAATGCGCTCCCACAGCAGCGGATAGCGCAGGGCGCCGATGCCGAGCGAGGCGAAGCGGGCAAGGTCGTCCGGCCGGCGTTCATGGCCATTGCGCTCGAGCTGGCTGAAAAAGCGGCCGCCGACGCGGTTGACCGTGCATTCGAGCCCGCCCCACAGCGCCATCCCGCCCGCAATTGCTGTCGCCATATTCTTCCTTGATTGTTGGTATCGATTATCGTCGGCGCCACGCCGCTGAACGGAAATTTTATATAAATGGCAAGTGCCGGAGCAGGGCTGTTTTGGCCACTGACCCGCGTCTCTTTGTCCTCTATTTATAGGAGGTGTGGAACAACAAAAAGTTGCAGATCCATGCTGCCGCCCTTACGCCGCTGGGCGCTGGGCGCCGGGCTGTCGAGCAGCGCGCGACACGTAGTTAGCGAAAATTTGCGCGTGCTCGAAGCCGGCGGCGGAGTAACTGGCGAGTGTTTCGGTCAAATGATGAGCGCATCGCATGCCAGCTCGCGCGCCCTCATTCAACCATTGCCCCGCCAGGGCCCGAAAGGAAGATGTATGCCGAAAATTATCGTGTTTTGCCACCTGCGCTGGGATTTCGTGTTTCAACGCCCGCAGCAGCTGTTGACCCGACTTGCCGAGCACTACCAGATCATCATGGTCGAGGAGCCGATCTTCCACCAGGGCGACAACGTCCTGCGCAAGACCGCCGTCGCGCCGAACGTCACCGTGTGCCAGCCGTTCACGTCGTCGCCTGCCGGCGGCTTCCACGACGACCAGATTCCCTTGCTCAAACCGCTGCTCGAAGAACTCACCAGCGAAGGCGAAGATCCGATCGTCTGGCTGTACACGCCGATGGCGCTGCCGCTGGTGCAGGGCCTGCATCCGGCGCTGGTGGTGTACGACTGCATGGACGAGCTGGCCGCGTTCAAGAATTCGCCGAAGCAGTTGCTGCAGCGCGAAACGGCCCTGCTCGGCATGGCCGACCTGGTGTTTACCGGCGGGCCGAGCCTGTACGAAGCGAAGCGCGGGCGCCATGCCAACGCCCATTGCTTCCCCAGCAGCGTCGACGCCGCCCACTTCGGCCAGTCGCTCGAGCGCGCCATCAGCCATCCGGCGCAGACGAACACCGGCGGCCCGCGGCTGGGCTTTTTCGGCGTCATCGACGAGCGCTTCGACATCGACCTGCTGGCGGCGATGGCCGACGCGCGCCCCGACTGGCAGCTGGTCATGGTCGGCCCGGTCGTCAAGATCGACCCGGCCCAGCTGCCGCGGCGCGCCAACGTCGATTACCTCGGCCAGCGCTCGTACGACGAGTTGCCGCAGTTCCTGGCCGGCTGGGACGTCTGCCTGCTGCCGTTCGCGCTCAACGAGTCGACCAAATTCATCAGCCCGACCAAGGTGCTCGAATACATGGCGGCCGAACTGCCGATCGTCAGCACGCCGATCACCGACGTCGTGGTGCCGTACGGCCATGTGGTGGCGATTGCCGACAGCGCTGAAAAATTCATTGCCGCCTGCGAGACCGCGCTGGCGATGACGCCCGAAGCGAACGCCAGGATGGTCGACGAGATGCGCGCCATCGTCGCCAACACCTCGTGGCAGCACACGGCCGAGCGTATGCGCGCGCTGATCGAAGCGGCGCCGCGCTCGACCGCCAGCCGCGCGCCGGCCGCCGCCTCGCCTGACCACGGCGCCGGCGGCGGCGCCGTGGTCAATCCGATGCGCCCGCAGGCGCTGCAGACGGTGTCGTGCGTCATCGTCGGCGCCGGGCCGACCGGCCTGTCGGCCGCCTACCACCTCGGCGCCGACGCGCTGCTGCTGGAGCGCAATCCGACCGTCGGCGGCTGGTGCCGCTCGGTCGAGGACAACGGTTTCACCTTCGACTGTGCCGGCCACATCATGTTCTCGAACGACCAGTACGTGCTCAAGCTGTACGACAAGCTGCTCGGCCCGAACCTGCACTGGCAGGACCGCGAGGCCTGGGTCTACAGCAAGAATGTGTTGACCCGCTATCCGTTCCAGGGAGCGCTGTACGGTTTGCCGCCGGCGGTGATCAAGGAATGCATCGTCGGCGCCATGCAAGCGCGCTTCGGCACGCTGGGCCAGCAAAAGGCGGCGCCAAAGTGCGAGCCGACGGCGCTGGAAGACTGCTGCGCCGACGGCACCGTCGAGATCGCCAATGGCGCGGCCTCGCAGCCCGGCGAAGTGAAGAACTTCGAGCAGTTCATCTACAAGGTGTGGGGCGCGGGCATCGCCAAGCACTTCGCCATTCCCTACAACAAGAAGCTGTGGACGGTGCCGCTGACCGAGATGGAAACGTCGTGGCTGGGCGGGCGGGTGCCGCTGCCCGACCTCGAGGAGATCATCGAAGGGGCGCTCGAGCCGGCCGGCAAGCCGATGGGCCCGAACGCGCGCTTCGGCTATCCGATCAAGGGCGGCTTTCAGGCGCTGATGAACGGTTTCCTGCCGCACATCCGCGGCAAGCTCGAACTGAATGCCGACGTCGTCCAGCTGCTGCCGCGGGAGCACGTGATCGCGCTGGCCGACGGCCGCCGCTTCCGCTACGACGACCTGATCAGCACGATGCCGCTGCCGGAACTGATCAAGCTGATCGGCGACGCCGCGCCTGGGCACGTGCAGGAAGCCGCGCGCGGGCTGAAGCACATCTCGATTCGCAACGTCAACATCGGCATCGACCGCGCAAACATCACCGACAAGCACTGGATCTACTACCCGGAGGATGCCATCTTCCACCGCATCTTCGTGCAGGGTAACGCCAGCAAGCAATGCAATGCGCCGGGCGGCTTCGGCTTTACCTGCGAGATCTCGTATTCGCCGTGGAAGCCGCTGCCGTGCGACCACGACGAGCTGATCCGCCGCGTCATCGCCGACTGCATCAAGGTCGGCATGATCCGCCCGCAGGACAAGATCCTCGCTGCCAACGAGATCGACATGCCGTATGCTTACGTGGTGTACGACCACGCCCGCGCCAGCAACGTCGCGACGTGCAAGGCGTGGCTGGCGCGGCACGACATCCTGCTGGCCGGCCGTTACAGCGAGTGGGAATACTACAACTCCGACCACGCCTTCCTGGCCGGCAAGAAGGCCGCCGAGAAGATCCTGGAAACTGCGGCGCCGGCGAGAGCCGAATCCTGAGCGGCGCCGGCAGCCGGGCAATGGCGCCGCCAGCGGTGCGGCGTTCACCAGGCCGGTTCCGCATGCGCGTCCTCGCCAGGCGCCGAAGCGGTCAACAGCGCGGTTGACCGGGCCATGGTTTGCCATAAAATGCAGACTATGAATACTTCGATCAGGCAGGCGCCGTTCGGCCGGTTGGCCGACGGCGCCGATGTGTCGCTGTTTACGCTGACCAATGCCAACGGCCTGGTGGCGAAAGTGACTGATTTCGGCGGCATCATTACCGAACTGCACACGCGCGACCGCAACGGCGCGCTGGCCGACATCGTCCTCGGCTTCGACCGCCTGGCGCCGTATCTGGGCGAGCATCCGTATTTCGGCGCGCTCATCGGGCGCTACGCCAACCGCATCGCCGGCGGCCGCTTCATGCTCGACGGCACGGCCTGCCAGCTCGACGTCAACGACGGCGCGAACCACCTGCACGGCGGCCGCGGCGGCCTGCACACGGTCTTGTGGGATGCCCGGGCGGACGGCGCCGTGCTGACGCTGCGGCGCCGCTGCTCCGACGGCGAGCAGGGCTACCCGGGCACGCTCGACATCACGGCCACCTACCAGCTCAGCGACGACGACGAGCTGATCATGCGGCTGGCGGCCGTCACCGACCGCGCGACGCCGGTCAACCTGACGCAGCACAGCTACTTCAACCTGGCCGGCCGCGGCGACATCCTTGGCCACGAGCTGACGCTGCATGCCGACCGCTACACGCCGGTCAGCGAGATGCTCATCCCCACCGGGGAGATCGCGCCGGTGGCGGGCACGCCCTTCGATTTCCGCACGGCGCGCCCGATCGGCGAGCGCATCGGCGAAGCGGACCGGCAACTGCGCTACGCCGGCGGCTACGACCATAATTTCGTGCTGAACCGGCCTGGCCTGGCGGCGCGCGTGCGCGATCCGGCCTCGGGCCGGGTGATGGAACTGTTTACCGACCAGCCCGGCGTGCAGTTCTACAGCGGTAATTTTCTCGACGGTACGCTGGGCGGCAAGGGGCGCCAGTACACTTTCCGCAGCGGCCTGTGCCTGGAACCGCAGCACTTTCCGGACTCGCCCAACCAGCCTTCGTTCCCGGACACCGTGCTGCGCCCCGGCGAACAGTACGCCACCGAGTCGCGCTACCGCTTCGGCGTCGACTAGCCTGTAATCCTGAACCTGCGATCGGCTGTCCCGTCGTCCGGCTGGTGTCGACACCTGGTGACGGGCGTACAAAACCTGCAATGCTTTGTGTCAGGCATCCTACCCAACAGTAACCTTGCCTGCGGGATACTCGATCAGCGCATGAGGTCGATTTGCGATTGTGAAAGCAAGGGTCAACGGGCCGACCCGTCCGATTAACATCAAGACCATAATGACGGTCTGTCCGGGCAGCGTAAGAGTCGGCGTGACCCCGCGGGACAGCCCTACGGTGCCAAACGCTGAGACGGCCTCGAATGCAAGATCCAAAAACGGGTGTCGCTCGGAAATCGTCAGCATGAAGACTGCGGCAAGCACGCAGAACAACGCCATGATCGTGATCGACATCGCCTTGATGATGACGGCTGAGTGGAGACTACGGCCAAAAATCACCGGGCGCTCATCGCCTCTCAAAAAGGCGCGAGTGGTAGCGAGCAATACGATGAAGGTACTTAACTTGATTCCACTGGCCGTCGACCCACTGCCTGCCCCGATGAACATTAACACCATGATAAATAGTGCTGTCGCAGGGGCTAGCGCTGCAACGTCAACTGTATTGAACCCGGCCGTACGCGGCGCTACGCCCTGGAACCAGGCTGCCCAAAGCTTGCTGCCAATGTCGGGAAGCTTTGCCAGCGTTCCGGGGTTTCCATACTCCAGAGCGAAGACGACAAGCATCGCCACGACATTGACGACCAAGGTCCCGCAGATCATGACTTTTGTGTGAAGCGCGAGGTCGCGGAAACGCCGTTTTTCTATGAGGTCAGCAATCACGACGAAGCCGATGCCGCCGCCGATGAACAAAGAGGTGATGACAATATTGACGAGAGGGCTGGCCGCATATGCGACAAGATTGTCGGGGCGCAGACCGAATCCGGCATTGTTGAATGCTGAAACGGTATGAAAAAAACTGAAATAGATGCCGCGCGACCATCCCATCTGCGGTACCCACTCTATTGCGAGCAAGATGGTACCCAACAATTCCATGATCAGCGTGAAGCCAAACATGGCCGTCAACAGCTTTTGCAAATTCCCATGTCCTGGTTCGCTGAGCGCTTCACTGACGACGGCGCTATGCTGCATCGTCAAACGATCACGGGCCAGAAAAATCACGAAAAGGCCAAAGGTCATCAGGCCAAGACCGCCCAGTTGCATGAGCACAATGAGCACCCATTGCCCGAACAGCGTAAAGTGCGTCCCCGTGTCGACTACGGTCAGTCCGGTGACCGTCGCTGCAGACACGGCGGTGAAAAGCGCTTGGCTCCAACTCGTCGCCTGATGGCTGGCGAAAGGCAGTTTCAGCAAAAGCGCCCCCGCCAGCGACAACGCCAGAAACGAAAGAATTAGCGCTTGAGGCGGTCGCAGCTGAAAAAGTCCGTTCTCGATTTTCTTGGCGAAGTGCTGTGCCGGGATGTGCCTCATAGAAATTTTGAGACCTTGCGCAAATTGGGCAGAGCTCCCAGCAGAACGATCTGGTCGCCCAGACCAAAAGTATGGTTCGGCAGTACAGGCGAGGTGATGTTGGCCAGATGCTTGACCAGCAAGCACTGCACTTTACATTCCTGCAAATTGAGTGCGCTGATCGTTTTCCCAGCCAGGCCCTCAGAGACGCGGACTTCGGCAATGAACTGGTCATCACCCAAGTTGATATAGTCCAAGACCTCAGGGTAAATAAGCGTACGTGCCACGCGCAACCCCATCTCATGCTCAGGGTGAACAATATGATCGACTCCCAGTTTTTCCAGGATGCGGTGATGGTTGTGATTTAACGCTTTCGCCCAGACCCTCGGCTTGTCCATCGACTTGACGATCAATGCGATGATGATGTTTGCTTCAATATCTTCACCGATGGCAACGACCACCACATCGCACTCATGCACGCCAAGCTCGGTCAAGACACGTTCATCGCGGCCATCCGCGGTGACGGCTCGCGTAATCTGATCTGCGATAGCATTTGTACGGGCGGCACTTGAGTCGATGCCAAGCACATCATGCCCGAGCCGGCTCAGTTCTAGCGCCACCGTGGAGCCAAAGGACCCCAGTCCGATTACAGTAACTTTAGTTTTCATTGTCATCCAAGAAAGTGTTAGCGACGGGCTTGGAGAGGATCGTTCAGCGACGCTGTTCACCCTGCCGGCGACCAAGCGTCGCTTCGCAAGCGGCTCAGTGTAGAGCAACCCCGGGTAAAATGTAACGGGCTCATGCCAGGTTTACGTGCGCAACCAGGCGCCGCAGCTGGTGGCGCCGCTGGCCGGCTGAGCGCCGCCGTTCGCCGCCACGACGTAAAATGGAGAAATATTTTTGCACCGCGCAGGGGAAAGCCGATGTTAGTCGAGGGTTCAACGTTAATCGCCGATGCCGTCCAGGACGGCATGATGGCACAACTGATACGCCAGCACGACTGGGCCGCCACGCCGCTGGGCCCGCAGTCGGCCTGGCCGCAGCCCCTGCAGACGACCGTCGACCTGATGCTGTCGTCGCAATTTCCGATGTTCGTCGCCTGGGGCGCCGAGCGTTGCCTCATCTACAACGACGCCTACAGCCATATCCTCGGCAAGAAGCATCCGGCGGCCCTCGGCGCGCCGTTCC
Organism: Pseudomonadota bacterium; assembly: GCA_040386255.1. GTDB lineage: Bacteria > Pseudomonadota > Gammaproteobacteria > Burkholderiales > Burkholderiaceae_D > JAFCUW01. The sequence continues at coordinate 11,392 of JAZKFW010000081.1, forward strand.
GGCTGGCCTGGAATGACATCTGGGACGCGGTGGGGCCGATCGCCGACCGCGCTTTCGCCAACCAGCCGTCGTATTTCCAGGATCTGCCGATCCAGATGGAGCGCAACGGCTATCCGGAAATCACCTATTTCACATTTTCCTACTCCGGCGTGCGCGGCGAGGCCGGCGCCATCGACGGCATGTTCTGCGTCTGCCAGGAAACCACGGCGGCGGTGATCGCGGCGCAACGCCACGTCGACGAGATGGACCGGCTGCGCCAGCTGTTTCAGCAGGCGCCCGGCTTCATGGCGATGCTGCGCGGGCCGCAGCATGTGTTCGACATGACCAACGCGGCCTACCAGCAGGTGGTCGGGACGCGCGCTCTGCTCGGCAGGCCGATCCGCGAGGCGATGCCGGAACTGGCCGGTCAGGGCATCTACGAATTGCTCGACAAGGTGTACGCGAGCGGCGTGCCGTATGTGGCGCGCGGCATGCCGGTGCGGCTGCAGCGCGAAGCGGGCGCGCCGCTGGAGTCGCTGATGATCAACTTCGTCTACCAGCCGATCACCGGCGCCGACGGCGCCATCTCCGGCGTCTTCATCGAGGGCAGCGACGTCACCGAGCAGTACATGGCGCAGCAGGACCTGGCGCGCAACATCATTCGCCTTGAAGAGGTCGAACGGCGCCAGGCCTTCCAGCTCGAGCTGGCCGACCGCATCCGCGATCTTGCCGAACCGGAAGAGATCACCGCGGTGGCCAGCGACATCCTCGGCCGCCGCCTGCAGGTCGACCGCGTCGTCTACGCCGAAGTCAACGAAGACGCCGACACGTTCGTGGTGGCGCGCCAGTGGCTCAACGACGGCGTCGCCGCGGTCAGCGCGGACGTGCGCACGCTCGCCCAGTTCGGCCCGCAGATCGTCGCGCAGCTGCGCGCCGGCGAGCTGGTGGCGATCCGCGATGTGCGCACCGATGCGCGCACCGCCAGCCATGCGGACGCCTATCTCGCCGTCGGCGTCGTCGCCAACCTCGGCGTGCCGCTGATCAAGTCAGGTCAGCTGGTGGCGGTGCTCAACCTGCATCAATCGGCGCCGTTCGAGTGGACCCATGCCTGCCGCGAACTGGCGCGCGAGACGGCCGACCGCACCTGGGCGGCGCTGCAGAGCGCGCGCGCGCACGTTGCCCTGAAGGAGCAAGGCGACAGCGCCGAGACCGAGCGGCGCCTGCTCGACGCGCTGCTCGAGGCCGTGCCGGTCGGCATCGGCATGTCCGACACCGACGGCAAGCTGGTGCGGGTGAACCGCGCCAACCGTCAGCTGTGGGGCGATGCGCTGCCGCTGTCGGACAATGTCGATGGCTACGTCGATTGGCGCGGCTGGTGGGCCGACGGTTCGGCCCGCCACGGCCAGCGGCTGGCGCCGCACGAATGGGCACTGGCGCGCGTGCTGCGCGGCGAGGAAGCCCCCAACGACGTCGTCGAGATCGAGCGGTTCGACGCGCCGGCCACGCGCCGCACCATCGTGCTGTCGGCCGCGGCGGTGCGCGATGCCGACGGCCGCATCGCCGGCGGCGTGGTGGCGCAGATGGACGTCACCGCGCGCCAGGAGGCCGAGCGCGCGCTGCGCGCCAGCGAAGCGAAATTTCGCACCATCGCCAATGCCATGCCGCACATCGTGTTTTCCGCGCTGCCCGACGGCAGCCACGACTACTTCAACGAGCAGTGGTACCAGTTTACCGGCCTGGCCGAAAGCGCCGCCGGCGGCGACAACTGGATTGCCGTGTTTCATCCGGAAGACCAGCCGCGCGCGCGGGCGCTGTGGAGCCACAGCCTGGCCAGCGGCGCGCCGTACGAAATCGAGTTCCGCCTGCGGCACCGCTCCGCCCAGTACCGCTGGGTGCTGGCGCGCGCGCTGCCGATCCGCGACGACGCCGGGGCCATCGTGCGCTGGATGGGATCGGCGACCGACATCCACGACCAGAAGCAGACCCAGGAAGCGCTGCGCGTGGCCGACCGCCGCAAGGACGAGTTCCTGGCGATGCTGGCGCACGAACTGCGCAACCCGCTGGCGCCGATCAGCGCCGGCGCCGACCTGCTGCGCCTGACGCGGGTCGACGAGGCGCGCGTGCGCCAGATCAGCGAACTCATCTCGCGCCAGGTCAAGCACATGACCAGCCTGGTCGACGACCTGATGGACGTGTCGCGCGTCACGCGCGGCCTGATCACGCTCGACAATGCGATGCTCGACGCCCGCCACATCGTCACCGACGCCGTCGAGCAGGTGCGCCCGCTGATCGATGCGCGCGGCCACAAGCTGGCGGTGCACACGCCGCCGCAGTCGGCGTTCGTCATGGGCGACCAGAAGCGGCTGATCCAGGTCATCACGAACGTGCTCAACAACGCCGCCAAGTACACGCCGCAGGGCGGCTGCATCGTGCTGAAGATGGAAGCGACCGCCGACGAGGTGGTCATCAGCGTGGCCGACAACGGCATCGGCCTGGGGCCGGACATGGTGGACCGGGTATTCGAACTGTTCACCCAGGCCGAACGCACCTCCGACCGCTCGCAGGGCGGCCTCGGCATCGGCCTGGCGCTGGTCAAGAGCCTGGTCGACCTGCACGAGGGCACGGTGACCGCCGCCAGCGCCGGCCCGGAACAGGGCAGCGAATTCACCATCACGCTGCCGCGGGCGGCGCGGCCGGCCGCCGACGGCGAACTGCGCCGCGAAGGGCCGCTGGCGCCGGCGGCGCGCGCGCTGAGCGTGCTGGTGGTCGACGACAATACGGATGCGGCGATGATGCTGGGCATGTTCCTCGAGTCGGCCGGCCACCGCGTATCGATCGAGCACAACGCCAGGCGCGCGCTGGAGCAGGCGCAGCGCCAGCAGCCCGATGTGTTCATGCTCGACATCGGCCTGCCCGACATGGACGGCAACGAGCTGGCGCGGCTGCTGCGCGCCCAGCCCGGCGGCCAACGCCCGGTGCTGATCGCCATCACCGGCTACGGCCAGGAGCAGGACCGCCAGGAAACCGCCGCCGCCGGCTTCGACCACCACTACGTCAAGCCGGTCGATGCCGAGCAGCTGCTGACCTTGCTGGCGGGGCTGAAGCGCCCCGGCTAGCGAGCACCATCAGCCCGGCCAGCAGCAGCGCGTACGCCGCCGGTTCCGGCACCACCGGAATCAGGTCGAGCCGCACGAAGCGGCTGCCGGCCCCTTCCTTGAAGACCCCGGCGACGATCTGCGCATCGTTTCATGCCGTTCGCGTACAGGAAAGCCTGATTGCCGGCGATCAGGCCGGCGTCGTTGATCGCTGTTGCCGCGACCGGGTGCAATGACAGTGTCAACAGCTGTTTGCGGGCAGACATGAGGCCTGCGGAAAGTTGGTCGCTTGCGCGCGCGGCGCATAGCTCGACAATACGGAGTCCGCGGCAGGCTCGACGTGAGCGAAATCAGGCGCCCACGCGGGAGAGCGCTGCCTCGTGCGGAGGGGGAATAAATCTCTGTGCGAGCGGCATGCTGTTGCCGCGCCGCCGGTACATCGCTGGACGTTCGCGCTAGACCGGCTGCGCGAGTTGCATGCCGACCGCGGCAATGCGGTCGCCGATCGGCGCGCCGTCGTCGCCGCGCAGGTCGCGCTGGCGGGCGGCGCCGGCCAGCTCGTGCGCGCGCTCGGCCAGCAGCGCCATGCCGGCGTCGCGCTGCGGCAGCGCCAGCGTGGCGCGCGGCAGGTGGAAATTCATCGACGCGTTGTGCGCGCCATCGGCGGTCGCTGTCATCGTCGTCAGCCGGATCGCCAGCGCCTTGACGATCGACATCATCTCGATGGCGCAGCCGAGCTGCACCGCGCGAAACGGCTTTTCGTACATGCCGCCGGTGGCGCTTGCCAGCAGGCGCAGCATCAGCGAGTAGCAGGCGTTGGCCAGGTCGAGCACGACGGCCGCGTCCGGCGCCGAGACGTGGGTGGCGTCGTCGTTGGCGATCGGGCGGAACATCACCGGCGTCGGCGCCACCGGCCGGTACGGCCTGAAGCCGGCATCGGCGGCAAGCATCGCGTCGTATTGCTTGCCGATCGTGACGAACTGCGCATAGTGCGATTTTTCGTGGTCGCTGCGGCTGCCTTCGCCCTGTTCGACGATGGTGGCGATCGCCGCCAGCGCACTGCGCAAATCGGTGACCGCGTGCATCGATGGGAACGACAGCAGGTCGCTGTCGATCTGCGCTTCGGCGGCGCCGATGAAGAGGGCGCCTTCGCCGAGCTCGCCCGCCAGCTGTTCGAAACCGTGTTCGATGCCGGCGTACAAGTGGCCGACCGTATCGTAGTCCTCGGCATTGGGCGTCAGCCGGGCCGCGCCGGCGCTGCGGCGGTAGCCCACTGCCGTTTCGAAGCCGGCCGCTTGCGGCAGCTGCATTCCTTCCGGCCGCTCCAGGTAGACGAAGTGCGAAATGGTGTCGCGCGTGCACGGCGCCAGCCGCACGACCAGGCTGGCCGGGTGATAGCCGGGCGCCACCGGGAAATTCTGGCGCGCGAAGTGGGGCGGCGAGCCGATGCTCATCAAGAGGTTGTTGACCAGCGCGAGGTGCAGCATCTCTTCCATCGCGACACCGTGGATCTGCTTGCGCCAGGCATCGACCTTTTGCAGCTGCTCGGCGCTCAGCCCTTCGTCGGTCGACTGCTTCAGGCTCCACGCCGCGTACAGGTAGCAGCACATCAGTCCGTGCTCGATTTCGGCGGCTTCGGTGAGCAGGTAGATGAGCTGCTCGCGATCGTTGACGCGGATCTTCTGCGCGTCGAGGGAGGCGGAATTGTTCACGGGGGCCTTTGCTTGCATATCTGAATTGATTAACAGAATAACAGCGATTGGCATGGGGGATCGGACCCCGGCGAATCGTGGCGTCGAGGGTTGCCAATTCCGTTCTTGTAATTCATAATGAGAATCATTCTCATTTCGATTCGCATTTGAGTCCGACCCTTCACCTAGGAGCAGTTCCGATGACTTGCAATAACAATAATATATTCCTGCGCCGCGCGCCGCTGGCCATCGCGCTGTCGCTCGCCTTCTCCCCGGCGGCGATGGCCGACGACGCCGCGGCCGCGCCGGTGGCGGTGGTGACGATCAAGGGCACAGCTGCCGCGCCGGACTACACCGTGCGCGAGAGCGCCTCCGCCAGCAAGTTCGTGCTGTCGCCGCGCGAGACGCCGCAGTCGATATCGGTGGTGACGCGCGCGGCGATGGACGACTTCAGGCTCGACAACGCCAACGACGTGCTCGCCAGCGCCGGCGGCGTCACCGTCGAAAAGATCGAGACCGACCGCAGCTACTACACCGCGCGTGGCTTCGACGTCGTCAATTTCCAGTACGACGGCGTCGGCGCGCCCATGGTGTTCGGCAACGTCATGGGCGACCTCGATACCGCCATCTATGAGCGCATCGATATCGTGCGAGGCGCCAACGGCCTGGCGGCATCGACCGGCAACCCGTCGGCGACCATCAACTTCATCCGCAAGCGCCCATCGGCGCAAACGACAGCGTCGGCCAGCCTGACGCTGGGATCGTGGAACACGCGCCGCCTCAGCGGCGACGTCTCGGCCAGGCTCAACGACAGCGGCAGCGTCGGCGCGCGGCTGGTGCTGGTCAAGCAGCAGGGCGAGTCCTACCTCGACCGCTACGCGCCGGCAAAGACGGTGGCCTACGGCGTCATCGATGCCAGGCTGGGCGACAACACCGTGCTGACCGTCGGCCACGCCTACCAGGACAATCGCGCACGCGGCACCATGTGGGGCGCGCTGCCGCTGTACTACAGCGACGGTAGCCCGACCGCCTATCCCCGTTCGGCCAGCACCTCGGCGGATTGGTCGCGATGGAACACGCGGGCCAATGCCAGCTTCGCCGAACTGGAACACCAGCTCGGCAATGGCTGGACGGCCAAGGCGACGCTGGTGCGCAACGTCTCGACGTCGAACTCGAAGCTGTTCTACGTCTACGGCACGCCCGACCGCGCCACCGGCGAGGGCCTGTTTTCGTATCCATCGGTATATAACTCGGAGAACCGGCAGAGCGTGGGCGATGCCTTCGTCAAGGGCAAGTTCCCGCTTGGCGGCCGCCAGCACGACGTCACGGCCGGCCTCGGCTGGTCGGCATCGCGCCAGCAAGACGTTTCGCTGTATGGCCGCGGCATCGGCACGCCGCTGACGCCGCAGACGGCGTTCGGCGGCGCCTACCCGGAACCGCTGTTCGACGCCGCCACCGACGGCAGTCGTTTCGAGGACAAGCGCAAGAGCGCCTACCTGGCGGCGCGCTTCAACCCGGCCGACACGCTGAAAGTGCTGGCCGGCGTCAATCACACCCGCGCCACGTCGGACGGCCTGGCCTACGGCGTCAGCGAGTTCAAGTCCGCCGGCAAGAGCACGCCGTACATCGGCGCGGTCTACGACGTCCGCCCGAACGTCTCCGGCTACGCCAGCTACACCAGCATCTTCAAGCCGCAAAGCGAACTCGATCTCGCGCGCAGGGCGCTCGCGCCCGTTACCGGCAGCAACGCCGAACTGGGCCTGAAAGGCGAGTTCTTCGACGGCCGCCTGAATGCGTCGGGCGCGTTGTTCAAGACGCGCCAGCAAAACGCCGCCGAACAGGCCGGCTACATCGGCGCCACGGCCTACTACCGCGGCGTCGACGCCGCGTCGGCCGGCGCCGAATTCGAACTGGCCGGCGAACTGGCGCGCGGCTGGGATGCCAGTGCCAACTATACCGTGCTGCGCATCGAGGACCAGGACGGCAAGGCGGCGCGCACCTACTTGCCGCGCAAGATGCTGCGCCTGGCGACGACTTACCGCGTGCCGGCGTTCGCCGGCCTCAAGGTTGGCGCCAGCCTCAGCTGGCAAGGCGAAACCGTGCGCGACCAGGGCGCGGGCATCGCCACCCGCCAGGGAAGCTACGCCGTACTCGGCCTGATGGCGCGCTACGAGATCGATCGCAATCTCAATCTCGCCGTCAACGTCAACAACGTGACGGACAAGCAATACCTCACCAGCCTGTACTGGGCGCAGGGGTATTACGCGGCGCCGCGTAACGCCAGCGTCACGCTCGGCTGGCAATACTGAGGCCGGCCATGCTTCCTTTTCGACCTGTGCAGGTGATCCTGCACCGCTGGTGCGGGCTGGCGATCGCGCTGTTCCTGTTCATCGCCGGCAGCACCGGCGCGCTGATTTCTTTCGACCACGAGCTCGACGCGCTGCTCAATCCGCACCTGTTCGCTGCCGCCAGCGCCGGCAGCGGCGAGCGCGTGCTGCCCGGTACCGCGCTCGCCGCCCAGGTCGAAGCGGCCGATCCGCGCGTGCGGGTGACGTACGTGCTCACCGCCGCCGCGCCTGGCCACACGTCGCTGATGTCGGTCGAGCCGCGCATCGATCCGGCCAGCGGCAAACCCTTCGAGCTCGGCTTCAACCAGGTGGCGCTGGATCCGGCCACCGGGCAGCAACAGGGACGGCGGCAATGGGGCGACATTTCCCTCAGCCGCGAAAACCTGCTGCCGTTCCTGTACAAGCTGCACTACACCTTGCACATTCCGCCGGGCTGGGGCATTGAGTTCGGCGTCTGGCTGATGGGCGTGGTCGGCGTGGTGTGGGTGCTCGACTGCTTCATCGCCTTGTCGCTGTCGTTTCCCAACCCGCGCAGCTGGCGCAAGTCGTTCGCGTTCCGCTGGAAGCAGGGCGGCCACAGGCTCAATTTCGATTTGCACCGCTCCGGCGGCGTGTGGGTCTGGGGATTGTTGCTGGTGGTGGCGGTCAGCTCGGTGTCGATGAATCTCAATACCCAACTGGTGCGCCCGCTCGTGGCGCTGATGTCGACGTTGACGCCGTCGCCGTTCGACACCAGGGTGCCGCGGCCGCCGGAGCAGCCCATCGAACCGTCCGTTTCGCGCGAACAGGTGCTGGTGCTGGCGCAAGACGAGGCGCGCCGGCGCGGCTGGACCGCGCCGGCCGGCGGCTTGTTCTATGCTTCCGCGGTCGGCCTGTACGGCGTCGGCTTCTTCGAACCGGGGCGCGACCATGGCGACGTCGGGCTCGGCAATCCGTGGCTGTACTTCGAGGGCAAGGATGGCAGCTTCGCCGGCGCCACGGTGCCAGGCACCGGCAGTGCCGGCGACATCTTCATGCAGGCACAGTTTCCGCTCCACTCGGGACGGATCATCGGGCTGCCGGGACGCATCCTGATGTCCGCGCTTGGCGCGATGGTGGCGATGCTCAGTGCGACGGGCCTGGTGATCTGGTTGAGGAAGCGCCGGGCCCGCGTTCAGTAGTGCGTCGGCGTCGGCGCCAGCAGGCCGCGCACTACAGCGATGAGTTCGTCGGGATTGAACGGCGCCGCCAGGTAGCCGTCGGCGCCGCTGTCGAGTGCCTTCAGCTTGTCCTCGTCGCGGATGTAGGCGGCGGAAGTCTGGACGATCAGGATGTTCGCCGTGGCGGGATCGGCCTTGATGCTGCGGCACACGTCGGTGCCCTTGATGTCGGGAAGCTTCACATCGAGCAGCACGATCGACGGCAGTTCGCGCGCTGCCATGGCCAGCGCACTTTCGCCGTCGGCCGCTTCGCTGACGCGAAAGCCGGCGTTCATCAACAGCCGGGTTTTCGCGTGGCGCGCGCCGTCGTTGTCGTCGACGTTCAGGATAAGCGGGCTTTGATTCATTTGTACAAACTCGACGACCATGGCGGCTGGGAAATGTTTCCCACATTATAAACGAAAGCGCATCGCCGGTCGCGGCCCGGCCGCCGCCACTGTCACGCTTGCCGGACGGTCGCGATGCGTGCGTTGATGGCGATGTTGCCGGCGTCGAGGCCGGGCGTTTCGCCGTGCAGGTCGAAGTCCAGCGCGGTCTCGGGGCGGAAGATCAGGCAGTGCGTCGATCCGCCGAAGTGGAACATGCCGAGCTGTTCGCCCTTGCCGACACGCTGCCCTTCGGTCACGGTGATGTCGCAGGTCGACACTTCCGCCATGCCGACGGCCATGAAGCACATCAGGCCGATCGCCGGGTGGTCGGCTTCGATGAAGATCAGGGCGCGCGTGGCGAGCTGCGTGATGTAGCCCTGCGACTGGCGCGGTCCGCAGGGATCGAAACCTTCGTGCTCCGACTCGGCGTAGTAAGTGCCATCGATGACGTAAGCCTTGACGATCTTTCCGGCCACCGGACTGTGCCAGCGGTGATAGCTGAACGAGCTCAGGAAGGCCTGGTACACGGTGCCGTGCGCAAACTGCGCCGCCAGGTCGTCGTTGGCCAGCATGTGCTGCAGCGAATACGGCTGCGCCTTGATCCAGAAACGGTCGCGCAGCCGGACGTCGCGGCTGAGCCGGTAGGGCGCCGACTCGCAGGCGTTGACGATCACCGCGTCGTCGTCGGGCGCGCACACCGGGCGCTGGCCGGCGCGGAAGCGGCGGGTGAAAAAGTCGTCCCAGGAGCGGAAACCGCGATAGGGCAGTGCCGGCGCGCAGTCGAATTGTTCGTCGAATGCCGGCATCTTCGCCATCGCATCGGCGCCGAACCAGCCGCTGCGCGGGTCGTCGCTGAGCGCCGGCAGCGATGCCGCCGATGCCAGGAACTCGCCCCACCGGTTCAGGATCCGTTTCAGGTGATGGTTGATCGTGGGATTGAGGAACACGGCGCGTCCGCTCGGCGTCGCCATCGACCAGTCGAGCATGGCGTTGATCGGCAGCCCGGTCAGCCCGGTCTGGTTGAAGGCGGGAGGCGTGCGCAACACGACGTTGATCATCTGCAGCAGTCGGCCGAAATTCCTCAGTTGGGGCAGGCCGGTCGGCGAGCAGTCGTGCGGCGGCGTGCGCGGCACCTGGTCGAACATCTGGTTGACCAGCGCAAACAGCGCGGGGTCATGCGCGACCGCGTCGCTAAATTCCTGCAGTACCGGGTCGAGGGCATCGTCCGAACCGGCCGATGCCGCGAGCGCCGCCATCCAGCCGCCGAACGCGTCCTGGTCGCTGTCAAGCCATTCGCCAACGCAAAAAGGCGTCGGAACTTTCTGTTGGTCACGCACCAGCTCGCCTCTACTGTCGGTTTCCGCCGAACCGGACTGTTCGGCGATACCTGAACTCTACCAGTACTTGTCGCGCGCACAATATGGCGCTTGCACTTCCTGCTAATGCCCGGCCGTGGTGACGGCGCCGATGCCGGTTTCCGAACGCACTTCCTGGGCTTCGTAGCCGAGGCGGTCGATGCGCGCGCGCTCGCTGTTGTCGAGAATCGAGAACAGCCAGATTCCGACAAACCCGGCCGTCATCGAAAACAGCGCCGGCGACTGGTACGGGAAGATCGCACTGGGGTAGCCGAACACGTCGACCCAGACCGACTTCGACACGACGGTCAGGCCGACCGCCGTGAACAGGCCGAGGAAGCCGCCGATGGTGGCGCCGCGCGTGGTACAGTTTTTCCACAATACCGACATGAACAGCACCGGGAAATTGGCCGAGGCGGCAATCGCGAACGCCAGCGACACCATGAAGGCGATGTTCTGCTTCTCGAACACGATGCCCAGCACCACTGCCACGATCCCCAGCGCCACCGTCGTCAGGCGCGACACGCGCAGCTCGTTGGTGCTGGTCGCCTTGCCCTTTTTAAAGACGGTGGCGTACAGGTCATGCGACACGGCCGACGCCCCCGACAGCGTCAGCCCGGCCACCACGGCCAGGATGGTGGCGAACGCCACCGCCGACATGAAACCGAGGAAGACGTTGCCGCCGACCGCACTGGCAAGGTGGATCGCCGCCATGTTATTACCGCCAAGCAGTTTGCCGGTCGCATCCATGAAGGCCTGGTTGGTACTGACCAGCACGATGGCGCCGAAGCCGATGATGAAGGTCAGCACGTAGAAGTAGGCGATCCAGGTGGTGGCCCAGAACACCGACTTGCGCGCTTCCTTGGCGCTCGGCACGGTGAAGAAGCGCATCAGGATGTGCGGCAGGCCGGCGGTGCCGAACATCAGCGCCATGCCGAACGAGATGGCGGAGATCGGATCGGTGATGAAGGTGCCCGGCCCCATGATGGCCTGCGCTTTCGGGTGCACCTCGACCGCCTTGGCAAACAGCGCCTCGGGACTGAAATTGAATTGCGCCAGCACCGCGATGGCCATGAACGAGGCGCCCGACAGCAGCATGCCGGCCTTGATGATCTGCACCCAGGTGGTCGCGGTCATGCCGCCGAACAGCACGTACACCATCATCAGGGTGCCGACGATGACGACGGCGATCCAGTACTCGAGGCCGAACAGCAGCTTGATCAGCTGGCCGGCGCCGACCATCTGCGCAATCAGGTAGAACGCCACGACGACCAGCGTGCCGGAGGCGGCGAAGGCGCGGATCGGCGTCTGCGCGAAGCGGTAGGCGGCGACGTCGGCGAAAGTGAAGCGGCCGAGGTTGCGCAGCCGCTCCGCCATCAGGAAGGTGATGACCGGCCAGCCGACCAGGAAGCCGATCGAATAGATCAGGCCGTCGTAACCGTTGAGGAAGACGGCCGACGAAATGCCGAGGAAGGATGCCGCCGACATGTAGTCGCCGGCGATCGCCAGGCCGTTCTGGAAGCCGGTGATGCCGCCGCCGGCGGTATAGAAGTCGGCCGCGGACTTGGTCTTGGCGGCCGCCCATTTGGTGATGAACAGGGTGAACACGACGAACGCGCCGAACATCGCGATCGCGATCCAGTTGCGCGGCTGTTGTTCGGAGGGCCCGATGACGTCGGCGGCGCCGGCGATACCGGCGGCGGCCAGCAAGAGGAGAGCGGCGGCGCCCCATGCGATGCGCGGCTTCACAGCACCTCCCTGCGGATGGCTTCGGTCAAGTCGTCGAACTGCTTGTTGGCGCGCCACACGTAGATGCCGGTGACGATGACGGTAAATAGAATGACGAACAGCCCGACCGGAATGCCGAGCGTGAGCACGCCGGCGCCGAGGCGGGTGGCGAGCAGTTCCTTGTTGAAGGCGATCAGCAGGATGAAGCCGTAGTAGACGATCATCATCAGCGCCGTCAGCGTCCAGCCGAACACCGTTCGTATGCGCACCAGTTTCTGGTAATGCGGGTTCGCTACGATCTTCTGTACAAGGTTTTCTTCCATGCTGGCCCCCGATGTTGCAGCGCCGCCCGGTCACGGGACGAATGCGCGTTCAATATCGTATTGACCGCACCGAGGTCCCGACAGTTCCCGTCTCTGACGTGCGGGCAGAGATGGCACAAGCGAAGCGCATGAAAGGAACATCAAGGAGGAGAGCGGGATCGATGCCGCGCCCGGTGGCGGCGCCTAGATCTTCCGCACCTGCTCCGTGATCGCCTTCATGCTGCGCTCGTTGCGTTCGCTGTAGCGGTCGGTGAGGTACTCGCTGCGCCCGCGCAGCAGCAAGGTGAACTTGAACAGTTCTTCCATCACGTCCACCACGCGGTCGTAGTAAGCGGACGGCTTCATGCGGCCTTCGTCGTCGAACTCCTGGTAAGCCTTCGGTACCGACGACTGGTTCGGGATCGTGAACATGCGCATCCAGCGGCCCAGCAGGCGCAGGGTGTTGACCACATTGAACGATTGCGAGCCGCCGCACACCTGCATCACCGCCAGCGTGCGTCCCTGGCTCGGGCGCAACGCGCCTTGTTCCAGCGGAATCCAGTCGATCTGGTTCTTCATCACCGCGGTGACGGCGCCGTGGCGTTCCGGGCTGCACCAGACCTGGCCTTCCGACCACAAGGACAAAGCGCGCAGCTCCACCACTTTCGGATGGGTTTCTGGCACGCTGCCGGCCATCGGCAGCTCGGTGGGGTCGAAAATCTTCACCTCGGCGCCGAAGTGCTCGAGGATGCGCGCGGCTTCGAACGTCAGGAAGCGGCTGAACGAGCGCTCGCGCAGTGAGCCGTACAGCATCAGGATGCGCGGCGGGTGCGACAGGTCGCCGACCGGCGCCAGCTGCGCCAGCGTGGGCGTCGGCAGCTGGTCCGCTTTGATATTCGGCAGGGCGGGCATGGTTACTCCTTGGTGAAATCGCTCGGCGCCACCGTGCCGGCGACGTTGGCGCCGGGCGGGGGCGCCGGATACAGCCAGCAGAACAGCGGCGTGGCAACGGCGGCGCCGAGCAGTTGGGCGGCGATGAAGCCGGGCGTGTCGACCGGGCGGATGCCGGCAAACGTATCGCTCGCGCTGCGCGCCAGCGTCACCGCCGGATTGGCGAACGACGTCGATGACGTGAACCAGTAGGCAGCCGTGATGTAGGCGGCCACGGCGAACGGCGTGACGTGCGGCCGGCTGCGCGAACAGCCGATGATGACGGCGATCAGGCCGAAGGTGGCGACAAACTCGCTCCACCATTGCGCGGGTCCTGTGCGCACATGGGCCGAGGCAAAAAAGAGCGGCTCGCCGAACATCGCGTGCGCGGCGGCGACGCCGGCGAACGCGCCGGCCACCTGCACCGCGATGTAGGGCAGCAACTCGGCCGCCGGCATGTTCTTCTGCCACGCCTCCGACAGCGTGACGACCGGGTTGAAATGCGCGCCCGAGATGGTGCCGAACATCAGGATCAGCGCGACCAGGCCGGCGCCGGTGCTGATCGCGTTTGCCAGCAATGCGATGGCGACATTGCCGCCGGCAAGCCGCTCGCCCATGATCCCTGAGCCGACCACGACGGCCAGCAGGAAGGCGGTGCCGACTCCTTCCGCGACGAGACGCCGGGCAAGCGTCATGACGCGATCGTGCCGATGCGATCGAGTTCGCTCTTCAGGCGGTCGCGGTCGCTTTTGATTTCGTCGAGCGGCAACGCCAGCAAGGCCTCGATGCGCGCGCGCAGGATGCGGTAGGCCGTCATGAATGCCGCGTCGATCTGCGCTTCGCTTCCGGTGGCGTGCGCCGGATCGTCGACACCCCAGTGCGTGCGCAATACCGGCCCGAGATAGGCGGGGCAGGTCTCGCCGGCCGCGCTGGCGCAGACAGTGACGACGATGTCAGGCGTGGCGGGCAGCTGGTCCCACGACTTGCTCGTGAAGCCGTCGTTGGCGATGCCTTCGCGGGCCAGCAGCGCGAGCGAGCGCGGGTGAACATAGCCGGCCGGCTGGCTGCCGGCGCTCATGGCTTTCCAGCCGGCCGGCGCCAGATGGTTGAACGTGGCTTCGGCGAGGATCGAGCGGCACGAGTTGCCGGTGCAGAGGAAGAGGATGTTCATGTTGGTTTGGAGGCGCACGCGGGCGCGGTTAAGGGTGAACACGGACTGCCGCCGCAGCAGTTTTCCGTGAGAAAGCCGATCAAGCCGTTCATGGTGGCGAAATCTGCCGAATACATAATGAAGCGGCCGTCCTGGCGCGGCACGATCAGGCCGGCGTGCGTCAGTTCCTTCAAGTGGAAGGACAGCGACGACGGCGGCACGCCGAGCTGATCGGCGATCTTGCTGGCGGCGATGCCGTCCGGCCCTGCTTGCACGAGCAGGCGGAACACCGCCAGCCGCGACTCTTGCGCCAGCGCGGCGAGGGCGCCGATGGCGGATCTGGTTTCCATGTTCACTCACGAAGGAATATATTCGACAATTCTACAACATTCGAAATGATATGGTAAAGAATTTCTTCCAAGTTCGCGTCGGAGTGTCGGTCAGCGCTGCGCCGTCAGCGTCGAGACGACGATGACCGTCGCCAGGCGCGGATCGGGCACATAGCGCATCATCATCTCGTTGCCGGAGTCGCCCAGGTTGAATTCCATTGTCACATTGCCGTCGCCCGAGACGAACTTGTCGGCGGAGACCGCGATGAGCCGCATCGGTTTCTCGTTGTCGATGGTGGCGTCGATGAATCGCCGCGCGGGGCGCACTTTCAGGTACCAGCCGTTGGACATGGCATAGGATCCTGTAATTTCCCGGCCCTGTTCGGCCCTGAGCAATACGCCCGGGGCGGGCGCCTTCACTTGCACGGACGAGAGCGGCGCAATGTCGGGTGGCGGGTACGGCAAACTCTGGGCGCCCGTGGCGGAGGCCAGCACGAGCAAGGAGGCGGGGAGCAAGAGGGACAGGGGACGCATGATCGTTCCTTCACGTTGCGGCGCGGATGATTCAGTCTAGGCCAGCGCCGCCGGATCGCAAGCGGCCTGGGCGCGGCAAGAATCGATCGCGTCGAGCGCCGCATTCATGAGTGCGCTTCATGAGAGCATGCCGATAGCCGGTGTTATCACGCTCGCGCGCGCCTTGTAGACTGCTTCCACACGATAACGCAACCAGGATGAATCCATGACCATGACCGCACTCGGCTACGCCGCCCATTCCGCCACCGCCCCGCTCGAGCCGTTCCGCTTCGAACGCCGCGCCGCTCGCGCCGACGACGTCGTCATCGACGTCCTGTACTGCGGCGTGTGCCACTCGGACCTGCACAACGCGCGCAACGACTGGGGCAACGCGGTCTATCCGATGGTGCCCGGTCATGAAATCATCGGTCGCGTCGTCAGCGTCGGCGCCGGGGTGAGCCGTTTCAGCGCCGGCGACGAGGTCGGCGTCGGCTGCATGGTCGATTCCTGCCAGCATTGCAAGGCGTGTGCGCGCGACCTCGAGCAGTATTGCGCCGAGGGATCGACCTACACCTACAACGGCGTCGACCGCGTCGATCACCGCGCAACCCAGGGCGGCTATTCGGACAAGATCGTCGTCTCCGAAAGATTCGTGCTGAAAGTTCCGAGCGGACTGGACCTGAAGGGCGCGGCGCCGCTGCTGTGCGCCGGCATCACGACGTGGTCGCCGCTGCGGCACTGGAAGGCCGGACCGGGCAGCAACGTGGCGGTGGTCGGCCTCGGCGGCCTCGGGCACATGGCGCTGAAACTGGCGAAGGCGCTCGGCGCCAACGTCACGCTGTTTACCCGTTCACTCGACAAGCAAGAAGATGCGCGCCGCCTCGGCGCCGATGCGGTGGTGCTGTCGACCGACCCGGCGGCGATGAAATCGGCCGGCGGACAGTTCGACCTGATCATCGACACGGTGCCGTACGCCCACGACCTGAACCCGTACCTGCCGACGCTGGCGGTCGACGGCACGCTGGTGCTGGTGGGCTACCTCGGCCCGCTCGATCCGATGCTCAACTCGGCCGCGCTGGTGATGGGTCGCAAGGCGGTGGCCGGCTCGCTGATCGGCGGCATTGCCGAGACCCAGGAAATGCTCGATTTCTGCGGCGAGCACAATATCGTGTCCGACATCGAAGTGATCGATATCCAGGCGATCAACGACGCCTACGAGCGCATGCTGAAAAGCGACGTCAAGTACCGCTTCGTGATCGACATGGCATCGCTGAAGGCATGATTGCCGTGAAAGCCGACCCATCCTCTATTCACCCACGGCACTACCCCTTGAAAATTTCATTTGCCCGCAGCCTGGCCGCCGGCGTCGCATCCCTTGCCTGCATGCTTGGCGCCGCGCATGCGCAAACGTCCGCCGCCCCGACTGCGGCCGCTGCCCGGCAGACCACGGCGCAGCGCATGTTCGGCGACATCTCGCCGAAACTGGCCGACCTGACCGACAAGGTGCTGTTCGGCGACGTGTGGGAGCGCCCGGGATTGTCCAAGCGCGACCGCAGCCTGGTCACGGTCAGCGCGCTGATCGCGATGCACCGGCCCGACCAGCTGCGCTCGCATCTGCAGCGGGCGCGCGAGAACGGCCTGACCGAGGCCGAGCTGGTGGAAGCGATCACCCACCTGGCGTTCTATTCCGGCTGGCCGAATGCGGTGACGGCGATCACGGTGGCCAAAGAAGTTTTCCAGAAAAGATAAGAGGACTACATGAAATCCATCGCAGCCGCATTCGTCACCTTGTCGCTGATCGCGGGGGCTTACGCGCAGACCAGCCCCGGGATGAGCATTGCCCGGGCCGGCACACAGGCGTCCAGCAAGGGGCCGCTTGCCACCTTCACCGGTGCGGTGCGCGTCGATCCGCTGTTTCAGGGCAAGGCGCCGGCGCGCGCGGCCGGTGCGTATGTGACGTTCGAGCCGGGCGCCCGCTCGGCATGGCACAGCCATCCGCTCGGCCAGACGATTGTCGTCACGGCCGGGGTCGGACGTGTGCAGCAGTGGGGCGCGGCGGTCGAAGAGATCCGGCCGGGCGACGTGGTGTGGACGCCGCCTGGCGTGAAGCACTGGCACGGCGCGGCGCCGGCCGTGGCGATGACCCACATCGCGGTGCAGGAAAGCGTCGACGGCAAGACGGTCGAGTGGATGGAAAAGGTCAGCGACGAGCAGTACGGCAAGGCGCCATGACGCCTAACGCTGGTGTCAGGTCTGACATTCGGACATTTTATAAAGCCAAAATAAAAGCTGGGGTCAGGTCTGACATTCGAGCATTTTATAAAGCCAAAATGTCCGAATATCAGACCTGACCCCTTAGATCGCCGGCAGCTTCGCCAGCAGCTTGTCGAGCGTGATCGGATACTCGCGCACCCGCGCGCCGGTGGCGTTGTAGATGGCGTTCGCAATCGCCGCGCCGACGCCGCAGATGCCGAGCTCGCCCACGCCCTTCGCCTTCATCGGCGATGACATCGGATCGGTCTCTTCGAGGAAGATCACTTCCTGGTGCGGGATGTCGGCATGCACCGGCACTTCGTAGCTGGCCAGGTCGTGGTTGACGAAGTAACCGAAGTCCTGGCGCGTGTCGACGACGAGTTCTTCCATCAGCGCGGCGCCGACACCCATCGTCATCGCGCCGATCACCTGGCTGCGCGCAGATTTCGGATTGATGATGCGCCCGGCCGCGCACACGGCCAGCATGCGCCGCACCCGTGTCTCGCCGGTGAACATGTCGACCGCCACTTCGACGAAGTGCGCGCCGAACGTCGACTGCTGGAACTTCTTGTCGAGGTCACCGTATTCCATGAAGTCTTCAGCCACCAGCGCGCCTTTTTCGGCGGCCTGGCGCAGGGGCAAGGAGCGTCCGCCCGAGCGCACGGTGCCATCGACGAACTGCGCATCGGCGGGATTGAGCCCGAGCTTTTCCGCCACCGCGCCGCGCAGCTTGACGCAGGCGGCGTACACGCCGGCGGTCGAGCTGTTGGCGCCCCACTGGCCGCCGGAACCGGCCGACACCGGGAAGTCGGAGTCGCCAAGGCGCACCGCCACCATGTCGAGCGGCACGCCCATCATTTCCGCCGCGGTCTGGGCGATGATGGTGTAGCTGCCGGTGCCGATGTCGGTCATGTCGGTTTCCACCGTCACCAGGCCGTTCGCCTCGAGGCGCACGCGCGCCGCCGATTTCATTACCAGGTTGTTGCGGAACGCGGCGGCCACTCCCATGCCGATCAGCCATTTGCCGTCCTGCACTTTGCCAGGGACGGGGTTGCGTTTGTCCCAGCCGAAACGTTCGGCGCCGCTGCGCAGGCAGTCGATCAGGCGCCGCTGCGAGAAGCGGCGGTCCGGCTTTTCAGGATCGACCTTGGTGTCGTTGAGGATGCGGAACGTCACCGGATCGATCTTCAGCTTTTCGGCCATCTCGTCCATCGCGATTTCGAGCGCCATCAGGCCCGGCGCTTCGCCAGGCGCGCGCATCGCATTGCCTTCCGGCAGGTCGAGCACGGCCAGCCGCATCGCCGTCATGCGGTTGGCGCCGGCGTACAGCAGGCGGGTCTGCATGACCGCCACTTCGGGCTGGCCGCCAGGCAGGTCGCCCGACCAGGACTCGTGCCCCATCGCGGTGATCTTGCCGTCGCGGGTCGCGCCGATGCGGATGCGCTGGATCGTGGCCGGACGGTGCGTGGTGTTGTTGATCATCAGCGGTCGCTGCAGCGCCACCTTGACCGGCCGCTTGGCGGCGCGCGCGCCGAGGGCGGCGAGCACCACGTCGGAGCGGATGAACAGCTTGCCGCCGAATCCGCCGCCAATGAACGGCGACACCAGGCGCACGTTTTCCTTCTTGATGCCGAGCGTCTTGGCAATGTCGCCGCGGCTCCAGTCGATCATCTGGTTCGACGTCCACAGGGTCAGCTTGTCGCCGTCCCACGCCGCGATCGACGCGTGCGGTTCCATCATCGCGTGCGACTGGTCGGGGGTGGTGTAGGTGGCGTCGAGCTTCACCGGCGCCGCCGAGAAACCGCTGGCGAAGTTGCCGAATTTTGAGTCGGGCTTCTCCGATTTCGGCTTCTTGGCCGACTCCTTCGCTTTCTCCAGATCGTATGCGCCGTTGGCCTTGACGTATTTCACCTGCACCAGGTTGGCGGCGGCGCGCGCCTGCTCGAACGTTTCGGCGACGACGATCGCCACTGCCTGGTGATAGTGGTCGATTTCCGGTCCGCCGAGCAATTTGGCGGTGTTGAAATTGCCTTTGCCGAGCTTGCCGGCATTGTCGGCGGTGACGATGGCGAGTACGCCCGGCGCGCGGCGCGCCTCGGCCAGGTCCATCGAGCCGATGCGTCCCTTGGCGATGGCGGCGCCGACGATGTAGCCGTAAGCCGCATTCGGCGCGGCGGCATGCTGTTCATGCGAATAGGGCGCGCTGCCGGTGGTCTTGATCGGGCCGTCGATGCGGTCGAGCGGGCGGCCGACCACTTTCAGCTGGTCGATCGGATTGCTGGTGGCGGGGGTAAGAAATTTCATGGTGTCAGCCTTTCTTCGCTTCCGCCAGCACGGCGGCAAGGGTCCGCTGGACCAGAATGATCTTGAATGCGTTATCGGCCGTGGTCTTGCCACCGGCCAGTATCTGGTCCGCGACGACCTTGGCGCCGCGCGCCATGCTGGCCTCGGCTGCCTCGACCCGCCACGGGCGATGCGCCACGCCGCCAAGCGCCACGCGGCCGCTGCCGTCGGGCTGGATGATGGCGGCCACCGATACCAGCGCGAACGCGTACGACGACCGGTCGCGCACCTTGCGGTAGACGTGGCGGCCGCCAACCGGCTTCGGCAGCTTGACGGCTGTGATCAGTTCGCCCGGCTGCAGCGCCGTTTCGATATGCGGCGTGTTGCCAGGCAGCTTGTGGAAATCGGCGATCGGAATCACGCGCACCGATCCGTCCGGACGCACCGTCTCGACTTCGGCGTCGAGCAGGCGCATCGCCACCGCCATGTCGCTCGGATGGGTGGCGATGCAGGCTTCGCTGGCGCCGACGATGGCGTGTTGCCGGCTGAAGCCGCCGATGGCGGAGCAACCGCTGCCGGGCGCGCGCTTGTTGCACGGCTGGTTGGTGTCGTAGAAATAGGGGCAGCGGGTGCGTTGCAGCAGGTTGCCAGACGTGGTCGCCTTGTTGCGCAGCTGGCCCGATGCGCCCGACAGCAACGCCCGCGACAGCACCGCGTAGTCGCGCCGCACGCGCGGGTCGGCCGCCAGGTCGGTGTTGCGCACCAGCGCGCCGATGCGCAGGGCGCCGTCGGCCAGCGGCTCGATCTTGTCGAGCGCCAGGCCGTTGACGTCGATCAGGTGCGCCGGCGTTTCGATTTCCAGCTTCATCAGGTCGAGCAGGTTGGTGCCGCCGGCGATGAACCTGGCGTTCGGGGTGCGCAGAGCGGCCGCTGCCGCTTCGGCCGGCGTCGTTGCGCGCTGGTAGGTAAAGGCCTTCATGTCGTGCTCCCGGCCACTTCGGTGATGGCGTCGACGATATTCGAATAGGCGCCGCAGCGGCAGATGTTGCCGCTCATGCGCTCGCGGATTTCCTCGGCCGTGGTTGGCGGCGGCCCGTTCAGGTCGGCGGTGACGTGGCTCGGAATGCCCTGTTTGATTTCGCCGAGCACGGCGACGGCGGAGCAGATCTGGCCCGGGGTGCAGTAGCCGCACTGGTAGCCGTCGTGCTTGACGAAGGCGGTCTGCATCGCGTGCATCTTGCCCGGGTTGCCCAGGCCCTCGATGGTGGTGACGCTGGAGCCTTCGTGCATGATCGCGAGGGTCAGGCAGGAATTGATGCGGCGGCCGTCGACGATGACGGTGCAGGCGCCGCACTGGCCGTGGTCGCAGCCTTTCTTGGTGCCGGTCAGGTGCAGGTTTTCGCGCAAGGCGTCGAGCAGCGTGGTCCTGGTGTCGACGTCGAGCTGGCGGATATTGCCGTTGACGTTGAAGGACACCTTGGAGATGACCGGCGGCGTGCCCGCCGTGGCCGCGGCTTCCTGGGCGCCGGCCATCGATGGCACGGCGGCCGCCGATGCCGAGACGGCGCCCATGATCAGCAGGTCGCGCCTGGAAATTTTTACGTCGCTGAAGTCGTCCATCTTGTTAGCACCTGTACGTGATGTTGTGACGTCCTTCGCGAACAAACGGTACGCATCTTTGCGAAGGGCAATAAAGGAACCCAATGGGCGCCTGGCTTTGTTGCTATTCTATGTCAGTTGCGAAGAATGATTCGTACGCTTGAGCGCATGCCCCCATGAATGGCATTCATGAATCACAGTTCAGTGAAATCATCGGCGAATCGACCAACCATGAGCGGTATCAGTCGCCATGCTTCGCTGAAGCGAACCGCCGCCAAGTTGTGGGATGCTTCAGCAGGCGGAGGGCGAGGCATGAACCGTACACTGACTTACCTGCTGACGTTTGCGGGCATGACCGCCGTTGCGGCGCTGGCGACCGTGTACGTGCATCGGGTGGCGGAAGACGAGGCGGTGGCGATTGCCAAGGCCGGCATCGGCCTGGCGCAGGCCGTGACCATTGCCGAAAGCCATGTCGGCGGCAAAGCCGTGCGCGCCCAGTACGAGGACCATCACGGTCAGTGGGTGTTCGAAGTCGAGGTGGTCAAAGGAAAGGGCGCGATGGCGGTGACGGTCGAGGCGGCTACCGGCAAGGTGCTGGCGTCGGTCGGCAACATCGACCCCGGCGGCGAGCTGGACAAGGAGTAGTCAGGTGTACGCCAGCAATCGCCCGCAGCAGATCACGGCGATCCAGATCGCCAGCGATGCCAGCGCCTGCGCCCGTGCCAGCGCGGGCGCGGGCGCCGCCGTATTCCACGCCGACACGCTGCGGTAGACGCCGCCGTGAAAGAGCAGGGCGTTCAGACCCGCCAGCGCGATCAGCAGGAGCTTGAGCCGGAACACGCCGTTGCCGACGAAGTCATGCGGGTGGGCCGAGAACATCATCAGGCCGGCCGGTACGATCAGCGCCAGGCTCGCCACCGACCACGGCAGCAAGTGGCGGCCGAGTTCCCTGACCGGCAACGCGCGGGCGAAGCCGAGCAGGCGCAGGTCGAACATCGCGATCGAACCGACCAGCACGACGAAGCCGACGATGTGGAAGATCTCGACGATGGGGTACATCCAGATGCTGCCGCGCATCGCCTGCGCCAGCGCGCTCGCGTCCAGCCTGGCCAGCAGGCCGGCCGCTCCTTCCATCAGCGCAGCTCCGTCGTCTTGTTGGCGATGGTGATGCGTTCCGCACGCATTTCTTCCGGTTTGGCGCGATTCGGGTAGCCATGGACGGTGGCGCGGTTGCCCTTGACCAGCATTGCCGGCGCGAGGCCGCGGTTTTCCATGCGGCTGGGCGGGGCAAGCACGACCAGCCAGGTCTTGTCCGCCGTCTTCAGGCGCACGAAGCCGTGCGGGTGGATGTAGCCGGATTCCTCGATGGTGCCGGTGAGGTTCAGGGGCTGCTGCGCGTCGTATTCGCTCCAGCCGTGGTGGGCGCTCGCCTGCGTAGCGAGCAGCAGCGTCAAAGTGGCAAGCCATTTCATCGTGTGCTCCTCTTGTATCGGTACGTCGCCAATTCTACTCAAAGATATCGCAGCAGTCAGATCTCGTCTGAAAATAATTAACGTCATCCTCGCGAATTTGCGACGATGACGGTGTTTAGGTGGCGCGCTTCGTTAGTATGGGAGTGGGACGCGCTACTGCTTTTGCCCGACGAACGTGCCGCCGCCTTCATCGCCGTCCGACCAGGTGCCGGCGAGCACACCCTTCGACGTCACGGTGCCGGAGAAGGTCGCGGAGCCGGCGCGGCCGGAACTGTTCAGGCTCACCGAGCCGCCTTCGGCGACCTGGCCGATCACCTGGAACTGCTCGGAATCATCGAGCGAGGAGGCGCCGTCGCCGGAAATGGTGCCATCGGCCGCCAAGGTCACCTTGAAGGTGCCGGTGTCCGCTCCCGCATAAGTGCCTTTGTAGACGCCGGCGAAGCTGAACACCGGCGGCGGCGCGGTCTTGTTATCGGCCAGGCTCTCGCCCACCGGCGTCAGGTGCCGGACTCGTCTGACCACGCGCAAGCAAGCGCCAGATTGCGTCGTGCACGGATGCGGTTTAATATTGCCAATATTGCCTACAGGATATATATGCCGACCAGGATCGAGTCTCCGGACCAGCCCGACGTTATCAAGCTCACCGCCGATCTGGATGCATATCAGGACTCGCTCTATCCTGCCGAAAGCCGCTATGCGCTGGACCTCACTTCGCTGAAACAACCTGCCGCAAGTCCGCTCGGCTCACACCTGAGCGGGCGAGCATGACAGGCATGATCTTTCTGCTATCCTTGAGCCAGTCATGCAACTTTCCCGCAACCCGCTCCATTCTTGTCAGAGGCAAACATGCCAGGCCTGCTCCCCAACGTCGACCCTGACGGTCTTCTCGAATACTCCGTGGTCTATTCGGACCGCGCCATCAACCACATGTCGACATCGTTCCAGGGTGTGATGCGCGATATTTCCGCGACGCTCAAGGAAGTCTACAAGGCGCAGTCGGCCATCGTTGTGCCCGGCAGCGGCACGTTCGGCATGGAAGCGGTCGCGCGGCAGTTTGGAACGGGCAAGCACTGCCTGGTGATCCGCAACGGCTGGTTCAGCTTCCGCTGGACCCAGATCTTCGACATGGGCGGCATTCCCTCAGCATCCACAGTGCTGAAGGCGCGCCGCGTCGACGAGGGCAAGCTGGCGGCATTCGCGCCGGCGCCGATCGCCGAAGTGGTGGCCGCCATCGCAAATGAGAAGCCTGCGGTGGTGTTCGCGCCGCACGTGGAGACGGCGTCCGGCATCATCCTGCCCGACGACTATCTGCGCCAGGTGGCGGATGCGGTACATGCCGTGGGCGGGCTGTTCGTGCTCGATTGCATCGCGTCGGGGACGATGTGGGTCGACATGCAGGCCACCGGCGTCGATGTGCTGATCAGCGCGCCGCAGAAGGGCTGGAGCGGTTCGCCATGCTGCGCGCTGGTGATGCTCAGCGCCCGCGCGCGCGACAAGATCGAGTCCACCACCAGCACCAGTTTCGCCTGCGACTTGCGCAAGTGGCTGCAGATCATGGAGGCGTACGAGCAGGGCGGCTTTGCCTACCACGCGACGATGCCGACCGATGCGCTTGCCGTGCTGCGCGACGTCATGAAGGAGACGGCGGCCTACGGTTTCGACAAGGTTCGTGCCGAACAGCAGGAGCTGGGCACTCGCGTGCGCGCGCTGCTGGCCGAAAAGGGTTTCAGGAGCGTGGCCGCGCCAGGCTTCGAGGCGCCGGGCGTGATCGTCAGCTATACCGATGACGACGCGATGCAATCGGCGAAGGCGTTCGTGCAGGCCGGCGTGCAGATCGGCGCAGGTGTGCCGCTGCAGTGCGACGAGCCGGCTGACTTCAAGACGTTCCGCATCGGGCTGTTCGGGCTCGACAAGCTGCATAACATCGAGCGTACCGTGAGCACCTTTGCGAAGGTGCTCGACAAGGTAAGCTGAAAAGCTATGGCGACGGGCGGATGTTCTGGTTGCTGCGGAACAGGTTGTGCGGATCGTACTTGGCCTTGATCTGCGCCAGCCTGGCGTAGTTGCCGCCATACGCTTCCGGAATCCGCTCGCTTTCGTCCTGGCTCATGAAGTTGCTGTACACGCTGCCCGCCGCATACGGCTTCTCGGCGTTGAACAGCTCGCGCGCCCACGCCATGCATTTGGCGTCCTCATCCGGACTCTCCCAGCGCGTGTGCACGTTGATGATGAACGGGGTGGTGCGGTGCGCGTACGCCGTATCCGCAGGCGCCGGAACGCCGGCTTTTCCTCCCAGCAGCGCGATGATCACCTCGCAGTGCGCCGATGGCAGCTTGCCGGCGTAGTCGATGGCGATGTCGATGGCTTCGTCGCCAAGGGTGGCGAAATTATGCGACTTCCAGTAATTGCGCGCGCCGGCAGACAGCAGCGGATCCAGGATCTGCTGCCACGCCGCGTAAGGCATGGCGCCGATCATTTCGCCCACCGGCTGGCCGAAGGCTCGTAGCTGGTCGATCGTGCTTTGCACGGCGTCCTGCTTCAACGCCGAGAAAATGGCGAACGCGACGATCTCGGTGCCGTGCACCTGCAGCGGCAAGAAAGGCAGCGGCGGCGCCTTGCGCAGGATTGCCCAGGCGGTCACGTCCTCGCCGAGGCTGTCGATGGCATCGCGGTATTTCGTCAGCACGGTCTTCGCCTGCGCCAGCGGGAAGAAGATCAGCCCGGCAGTCACTTCCGGACCGACCGCGTGGAGCTGGAATTCGAAATTGGTGACCACGCCAAAGTTGCCGCCGCCGCCGCGGATCGCCCAGAACAGGTCGGGATTTTCTTTGGCGCTCACTTTCAGGCGTCGGCTGTCGGCCAGCACCATGTCGGCCGAGATCAGGTTGTCGATCGTCATGCCGAGCTTGCGGGTTAGCCAGCCGAAGCCCCCGCCCAGCGTCAGGCCGCCGACGCCCGTGGTCGAGTTGATGCCGAGCGGCGTTGCCAGCCCGTACGCTTGCGACTCGTGGTCGACGTCGCGCAGCGTGGCGCCGCCCTCGACGTAGGCGCGCTGGCGATGCTGGTCGATCTGCACCGCGCGCATCGGCGACAGGTCGATCACCAGGCCGTCCTCGCACAGGGCGCTGCCGGTGATGTTGTGGCCGCCGCCGCGCACTGCCAGCGGCCAGCCGTGGTCGCGCGCGAACGTCACCGCGGCGCGCACGTCGGCGGCGCCGGCGCAGCGCACGATGGCGGCCGGATGCTTGTCGATCATCGCGTTCCAGACCACGCGTGCCTGGTCGTAGTCGGCGTCGCCGCGCCGCAGCACAGTGCCTCGCAAAGTGGCGCGGAAGGCATCGAGTTCGCCCCTCGTCACGGTATCCATGGCGCACCTCCGAAATTTGGTTGAAATCTTAAGAATAGGCGGGCGGCGGACAGATGCAAGTGGGGTAGGCGGGCGGCTTTGGTTTCAGGGATGGCCGTCGGCGTCGTGCCAGGCGACGTTCTTTTCGTCTTTGAGCGCGGCAAGGTCGCGCGCGAACATTTCGTTGAGCTCATCGCGCGACTGGCGCGCCATCGAGATGTAGCGTTCCTGGTCCTTGTAGTAGGGATAGACGGCGTGCAGGCTCTTGATGTTGTGCAACTTGAACTTTTGCGCCGCCAGGCGCGCGCGGTAGGCGCCGAAGCCGAGGTGGCGCAGCACGTGTTGCCCGAGCACCAGCGCCGACTCGAACGTCTCGCGCTCGACGATCGTCACGCCACGGTCCATCAGGTCGTACAGGTGGGTGACGTTGCGCGCACGCGCCATGATCTTCAGGTCTGGAAACTCGCGCCGCACGGCGTCGACCAGCTCGAGGCTGTCTTCGATGCTGTCGATGGCGACGACGATCGCGCGCGCCTTGGCGGCGCCGGCCGCGTGCAGCAGGTCGACACGGGTGGCGTCGCCATAGAACACCTTGATGCCGAAGCGGCGCAGCAGCTCGACCTGCTCGGGATCGTGGTCGAGCACCGTCAGCGCAATCTGGTTGGCGCGCAGCAGCCGCCCGACGATCTGGCCGAAACGGCCGAAGCCGGCGATGATGACGTGGTCTTCCTGCGTCTCGATGACGTCGGCCGGCCGGCGGTTCTGGTCGCGGTAGCGCGGCGCAATCACGCGATCGTGCAGCAGCAACAGCAGCGGCGTCGCCACCATCGACAGCGCCACCACCACCACCAGGATCGACGCCGTGGCAGGCGTAAACACGCGCGCCGTCTCCGCCGCGGCAAAGACGACGAACGCAAACTCGCCGCCCTGCGACAGCAAGAACGTGAACAGCGCGCGCTGGCTGGGCGGCACGTCGAACAGCCTGGCCAGGCCGTACAGCACCGCGATCTTGATTGCGAGGAAGCCGGCCACCAGCATCAGCACCAGGCCGGGCTGGGCGTAGAACACGCCGAAGTCGACCGACATGCCGACGGCGATGAAGAACAGGCCCAGCAGCAGGCCCTTGAACGGCTCCAGGTCCACCTGCAGCGCGTGGCGGTATTCGGAATCGGCCAGCAGCACGCCGGCCATGAAGGCGCCGAGCGCCATCGACATGCCGACCGACTGCATCAGCAGCGCGATCGAAATGACCAGCAGCAGCGAGAACGAGGTGAAGATCTCGCGCATGCCGGTCTTGGCGATGGTGCGCAGGATCGGCCGCAGCAGGTAGCGCCCGCCCACCACCAGGCCCACCAGCACCGCGGCCACGCGCAGCGCGCCGAGCCAGCCTTCGCCGCTGCCTTGCGCGGCGGCCACGCCCAGCACGGGAACGAGCGCGATCATCGGGATCGCGGCAATGTCCTGGAACAGCAGGATCGAGAACGCCGCCGAGCCGGTCGGCGTGCCTTTCAGGTTGCGCTCCTCGAGCGTGGCGAGCGCGATCGCGGTCGACGACAGCGACAGGCCGAGCGCGGCGATCAGCGCCACTTTCCAGTCGACGCCGACGGCGATCGCGGCGCCGGCCAGCGCCGCGGCGACGCCGGCGACCTGGGCGCCGCCCCAGCCGAAGATCGGCCGCCGCATCGACCACAGCCGGTTGGGCTCGAGCTCGAGGCCGATGATGAACAGCAGCAGCACGACGCCGAATTCGGAAAAGTGCAGTATGTCTTCGACCTCGGTGATCAGGCGCAGGCCCCACGGCCCGATGACGACGCCGGCCAGCAGGTAGCCGAGCACGGCGCCGAGGCCGAAGCGGCGCGCCAGCGGCACGGCGATCACCGCCGCCGCCAGGTACACCACCGCATTGATCAGCAGGCTATGTTCCATCGGGTCCGCCGGCATAGTCGAGGTTGAGGGGAGCCGGAACAGCGCCGGCCAGCTGCTGCAGCCGCGCGACGAAGGCGCCGACGTGCTGTTCCACCGCGGCCGCATGGACTTCGTGGGCGCCGTGCAGGATGTGCGGCGTCAGCCAGCGCATGCCGCACAGGGCGGCGGTCTGTTCGGACGGCGCCAGGAATTCGCTGAACGGCCGGCCGTGGCGCTGGCCCGGGCCGTATTCGTCGGCGTGGCCGCCGGTGGTGGCCACCAGCCAGTTGCACTTGCCCTTGCAGGCGCTGCCGTCGGGACCGTAGGCCCAGCCGTCTTCGAGCACGACGTCGATCCATTCCTTCATCAGCGACGGCATGCTGTACCACTGCATCGGGTACATGAAGACCAGCACCTCGGCCTGCGCCACCAGCGCCTGTTCGCGCGCGACGTCGATGTAGAAATCGGGATAGCTCTCGTAGAGGTCGTTGACGTAGACGCCGTCGACCAGGCGCGCGGCGTCGGCCAGGCGGCGGTTGACGCGCGACAGGTGGGGCGCCGGATGGGCGTATTGGATCAGGAGGCGGTTCGGATTCATCAACGATAATTCGATGCGTAACATAACGATATCGAATTATCGCTGCAATGCCGAATCGGCAGCGCGTAGCTGCGCGCTGCCGGGGTGCGCGGACTTAGCGGCGGCGGCTCGCGGCCATGTAGATTACTACGCTCGCGTAGCCAGGCCGGCCACCGCCGCCATGATGCGGTCGGGCGCCGCGTAGTGCGCCATGTGGCCGACGCCTTCTTCCAGCACCAGCTCGCTGTGCGAAATTTCCTTGTGCAGGCGCACCGAGTGGGATTCGGCGACGGCCACCAGGTCGCCGCTGCCGGCGATCAGCGTCACCGGCATCGTGATCTCGGCGTAGCGCTTCGACAGGCGCTCGGCGGCCGGAATCATCATGCCGCTTTCCGCCGCCGCCGCGCCCAGCTGGGCCGGCCGCAGCGCCATCCACACCGGCAGCCGATCGAAGCGCTCCGGCGTTTCCTTGGGCAGGAACATGCGCTTGACCAGGCCCGGCCACATCATGCGGCCCAGCAGCGGCGCCAGCGTGTAGCGCCAGGCGTGGCCCAGCACCGGCAGCGCCGGCAGCGTCGCATCGAGCCGCGCGCTCGGATAAAAATAGCCGCCGATCAGCGCGATGGCGCGCACGTAGCGGGGGAAGTCGAGCGCCATCGCCAGCGCGATCTGCGTGCCCATCGAGTGGCCGACGACGATCGGCTTTTCCACGCGCAGTTCGTGCAGCGCCTTGTAGAACAGATGCGCCTGGGCTTCCGGCGTCCAGCTGGTGTTGCCGGGACGCTCGCTGTAGCCGAAGCCGGGACGGTCGAAGGCGATCACGCGATGGGTTTGCGCCGCCTTCTCCATCAGGCCGCTCAATGCGAAATCCTCGGCAAACAGGCCATTGCCATGCAACAGCACCAGTGCCGGGCCTTCGCCGCGCTCGAGGTAGTGCAGGCGCACGCCGTCGACGTCGATGAACTTGCCGGCGGGCGGATTGTGCGCCTCGGCCGCTTTCTGCTTGGCCTGCACATACACGAAGGCGGCGGCGAGCCCGGCGGCGGCCAGCAGGGCGGGTGTGCGCCAGTGAGCCTCGCGGCGGGTCGACAAAAGCCTGGTCGGATGCATGGTTTCTCCTTGAATGGAATGGCGGGGGAATGCCAAACGGAGCCAGCTGCGATTGCGGCATGGCTCCATCCGGGATACAACGAGGTGCGTGCTAAGTCTTGCGAATTAGTGCTTCTGCTCTTGCTTGGCGCCGCCGCCGGCGCCTTTGTCGCTGCCGGCTTTTTCGCGGCTCATGTGGTCATGGCTGCTCTTGTCGTCCTGCTTGACCGTCGACTTTGCATCGGCTTCGGTGTCCGACTGTGGCTTGCCGGATTGCTCGTTCTGGTTGCCGTTCGATTGCGATTGGGTCATGGTAAATCTCCTTGGGTCTTGTTGATGAACTGGTGTCCATTGTCAGTCTTGCACCCAGGGCTGTCTGTGCGTTAGCCAACCATGGCGCCGTTTGCGGCAATAATCCGCCCCAGCGTCGCCATCGCCGCTTCGGTGCGCGCGTCCCACGGGTGTCCGTAATTGAGGCGCAGGCAGTTGAGAAACTTGCGTTCGGCCGAAAACATCGGACCCGGCGCGACGCTGATTCCCAGCGACAGCGCGCTGCGCTGGATCTGCAGCACGTCCACCTGGCCCGGCAATTCGACCCACAAGAAATATCCGCCCGGCGGCCTGGTCGCCTTGGTGCCGCGCGGGAAAAAGCGCGCCACCGCCTGCAGCATGGCGCTTTGCTGCACCGACAGCGCGTGGCGCAACTGGCGCAGGTGGCGGTCGTAGCCGCCCTTGGCCAGGTATTCGGCGATCGCGCCCTGCGCCGGCGCCGAGGCCGACAGCGTGCGCGCCAGTTTCAGCCGCGCCACCGCGCCGGCGAACTTGCCGGGCGCGGCCCAGCCGACCCGGTAGCCGGGCGCCAGGCACTTGGAAAACGACGAGCAGTGCATCACCAGCCCGGCCTTGTCGAACGCCTTCGCCGGCAGCGGCCGCCGGCTGCCGAAGTACAGCTCGCCGTAGACGTCGTCCTCGATCAGCGGCACCGCGTGCGCCGCCAGCAGCGCCACCAGCGCCTGCTTCTTTTCATCCGACATCAGGCAGCCGAGCGGGTTCTGGAAGTTGGTCATCAGCCAGCAGGCGCGCGGCTGGTGGCGCTCCAGCGCCAGCGCCAGCTGCGCCAGGTCGATTCCCTCGCGCGGATGGGTCGCGACCTGGATCGCCTTCAGGCCGAGGCCCTCGAGCGCCTGCAGCGCGCCGTAAAAGGTGGGCGACTCGATGATGACGCTGTCGCCGGGCCGCGCCACCGTGTGCAGGCACAGGCTCAGCGCCTCCAGTGCGCCGTTGGTGACGACGATGTCGTCCGTGTGCACGTGCATGCCGTCAGCCAGGTAGCGCAGCGCAATCTGGCGCCGCAGCGCGGGGCTGCCGGGCGTGAGGTCGTCGACGGTGCTCCACGGGTCCATCTTCTGGATGCTCGACGCCATCGCCTTTGCCAGCCGCGGGAACGGAAACAGCAGCGGGCTCGGAAAGGCGGAGCCGAAGGGGACGACGTCGCGGTTCTTGGCGGAGTCGAGGATCTCGAACACCAGTTCGCTGACATCGACTTCGGTCGATTCGGCGGTCGGGCGCGTGGCGCTGTCGATTTCCGGCAGGACGGCGCTGGCGCCGGCGATGACGTAATAGCCCGAGCGTTCGCGCGCCCGGACCAGGCCGCGCGCCTCGAGCAGGTAGTAGGCCTGGAACACGGTCGATGCGCTCACCGCGCGGCTGGCGCCGGCCTGGCGCACCGACGGCAGCCGGTCGCCTGGCTTCATCACGCCGGCGCGGATCGATTGCGCGA
This sequence comes from Pseudomonadota bacterium, assembly GCA_040386255.1. GTDB lineage: Bacteria > Pseudomonadota > Gammaproteobacteria > Burkholderiales > Burkholderiaceae_D > JAFCUW01. The sequence goes on from JAZKFW010000081.1 coordinate 42,683, forward strand.
TTTCCTCGGCGAGCGCCTCGTACCGCTTCATCGCCGGCTAGTTGAGGGCGAGCTTGACGGCGACGACGATGGCGCCGATGAAGATCGCGGTGCCGATCAGCGCGGCGATGATGACGTACACCGGGTTCATGCCGCCGGCCACATCCTGGTCGAAATCGCGCTTGCTGCGCAGGCCGATGAACGACCAGGCAATCGCCTTCATGGTCGCGGCGAACGAGCGCTTGCGTACGGGAGGGTTTGGTTTATCTGTCATGGCTTTGATAGGGAGTGAAGACTGCATTGTACCGCCCGGGAGGGCCAGAAAGCAGATGCAGCGCCGAATCAATTTACCATAGCAGACGTTTTCCGCGCGCCAAGAGCCGGTGTCAGGTCTGACATTCGGACATTCAAGAGCCGGTGTCAGGTCTGACATTCGGACATTCGCGAAGCTAATGTCCGAATGCCCCCTCTGTCAGACTAGTTGTCACCCTAAATTTTTGGGAGAC
>JAZKFW010000082.1:0-8606 GCA_040386255.1 Pseudomonadota bacterium
ACAGTTAGTTCAATTTCGGGTTCGTCGGACTAGCGACGCTCACTCCCATCGAACAAAATTCCGCAACCGGTGCACATAAATGGTTCAAGGAATATATGGCAATCGCGAACACCGCAGGGTGGAACGAAGTTTACTCCGATGAACTCACAAGTCAAACGAATTTGACCGGTCAGAACAGATTTTCTTGCGGCGTCAGCGCGCTGTCCAACACGCTGTGCATTGCGTCGATTTTTTGCTTGACATCCAAAATCGTCATCTCCGAAAGCGGTCCTTGCGGCGCCTTCACCGACAGGAATTCAGCCGCCACGCTGAGCGCGGCCATCACCGCGATGCGATCGTTGCCCTTCACTTTGCCGGCGTCGCGCACCGCGCACATTTTGCCGTCGAGGAAGGCGACCGCCTCCTTCAGGGTGCGCTCCTCGCTCTCCTTGCAGGCCAGCCGGTACGGGTTGCCCATGATGGTGACATCGAGTTGGATCATTGCGCGGCCTCGTCGTCGGGCGTGGTGGTGGCGGCGTCGGCCGGGATTTTGTCGAGCAGCGCGGCGACGCGGCGCTGCGCTTCGGCCAGCAAGCCCATGTAGCCGACCTTCTCGGCCGTCAGGATGGCGTTGGACTGCCGCAGGCTGGCGTTCTCGCGGCGCAGGGCCGCCGTCATCTCGGCGAGACGGTCGATTTTGTCGGATAGTTCTTGGAATTCGGAAATCATCCGTAACTATAGAACTTCGAACGAATTTCCGTCAACAGATTCAGTACGTTAGCGCCGACTATTCATGGATTTTATTGCTTGAGGAATAAATGGGCATGGCGCCGCCGGATCCCCGCCGGCGCCCCCTTTCCGCCGATTCATGCGCGCGCAGGTTTGCGAAATCTCAACTGCATTAATGAAATAAACAAAATAAGCTTCTTGAAAATACCCCTTATCGTCCCTATAATTAGCACTCGTTGGCAGAGAGTGCTAACAACCTTTTCAGGCCGGGCCCTTGTCGGGATCGGCAAATTGAAGGACCGGAGCGCCTTGAGGTTGTTCCGGCGCACCAGTCAAACCATTGAAATTAAAGGAGTTTTACATGAACCTTCGCCCTTTGCATGATCGCGTCATCGTCAAGCGTCTCGACCAGGAAACCAAGACTGCGTCCGGCCTCATCATCCCTGACGCAGCTGCAGAAAAACCGGACCAGGGCGAGATCCTCGCCGTCGGTAACGGTAAAGTCCAGGACGACGGCAAGGTCCGCGCGCTGGAAGTCCAGGTTGGCGACCGCGTCCTGTTCGGCAAGTACTCCGGCCAGACCGTCAAGGTCGACGGCGAAGAACTCCTGGTAATGCGCGAAGAAGACATCATGGCCGTACTGGTCAAGTAATCAGACTTCCCGAATTCCGACAAATTTCCACAAGTAACGGAGAAAAAACATGGCAGCTAAAGATGTAGTATTCGGCGACGCAGCGCGCGCCAAGATGGTTGAAGGCGTCAATATCCTCGCCAACGCAGTCAAGGTCACCCTCGGTCCTAAGGGCCGCAACGTGGTGCTCGAGCGCTCGTTCGGCGCGCCGACCGTCACCAAGGACGGTGTCTCGGTCGCCAAGGAAATCGAACTCAAAGACAAGCTCATGAACATGGGCGCGCAGATGGTCAAGGAAGTCGCTTCGAAGACCAGCGACAACGCCGGCGACGGCACCACCACCGCCACCGTGCTGGCCCAGGCCATCGTGCGCGAAGGCATGAAGTTCGTTGCCGCCGGCATGAACCCGATGGACCTCAAGCGCGGCATCGACAAGGCTGTCACGGCCACCGTCGAAGAGCTGGCCAAGATCTCGAAGCCATGCACCACCACCAAGGAAATCGCCCAGGTTGGCGCGATTTCGGCCAACTCGGACTACTCGATCGGCGAGCGTATCGCCGAGGCGATGGAAAAAGTCGGCAAGGAAGGCGTCATCACCGTTGAAGACGGCAAGTCCCTCAACGACGAACTCGACATCGTCGAAGGCATGCAGTTCGACCGCGGCTACCTGTCGCCGTACTTCATCAACAATCCGGAAAAGCAAGTCGCGATCCTGGACAACCCGTTCATCCTGCTGTGCGACAAGAAGATCTCGAACATCCGCGATCTGCTGCCGGTACTGGAGCAAGTTGCAAAAGCTGGCCGTCCGCTGCTGATCGTCGCCGAAGACATCGAAGGCGAAGCGCTGGCGACCCTGGTGGTCAACAACATTCGCGGCATCCTGAAGACCTGCGCAGTCAAGGCGCCAGGCTTTGGCGACCGCCGCAAGGCCATGCTGGAAGACATCGCTGTGCTGTCGGGCGGCCAGGTCATCGCTGAAGAAGTCGGCCTGACGCTGGAAAAAGTCACGCTGGCAGAACTCGGCCAAGCCAAGCGCATTGAAGTGGGCAAGGAAAACACCATCATCATCGACGGTGCCGGCCAGCCGGAATCAATCGAAGCGCGCGTCAAGCAAGTGCGCGTGCAGATCGAAGAAGCGACGTCGGACTACGACCGCGAGAAGTTGCAGGAGCGGGTTGCCAAGCTGGCAGGCGGCGTTGCAGTGATCAAGGTTGGCGCTGCCACCGAAGTCGAAATGAAGGAAAAGAAAGCGCGCGTTGAAGATGCACTGCACGCTACCCGCGCCGCGGTTGAAGAAGGCATCGTTCCTGGCGGCGGCGTGGCGCTGCTGCGCGCCCGTGCCAACATCCAGGTCAAGGGCGACAATCCTGACCAGGAAGCTGGCATCAAGATCGTTATGCGCGCGATGGAAGAGCCGCTGCGCATGATCGTGCAAAACGCCGGCGAAGAGCCATCGGTCGTCGTTGCTGCGGTACTGGCTGGCACGGGTAACTTCGGTTACAACGCTGCCAACGGCACCTACGGCGACATGGTCGAGATGGGCGTGCTCGATCCTGCCAAGGTCACCCGTTCGGCACTGCAAAACGCAGCGTCGATCGCCGGCCTGATGCTGACCACCGACGCCATGGTGTGCGAGCTGGCTGAAGACAAGCAAGGTGGCGGCGGCATGGGCGGCGGCATGGGTGGCATGGGCGGCATGGGCGGCATGGACGGCATGATGTAATTTGCCGGCTCAGGAAGCGCCGCGGCGCTTCCCGCCAAGCGAAAGTGGTCACCTCCGGGTGGCCATTTTTTTTGCCTCGCGCTTCGCAAACAATGCAAAATCTGGGTCTGACCCCGGTTTTAGAACAATTTCAAAACCGGGGTCAGACCCAGGTTTTGCAATCAAGACGTATGCATCGAAAAGTTGTTGACCGGTAAGCATTGACGGTGCTACTGTACTAACCGTGCTAGTACAGTAGAGAGTTCACCATGAGCCGTCGCGTCCCCCTGATGCTGCAAGTCGTTACCGGCGACCCGCGCCCGATCAATCGCCAGATCGTCGATGGCGTGCGGCGCCTGATCGCCAGCGGCGAGCTGCCGGTCGGCGCCGCCCTGCCGAGCGTGCGCGGCCTCGCCCAGCAACTCACCGTCAACCCGAATACCGTCGCCAAGGCCTACACCGAGCTGACCACCGAAGGCTGGCTCGACGCCCGCGCCGGCCTCGGCCTGTTCGTGGCGATCCCGCGCCAGCGCCTGTCGGACGACGAGCGCGCGCGCCGCCTCGATGAAGCGGTGCACCGCTTCGCCGGCGACGTCATCGGCCTCGACTACCCCGCCTCCACCGTCCTCGACCGCGTCGCCGGCGAGCTCGATCTATGCCTGCCGAAAAAGAGCGCCTGATGCACTACATGATCACCACCGACGACCTGTCCCTGCACTACCAGGGCAAGCGCGCCATCGACCACCTGACACTGTCGGTAGAGCAAGGCGGCGTCCACGCCATCGTCGGCGCCAACGGCGCCGGCAAGTCCTCGCTGTTCCGCGTGTTGCTCGGCTTCCAGTCGCCGACCGCCGGCAGCACGACCATCCTCGGCTGCGACAGCGCGCACCTGACGCCGGCCTTGCGCGGACGCATCGGCTTCGTCAACGAGGAACACACGCTGCCCGGCTGGATGCGGGTCGACCAGCTGACCGCGATGCAACGCCGCCTGTACCCGCAGTGGAACCAGGCGCGCTACGCCGAGGTGGCGCGCAACTTCAACGTCGGCCCCGCGCAGCTGATTTCCCAGCTGTCGCGCGGCGAACGCGCCGGCGTCAACCTGGCGCTGGCATTGGCGCAAAGCCCGCAACTGCTGATCCTCGACGAGCCGACCCTCGGCCTCGACGTCGTCGCCCGCCGGGCCTTCCTCGAAGCACTGATGTTCGCCAGCACCGACAGCGCTGCGACCATCATCTATTGCTCGCACCAGATGGAAGAAATCGAACGGGTCGCCGACAACCTCATCATTCTCGAGCGCGGCGCCCTGCGCCACATGTCGCCGCCGTTCGATTTCTGCGAGCGGGTGCAGCTGTGGGTAGCCGAGTTTCCGTTCCGCCAGCCCGACAGCGGCCACCTGCCGGGCGTGCTGCAAGTCCAGCAGATCGACGGCCTGACCCACTTCATCGTGTTCGACCAGGCCGACGACTTCGGCGCCCGCCTGCGCCTGATGGGCGCGCGCAGCGTCCACAACATGCCGGTCAGCCTCGATCGCGCCGTCAACGGCTTCCTGGCGCGCGGCCACATTTCGAATGCATCCATCGCGGCCGCCGCCTCAGCAACGCCATGAAAGAATTATTCCTGGCTGAATGCCGCCGCTTCCGCAATGCCGCGCTGATCTTCGCCGCCGTCCACCTGTGCCTGCAACTGTTTGTCAGCCGCATCGACGACGTCCTGCAGATGGGCTGGGAGAAGCAGCAGCTGGCGCTCGCGCTGTACCTGTTGAGCGGGCTCGGCTTCGCGCTGGTTCAGTTCGCCAGCTGGCGCCAGCCCGGCCGCTGGCTGTGGCTGCTGCACCGGCCGCTGTCGCGCGCCGCCATTTTCGGCGCCATCGCGCTCGCCTCGGCCACCCTGATCCTGTTTGCGGTCGGCCTGCCGGCGCTGCTCACGGTGCTGGCCAAGCATCATCTAGGCGGCGGCGCGGTCGACCTGCGCCACTACCTGCTGGTGGTGCACGTGGTGCTGCTGACCATCATCGCGTGGCTGGCCGGCGCCTTCGTCGTCATCAACGGCAGCCGCAGCGCCATCGTGATCCTGGTGCTGCCCTACCTGATGCTCGCCCACCTCGCCAACGGCGTCGTGATGCTGCTGCCGGCGCTACTGTGCCTGGCGCTGCTATCGTTTACCGTGTACGGCGCCTTCAAGCCGGACCGCCTGGCGCCGCCCGCCACCGGCGCCGCCCTGCTGGCCACTACCTTGCCGCTGCTGCTCGGTTTTTATCTCGCCATGGCCGGCGGCGGTTCGGCCGCGTTCCAGTTCGCCCAGATGGCGGCCGACGTGCATCCGCTCAACCGCGCGGTGCCGCCGGCCGGCGCCTTCACCGAGCTGACCCGCGCCGACGGCCGCACCGCTTTCCTCAAAGGGCTGGCAGCGTCGAACGACGCGCGCGCGCCACAGTGGCGGCGCCAGATCGCGCTGCTCGAGGTCGCCGACATCGAGCCGACCGATCGCCAGTTCCCGATGCGCAACCAGGTCGCCAACAAGGGACAGCTGGTGTGGCACGATCCGCAGAAGAATATCGTCTGGAGCTTCAGCCACGACGCCATGCTGTTCCGCGGCCGCGATATCTATACCGCCGAACACCGCGGCTGGATGGGCGCCAAGGGCGTCGGCGACACCACGCGGTTCGCGGCGGTGCCGATCCTGGCCGGGCGCGGCCTGATGACGCCGCAGCAATACTATGCCGTGGAAACCCAAACACACAAGCTGCGCAAGTTGATCGACCTGAAGGCGCCGGAAATGCTGGTCGGCGCCGCCAAGGAAATCGGCGCGCGGATCTACGTGGTGACCAACCAGCGCCTGATCGCCTATTCAAGGCCGGTTGACGCCCACGCGCTGCCGGCCGAGCTGTTCAGCGTCGCGCTGCCCGGCCCGCTCAGCGACCTCGACCGCGTCGACATCGCCACCCTGCTCGACGGCACGCTGCTGTCGTTCAATCCCGGCCGCAACATGGTCTCGGGCGAGTCCGGTTCCACCCAGACCGTGCTGTTTGTCGATGCCGCCGGCCGCGCTGAAGTGGTGGCGCGCCGTCCGCTGGCGCACGATTTCGCGCCGCTGTTCGAGCACAAGGACTGGTGGCTGTCGCCGCTGCTGCACGCCGTCGTTGCCTTGCCCGAGGTGCTGCTCGACAAGGGTGTCGTGCTCGACAAGGGCATGTCCTCGTATGCCAATCCGCTGCTGCGCCCGCGGCCGTGGCCGGCGGTGGCCGCCGCGCTGCTGTGTGCGCTGCTGTCGGCCGCCGCCGCCTGGCTGTGGCTGCGCCCGGTTGCCGCCAGCGGCCGCCGCAGGGTCGGCTGGATTGCCTCCGCGCTGCTGCTGGGCCCGCCCGCAGTCGCCTGCCTGATGGTGCTGCAGGCGCGTCCGCCGCGCCTTGCGGCGCACCCGACCTTGTTGCCCGCGCCCGTCGTCGCCTGAACCTTTTCTACATGCCTGGAGTTATCATGTTCCTGCAACAACTGTCCTGCGCCTCACTTGCAATGCTGGTTCTCGTATCCGGCGCCCAGGCGGCACCGGCGTCGCTCGAAACGCGTTCGTTGCAACAGATCGCGGCGCGCAACATGGCGCTGCCGGCCGCGCCGCGCATCAACGACGATGACTTCAACCGCCGCTCCCGCCTGCGCGAAGTAAAGCTGTCGCCCGACGGTGCCTCGATTGCGTACCTGGAATCGAACGACAAGGGCGCCAGCCTCAAGCTGATGAACGTCGCCACCCAGGAAAAGAGGCAACTGCTGGCCGATCTGGGCCGCGCGCAATTGCACTGGTCGACTGACGGCCAGGCCCTGTTCATCGACACCGGTGACGGCCTGTCGCTGCTGCAGATCAAGGACGGCGCCAGCGTCAGGATCGCCGCCTTCGACCGCAAGCTGCAGCAGCAATTCGTGCGGGTCGACGCCGGCCGGCCGCAAAGCGCGCTGGTCGAAGAATACGACAACGATGCCCAGCGCCACCGCGTGTCGCGCGTCGGCGCCGACGGTGCGGGCGAAGTGCTGTACGAAGGCCAGAAGCTGCTCGACTTCCTGCAGGACGACAAGGGCCAGGTCAGCTTCATCCGTTCGCTCGATGCCGATTACGTACAGCAGGTCGCGCGCCGGCAAAATGGCAAGTGGGTGGCGGCGACACAATGCAAGCGCATGCGCGCCTGCGACCTGGTGTCGGCCGCGGCCGATGGCCGCGCCCTGATGATGCTGCAGAGCAGCAGCGACGACCGCAAGAGCCTGGTCCAGGTCGACCTTGCCGGCAAGACGCAGCGCGTGCTGCACAGCGACCCGGCAGCGCTGGCCGACCTCGACCACGTCAAGCTGTCGCCGCGCACCGGCGCGGCGCTGTTCGCGGTGTACGACGCGCCGCGCCGCCGCAACTACGGCCTCACTGCGGCTGCGCGCCAGGCCGGCGCCGACATCGACAAGCGTTTCCCCGACGCCAGCATCAGCATCGACGCCAGCGACGCCGCGCCGCAGTGGCTGCTGACCGAGCGCGGCGCGCGCCTGCAGATGGAACGCTTCTGGCTGTACGACCGCAAGCTGCGCAGCTTCCGCCAGGTCTTCGAGCAGGAACGCGCGCTCGGCACGCCGCTGCCCGAGCATCAGCTGGCGAGCAAGATCGCGCTGCACTACCGCGCATCCGACGGCGCCCTTGTGCACGGCTACCTGAGCCTGCCGCCCGGCAAGGATGCGGCGCGCCTGCCGTTGCTGACGATGGTGCATGGCGGCCCGTGGGCGGCGTTCGACGGCGGCTACCACACCCTGGTGCAGCTGCTGGTGAACCGCGGCTTTGCGGTATTCCAGCCGAACTTCCGCGCATCGACCGGCTACGGCGAGCAGTACCTGCGCGCGCCGAAGGGTGACTTCGGCAACGGCCGCGCCCAGGCCGACATCATTGAAGGCGTCCAGTGGCTGGTCGCCAATGGCGTCGGCGATCCGCGCCGGCTGGCGATCATGGGCGATTCCTTCGGCGGCTATTCGACCTTGCTGGCGCTCACGCACAATCCCGACCTGTTCCAGTTCGGCATGGCGATGTCGCCGCCGCCCGACTTCGAGAAGACGATGCGCGGCGCCGCCGGCAATCCCGCCGGACCTGGCGAAGTGCCGCTCGGCGTCCAGCTGGTCGACTATGGCGTCGACCTCGGCAACGCCGCGCTGATGAGGCGCATTGCCGACACCTCGCCCGCCGTCAATGCCGGCAAGCTGACCAAGCCCCTGCTCATCATTGCCGGCGGCAAAGACAGAATGGTCAGCATTGCCGCGGTCACCGACTACGTCGCCACGTTGCAAGGCACCGGCAAGCCGGTCAGCCTGCTGGTCGAGCCGGACGAGGGCCACATGCCGCGCAAGCCGCTGACGCGCCAGGCCTACGTGTACCTGCTGCAACGCATGCTGCACCAGCACCTCGGCGGTCCGGCGGTCGCCGCGCCGAGCCCCGAGCTCGCCAAGTTCCTCGAGCAAACGATGCGCGCCAATGGCGCCCTCGCCCCGTAGTTCCAAAACCGGGGTCAGACCCTAATGGCGTTAAGTTAAGCCCTTGTTTTTAATG
>JAZKFW010000083.1:0-29717 GCA_040386255.1 Pseudomonadota bacterium
GCCGTTGGGAGTTGGTTCAATATCCCCGACTTGGTGGGGACATAGCCTTTTTTTTCGCCCGCTTTTCGCCGCGCCGCCGGCCCATCGGTTCCCCGGACACTGATGAGCGGCCTCAAACCGCCCAGTCGCCGCCTGCGCATACTTGATATCGAACAAACAGAAATCAGCTCATCTACCCAGGAGCAGACATGCGGCGAACGTTGATCAAACTTGGCGCAGCGGCGATGTTGGCCGGCTGCCTGGCGGCCTGCGGCGGCGCCCATGACGGCAGCGCCAACCTGGAGCCCGATCCGCAAGCGGCACCGGTTAGAGCGGCAGTCAACCCGAACCAGGCGGCGATTTCAATGCCCGGTCCGCAACCCGGCGGCGGCAGGCAATAAACGGCAGGACGGCCCGGTGCGCCGCCGTGCCGCCAATGCTGGCATGATTGTCAGCACATGACTGCCAGGGAGGCGATGTGCCGACAGAACAACTTGGAGAGTACGAGATCGACTATTCGGGCGTGCGCATGACCGATGTCGAAGGCTGGGCCGCGTACGTGACGGTGTACGGGCCGTCCGCCAACCCGATGCACCGCAACAGCATCGTGCCGTCGCAGCGGGTGGCGGTGGAACACGTGTTCGCCACCGAGGCGCAAGCCGAGGCGGAGGCGCGCAAGCTCGCCGTGGCCATGGTCGAAGAAAAAACGATTACGCCGCCGGCGATGACGCTGCCGCCGGCTTGAGCAGATTGGCCAGCGCCACATATTGCTGCAGCCCGATGGCCTCGGGCCGCACGGTCGGATCGATGCCGGCATCGACGATCTGCTGCTCGGTGAACATGCCGGCCAGGCAGTTGCGGATGACCTTGCGGCGCTGCGAGAACGCCTTCAGCACCACCGCCTCGAGGGTCGGGCCGTCGCAGGCGAGCCGCTCGGCGACCGGCACCATGCGCACGATCGCCGATTCGACCTGCGGCGGCGGCTCGAAGGCGGTCGGCGGCACGATGAACATCAGCTTCATGTCGTAACGCCACTGCAGCATCACCGACAGCCGGCCATACGTCTTGCTGCCGGGCTCGGCCACCATGCGCTCGACGACTTCCTTCTGCAGCATGAAGTGCTGGTCTTCGATCAGGTGGGCAAAATCGGCCAGGTGGAACAGCAGCGGGCTGGAAATGTTGTACGGCAGGTTGCCGACCACGCGCAGCTTCTGCCCCGGCGGCACCGGGATCTGGCCGAAGTCGAACTTGAGGGCGTCGCCGGAATGGATCGTCAGCTTGTCGCGCGGGAACGATTTCTCCAGGCGCGCGACCAGGTCGCGGTCGAGTTCGACGACGTGCATGTGCTTCAGGTGCTTGAGCAGCAATGCGGTCATCGCCGCCAGCCCGGGGCCGATCTCGACCATCGCCTGGTCCGGCTCGGGGCCGATGGCGTCGATGATGTCGGCGAGGACGAATCTGTCGGTCAAGAAATTCTGGCCGAAGCGTTTGCGGGCTACGTGTTTCATTGTTTTCTACTTTATGTTGATGTGAGGCGGTGCTGGGCGGCGACCATCTGCAGCGCGCTGCGGATCGCCTGCTCCATGCTGGCGCCATCGGCCAGCCCGAGGCCCTGCGCCGCCAGGTCGAGCGCGGTGCCGTGGTCGACCGAGGTGCGGATCAGCGGCAGCCCCAGCGTGATGTTGACGCCGCGCCCGAAGGTGGCGTGCTTGAGCACCGGCAGGCCCTGGTCGTGGTACATCGCCAGCACGCAGTCGGCATCGCGCAGGTATTTTGGCTGGAACAGCGTGTCGGCCGGATAGGGGCCGCGCGCGTCGATGCCGCGTTGACGCGCCGCTTCGATGGCCGGCGCGATGGTGTCGATTTCCTCGCGCCCCAGGTAGCCGTTCTCGCCCGCATGCGGGTTCAGGCCGGCCACCAGGATGCGCGGCGCGGCGATGCCGAACTTCGCTTTGAGGTCGGCGTCGATGATGTCGAGCACGCGCCCGAGGCCGTCGGCCGTGATGGCGTCCGGTACCGCGCGCAGCGGCAAGTGGGTGGTGGCCAGCGCTACCCGCAGCGGCGCTTCGCCAGCGCCGACGTCGCCGGCCAGCATCATCACCACCAGCGGCGTGCCGGTCTTGTCGGCCAGGTATTCGGTGTGGCCGGAAAACGCCACGCCGGCGTCGTTGATGGTGCTCTTCTGCAGCGGCGCGGTGACCATCGCCGCGAACCAGCCGGCCTTGATGCCTTCGACCGCGAGGTCGAGCGTGGCCAGCACGGCGCGGCCGTTGGCCGGATCGAGCGTGCCGGGAACGACGTGCGCGGCCAGCGGCACATCGATGACGCACAGGCGTTCGGCGCCGAAGCGCGGCAGGCCGCCATTGCGCAGCGCCCGCACCGACAGCGCGGCGACCTTGATCGCAGGGTCGAGTTCGCCGGCGGTCAGCGCCAGGAAGGCGGCGTCGCCCAGCAGCACGCAATTGACGTCGTGCCGCATGGCCCACGCCGCGCGCAGGGAAATTTCCGGCCCGATCCCGGCCGGCTCGCCGGTGGTGATGGCGATCGCCGGACGGGTTGCACCGTTCATTGCGTGCTTACTTCTCGTCGCGGAATTCGACGTAGGCGCGGTCGCGCACCTGGCGCGCCCAGTCTTCGGACGCTTCCTGCAGCTTGCGCTCGCGGATCACCTGGCGCGCCGCATTGCGCACGCGCTCCTTCGACAGGTCGTCGGTCTTGCGCGCCAGCACCTGGATCAGGTGGAAGCCGAACGGCGTTTCGACCACGCCGCTGACTTCGCCCGGCTTCAGCGTGTTGATCACCGCTTCCATTTCCGGCAAGGTGTCGCCCGGGTACAGCCAGCCGAGGTCGCCGCCCTTGGCAGCCGATCCGTCGTTCGAGAACAGACGCGCCAGTTCCTCGAACTTGGCGGCGTTGTTGTCGAGCCGCTCCTTCAGTTCGGCCAGCTTGCGCTTGGCGTCGGCCGCGCTCATCGTCGGCGTCACCTTGAGCAGGATGTGGCGCACCTGCGTCTGCTGCTGCTCGGCGGTCTTGTCCTTGGTCGATTCGGCGGCGCTGCGCTTGCCGACCAGCTTGATCAGGTGAAAGCCGGTGCTGCTGCGGATGACAGGGGTGACCTGGCCCGGCGCCAGCTTGGCGAGCGCGTCGGCAAACAGCGGCGGCAGGCGGTTCGGGTCGCGCCAGCCCACTTCGCCGCCCTTCAGCGCATCCGGCGCGTCCGAATAGGTGGCGGCGATCTTGGCGAAATCGGCGCCGGTGCGCAGCTGGCGCGCCACTTCGTCGGCGCGCGCCTTGCGCGCGGCGATCTGCTCGGGCGAGGCGTTCTGCGGGATGCCGACCAGGATCTGCGCGATGTTCATCTCGACCTGCTCGGCGGCGGCAGCCTGCTCGGCGGCCAGGTAGGTATCTACCTCGGCGTCGGAAATCTGGATCTTGTTGTCGACTTCATGCTCGCGCAGGCGCTGCAGCATCATTTCGTTGCGGATCTCTTCGCGGAAGGCGGGATACGTCATGCCTTCCTTTTCCATCTGGTTGCGCATTTCCTGCAGCGTCATCTTCTGCTGCTCGGCGATGCGGCCGATCGCGCGGTCGAGTTCGGTGTCGGAGACCTTGACGCCCATTTCCTTGGCCAGCTGGTTCTGCGCGCGCTCGACGATCATCGCCTCGATCACCTGGCGCTGCAGGTCGGCCGCCTCGGGCATCGGCGCGTTGCTGGCCTTCATGCGCTGCTCGATCGAGCGCAGCCGCGCGGCGATTTCGTTGCGGGTGATGACGTCGTCGTTGACCACCACCGCGATCGAATCGATCACGGTGGCCGAGCTCGACGCCGGCGGCAGGAAGCCGCCGCCCTGCTTGACGGCGGGCGCGGCCAGCTTGGCCGGCGCTACCGGTCCCTGCGCTGCGGCCTGGCCGGCCAGCGTGCACAGCAGGACCGCTGCGAGTTTCAGTTGGTGCATACGAATATTACGCATAATCTGGGGGGCACTCATATTCAGGTGAATGAAAAAAATCGTTATCCCGCGCTTGCCGATCAGCGACCGCTCACCGGATTGAGCCGGGAATAGCCGGGAATGCTCTTGTAAAACGTGTCCAGCGGGTTGCTGCCCAGGCCGAGCTTCGACAGGCCGTTCAGTTCAAGCTGGAACAACAGCGACGACGACGTCGTCTGGGCGGCGGTGACGAAACGCTGCGCGCCCATCCGCAACACCCAGCAGTCGGCCTGGTACTCGAGCCCGATCAGGCTCTCGAGCACCTTGCGGTCGCGCAGCGAATAGCTGACCCGGCCGACGCCGAACCAGCGCAGCGACAGCGGCCACTGGCTCGACAGGTCGACGTTCTTGAAGCTGTCGCGCTGATAACGGTATTCCGCATTCACCACTTTCTTCGCGCCGGCCAGCCATTGCACGCCATAGTTCGAACTGAACACGCTGCGCGCACTCGCATTGTATTGTATCGCGCTGTCGAAGCTCCAGTCGTCGGCCACGCGGCCGGAGGCGGCCAGCAGCACATCCGAGCGGCTGACGTTGAGCTGGGTGCTCGGATCGAGCTGCACGCGCTGCTGGCTGAAGTAGAAGCGCTGCCCCATCGCCAGGCGCAGCCGCTCGGCGCCGTTGGCCTCGACGTAGCGCGACACCAGCGCCGCGGTCACCTGGTTGGCGTCGGAAATGCGGTCGGATCCGATGAAGCGGTTCTCGGTGAAGATCTGGGCGAAATTGAAGCCGGCCTCGGCGCTGTCGAAATTCGGGAACTGGCTCTGGTCCTTGTACGGCGTGCGCACGTAGAACAGGCGCGGCTCCAGCGTCTGCGTGATGGCGCGGCCGAACAGCGAACTGTCGCGCTCGAACACGAGGCCGCTGTCGAGCGAGAACGTCGGCAGCACGCGCGTCAGGGTGGTGCCCGGCACGGAGGCGAGGTTGCTGCCGACGCCATCGAGCTGGTATTTGCTTGCGTGCACCATCACCTTCGGGGTGATGAAGTAGCCTGGCCGGATCACCGGATACGACAGCTGCGGCACCGCCAGCGCGCGGCTGCCGCGGATCAGGTCGGGATGCCAGAAGCGCGTCATTTCGGCGTCGAACGCCCAGTCGAAACCGGCGACGTCGTAGCGGCCGGCGTGAAAATTCACCTGCGGCAGGCGGTCGTACGGGCGCGGCACCGCCAGGCTCGGGTTGTCGGCCGCGGCCGGATCCTGCAGCACCTGGTAGTTCTGCGCGCGCGCCGTCAGGCTCCAGTACTTGCTCTGGTAATCGGTGCGCAATTCGCGCAGCAGCTGGCGCTCGGCGCTGCTGGCGACCGACTTCGAAAAGTCGCTCGGGTATTCGTCGTCGGACGCGGCCCGCACCAGCCAGCCGTACGACCAGCCCGGCGCGATCGCCTGCGAGTGCACCGAGTTGACCAGCCAGCGGTCGGTATTGGTGACGCGGTCGTGTACCAGCACCTCGGCATGCGTTTCGCCCGAGTACGAGCCGGCCGCGGTCTCGCCGATGTAGCGGCCGGTGGCGCCCATCTGCAGGCCGCGCGTCAGGATCACGCGCGGAAAGACGGTCAGGTCGCGGTTCGGCGCGATGTTGAAATAGTACGGCAGCATGAACTCGGTCGAGCCCTTCGAGCCGGGGCTGAAGGTCGGCGGCAGCCAGCCGGAGCGGCGCGCGCCCGACAGCGAAAACGACATCGCCGGCGTGCCGATGATCGGCACGCCCTTGAAATAGACCACCGTCTTGCCGGCGGTGCCGACGTCGCGCCCGCTGTCGAGACGCAGCGTGTCCGCTTTAAGGTACCAGTCCGGGTTCGGCCCTTCGCAGGTGCTGTAGGTGCCGTCGACGACGACGGCGACGTCTTCGTTGACGAAGTCGATGCGGTTGGCCTTGCCCTGGGCGTTGTTCAACTGCATGCGGTATTCGGGATGCAGCACCCAGCCCTGGCCCGAATCGAGATTGAGCTCGAGCGCGTCGCCCTTGTAGCGGTCGCCGAAGCGCCACATGTTGACGGCGCCGCGCGCGGTGACGACATCGTCGACCACCTTGTAGCAGGCGCTGTTGGCGGTCAGGCGCGTGGCGCCCTTGATCAGCTCGACATCGCGCTCGAGGTTGACTTCACGGTCGGGCCGCCCGGTGATTTCTTCGGCGCGCACGATGACCGGCGCGTTCGGGTCGTCGACCTTGGCGCCGGTCTGCGGCACTTGCGCATTTTGCGCGTGCAGCGGCCCCGAGGTGACGGAGACGAGCGCGGTCAGGGCATACGCCCAGCGTTGCGAAGGTGGAGGGGAGGAAAACCAAGTCATGAAAAGACGGGAGCAAACACCATTGAAAGGCGATTTTTTGGGGCTAATCCCTTATTATATGGGAATCTACACATTCCTCCGGATTCTCTACAGGTCGCTTCATGTCTTTATTGTCACACCCTCCCGCAACACCGACCTGCGCCGACGCGCGCCTGGCCCAGCTCACCGCCTGGCTCGACACGCTTGGACTGGTCCAGGTCGGCAGCCGCCGCCCGGCCTCGTCCGACGCCAGCTTCCGCCGCTACTTCCGGCTCGACGTGCTGCCCGCGCTGCAGGACAAGCTCGGCCAGACGCTGATCGCCATGGACGCCCCTCCCGAGCGCGAGAACGTGCCGGCCTTCATCCACGTCGCCGGCCTGCTGCAGGGCGCCGGCGTCAACGTGCCGGCGATCGTCGCGCGCGACGTGCCGAACGGCTTTTTGCTGCTGTCGGACCTCGGCACCACCACCTACCTGGCGCGCCTCGATGCCGACAACGCCGCCTTCATGTATTCCGATGCGGTCGATGCGCTGATCAAGTTCCAGCTCAGCAGCCAGCCCGGCGTCTTGCCCGACTTCGACCGCGCCTTCGCGCTGCGCGAGATGAACCTGTTCCCCGAATGGTTCGTCGGCAAGCATCTCGGCGTGACGATGACCGACACCCAGCAGGCCCAGCTCGACAAGGTGTTCGAGGCGATCACCGCCAACGTGCTGGCGCAGCAGCAGGTGTTCATGCACCGCGATTTTCACTCGCGCAATTTGATGTGGATGGAGCAGAACAACCCCGGCGTGCTCGACTTCCAGGACGCCGTGTTCGGCCCGGTCACCTACGACCTCGGCTCGCTGCTGCGCGACGCCTACATCCAGTGGGACGAAGAAGTCGTGCTCGATTGGGTGGTGCGCTACTGGCAGGCGGCCAAGAAGGTCGGGCTGCCGGTCAATCCCGACATCGACGCCTTCTACCGCGACTTCGAATTCATGGCCCTGCAGCGCCACCTGAAGATCCTCGGCATCTTCTGCCGCCTGCACTACCGCGACGGCAAGAGCATCTACATGGGCGACCTGCCGACCGTGCTCGACTACGTGCGCAAGACCGCGAACCGCTACATCGAGCTCAAGCCCCTGGCGCGCCTGCTCGACGCGTTCGAGGACAAGGCGCCCGTCGTCGGCTACACCTTCTGATGGCGGGATCCCCATGAAAGCGATGATTTTTGCCGCCGGCCGCGGCGAGCGCATGCGTCCGCTGACCGACGTCTGCCCGAAGCCGCTGCTGAAAGTGCGCGGCCGTCCCCTGATCACCTGGCACGTGCTGAACCTGGTACGCGCCGGCATTACCGACATCGTCATCAACACGGCGCACCTGGGCCACATGATCGAAGAGGAACTGGGCGACGGCAGCCAGTACGGCGCCAGCATCCAGTATTCGCACGAGAAGGTCGCGCTGGAGACCTTCGGCGGCATCG
The DNA here is from genome assembly GCA_040386255.1 of Pseudomonadota bacterium. GTDB lineage: Bacteria > Pseudomonadota > Gammaproteobacteria > Burkholderiales > Burkholderiaceae_D > JAFCUW01. Next base: position 7,701 of record JAZKFW010000083.1, read on the forward strand.
CCAACGCCCTGCACCTGCTTGGCGACGAGCCGTTCGTGGCGGTGTCGGGCGACATCTACTGCCCCTACTTCGACTTCGCCCAGGTCAAGGACGTCTTGCACGACAAGGACATCTGGGGCAACCCGCATGCGCCGGACAAGCGCGACGTCTCGTGGCTGTACCTGACGCCGAATCCCTTCCATAACCTGAAGGGCGACTTCGCGCTCGACATGTACACGCTGTCGAACACCGGCACGCCGAAATGGAACTTCGCCGGCATCGGCGTCTACCGTCCCGAGATGTTCGCCGAGCTCACGCCGGGCGAGCACGCGAAATTCAGTCCGCTGATGCGCAAGTTCATCGACAAAGGTCTCGTCGGCGGCGAAATCTACACCGGCGAGTGGGTCAACGTCGGCACCGTCGCGCAGCTCGACGAACTGAACGCGCCGCTGGCAAAAAAGGCCGGCGCATGACCTTCCCATACGCCGCCCGCCGCGCGCGGCTATGCGCGCAGATGCAGCCTGGCGCGGTGGCGATCCTGCCGACCGCGCCGGAAGCGATGCGCAACAGCGACACCGATTACCCGTACCGGCACGACAGCTACTTCTACTACCTGACCGGCTTCACCGAGCCTGACAGCGTGGTGGTGCTGGTCGCCGCCAGCGGCGCCCAGGCGGCGCAGGCGATCCTGTTCTGCCGCCAGAAAAATCTCGAGCGCGAAATCTGGGACGGCTTTCGCCATGGCCCGGACGGCGCGCGCGAGGCGTTCGGCTTCGATTGCGCCTTCCCGATCGAGGACCTCGACGGCGAAATGGCGCGGCTGCTGGCCAACGCGCCGGCGGCGTACTACGCGCTCGGCCACAGCGCCGCGCTCGACCTGCAGATGAAGACCTGGCTGCATGCGGTGCGGCGCCAGGCGCGCAGCGGCGTCACCGCGCCCGCCGTCGCCCACGACCTGCTGGCCATGCTCGACGAGATGCGCCTGTTCAAGGACGACAGCGAGGTCGCGCTGATGCAGCGCGCCGCCGCCATCTCCGGCCGCGCCCACGAACGCGCGATGCGCGCTTCGCGACCCGGCATGTTCGAGTACGAGATCGAAGCCGAGCTGCTGCACGAATTTCGCCGCAGCGGCGCCCAGTATCCGGCCTACACGCCGATCGTCGCCGCCGGCGCCAATGCCTGCGTCCTGCACTACAACACCAACAGCGCGCAAAGCCGTGACGGCGACCTGATCCTGATCGACGCCGGCTGCGAGCTTGACAGCTACGCCTCCGACATCACCCGCACCTATCCCGTCAACGGCCGATTCTCGGCGCCGCAAAAGCTGCTCTACGAGCTGGTGCTGGCGTCGCACAGCGCGGCGCTGGCGGCGGTGCGGCCGGGCCGTCGCTACAGCGACATCCACGACAGCGCGGTCAATGTACTGGCGCAGGGCATGCTCGACCTGGGCCTGCTCGACAAGGCGGTCTACGGCAATGCCGAAAACGCGATCGCCGAGCGCGCGCACCTGCAGTTCTACATGCATGGCACCGGCCACTGGCTCGGCCTCGACGTCCACGATGTCGGCGCTTACCGCGACGTGCACGCCGACGGCAAGCCATCGCGCCGGCTCGAGCCCGGCATGGTGCTGACGGTCGAACCGGGCATCTACGTGCGCCCCGGCGCCGGCGTGCCCGAACAGTTCTGGAATACCGGCATCCGCATCGAAGACGACGTCGTCGTCACCGCCGATGGCCACACCATCCTGTCGGACCGCGCGCCACGGCTGGCGGCCGACATCGAAGAAGCGATGCGCCGGCAATGAGCGGGGTCACCGTCAACGTCGCCGACTTCGACGTCGCCATCTGCGGCGCCGGCCCTGCCGGCATGGCGCTGGCCGCAATGCTGGCGCGGCGCGGCATGGCGCCGGCGCGCATCGCCCTCATCGACGGCAAGTCGCTCGGCCAGGCCATCACCGATCCGCGCTCGATCGCGCTGTCGTATGGCAGCCGCGTGCTGCTCGAAGAAATCGGCGCCTGGCCGCTGCCGGCCACGCCGATCCACCAGATCCACGTGTCGCGCCGCGGGCGCTTCGGGCGCAGCATGATGGACCGCGACGACCACAAGCTGCCGGCGCTCGGCTACGTCACCCGCTACGGCGAACTGGTGTCGGCGCTGGCCGCCGCCTGCGAGCGCGCCGGCGTCGCCATCATCCGGCCGGCGCGCGTGACCGGCATCGACGAAAGCGATGGCGGCGTCACGCTGCATCTGGACGACGGCCGCGCGCTCGGCGCCGCGCTGGCGGTGCAGGCCGAAGGCGGCGTATTCGGCCAGCAGGACCAGCGCGCGCTGCAGCGCGACTACCAGCAAAGCGCCATCATCGCGCGCGTGGCCGCCAGCGCGCCGATCGCGCACCGCGCCTACGAACGCTTCACCGACGATGGCCCGCTGGCGCTGCTGCCGCAGGACGGCGCCGACGGCCTGCAATACGCGCTGGTGTGGTGCGTGCGGCAGCAAAGCGCCGCCGGCCTGCTGGCGCTGGGCGACGACGAATTCCTGGCGCGCCTTGGCGACGCCTTCGGCGGCAGGCTGGGACGCTTCACGCGCGCTTCCAGCCGCGCCGCCTATCCGCTCGGCCTGAACGCCGAGCCGCGCGCAACGCGCCGCACGGTGGCGATCGGGAACGCGGCGCAGACGCTGCATCCGGTCGCCGGCCAGGGCCTGAACCTGGGGCTGCGCGACGCCGCGGTGCTGGCGCGGTTGCTGGCGCGCGAAGCCGGACCGGAGCAGCTGCTCGCGTTCGGCGCCGCCCGCCAGGCCGACCGCAAGATCACCGTCGGCATGACCGACGCGATGGCGCGCGTGTTCGCCAACACCGGGCCGGCGCAGACGCTGCTCGGGCTGTCGCTCGGCATGCTCGATGCGGTACTGCCGGCGCGCCTGCTGCTGGCGGAGCTGATGATGTTCGGGCGCCGCTGACTTGACCGGCTCGCTCGACGTGGAGGCCAATGCGTGCGCTCAGCCGTCAGACCTTCCGTGCTAAGCTCGCCGAACACCCCTCACGGATGAGAAAATGCCCGACCGTTCTGCGTTCTTCGTGGAGTCAATCCAGCCGATGGAGTCGCTACTGCTGGCACACCCGCTAGGCGGACTGTTCACCGGTCAACTCTTCCAGGGCGTAGACGGAGCACTCACGTCACTTGAACTTCGGGACTTCGGTAACGGCCCCCTCGTCCTGAACTCCGAGCAAATTGCCAGATTGTTTATGGCCCCGGACCAATCCCTCGTGCGGGTGATGAGAGTTGCAGACCAATCCGACGGCTCTCCCGCGGGAATCAGTGTTCGTTCGGACAACCCATTCGTACAGCCAGGACAACCAGTCGAAGTCATTGCTTACAGGAGCGAGAGCGGTGCGTCTCTTCAGATAAGCAATCTGCACGTGCGCAGGCTTATGCTGAATCACTTGGCGCCGAAGCGCTGGTGCACGGTCGCCTTCGGCCTTATGGCGGTCACAGCTTACCGACTGGCATTCCGTGAAGTTACTCTGTACGCGGCCGGTCGCGGACCAGCAGCACCTGCCGATCCGGATGAGTTCGTCGGATTTTTGGTCTGGCCCAAGCTTGGATTCGATGCGCCGCTTGCGCCTGTCGATTTGCAGGGGGCGCAACACCTGCAGAGGTGCCGGTGGGTGCAAGACGTCATGGCGGTTGACCCGGGGTGGTGGGCAGAGCACGGCGTGGGCCGAGAAATGTCCTTCGACCTGAATCCGGACAGTCGCTCGTGGCGAATCCTGCTAGACTATATTTACGCCGCCTTGGAGGTGACACCATGACTGATCAAAACAAATCCGCTCTGGAAGTCATTGATGCCTATAAAGCGCAGGCGAAGTCGCGCCGGGAGTCCAGCGCGCTAAATCCAGGAGACGCCGGAACCGTTTCGGACGAGCATAGTGTGCGCCAGCTTCAGGCCGCTTACGCAGGAGGCGTGACAGCGAATGGGGTCACCGTGTCGGACGGTGGAAAAGTCACGGTTTCGATGAAAGGTTGCAAGCCTGTATCGCAGGCGAAGGTAACGGAAGTTTTCGGCCAATCCAAAATCTCCATCCCGGAATTTGGCGCGCATAAACGGGCGATGCTACTCGAAACACAGGCCGGCTTCCCAGATCTTCTACCAGATAAGAAAACAAAGAAGCCTTCCCCGTGATGACGACGACAGGGTCACAGCATGCGCGACCAAATGCTCGGCAAAGCAATAATCAGGCTGCACACTAACATCCCTGCGACCACAGGAAACCACAGCGCACGCTCGCGCTTGCTGGGCGTGATGTAATTTGCCAAACAGCCGACTACGCAGTAAGCCACCACCACCCAGATCAGTTTCGCGGACAAGGTTTGAAAATCGGTGAACGCCACGCCGGCTTGGGCGAGCACAACAATTGCGAATCCGACGATGACAACCACCGACAGCGCGGGAACGGCGCGCACGCGCCGCGGCAGTGCGCCCCTGTATCGGCCGCCCATTGTGACTTCTCCCCAAGGCGCGCCGAAAACAAGCGCTGACTGGAAGGCGACAACTACCGTTGAAAGCGCTGTGAATGCGATGGCAGCAATGGTGCTGAGCATGAACCCAGTCTCCGTCAATTAGCACTCAGGTTCTCGTGCACGGCGTACCCCCTATTTCAAATTCGCATCCAGGGTCGCCGCCGCGTCCACCAGCAAATTGGCCACGCTCGTGAAGAATGCCGGTTCGATGTTGGCGAACGTGTCGCCCGGGCCGTGGTAATCGGCATGGTCTTCGACGCCAAAATACAGGAACGGCACGCCGGCCTTGTGGAAGGCGCCGTGGTCGGAGCTGCCGGTCCAGTCGTCGGTGGTGCCCTTCTGCTCCGGGCGGTCGTGCCCGAGCTTGATGCCGACCGTGCTGCGCGCCGCCACTTGCGCCACCAGCGGTATCAACGCGGGGTTGTAGCGCGTGCCGGCCACGAAGATTTCGTTGTTCGCGTTGCGGCCCACCATGTCGAGGTTCAGGTTCAGCGCCAGCTGCGCCTGCGGGAACGGCAGGGCGGCCATGAACGCGCGTGCGCCCTGCAACCCCTGCTCCTCGCCGTCGAACGCGGCGAACACGATCGTGTGGCGCGGCGGATGCGCCTTGAACCACTGCGCAATCGCCAGCATCGCCGCCACACCCGAGGCGTTGTCGTCGGCGCCCGGATGCAGCTTGCCACCCTTCATGCCAAGATGGTCGTAGTGGGCGGAGACGACGATGAAGCGCTCCGGCCTGGCGCTGCCGGCGATGTAGCCGATGTAATTGACGGCCGATGGATACACGGTCTTGTTGGCGGTGAACGAGAACGGCTTGGCGTAGGCGGCGCCGAAAGGCTTGAGACCGAGCGCGGCGAAGCGCCCTTGCAGGAACGCCTGCGCTTTCTGGCTGCCCTCGGTGCCGGTGCGGCGACCGGCGAATTCTTCTGCCGACAGGGTGCGCAAGTCGTCCACAAGGCGCGCGCCGTCGACCACGGATGGCGCGGCGATACGGCCGGGCGACAGGACCGTGGCCAGGTGCGCCTTGTCGGCGGCATTGGCGTTGGCGTTGGCGGCCAGCAGCGCGCCCACGGCCAGCAAACGGAAAAAATTCATCTCGTGCCCAGTAAGTTAATATCGTGCAGAATAGTAAATTAAATGTGACGGTGCGACAATGCCGACGACAGCTTCACGAGTCCCCACCATCATGACCAAAAATCTTCCGGTCGAGCTGTTCGAATGGCTCCTCGACGAGGCGCCCGACGCCGCCATCATCATCGACCAGCACGGCGCGATCCGCTATCTGAACGCGGCGTCGCAGGCGCTGACCGGTTACCCGCCGGGCGAGGCGATCGGCAAGCCGCTCGACGGCCTGCTGCCCGAAGGGCTAGCCGAGAAGCATCAGGGCTACATCCTCGATTACATCAGCCGTGGCACCGCCCCCAATGTCCTCGGCCATGTGCGCGAGTTCGCGGTGCGCCACCGCACCGGCGCAATGATCCCGATCGAGTTGAAAGCGCTCGACCTCGGCGTGATCGACGGCGTCCGTTATTTCGGCGCCTTCATGGCGGACATGCGCGAGCGGCGCGCGCGCGAAGCACAGACCGCGGCATTGATGACCAAGCTGGAGCAGCAGGCGATGACCGATCCGCTGAGCGCGCTGCCGAACCGGCGCGCCTTCGACGCCGAACTGGCGCGCATCGCCGCGCGCGCGCGGCGCAACAATTCGCCCACCACGCTTGGCGTGGCCGACATCGATCATTTCAAGGACGTCAACGACCAGTACGGCCATCCGGTCGGCGACCTGGTGCTGTGCGAAGTGGGCAAGGCGATCGAACGGGCCGCGCGCGGCACCGACTTCGTCGCGCGCACCGGCGGCGAGGAATTCGGCATGCTGCTGCCCGACACCTCGCTCGAGATGGCGCGCCTGGTGGCGGAACGGATGCGCAAGGCGGTGGCCGACGCCAGCGTGACGACGCCGGACGGCGAGACCATCCGCGTGACGATCAGCGTCGGCCTGGCCGCGCTGGCGCCGGGAAGCCCGCCGGATGAGGCGCTGGCCAGCGCCGACGCGGCGCTGTACCAGGCCAAGGAAGCAGGCCGCGACCGCGTCGCGGCTGCCGACTGAGGTCTTACTCGACCGCCTTGACCATCGCCTCGATCACCTTCTTGGCGTCGCCGAACACCATCATCGTGTTCGGCTGGTAGAACAGGTCGTTGTCCAGGCCCGCATAGCCGGACGCCATCGAGCGCTTGTTGACGATGATGCTCTTGGCCTTGTAGGCCTCGAGAATCGGCATGCCGGCGATCGGCGACTTCGGATCCTTGGCCGCCGGGTTGACGACGTCGTTCGCGCCCAGCACCAGCACCACGTCGGTCTGGCCGAATTCGCCGTTGATGTCCTCCATCTCGAACACCTGGTCGTACGGCACCTCGGCTTCGGCCAGCAGCACGTTCATGTGGCCCGGCATGCGGCCCGCCACCGGGTGGATCGCGTACTTGACGATGACGCCCTTGTGGGTCAGCTTCTCGACCAGTTCCTTGAGCGAGTGCTGGGCGCGCGCCACCGCCAGGCCGTAACCCGGCACGATGATGACGGTTTCGGCGTTGCTCATGATGAAAGCGGCATCCTCGGCCGAACCGGCCTTGTGCGGACGCTGCTCCTGCGCGCCGCCGGCAGCTTCCGCAGGCGCGCCGCCGAAGCCGCCCAGGATCACGTTGAAGAACGAGCGGTTCATCGCCTTGCACATGATGTACGACAGGATCGCGCCGGACGAGCCCACCAGCGAACCGGCGATGATCAGCATCGAGTTATTCAGCGAAAAGCCGATGCCGGCGGCCGCCCAGCCCGAGTAGCTGTTCAGCATCGACACCACCACCGGCATGTCGGCGCCGCCGATCGGGATGATGATCAACACGCCCAGCACGAACGCCAGCACCGTCATGATGATGAACGGCGTCCACGCCGGCACCGCGCCTTCGGCGAAGCAGAACATCAGGCCCAGCACGATGATGGCGATCGCCACCGCCAGGTTGATCATGTGCTGGCCGGGGAAGCTGACCGGGGCTCCCTGGAACAGGCGGAACTTGTACTTGCCGGCCAGTTTGCCGAACGCGATCACCGAACCGGAGAACGTGACGGCGCCGACAAAGGTGCCGATGAACAGTTCGAGGCGGTTACCGAACGGCAGCGCCAGGCCGCGATCGGTGATGCCGAACGCCCACGGCTCGGACACCGCGGCGATCGCGATGCAGACCGCGGCCAGGCCAATCAGCGAGTGCATCGCCGCGACCAGCTCCGGCATCTTGGTCATCTCGACTTTTTTGGCGGCGTAGGCGCCGATCGCGCCGCCGACGACGACGCCGAGCAGCACCAGCGGAAAACCCATGCCGCCGGTCGGCGCCTGCGCCTTGAGCTTGAAGATCAGGGCGATGGTGGTGACGACCGCGATCGCCATGCCGATCATGCCGAAGGCGTTGCCGGTGCGCGCGGTCGACGGCGACGACAGTCCCTTGAGCGCCTGGATGAAGCACACCGAGGCGATCAGGTACATCATCGTGACGAGGTTCATGCTGACGTATTGCATCATGCCTGTTCTCCCGTCGCCGCCGGCTTGGCCTTCGGTTCCTTCTTGCGGAACATCTCCAGCATGCGCTGGGTGACCAGGAAGCCGCCGAACACGTTCACCGCCGCCAGCGCCACCGCCAGCGTGCCGGTCACCTGGCCGACCACGCCTTCGGTGAGGCCGGCGGCGAGCATGGCGCCGACGATGATGATCGCCGAGATGGCGTTGGTCACCGCCATCAGCGGCGTATGCAGCGCGGGGGTGACGGTCCACACGACGTGGTAGCCGACGTAAATGGCCAGCACGAAGATGATCAGATTGATGACGGTGTGACTGACTTCCATGATTGCCTCCCTGTTTTCGAATTATTTGCGCAGCACTTCGCCGGCCATGCAGACCAGCGACGCCTTCAGAATCTCGTCTTCGCGGTCGATCGCCAGCGCATCGTCCTTGTCGATCATCAGCTTGAGGAAGTCGAGCACGTTGCGCGCGTACAGCGCCGAGGCGTCGGCCGCCACCAGCGTGGCCAGGTCCGGCTCGCCGACGATGTAGACGCCGTGCTTGAGTACCGTCTTGTTCATCTCCGACAGCGGGCAGTTGCCGCCTTGCGACACCGCCAGGTCGACGATCACCGAGCCGGGCTTCATCGCCTTGACCGTCTCTTCGGAGATCAGCACCGGTGCCGGACGGCCCGGGATCAGCGCAGTGGTGATGATGATGTCGGCCAGCTTGGCGCGTTCGTGCACCAGTTCGCCCTGGCGCCGCATCCAGTCGGCCGGCATCGCGCGCGCGTAGCCGCCCGCGCCCTGGGCGATCTCCTTTTCTTCCTCGGTGAGGTAAGGCACGTCGATGAACTTGGCGCCGAGCGACTCGACCTGCTCCTTGACCGGCGGGCGCACGTCGGACGCCTCGATCACGGCGCCGAGCCGCTTGGCGGTGGCGATCGCCTGCAGGCCGGCCACGCCGACGCCCATGATCAGCACGCGCGCGGCCTTGACGGTGCCGGCCGCGGTCATCAGCATCGGCATGAAGCGCTGGTAGGTGTTGGCGGCGACCATTACCGCCTTGTAGCCGGCGATGTTGGCCTGCGACGACAGCACGTCCATCGACTGCGCGCGGGTGATGCGCGGCACCGCTTCGAGCGCGAATGCGGACAGGCCGGCGGCGGCCATGGCGGCGATGTTGTCGGCGTCGAAGGGATTGAGCATGCCGATCAGGACCGCGCCCTGCTTCATCATGGAACGTTCGGCGGCATCCGGCGCGCGCACCTTCAGCACCATGTCGGCGCCAAGCGCGTCGGCCGCGCTGCCGATGGTGGCGCCGGCGGCGGCATAGGCATCGTCGGTGACGGCGGCATGCAGGCCGGCGCCGGACTGCACGATGACCTGGTGCTTGGCGGCGAGCTTCCTGACCGTCTCGGGCGTCGCAGCGACGCGGGTTTCCGCCGGCCGCGTTTCGGCCGGTATGCCTATTCTCATGAATGCCTCCTAATTGATAAACTGTCTAGAATCTTACACGGAAAAGCCGCGGCCACCGTCTCTTCGATTTTTCTATTCCGCCGATTGAGCCAGGACGCGGAAAACTGTTAAATTTCTGCCTCACCCCGGTGACATCAGTCTGGTGCGGCGCACTGTGCGCGCCGGCGGCGGGGCCAAGGTAGAATGTCGGCTCATTTCGAAAGAGCGCCCATGCCCAATGTCTGGAAACCGTCAGTCACCGTCGCCGCCGTCATCGAGCGCGACGGCCACTTTTTGCTGATCGAAGAAGAGACCAGCGAGGGCGTGAGGCTGAACCAGCCGGCCGGCCACCTCGACCCGCACGAGTCGCTCGAGCAGGCGGTGGTGCGCGAGGTGCTCGAAGAAACCGCGCACGACTTCACGCCGACCGCGCTGGTGGGCATGTACATGTCGCGCTACTGCTCCAGGCGGCGCGGCGCCGACGTGACGTATTTGCGCTTCACCTTCTGCGGCACGCCCGGCCAGCAGCACGACCAGCCGCTCGACCACGGCATCATCCGCACGCTGTGGATGACGCGCGACGAGATCGCCGCGTGCGAAGAGCGCCACCGCAGCCCGATCGTGCTGCGCTGCGTCGACGACTACCTGGCCGGCCTGCGCGCGCCGCTCGACCTGCTGCATACCCACACCTCGGTGTTCGAAGGCGGCCTTACTTTAAAGACGGACGTAACATGAGCAAGAAAAAAGTCGTGATCGGGATGTCGGGCGGTGTCGACTCCTCGGTGGCGGCGTGGATGCTGAAGGAACAGGGCTACGAGGTGATCGGCCTGTTCATGAAAAACTGGGAAGACGACGACGACTCCGAATTTTGCTCCTCCCGCCAGGACTGGATCGACGCGGCCAGCGTGGCCGACGTCGTCGGTGTCGACATCGAGGCGGTCAATTTCGCCTCCGAATACAAGGACCGCGTGTTCGCCGAATTCCTGCGCGAATACCAGGCCGGCCGCACGCCCAATCCGGATGTGCTGTGCAATGCCGAGATCAAGTTCAAGGCCTTCCTCGACCACGCCATGCACCTCGGCGCCGACCTGATCGCCACCGGCCACTACGCGCGCGTGCGCGAGAATGCCGGCAAGTTCGAGCTGCTCAAGGCGGTCGACGCCACCAAGGACCAGAGCTACTTCCTGCATCGCCTGAACCAGGCGCAGTTGTCGAAGACGCTGTTCCCGCTCGGCGAAATCCCGAAGACCGACGTGCGCAAGCTGGCCGAAAAGCTGGCGCTGCCGAACGCGGCGAAGAAGGATTCGACCGGCATCTGCTTCATCGGCGAGCGGCCGTTCCGCGATTTTTTGAACCGCTACCTGTCGTACAAGCCGGGGCCGATGAAGACCGACGATGGCAAGACCGTCGGCGAGCACGTCGGCCTGTCGTTCTACACGCTGGGCCAGCGCAAGGGCATCGGCATCGGCGGCCTGAAGGCGCACCGCAACGCCGACGGCACCAGCGAGCCATGGTTCGTCGCCCGCAAGGACATCGAGAACAACACGCTGTACATCGTGCAGGGGCACGACCATCCGTGGCTGCTGTCGTCGTCGCTGGTGGCGGCGCAGGCGAGCTGGGTGGCGGGCGTGGCGCCCGAGGCGCGCATGATGGCGGCGAAGACGCGCTACCGCCAGGCCGATGTCGCGTGCGGCATCGTGCCGAACGGCGACGACCGCTTCGAGCTGCGCTTCGACGACCCGCAATGGGCGGCGACGCCCGGCCAGTCGGCGGTGCTGTACGACGGCGACGTCTGCCTGGGCGGCGGCATCATCGACAGCGCCACGCCGGCCTAGTGACAGCAGGGGTCTGACCCGATTTTTCAGTTAGGGTCAGATCCCCGCATTCACAGACGCCGACAACTTCGGGGATCTGACCCTGGAGAAAAATCGGGACTCTGCGCCCCCGTATTGCCCCTGCGGTCAGCACCCTCCCAAAAAAATATTGACTTCGCCACGGGCGCTGCTACTATATCGATAACCGATATGTCGAGTCCCGATATACCGGGTAACGATACAAAGGAATCGCCGTGGACATCGACTTTGCACGCTACCTGCCGCTGTCCGAGGCCACCTTCTACGTCCTGGTGGCGCTCGACGAACCGCTGCACGGCTATGCCATCATGCAGAAGGTGGAATCGATCAGCGAGGGCAACGTCGTCATCGGCCCCGGCACGCTGTACGGCGTTTTCACGACGCTGGAAAAGCAGAAGCTGATCGAAAAGGTGCGCGAAGAAGAGCGCCGCAAGATCTATGGGCTGACGGCGACGGGCCGCGCAGTGCTCGCCGAGCAGGTGCGGCGCATGACGATCATGCTGCGCAACGGCGAACTGGCACTGGCACGCATCAAAAAAGGAGAAGCAGCATGAGCGGCGCAAGCGTCACCAAATTCAAGTTCTTCTGGGCCGACCAGGACGTCGAGCAGGAGCAATGGCTGCGCCGGATGGCGCTGCAGGGCCTGCATCTGAAAAAACTCGGCATGCTGCCGTTCTGGACCTTCGAGAAGGGCGAGCCGGCCGACATCGTTTATCGCGTCGACTATAACGAAGAACCAAAGCCGGACTACAAGCAGCTGCTGCAAGACGCCGGCTGGGAGCGCGCGGCCGAGATGATGGGCTGGCAGTACTGGCGCACCAAGGCAGTCGATGGGCGCGCGCCGGAGTTGTTTACCGATACGGACTCCAGGGCAGCGAAGTTAAAGCGTGTGTTTGCCGTCTGCTTCTTGTGCATGGTGCCGAGTGCGCTTTTTTTCGCCAGTCCGACCATGCGTAATACGCTGTCGACCTTGTCGACGCCGTTCATCGTCGTGATCACGGTGCTCCTCGCATTCAATCTGATCGGCCTGGCGCGCCTTGTCGCCAAGCTGGCGTGGCCGGCGCGCGAGTGAAGGCCGAGTAGCCCGATGAATCCATTCCGGCTGGCGCGGCCGGCACGCCATTGACGGCACCGACCGAAGGGCTGCGCCCAGTTCCGGTGTCAGGCTGCTGGCCGGCGCCCGGTCCATCGTGATCCGCTATGAGGCAGCGCGCGTGGCGGCCCCGACCTCGCGCTGCAGAATCTCCTTGTTTACCCTGCCGACCAGGAAGGCGCCGACGAAGGTGGTGGCCACCACCACCAACCCCACCCGTTCGAAGCCAAGCAGCTTGCCGTCGGCGCCCACGCTGACCAGGTGGCCGGCGATCACCGTTGCGACGCCGCCCGACAACTGCTGGATCGACGCGCTGATGGCATTGAACGAGCCGCGCATGTGCTGTTCCGGCACCGACGCGGCCATCGCCTGATACGGGATCATGCGCGAGAAAATCCCGAAAAACATCAATACGTTGACGACGACAACAACCGGCAGCGATACCGGCCCGAGATTGGTGTAGACCAGCACCATGGCGACGGTCATCGCGCTGCCGATCAGGAATACCTTCATCTTGCCGATCACGTCAACCAGCTTGCCGATCAGCGGGCCGGCGACGATCGTGCACAGGCCTGTCAACAGGTAAATCGTCGGCAGGTGCTCGATGCCGATGCGCAGATTATTGACCGTGAAAACGCTGCTGAACGGCATGATCATGAAGCCGCCGGTCGCCAGCAGCGCGGTGGTGGCGAACGCCGGCAGGTGGCGCCGCGCGCCGATCGTCGCGATCAGGTGGCGCACCGGATGGACCATGTTGGCCGCGTCGATATGCCCGGTGACGGGCTTGAGCCGCCAGGCGACCACCAGGCCGCCGACGCCGCCGAGCGCCACCACCAGGATAAACGGTGCGTGCCAGTCCCACCGGTTCGACACGAACAGCGCCAGCGGCAGTCCCAGCACCTGGCTGGCCGAAAAGGCAGTCTGGATGATGCCCATGACGCGGCCGCGCAACGCCGGCGCGAACAGGTCGGTGGCAATCGCCAGCACCACCGATCCGATGACGCCGCCGAACAGGCCCGTCACGATACGTGCGGCCAGCAAGGACGCGAAGGTCTGTGCCAGGCCGCACCACAAGGTGCCCGCCAAAAAGCCGACGTAGAAGAACAGCAGCAGCTTCTTGCGGTCGAAACGGTCGGCGAAACCTGCCGCGAGCAGGCCGCTCAGCCCCGCGCTGAAGGCGTAAGCGGACACGATCAGCCCGAAGCGGGCCGGCGTGATGTCGAGCGCGGGGATGATCAACGCGCCCAGCGGCGCCATGATCATGAAATCGAGGATGACGGCGAACTGAAGAAACGCCAGCAGCGCAGTGACGACTTTCTGGTAGCCGGAAAAACGGGTCGAGGGGGCCGGCCCGCCCTTGGTCATGTCGTCGGCCATGCGCCTAGCCTTGCTGCTTCTTGATCATCGCCAGCACGGTGCTGCGGATCGTCTTGAGCACCGCGTCGGCCTTGAACGGCTTGACAATGAAGCCCTGCACGCCGCGCGCCAGCGCAGCCTGCAAGGTGGGCGTATCGATCGCGCCGGACAGCATGAAGATGATCGTCTTCGGCAGGTTGGCGCGAATCTGTTCGACGATCTGCTCGCCGTCTTCCATCTGCTCGCGCGCGATGCAGATCAGCTGCGGGCGGAACTTGAGCGCCAGCGCGTAGCCCTGGCTGCTGGTATGGGTCTGCCCGACGACGCCGTAGCCGCCTTCGGAGAGCACGGTATTCAACAGGTCGCGCGAGAGCGCGTTGGCGTCGACGATGACGGCCTTCAGCACGGCAGATCCCGCCCGCTGTCGTCGTTCATTGGCTTCTCCTTTGCGGCCTGGCGCTGCTGCCACCGTTTCAGCGACACCCGGTACAGCTCCAGTTCTTCTTCGTAGAGGTCGAATATGCACGGCACGCAGCCGCTGCGGCAGCAGTCGTTGCTGTCCGGCCGCGTCGGCGGCAGCGGACGGTCATCGCTAGAACGATTCATAGGCCAGCATCTTCCACGTCACGCCGAGCTGCACGTCGGTCTTGAGCTGCACCAGCTTGCGCGACAGCGCCAGTATCTCACGCTCGGCGCGCAGCCTCTCGCCGATCGGCGTCTTCAGGATGCCGGCGCCGGCCATCACCGCATCGACGTCGCCGTAGGCGTTGAGCAGCTTGGCCGCGGTCTTCATGCCGACCTTCGACACCCCGGGCACGCCGTCGGTGACGTCGCCCATCAACGCCAGCAGGTCCACCAGCAGCTCGGGCGCCACGCCGAACTTGTTGCGCACCCAGGCGTCGTCGTGCCACTCGCCCTTGAAGTGATCCCACACCAGCGCGCCATGCGCGATCAGGCCGTGCAGGTCCTTGTCGGTGGAAGCGATGATCGCCTCGCCGCGCCCTTCCGACAGCCAGCGCATCACGCCGGTGCCGATGACGTCGTCGGCCTCGACGCCGGGCAGCATCAGCACGTGCAGGCCCTCGCCTTCGAGCCTGGTGTGGAAGCCGGGCAGCGCGTCGCGCAGGAACGACGGCATCGGCGCGCGCTGCTCGCGGTAGCGCGGATACAGCTCGTGGCGCCAGGTGGGGCCGCCGAAGTCGAACGCCGCCAGCACGTGGCTCGGCTCGTGCGTCGCCAGCAGCTTGCGGAACGACGACAGCGCGTGGCGCAGCGCGATCGCCGCCTTCTCGGCCGAATCAGGCTCGGGACTGGCCTCGTACACGCGCCGCACGATATTCAGTCCGTCGATGGCGAGCAGCTTGCCCATCCGCTTTTCCTTATTTGACGAAGTCGTATTTGCCGCCGCGCTCGAGCGCGCGCACGTAGGCCGGGCGCGCGTGAATGCGCTCGAGGAAGGCCATCAGCTTCGGATACTTCTCGCCCAGGCCGCCGCGCGAGGCCGCCGCTTCCAGCACGAAGCTGATCTGGATATCGGCCGCGCTGAAGACGTCGCCGGCGAACCATTTCGACTTGGCCAGCTCCGCCTCGAGGTAATCGAGGTGCTGGACGATCTGCGGCATGATGTAGCTGCTCTTGACCTTCTGCGCGATGCCGCGCGCGATCGGCTTGGCGAAAAACGGCATCGGGCTCGACTCGACGCGGTCGAACACCAGTTTCATCAGCAGCGGCGTCATGGCGGAGCCCTCGGCATAGTGCAGGAAGTAAGTGTAGCGCAGCTTGTCCGGGGTGCCGGCCGCGGGGATGAAGCGCCCGTTGCCGTAGCGCTCGAGCAGGTACTCGATGATGGCGCCCGACTCGGCCACCGTGGTGCCGCCGTCGGTGATCACCGGCGACTTGCCGAGCGGGTGGATGGCGCGCAGCTCGGGCGGCGCCAGCATCGTCTTCGGATCGCGCTGGTACTTCCTGATCTCGTAGTCGAGGCCCAACTCTTCGAGCAGCCAGAGGATGCGCTGCGAGCGCGAATTATTGAGGTGGTGGACAACGATCATCGTCTGCTTTCGCACGGTTGGAATGGCCGCAAGCTTAGCATTGTTCCCCGGCGGCACCGCAGCGCGTCGTAAAGATTGCACGCGGGCACCGGAGTGGATACTATGACCTGAACGCAATTGTTCCAATAAAGCAATTGTAGCGTTTGACAATCAATCCATGGAGAGTTCAATGTCTTGCCGAATCACGCTCAAGTTGTCCTCGCTCTCCCTGATCCTGATGGCGCTGCATGCGCCCGCATTCAGCCAGACCGCCGCGATGGCGCCCGATATCCCGGCCACGAAGTTCGAAGCGCTGGTCCCCGGCGCCGATTACATCAAGCGGGTCGTGATGATCCCGATGCGCGACGGCGTCAAGCTGTACACCGTGATCGTGACGCCGAAAAATGCCGCGAGCGCGCCGATGATGCTGACCCGCACGCCGTATAACGCGGCCAAGCGCGCCTCGCGCAACCACAGCCCGAGCATGGCGTCGATGCTGCCGGAAGGCGACGACAACTTCGTCGCCGGCGGCTACATCCGCGTGTTCCAGGACGTGCGCGGCAAGCACGGCTCGGAAGGCGATTACGTGATGACGCGGCCGATCCGCGGCCCGCTCAACGCTACCCAGGTCGACCACGCGACCGACGCCTGGGACACCATCGACTGGCTGGTGAAGAATGTCCCGCAAAGTAACGGCAAGGTCGGCATGGTCGGCTCGTCGTACGAAGGCTTCACGGTGCTGATGGCGCTGGCCGACCCGCATCCGGCGCTGAAGGCGGCCGCGCCGATGAGCCCCATGGTGGACGGCTGGCGCGGCGACGACTGGTTCCAGAACGGCGCCTTCCGCGTCAACAATCTCGATTACATCGGCGGCCAGACCGCCGCCCGCGGCGAAGGCGTGCAGCTGTCCACCGGCGTCTACGACGACTACGAGTCGGCGCTGCGGGCCGGCTCGACGTCCGACCTCGCCAGGCGGTATGGCGTCGACCAGCTCAACTTCGCCAAGAAGATCTTCGAGCATCCGGCCTACGACAGCTACTGGCAGGAGCAGGCGGTCGACCGCGTGCTGGCCGGCCGGCCGCTGAAGGTGCCGACCATGACGGTGGTGGGCCGCTGGGACCAGGAAGACATCTACGGCGCCTACGCCACCTACGCGGCGACCGAGCCGCGCGACAAGCAGAACGACATGAACCATCTGGTGGTGGGTCCGTGGCGCCACAGCGGCGTCAATTACAACGGCTCGAGCCTGGGTGCGTTGAAGTTCAGCGGCGACACCGCGGCCGAATTCCGGCGCGACGTCATGCAGCCGTTCTTCGACCAGTACCTCAAGGATGGCGCGCCGAAGGCCGCCACGCCGCCGGTGTTTTCGTACCTGACCGGAGCCAACAAGTGGCAGCGCCTGGACCGCTGGCCGCTGGCCGCGGCCAGCACGCCGATCTACCTGAAAGACGGCTTCCGGCTCGGCTTCGACCGCGCCGCCGGCGGCGCCCAGTTCGACGAATACGTCGCCGACCCGGCCAAGCCGGTGCCGTTCGTGCCGCGCCCGGTGCGCATGGGCGACGCCGCCGTGTGGAAGCCGTGGCTGGTGACCGACCAGCGCAGCTTCTCCGACCGCACCGACGTGCTGACGTACGTCAGCGAGCCGCTGAAGGCGCCGCTGCAGATCTCCGGCCAGCCGATGGTCAACCTGTTCGCCTCCACCAGCGGCACCGATGCCGACTGGGTCGTCAAGCTGATCGACGTCTACCCGGACGAAGTGGCGGCGCAGCCGGAAATGGGCGGCTACCAGCTCGGCATCGCGATGTCGATCTTCCGCGGCCGCTACCGCGAGGGGCTCGACAAGGCGGTGCCGATCACCGCCGGCAAGGTCGAGAACTACCGCTTCGCGCTGCCCAACGCCGACCACGTGTTCCTGCCCGGGCACCGCGTGATGGTGCAGGTGCAGTCGAGCTGGTTCCCGCTGTACGACCGCAATCCGCAGACCTTCGTGCCGAACATTTTCTACGCCAAAGCCGGCGACTACCGCAAGGCGACGCAGCGCGTGTACCACGCGCCGGGAATGGAGAGTACGATCGAACTGCCGGTGGTGGGGCAAGCCAAACTGTAGCGGGAGCAGCGCACATGGGTGAGATACGTATCGGGATTTCCGGATGGCGCTATCCACCCTGGCGCGGCGTGTTCTATCCGGCCGGCCTGGCGCAGCACCGCGAGCTTTCCTTCGCTTCGCGCGCGCTGCCGACGATCGAGTTGAACGGCTCGTTCTATTCGCTGCAACGGCCGGAGAGCTACAGCGAGTGGTACGACGAGACGCCGTCCGGCTTCGTCTTCAGCGTCAAGGGCAACCGTTTCGTCACGCATGCCAGGCGGCTGCTCGATATCGACGGCCCGCTGGCCAACGTGCTGGCGTCCGGCGTATTCAACCTGCGCGAAAAGCTCGGCCCCTTCCTGTGGCAGTTTCCGCCCAACTTCCAGTTCGACGCTGAGCGCATGGAGCATTTCCTCAGCCTCCTTCCGCACGACACCGACGAGGGACTGGCGCTGGCCGGCAAGTACGAGCCGCGCATGGAAGGGCGTACCGCACTGGAGGCCGGCAAGAAGCGCAAGATGCGGCACGCCGTCGAAATCCGCCACGACAGCTTTTGCGATCCCGCCTTCATCGCCCTGCTGCGCAAGTACAAGGTCGCGGTGGTGGTGGCCGACACCGCCGGCAAGTGGCCGCATATCGAGGACGTGACCGCCGACTTCATGTACCTGCGGCTGCATGGCGAAAAGCAGCTGTACGCGAGCGGCTACACCGACGCGGCGCTGGACTACTGGGCCGGGCGCATTCGCGCCTGGTCGGGAGGGGGCCAGCCGCAGGACGCGCAACTGGTATCGGCCAAGGCGCCGCCGAAGCGAGCCAGCCGCGATGTGTTCTGCTACTTCGACAATGACGTCAAGGTCAGGGCGCCGTTCGATGCGCGCCGGCTGATCGAGAAACTGGGATTGGATCCGGAAAGTGAGCTAATGGGGCTCGGGTGAGTGCAAGCTCGGTAGGGGTTCCGCCTGCGCGGGAACCCATGCTGAAGGAGATCAGCGGCGAACGATCCTGATGACGCGCTCGGGGGCTTTTGCAGGCGCCGGCTCGGCGCACGACTTGCACGTATCGCAGCCGCTGCCGCAGCTCGATTGCGTATCGAGCCACTGCGCCATCTTCGACTGGCTGGCGCCGCGCGCGGTCAGGCGGTACACCAGCTTCTGCCGCAAGCCGTCCGGCAGGTACTTGCGCACCACGTAGAGCAGCGCCAGCACGACGATCGCCGCGACCACCAGGTTCTCGACCATCTCAGCTCCCCAGCGCCAGCGCGGCGCGGTAGGTAATGAACGAAGCGATGTAGGCCAGCGCGAACATGTAGGCCGCCATGATCAGCGGCCAGCGCATGCCGCCGGTCTCGCGCTTGACCACGGCCAGCGTCGACAGGCACTGCGGCGCGAAGACGTACCAGGCCAGCAGCGACAGTGCCGTCGCCATCGTCCACGACTGCGCGATGATCGGCGCGAGCGAGCTGGCCAGCGCGTCGCCGCTCTGCGACAGCGCGTACACGGTGCCGAGGGCGCCGACGGCCACTTCGCGCGCCGCCATGCCCGGCACCAGCGCGATGCAGATCTGCCAGCCGAAGCCGATCGGCTCGAACACGACGGCCAGGGCGCGCCCGATCGTGCCGGCGACGCTGTAATAGATGTCCGGATGGGGGGCGCCTGCCGGCGCGCCGGGGAAACTCGACAGGAACCAGATCAGCACCATCAGCGTCAGGATCACCGTGCCCACGCGCGACAGGAAGATGACGGCGCGCTCCCACAGGCCGAGCGCCAGGTTTTGCAGGTGCGGCCAGTGGTAGCTGGGCAGCTCCATCATCAGCGCCTGGTGCTGGGCGCTGGCGCCCATGGTGCGCTTGAAGAACCAGGCCACCGCCATCGCGCTGGCGATGCCGGCGAAGTACAGCGCGAACAGCACCAGGCCTTGCAGGTTCATGATGCCGCCCACCTCGCGGTCGGGGATGAAGGCGGCGATGATCAAGGCGTACACCGGCAGCCGCGCCGAGCAGGTCATCAGCGGCGCGATCATGATGGTGACCAGGCGGTCGCGCGGATTCTGGATCGTGCGCGCGGCCATGATGCCGGGGATCGCGCAGGCGAAGCTCGACAGCAGCGGAATGAAGG
Source organism: Pseudomonadota bacterium (assembly GCA_040386255.1). Taxonomy (GTDB): domain Bacteria; phylum Pseudomonadota; class Gammaproteobacteria; order Burkholderiales; family Burkholderiaceae_D; genus JAFCUW01. The sequence continues at coordinate 27,734 of JAZKFW010000083.1, forward strand.
CGCGCCCCGACAGGCCGACGCCGCCCATCAGGCGGTCAAGCAAAAACGCCGCGCGCGGCAGGTAGCCGCAGTCTTCCAGCACGAGGATGAAGAAGAACAGGATCAGGATCTGCGGCAGGAACACCAGCACGCTGCCGACCCCGCCCATGATGCCTTCCACCAGCAGGCTGCGCAGCGGGCCGTCGGCCATGTGGGTACTGATCGTCTGGCCCAGGGCCTCGACGGCGCCGGTGATCATCTCCATCGGCAGCGCCGCCCAGCTGAACACGGCCTGGAACACCAGGAACATCAGCGCCGCCAGCAGGATCGGGCCGATCACCGGATGCAGCACCACCTCGTCGATCTTCTCGGTCAGGTTGCCGGTGTCGTTGGCGTGGCTGGTGCAGGCGTCGAGAATGCGGCGCACTTCGCGCTGCGTGTCTTCCACCGATACGGCGTCGATCGCCGACAGCGCGTTCGACGCCGTCGGCGCCACATCCGGCATCAGGTCGAGCGCGCGCAGCAGCGACTTCTCGCCGCCGCTTTGCACCGCGACCGTCTCCACCACCGGCATCTTGAGTTCCGCGGCCAGCTTGTCGGCGTCGATGACGATGCCGCGTTTCTTGGCGACGTCGACCATGTTCAGCGCCAGTACCATCGGCAGGCCAAGGCGCTGCACTTCGAGCACGAGGCGCAGGTTCAGGCGCAGGTTGGTGGCGTTGACGACGCAGACGATGGCGTCGGGTCCCTGTTCGCCGGCGCGCACGCCGGCGACGACGTCGCGCGTAATGGCTTCGTCGGGAGTCTGGGCGGTCAGGCTGTAGGCGCCGGGCAGGTCGAGCAGGCGGAAGCTGCGCCCGGCCGGCGAGGTGAAGCTGCCTTCCTTGCGTTCGATGGTGACGCCGGCGTAGTTGGCGACCTTCTGGCGCGAGCCGGTGAGACGGTTGAACAGCGCCGTCTTGCCGCAATTGGGATTGCCGAGCAACGCGATCAAGGGCGTGCGCGCGTCGGCCTGGACGCGGCGTTCTGCTGCACCCATGCTTATTCCGGCTTGATCGATACCAGCGCCGCTTCGAAGCGGCGCAGCGCGAAGGTCGACTGGCCGACCTTGATTGCCAGTGGACCGCCCTGCATGCCACGGCGCAGCACGCGAATACGCTCGCCGGGAACGAAACCGAGTTCCATCAGGCGCCGCGAGACGTCGACACCGGTGCCGCCATCGAGGCCGGCCGGCGCCAGGTGGATCACCGTGCCGCTCTGCCCTGCCGCGAGGGTGTCGAGTGTGGTCAATGTCGAAGCAAGAGTCATGTTGAACTTTGGTTGGCGTCGCCTGGCGACATGCAGCATGGAACAGAGTCTAGCATCTTAAACGGGAATGCGAATTATTTCTATTTACGATTCTACCACTGGCCTATCCGTGTCGGTGCATCTGCAACAAAATAAGGCAGTCTCAAGTGATATATCCCTGCTGCGTATGAGGTTACGCAAACAAATCGCTTGCATTGGCCGCCGAGTTCCGAGAGAATACAAATCTTAATGAGAATGATTCTCGTTCTGGACGAAACGGCAACACTGCGAATTGTCCTCTTCTTTTACAAGGTTGACCTAATGATCGTCTGTGTTTGCAACAACATCTCCGACCGTGAAATCCGTCAGGCGGTCGACCTCGGGCTGTCGTCCATGGACGAGCTGCGCAGCGACCTTGGCGTCGCCACCTGCTGCGGCAAGTGCGCCACCTATGCCGAAGAAGTGTTCACCGCCCATTTCGAGCGCACCGTCGCCGAGACGCGCGTCACCGAACTGTCGTTCCGCGACCGCCAGCCAGCCTGATTGACGGCGACGTCGGCGCCGCCACGATGATCGGCGCATAAATTCAGCCGGGACGGCGTCGTCGTTTGATATGATGTTCGACATCTCATCACACGAAAGCACTCCATGAAGGGCGATCCCAACATCATCCGTCTGCTCAACGCGCAGCTGACCAACGAGCTCACCGCGGTGAACC
>JAZKFW010000084.1:0-75619 GCA_040386255.1 Pseudomonadota bacterium
CGACGAAGTGGCCGGCGCCGCCGTCGCGCAGGTCGTCGCGGTCGACCGAGGTGATCACCACGTACGACAGGCGCAGGTCGGCAATCGTCTTAGACAGGTTGCGCGGCTCGTTGACGTCGAGCGGGTCAGGACGGCCGTGGCCGACGTCGCAGAACGGGCAGCGGCGGGTGCACTTGTCGCCCATGATCATGAAGGTGGCGGTGCCCTTGCCGAAGCATTCGCCGATGTTCGGGCAGCTCGCTTCTTCGCACACAGTCACCAGATTGTTGGCGCGCAGGATGTCCTTGATCTCGTAAAAGCGGGTCGACGCCGATGCCGCCTTGACGCGGATCCAGTCCGGCTTCTTGAGGCGCTCGACGTCGCCGATCGGTACGATCTTGATCGGGATGCGCGATGTCTTGCTGGCGCCTTTTTGCTTGTCGCTGGCGTTGTAGGCGGGGGCGATGCTGGTGTCGGTGTCAGGAGTCATTTGGCTGCAGCCCTGAGCGGGCTAAGGTTGTGTTGTTCGGTTGGTTCGAGGGCGATGGCGGCGAGCTGGCTTGCCAGTTCGCGCGCCAGCGCCTGCTGCACGTCGGCCAGCGCGACGTCGACGCCCATGCTGCGCATGTCCACCGTCGCCAGGCCGGAATAGCCGCAAGGGTTAATCCAGGAAAACGGCGCCAGGTCCATCGCGACGTTGAGCGACACGCCATGGTAGGTGCAGCCGTTGCCGCGCACCTTGAGGCCCAGCGCGGCGATCTTGGCGCCCTTGCGCTCGCCCGCGGCGATGTAGATCCCGGGCGCGCCGTCGATGCGCTCACCGTCGAGATTATACGCCGCCAGCACTTCGATGATGGCCTGCTCGATTTTGTTGACAAACTGCCTTGCATACAGCTTGCCGCCTGGCTTGTTGCGGCGCAGGTCCATCAGCAGGTAGATCACCGCCTGCCCGGGGCCGTGGAACGTGACTTCGCCGCCGCGGTCGGTCTGGATCACCGGGACGTCGTGCGCGGCCAGCACGTGCGCGCGGTCGGCGCCCAGGCCGAGCGTGAACACCGGCGGGTGCTCGACGATCCACAGCTCGTCGGGCGTGGCGGTGTCGCGCGCGTCGGTGAAGGCGCGCATCGCGGCAAAAACCGGCGCGTACTCGGCGCGGCCGAGGTCACGGATGATGGCGGGGGACATAGGGATGGTCGCTGACGGGGTTGCGGAGCGCTGCCATTATAAGTCAGCAGGGGGGACGGCCGCCGGCGGCGCACTTACATCACGATCTTGACCATCGGGTGGCCCGACAGCGCGCGGTACAGGTCGTCGAGCTGGGCGCGGCTGGTGGCGCGCACCATCACCGTCAGGCCGGTGTAGTTGCCCTTCGCCGAAGGCCGCACTTCCATGCGGCCGATGTGAAAGGTCGGATCGTATTCGAGCACGACGTCGACGACGGTGGCGGCGAAATCGTCATGGGTGGCACCCATCACCTTGATCGGGAAGTCGCTGGGGTATTCGATAAGGGAGTCAACGGTCGGGTGCATGGCAAATCCAGTCTTGAAGTGAAAACGCTCGGCGCAGCCTTCGGAACGGGCGCGCTGTGCACATTGTAGTCAATGTTAGCGCTTTGAACAGCGGCGGAAAAAAAGAAGGCCAGCTCCAGGCTGGCCTTAAACTAATTCCCGGGGAGGGATATAGCGGGGACAAATCGGTGGATCGCGTAAGCGGACCGGCGCTGCCATGTTGAGCTGGCCCGCTGCCGTCGCCGGCTCCGGCGCACTGAGGTGCGCTGGAGTGATACCACTGTACCGAAATGCCGCGCCGCCGATGGGCAAAATGCGATGAACGGCAGTTATCGCCTGCTGAACGACACAAAAGGCGGCCTGAGGCGTGCGCCCGCCGTCAACGTTCCGGTTCGTCGCGGTTCTTGCGGTTGCCACCCTGCTGATAGCGCGGCGGCGCCGGCGGCGCGGCGGCAGCCGGCGCCTGGGGTGCCGGCTGCGGCACCGCCTGCTGCACCGGCGCCTGGCGCACCACCGGCGCCGGCGCTGCCTGCACCGGCGGCGGCGCGGCGAACTGGCGCGGCTGCTGGCCGGCCTCCGGATCGCGCTGGCGACGCTCGCCGTCGTTGCGGAACGAGCGGCCGCGCGGCTGCTCGGCGGCCGGCTGCTGCACGATCGGCTGCGGCATCGGCATCGGCGCGGCGGACGGCGGCATCATCGGCTGCGGCTGCGGCTGCGGCTGCGGCTGCGGCTGCGGCTGCGGCTGCGGCATCGGCGCGGCCGGCGGCGGCATCATGCCGGCCGGACGGCCGCCCAGGCCCGGTGCCGGCGCCTGCTGCTGGCGCTGGCGGCGCTCTTCGAACTCCTGGCGGCGGCCGAACTGCGCCGGCGGAGCTGCCAGCACGCCTGGCTCGGTCGCCACCGCCGCCGGCGCCGGGAAGTCACGCTGCCGGCGCCCGCCGCGCTCGTCGCGGCCATCACGGCCATCGCGGTCCGCGAACGGCGCCTGCGGCTGGGCCATCGGCGCCGGCTGGCGGCTGCGCTGGGCGTCGCGCTCGAAGCGGTCGCCGCGGCCGTCGCGTTCGCGCACGCCTTGCGGCGCGGTCGGCGCGGCCGACGGCGCGTTCTGCAGCGCCTGCGGCGGCACCACGGCGCGCGGCGCGTTGCGCACGGCGATGGTGCCGCGGCGGCCGAACTGCTCCTGCGGCACCACCGTCAGGCCCTGGCGGCGATGGTCGTCGCGCCAGTCGTGGCGGCGGTCGTCGCGGCGGTCGTCGCGCGCATGCCGGTTGATGTGCTGCAGGTGCTGGTGCGACAGGCGGTAGCCGGGCACGAACGAATCGCGCGGCGACAGCGGATACCAGCCCTGCGCCGGGCGCTGGCCGCCGAGCGAGAAATTCAGGTTCCAGCCGCTGCCGCCGACCCAGCCGACCAGCGCGGGCGCCCATACCGGGCGGCTGATGTTGCGGCCCGGCGCCCATGCCCAGCGCTGGTTGACCTGCACCCAGCGGCCGTAGTGGAACGGCGCGTAGCCCCACGGCGCGTTGTCGACCCAGGTCCAGCCCCACGGCTGCACCCAGGTCCAGCTGCCGTCGCGGTAAGGCGCCCAGTCCTGGGCGACCACGGTCGGCTGCCACAGCGGGCCGTACTCGGGATCGTCGCGCCAGACGCCGTTGCGGTCGAGGTCTTCGTAGCCGGTCATTTCGCTGGTGACGTAGCGCGCCGAGGTGGAGCGGTCGTCGCGCACGTCGCGCTGCTGCGCCCAGTCGTCGAAGTCGTCGCGCAGCGCCTGGCCGGTGCGCACGTCGTCGTCGCGGATCTCGGCGCGCTTGCCGGCGCGGACGATCAGCTGCGAGCCGCGGTCTTCGACCAGGGCGACGCCGTCGAACACGTTGACCACGCTGGTGCCGTTGACGCGCTCGGCGTCCACGCGCAGGCTGCCCGGCTCCTGCATGCGGATGCGCGCGCCCGGCGTGGCGAGCTCGAAGCCGGCCAGCACCTCGGCATTGCGCACGCGCACGCTGGCGCTGCCGTAGTGAAGGCGCAGGCGCAGGTTGTCGTCGTCCAGTTCCGACACCTCCAGCGACGAATCGGCATCGAGCCGGATCGCGGTGGAGCCGACGCGGATTTCGGTGCGCGCGCCGCGCCCGGTGGTGATCTGGTTATGCGAGGTGACTGGATAGTTGACCAGCGCCGCGCTGGCCTCGTCGCCGACTTCGCTGCTGATGCTGACCTGGCCCTGCGCCAGCGCCACGCGGCCGACGCGCGCCGGCGGATCGGCCGCCAGCGCCAGCGTCGAAAACGCCGCGCACGCCAGCAGCGTCACGGCCTTGATGAAACGAGTTGTCATTTTTGAACTCCAAAAGAAGTCGGACGAGGTTCGTCGTACGATTACAACGCATCAACAGGCCAAGCGATAACAGCCGTTACAAAGCGTTGCAAGTGGCTGAGAAACTGTACTTCAGTCTGGCGTGCGCTTGACGAAGAACAGCGCCGCGCCGACCAGCACCAGCACGCCGCCGAAAAAACGGTTCTGTTTTTTCACCGCGCGCTCGTCGCGGAAATAGCGCTGCATCGTTGCCGCCAGCCAGGCATAGCCGTGCATGACGACGCTATCGATGGTCACCATGGTGGCGCCGAGAATGAGCAGTTGCGGCAGCAACGGCGCCTGCTGGGTAATGAATTGCGGCAGCACCGCGACCATGAAGATGATGCCCTTCGGATTGGTCGCGTTGGTCAGAAAGCCGGTCAGCACGCGCCGGCCGAACGACGGCTGCGCGGCCTGGGCGACGCCGAGCGCGCTGGTGGCCGGCCGGGCGCGCCACTGGCTCACGCCGCACCAGATCAGGTACAGCGCGCCGACCACCTTGACTACGCCGAACGCCAGCTCGGAGGCCAGCAGCAGCGAACCGACGCCGGCGCCGGCGATGACGAACACCAGCAGCAGGCCGGCCTGCAGGCCGAGCACGGTGGCGCTGGCCTTGCGCAGGCCGTAGGCCAGCCCGTGCGACATCGCCATCACCGCGCCCGAGCCGGGGGAAATGGCGATCAGGGAGCCGGCGATGACGAACGTGATCCAGGTGGCAAAAGTCATGCGCGAATGGGGGAAAGGGGAAAGGCGGTGAACGGGGAGGGAAAGGCGGGACCCGCGGAAGGGGTCGCAGACGCGGGCCGACAGCGGCCGTCCACGCATCTGCCTGGGTGCTGCTTACTTCTTCTTTGGGTTGACCGCTGCCTTGAGGGTCGCGCCGGCCGAGAATTTTGGCGACTTCGACGCGGCGATCTTGATCGCTTCGCCGGTCGATGGGTTGCGGCCCTTGCGTGCGGCGCGCTTGGCGACGGAGAACGTGCCGAAGCCGGTGATACCGACCGTGTCACCTTTTTTCAGGCGCTCGGTGATGATCTCGATGACCGTGTTGACCGCGCTGTTGGCGGCGGCGCCGGACATCTCGGTACGCTTCGCAAATTCAGCAATCAGTTCGCCTTTTTTCATAACTATCCTCCGGGGTTAAAAGAGCGGGAAGATTAGCATAATTATTGCTCAATGTAATAATTTCTCGAGGGGCCACACAAAAGTAAGCCCGGCTGTGACTGGATCGCGACGTTTTCAGGGACGTTGTTCCAGCCGCGGCCGCGGCATGCGAAAGCGGTTCGATCGGCGCCGGGGCGCCGCCGCGCGCGTCAGAGCGCCGGCGCCGGCTCGCCGCGCGAAGCGGCCAGGCGCGTGCGCAGCGCCGCGTTGATCAGCGTCTGGTAGCCCTTGCCGCTCTGCTCGGACAGCGAGCGGAACTGGGTCAGCACCTCGTCGTCGAGGTAGATCGTGATGCGCGTCTTGCGCTTGACGGCGCGCGCGACGCTGGCGGCTGGCTTGGAAAGGCTGGATTCGGTATTCATCGTGGTTCCTTTGCTGGATGTGTCGACTGCGCGAAAAAAAGACCAGGTCGCCGGCTGCCGTAGCGCAGCCAGTCGGTGATGCCACTATACGTATGCCTTTCTGCAAATCTTGCGAAAAGCGACGAGATGCGGTTTTTGACGCCTGAACTGCAGAAACGGCGCCTGACCGGCGTACCACGAGAACATGCGCAACGCTGGTGTCAGGTCTGACATTAAGACATTCAGGCGTGAATGTCTTAATGTCAGACCTGACACCAGCGTTATGACACCAGCGTTGCCTGTGCGCGCGGCGGACTCGGGTAAGATGGTATTTTTTTAATTGATCAATGAGGAGCAGTACGATGGCTTCAAGCTTGCTGGCACTAATCGACGACATCGCGACGATCCTCGACGACGTTGCCCTGATGAGCAAGGTGGCGGCCAAGAAGACCGCCGGCGTGCTGGGCGACGACCTGGCGCTCAACGCCCAGCAGGTGTCCGGCGTCAAGGCCGACCGCGAACTGCCGGTGGTGTGGGCGGTGGCGAAGGGTTCATTCAAGAACAAGGCGATCCTGGTGCCGGCGGCGCTGGCCATCAGCGCGTTTGCGCCGTGGGCGATCACGCCGCTGCTGATGATCGGCGGCGCCTTCCTGTGCTACGAGGGGTTCGAGAAGCTGGCCCACAAGTTCCTCCACAGCGCCGAAGAGGACAAGCAGCACCACGACGAGCTGGCCAAGGCGCTGGCCGACGAGTCGGTCGACCTGGTGGCGCTGGAAAAGGACAAGATCAAGGGCGCGGTCCGCACCGACTTCATCCTGTCGGCCGAAATCATCGTCATTTCGCTCGGCACCGTGGCCGCCGCGCCGTTCGGCCAGCAGGTGGCGGTGCTGGGCACCATCGCGGTGGCAATGACGGTCGGCGTGTACGGGCTGGTGGCCGGCATCGTCAAGCTCGACGACGCCGGCCTGTACCTGAGCCGCCTGGCCAACGGCGCCCTGCAGATGCTGGGGCGGATCCTGCTGGCCGGCGCGCCGATGCTGATGAAGACGCTGTCGGTGCTCGGCACGGCGGCCATGTTCATGGTCGGCGGCGGCATCCTGATGCACGGCGTGCCGGCGCTGCACCACATCGTCGAGAGCGCGGCGCTGGCGACCGCCGGCGTGCCAGGCATCGGCCGCGTGCTGCAGGCGATCACGCCGACGCTGATCGACGCGGTGGCCGGCGTCATCGCAGGCGGCCTGGTGCTGCTGGTGGTGAACCTGGCGACCAGGATGTTCAAGCGCAAGCCGGCCGCTGCCTGAGCCGGGCACTGCGCGCGTCCAGCCGACAGCCACATCGGGGTCTGACCCAGCCGGGTCAGACCCCGGGTCAGACCCCGCTGCCGGCGCAAACTTACGCCGAACTGACAGCAAAACGGCAACTGTTGTTATTCCCCCCACGAAACGTTGTCCCGAATTGACATTCGACAGTGAGCAATCCAGTATCAATTTGGATATTTTTTTCACTATAGAAGCTCCGGTGTTCACAGGAGCCGCAGGGTCATCACAACGAGGGAATCAAAAAATGCAAACCAAGTTCGCCCCCAGGAAGCACGTGCTCGCCTTGTCCATCGCTTCGCTGTTCGCCAGCGGCAGCGTGTTCGCCCAGGCTGCGCCGGCGGCCGACGAGACCAGCGCCACCGTGGTCGTCACCGGCACCCGCGTCGCCAACCGCACCGCGCTCGACACCACCGCGCCGGTCGACATCATTTCGGCCGAGTCGCTGAAAAACGCCGGCAACACCGAGATCACCCAGGCCCTGTCGATCGCCCTGCCGTCGCTGAACTTTCCGCGCCCGGGCCTGACCGACGGCACCGACACGGTGCGCCCGGCCACGCTGCGCGGCCTCGCGCCCGACCAGGCGCTGGTGCTGGTGAACTCGAAGCGGCGCCACTCGTCGGCGCTGGTCAACGTCAACGGCACCGTCGGCCGCGGTTCGGCGTCGGTCGACATGAACACCATCCCGACGGCGATCGTGCGCACCATCGAAGTGCTGCGCGACGGCGCGTCGGCCCAATACGGTTCCGATGCCATCTCCGGCGTCGTCAACATCCGCCTGCGCACCGACCGCAGCGGCGGCGAAGCGGGGGTGACCTACGGCGCCCGCGTGACCGAATACGATGTCGTCGCCGACGCCCCGCCGGCCGGCGCCAACTATGGCGCGGCGCCGAAATCGCGCAGCCGCACCGACGGCCATGCCGCCACCGTCAGCATGTGGAAAGGCCTGCCGTGGGGCGAGAGCGGCTTCGTCACGCTGGCCGCCGAATACAAGGACCAGGCGCACACCCAACGCAGCGGCTACGACATGCGCCCGGCCTACCTCAAGATCAACGGCGCCTTCGATCCGCGCGAAGCGACCTTCAACCGCTTCGATACCTGGTATGGCGAGCCGGAACTGAAACAGGCGACCTTGTTCGCGAACGCCGCCAACCCGCTCGGCAACGGCGTCAAGCTGTACGCCTGGGCCAGTTACCAGAACCGCGACGCCAAGTCGGCCGCCAACGTGCGCCGCGCGGTGCAGGACCAGAACCTCGCGTCGATCTATCCGGACGGCTTCATCCCGTTCATCGTGCCCAATGTCGAAGACTTCTCCGCCACCGGCGGCGTCAACTGGGTGATGGCCGACTGGGACATGGACCTCTCGCTCAGCTACGGCAAGAACAAGATGCGCTTCGACCTTGAGAACACGCTGAACCGCTCGCTCGGCGCTGCCAGCCCGACCACGTTCTACGCCGGCGGCTATTCCTACGACCAGCTGGTGATGAACCTGTCGGGCGTGCGCACGATCGCGATGGACAGCCTGGCCTCGCCGCTGAACGTGGCGATCGGCGCCGAAGCACGCAATGAAGGCTACGTGCTCAATGCCGGCGAAGTCAATTCCTACGTCGCCGGCCCGGCCCTGCTGCCGAACGGCACGCGGGCGCCCGCCGGCGCTCAGGGTTTTCCCGGCTTTACGCCAGCCGATGCGTCCGATTCCTCGCGCAGCGCGATCGGCGCGTTCATCGACCTGGAAGCGAACCTGACCAAGCAACTGCTGGCGTCGGTGGCGATCCGCGCCGAACACTATTCGGACTTCGGCAACAACGTCGCCGGCAAGCTGGCCGCGCGCTACGACTTCAGCCCGGCATTCGCGCTGCGCGGCTCGGTGCAGAACGGCTTCCGCGCGCCGTCGCCGCAACAGCAGGGCTTCGCCGCCACCTCGACCATCTTCATCAACGGCGTGGCAACCGACCTGACCACCTTCAAGCCGACCGACGCCATCGCCCGCGCGCTCGGCGCCAAGCCGCTCGACGCCGAAAAATCGGTCAACCTGTCGCTCGGCGGCGTGATGCGGTTCGGCAAAGCCAGCCTGACGGTCGACGCCTACCGCATCAAGATCAAGGACCGCATCGTGCTGTCCGAGAACCTGATCGAAGGCACTTTGCCGGGCATCGTCAACTTCCTCGCCGCGCGCGGCTTCCGCTCGGCCGGCGGCCGCTTCTTCATCAACGGCGTCGACACCACCACCGACGGCGTCGATGTGGTGCTGAACATGCCGGTCAATACCGACGGCGCCGGCCGCTTCGACCTCACGCTGGCGGCCAACGCCAACAGCACCGAAGTGACCAGGCTGCCGACGGTGGACACGCTGTCGGCGTTCAAGCCGGCGCCGGTGCTGTTTGGCCGCGTCAACACCTTGACGTTCGAAAAAGGCACGCCGCGCAACAAGCTCAGCGCCAACCTCAACTGGAAGCTCGGCCAGTGGGGCGCCACCGCGCGCGCCACCCGTTACGGCGAAACCCTCAGCCCGGGCACCAGCGCCGCCTTCGACTTCACGCTGTCGGCCAAGACCCTGGTCGACCTCGAGGCGCGCTATGCGCTGACGTCGAAGATGAACCTGGCCGTCGGCGCCGACAACGTGTTCGACGTCTATCCGGACGCGTTCCCGCCGGCCCTCAACAGCACCGGCGCGGCGATGTTCTCGAACTACTCGCCGTTCGGCCGCTCCGGCCGCTTCGTCTACGCCCGCGCCAGCTACAGCTTCTGACGCCGGCCGAAAAACCGACCCATTTCGCATACGGCCTGTAAGTACGCCATCCGTTGAACTTACGGATGGCCTTTTCGCGGCTCGTTTATGGCTTGGTGTCAAGCGCCACACACGGACTGTTGGAATTGTCCCAAATAAAACTTAAACCATTGACATTGATTCATACCAATGTTCTGATTCGACTTGCCTAGGCAGCACTGGAAGATCCCAGGGCATTGCTTGGCCAATTTGTAGGTTTAAATAACAACAGAGAGGGATTTCGAATGAATTTTCATACGTCGCGCATCCAGCGCAGCGCTATCAGCATCGCCATCGGCCTGATGATTTCCACCGTGGCATATGCACAGAGCTCGGAAGGTTCGATCTATGGCCGCGGCAAGCCAGGCGACAAGGTCACCATCACCAGCGTCGACAGCAACACGTCGCGCCAGGTTACCGTCAACAGCGACGGCTCGTTCTCCCTCGGTAAGCTGCCGCCAGGCATGTACCGTGTGGTCGGCGCCGGCGTCAGCAAGGACGTCAGCGTTGCCATCGGTTCCGGCACCAACGTCACCCTCGAAGACACCGCCGTCGTCGACAGCACCCAGCGCGTCGTCATCTCGCGCGTGCGCAGCGCGATCGACGTTTCGAGCGTCGAATCGAACACCGTCTTCACCGCCGAGCAGATGCAGGCGCTGCCAGTTGGCCGCGACGCCAACTCGTTTGCGCTGCTCGCTCCAGGCGTGGTCAAGGGCGACGCCGAAATCGGCGCCGGCGGCCTGCCAGCGTTCGGCGGCGCTTCGGTCGCTGAGAACGGTTACTACATCAACGGTTTCGACGTTACCAACATCCGTAACTTCCTGACCTATGCCAACCTGCCATTCGACGCCATCGGCGCCGAGCAGATCAAGACCGGCGGCTACGGCGCCGAGTTCGGCCGTTCGCTGGGCGGCGTCATCTCGCTGGTCACCAAGCGCGGCACCAACACCTGGAAGGGCGGCGCCGCCGTCTACTGGGAGCCGCAACAGTTGCGTTCGGAAGGCAAGAACGTCCTCGACCTGGATCCGGACCACCCTGACACCTACACCGTGTTCAACAAGGACCGCAAGCAGACCGACCTGTCGTTCAACCTGTACGGCGGCGGTCCGATCATCAAGGACAAGCTGTTTGTCTTCGGCCTGATCGAAGGTCGCCGCGACACCCTGAGCACGTTCCAGGAAACCGGCAGCATCCGCACCAAGGACTCCAAGCCGAACGGCATGATCAAGATCGACTTCACGCCATCCGACGCGCACCGCTTCGAGATGACCGCGATTTCGAACAAGAAGGATCAGGAAGTCGTCGACTACAACAACACCACTGCCCAGCGCAACGCCACCAGCCACCAGGGTAAAGGCGCTGTCAGCAACATCACCAGTGGCGGCGAAGTGCTGATCGGTAAGTACACCGGTTACATCACCGATGCGCTGACGGTATCGGCACTGGTGGGCGCGGTCAACGACAACGTTGCCAAGACCACCGGCGCGCGTACCGCCGACCAGTCCTGCCCGGTCGTGCTGGAAACCAACCTGAACGAAATCGGCTGCTGGATCAAGCCATTCCCAGGCAATCCTGTGCGCGCTCCTGGTTCGCCGGACGACACCGACGAGCGCCGCGCGTTCCGTTTCGACGTCGACTATGCGCTGGGCAACCACTCCCTGCGCGCCGGTGTCGACCGCCAGAAGTTCACCTCGTCGGAAGCGGGCAGCTCGACCTTCTCGGGCGGCTACTACTACCGTTACTTCATCAGCACCAACGGCACCGTCAACGGCGTCGCCAATGCTGTCGCTCCTGGCGCCCAGTACGTGCGTCGCCGCGAAGTGACCAGCACCTCCGGCGCCTTCGAAACCGAGAACAACGCGTTCTACATCGAAGACAACTGGAAAGCGACCAAGAACGTGCTGGTGTACGCCGGCCTGCGTTCGGAGTCGTTCAACAACAAGGATGCCGACGGTACCAGCTTCATCAAGGCCGACAACCTGCTGGCGCCACGTCTGGGCGCTTCGTGGGACGTCGCCGGCGACTCGTCGCTGAAAGTGTACGCTAACGCCGGCCGTTACTACATCCCGGTCGCCGTCAACACCAACATCCGCGCCACCCGTGGCGAGCTGTCGGAAACGCGCTACTACACCTTCACCGGCCGCGATCCTGTCACCCAGGGCCCAACTGGCCTGGGCGCCAACCAGATCGGTATTCCGCAAGTCGTCGGTGACGGCAGCCTGCCTAACCCGGCAACGATCGCCGATACCGAGCTCAAGCCGATGTCGCAAGACGAGTTCATCCTCGGCTTCCAGAAGACCATCGCCAAGGGCTGGAGCCTGGGCGCGAAAGCGACCCACCGCAAGATCAACAACGGCATGGACGACTACTGCTCGCACATCGGTTTCGAGCGTTGGGCTGCTGACAACAAGTACACCAACTTCGACAGCCACACGATGGCGCAGTGCATCATGGTCAACCCAGGTAACGATGTGAACCTGCAAGTCGACGTCAACAACGATGGCGTGCTGAAGAACGTGACGATCCCGGCCAGCTACCTCGGCCTGGCCAAGTACACTCGCGTCTACAAAGGCCTCGAACTGACGCTGGATCGTCCGTACGATGGTTCGTGGGGCCTGAACGCGTCGTACACGCTGTCGTCAGTCAAGGGTACCGCCGAAGGTTACGTGAACTCGGTGATCAACCAGGAAGATGCTGGCGTAACCCAGGACTTCGACTTCGGTTCGCTGACCGACGGTTCCGACGGCTACCTGGCCAACGACCGCCGCCACGTGATCAAGGCCTACGGCGTGTACTCGCTGAACCGCGAATGGCGCGTTGGCTTCAACTCGACGATCGCTTCGGGCCGTCCGGTCAACTGTATCGGTTTCGTGCCTGAGTCGGTGCCTGACTACGTCGATGCCAGCAACTACTCGACCGCGTCGTCGTACTACTGCCTGAACAGCTCCGGCAAGTCGGTGCTGACCCCGCGCGGCACCAGCGGCCGTACGCCATGGACCGGCACGCTCGACCTGCAACTGGCTTACCAGCCAGCGATCAACAAGGGCAAGCTGACGCTGCAAGCGGACGTCTTCAACGTGTTCAACTCGCAGAAGACCACCGAGTTCAACGAAACGCGCGACTACTCGCGTGCTGACGTTGCAAGCGGCAAGCTGAACCAGAACTACCTGCAGCCGACCTCGTTCCAGTCGCCACGTTCGGTCCGTCTGACCGCCCGTTACGAGTTCTAACAACGGTTCGCCGCAGCCAGTTCGCTGCAAATGAAAAGGCCACCTTCGGGTGGCCTTTTTTTGTATCTGCGCCGCGCGCCGCCTATTGCCCGGCCGGCGGCTGCCACAGTTCGATGCGGGTGCCTTCCGGGTCGGTCACCCAGCCGAACTTGCCGTACTCGGAATCTTCCATCTTGTCCTCGACCAGGCAGCCTTCGGCGCGCAGCGCGGCCAGCAGCGCGACCAGGTCGTCGACGCGGAAGTTGATCATGAACGGCGACGGGCCCGGGCCGAAATAATCGGTGTCCGGCTTGAAGATGCTCCACACGGTGGTGCCGACGCCTTGCGGGTTGTCGGGAGACTGCCAGCGGAACGCGGTGCCGCCCCATTCCTCGATCGGCACGCCCAGGTGAACGCGGTACCACTCGCGCAGCAACTCCGGATTGCTGGCCTTGAAGAACACGCCGCCTATGCCTGTGACTCGTTTCATGTGCACCCCTTTGGTTGATATTTGCGAATCTTACAACAGCAAAGTTCGCCGCAGCCAAATCGTTTCGTTTGACGTGGATCAGGGAGCGTCCCGCCGGATATTCCACAATGCACCTGTCGTTTCCACACGGAAACTCTTTTCAGGGGAGCAGGTTCACATGGACTCGAAAAAAATCAGTCGCCGCAACTTCCACGCCGCCGCACTCGGCCTGGTGCTGGGCGGCGCGGCATCGACCGCGCAGTCGGGCGTCATCCTTGGCGCCAGCCGGCCCAAGACGTACGTGCTGGTGCACGGCGCCTGGTACGGCGGCTGGTGCTGGGACAAGGTGGCGCGCTCGATGCGCGCGCAGGGCCACGTGGTGTCGGCGCCCACCTGCCCCGGCGTCGGCGAGCAGGCCCACCTGCTGTCGAAGGACATATCGCTGTCGACCTTTATTACCAGCATCACCAATCATATCGTCTACCAGAGCATCAGCGACGTCATCCTCGTCGGCAGCGGCTTCGGCGGCGTGGTGATCAGCGGCGTCGCCGACCGCATTCCCCACCTGCTCAACAGCCTGGTCTACATCGATGCGATGGTGCTCGAGAGCGGCTCGTCGGTATTCGAAGCGCAGCCGGCTGCGGTGACGAAGAAGCGGCTCGAGCAGGTCGCCAGCACCGGCAAGGGCGTCGCCATCCCGCCGCCGCCGGCGGCGCAGGCGGGCATGGACAAGGAAACGCTGTCGTGGGTGAGCGCGCGCATGACGCCGCATCCGGTCGGCACCTACCAGGAGAAGCTGGTGCTCAACAACCCGCTCGGCAATGGCCGCCCGCGCATCTACGTCGATTGTGTGGCGTCGCCGTTCGAGCCGCTGGTGGAAGTGAAGAAGAACCTGCGACAGCAGGCCGGCTGGAAGTGGGTCGAGCTCAACACGCACCACGATCCGATGATCACCGAACCGCAGATGCTGTCGGATTACCTGGTGACCGTCTGAAGCGCCATGCGCTCAGCTGCGATCGACGATCTTCGTGATCAGCGCGCCGTCGAACCAGAATTCGGATTGACCCTGCAGGTCCAGCACGGTTCCGGCGCGGGGGCCGTCCGGGACATCCACCGCAAGCTTGCCGCGGTAGGCGATGCCGGTGATGACCGAGCCCTCGCCGTGTTCGATGGCCGTAATGCGCTGTTCTCGTTCGGAGAACACCGCCTTCGACTGCTCGGCGAGGCGCCTGAATTCATCGATACCGCTCGCCTGCGCCGTCAACTGACCGCCTGAATAATTCTCGAAGCGAACTCCCGGCGCCAGCAAAGCCAGCATGCCTGCAACGTCGAAGGCGTTGTAGGCGGCCAGATAGCGTTCGATCGACTCGACTCGCCTTGCGCTGTCGTTTGATGTATTTTCCATGCCTGCAAAGATACCGGACAAGAACGCTTTTTTCAATCCGCTCACACGTGCTGGCCTCGCGAGTCATTCACCCTGCGCACCATCTGCAGGTCATCGTGCAACACGCCATCGACCAGCAAGGCGTCGGGCTCGCGCCCGTACACGGCAAAGCCCATCGACGCGTACAGGGCCACGGCGGCGGCGTTGTCGGCGGTAACTGCCAGCGTCACCTGGTGCAGGTTCGGCAGCGCGTCGGCAAAGGCCAGCGCCCGCTCCATCAGCAGCCTGCCCACGCCCTTGCCGCGCCAGGCCGGCGCGACGTACATGCCGGCGATGAAGGCCTTGTGGCGCGCCTTGAGGGCGCCGTGGCGGCCGACGCCGACCACCGCGACCAGCGTGGCGCCGTCGAAGGCGCCGAAGCGGTTGCGGCCGGAGCCGGGCGCCATGTGCGCTTCGATCGTCGACAGCGGCGTGTCGCACTCCTCCTCATCGCTCGAGCTGAAGGCGGTCGGACTCTCGCGCAGCGCCGCCAGCCGCAGCGACTGGTAAGCAGCGGCATCGGACGGAACGAGGCGGCGGATGAGCATGAGGTTTGTCCACAGTTTCAAAGTGAGCAATTTAGCATGCCCCTGCGCGCATCGCACCATCGCGCGGCCGGAAGCGACGGTCAGTCGCGTCGCGCCGCCGCGCGGTCCGCTTCGCGCGGGGTCTGGCCCGGCTCTACCGGCGTCGACACTTCCTTCGGCGATTTCGGTTTTTCCTCCGGCGCCTTGCCGGTGGAGCGAATCGAAATAATGCGGTTGAGCATATCGAACCAGAAGGGTGCGCCCAGGGTGGCGGCCAGCGCGGTAATCAGCCAGCCGATCAGGTGTTGCTGCATCCTGTCGAGGCCGTCGTTGAAGGTGCGCGGAATCACCTGCCCGTTCTTTTCCTGCGCCGGGCTGCCGCGCGCCACCCATCCGATCGGCAAGCCAAGGTCCTTCAGACTATTCTGCACGCCGGTGAACTGCGCCGACAGGCTTTGCCGCACCTCCAGCCGGAAGGCGCCTTCGGCAGCCCCCTTGGCGCTGATGGTGGCGATGGCCGGCGTGTCGGAGAGGACGGTCTCGACCTCGAACGCGACGCCCGTATCGCCTGGCTGCACCTTCGCCGTGGAGGGCGTCACCTTGACGCCGGCGATGTCGCTGGCGAGCTTGACTTCGCCCTCAGCGGCCGCCGGCGCGGAAAAGACGATCGTGCCCTTGTAGTTGTCGCCGCTGGCGATGCTCGGCCTGGCCGGGTCCACCGCGGTCGGATCGACCATGCTTGGCGCCTTGTCGGCGAAAACCTTCGCCTGCGCGACCAGCGCTTCGCGGGCGCCGGAATTGGCCTGCAGGTGCTTGACGATGAGGATGGCGTCGACATTGACGCCCACCGCGGCGATGACGGCCAGGATCACCACCGCGCGTTGCGAGCGTCGCTTGTACCAGCCGCTGATGCGGTCCATCGAATTGTTGAACCAGATCTCGATGTTCTCCTTGAACTTCTCGACGTCGTTCTGGGCGTCCTCGAACAGCGCCAGCAAGGCGTCGCGCATGCGGAGGTCCGGCAGTCCCTCGATCATTTCGCGCAGGTAGCGCGTCTGCATGCCGTCGATCAGGCGCTGGATGTCTGCCTGCGCGTCGGCCACCGTGTAGGGCGTCTTCAGCCGCTCGCCCAGGCTCGCCAGGTCGCGGGTGATCGCTTCGGCCAGCGCCGCGTGCGAATGCGCCAGCACCAGCCTGTTGATGTTCGGTAGCGCGGCAGCGACCTGGCTCTTCAGCGTTTCGACCGTGGCGCCGCTGTCGACCGCGCCGGTAATCACAGCCTGCAGCGTGCGCCGCACCTGCCGCACGCTGCCGGCGCTGTCGTGCAGCAGCGCCATCAGCACGTTGGCGAACGAACGCGACGCGATATACGAGGGGACGTAGCCGCCGGCCGGGTGCTTGGCCGACAGTGCCTGGGCGCCGCCGATCAGCGGATGGGCGAACATGGCGCGCGCCCAATCGGTGCCGAGCAGGCGCTCGAGTCCGAGCTTGAGGTACTTGGCGCGCGCGCCAAGCGCCGCGGCGATCAGTTCATTGGAAATCGTGACCAGCATGCTCACGAGCAAAAACACGAAGATCAGGCCGATGACCGTGTCGAGGATTCCGGAACCAAACATAAAGCCTCCCTTGCTGAAAGACTATGCGAATTAGTGCGCCGAGAAAATTGTGACCAAATAATCTTACTCCTGGCCGACCGACAGTTTCATTTTTTTTAACTTGTGCTTTAAATGCAACAAGTGCGCCTGAGTCCCCCATCTGGCTCTCCCCCGACTGGTCAATGACGTCGCTATGACGCTGACGATTTCGATCGAAAAATATATGGATTGCACCTCGGTGGCGGGCTGATGTGTATCAAGTGCCGGCTACTGCTCGCGCGCAACAATGCACCCCAGTTCGACGCAGCCCAGGCGCGATCCCGCGCACCTTCCGTCGAGGTTTTCACGGGTCAGAGGAGCTTTAACGTGGCGCAGTTATTCCCTCGCTTTACTCAAGACTCCCGTTTGCTCAGGATAACCACGCCGCTCGGTCCAGATAAGGTACTGGTCGAATGTGTACGGGGGAGCGAAGGCCTGAGCCGCGGCTATTCGTTCGACGTATCGGTGCTATCGACAGATGCCCACATTCCGCTCAAGTCCCTGCTCGGGCAGCCAGCCCTGCTCGAACTCCTGACCGCCGTGCAGGGAATAAAATGGCGTCCCTTCCACGGTCACATAACCTGCGCACGGCTGGCAGGCGCCAACGGAGGTTTTGCGCGCTATTGCCTCACCATCGAACCGTGGTCTGCCTTCATGGCATTTGGCCGTGACAGCCGGATGTTCCAGGATAAAACCGTCTTTGAGATTCTTGATGCGGTATTTCAGGGGTGGCAGGGCCTGGGCAAACTGGTCCCAGCCTGGCGATACGATATTGTTGAACGCGGTTCCTATCCGGTCCGATCGCTGACCTGCCAATACCAGGAATCGAATCTCGCCTTCGCCGAGCGGCTGATGTACGAGGAGGGGCTGTTCTACTACTTTGAACACAGCGCCACCCCGGACAGCGACCATCTGGGCAGCCACACGCTGGTCATCGCCGACCATAACGGCAGCTTCAAGCCGAATCCACAAGCCGAGGTACGCTTCACCAAGCCCGGCGCGGTGATGCGTGACGACAGTATCGATCGCTGGCGCGTTACGTCCAGCGCGGTTACCGGTGAGGTGGCCATCAGCAGTTGGGATTACCGTTCGCGAAGCAGCCGTCCGGTCAGCGTCAGCGCGGACGATGCCTGGAACGGGGCGCGGCTAAGCAGCAGCGATGCGCCCGGGATCTATTCCTACCCGACACAAGCACACGGGCAGCGTATTGTTGACAGGCAGCTGCAAGCGTACGAGGTCGCAAAGGAAACCCATACTGGCGCCGGCACCGTGCGCACCTTCGTGCCCGGCACCACTTTCATCTTGCGCGAGCACGCCCAGTTCGACCAGGCCGACGATGACGAAGCGCGTACCTTCGCGATCATGCGCGTGCACCACCTGGCACACAACAACCTCAACGCCGAATTGCGGTCGACGATCACGCAAGCGCTCGGAGAAAACCCGCTCGATCCAAGTCATTTTGCAAACGCGACCGCGCAGCCTATCGGCGGGCGGCCGCTGTACCGGAACCGCTTCGACGCGATTGTTCGCGCCGTTGCCTATCGAAGCAGCAGCGACGACGGCCATGGCGTCCTGTTGCATCCGCGGCCCACCGTGTTCGGGCAGCAAACGGCCATCGTGGTCGGTCCGCCCGGTGCCGTCACTCACACCGACCGCGATCACCGCATCAAAGTGCAATTCCACTGGCAGCGCAACGCCGGTAACGACGACCTGAGCCACAGCCGCCTGAACCATCCCGCGCCGGAAGGCCAGACTGGTGCGCCGGCCGACGATCGCGCCGGCACCTGGGTACGCGTCGCCACACCGCTCGCCGGCGCCAACTGGGGCTCGGTTGCCATTCCGCGGGTCGGCAGCGAAGTGCTGATCGATTTCATTGACGGCAATATCGACCGCCCTGTTGTCATCGGCTGCCTGTACAACGGAAAGGGGCAGGCAGACGCCCAGTACAACCAGTTCTCCCAAGGCGTGGGCGTGGCGACCGGCAACGCACCAGCCTGGTTTCCCGGCGGGAGCGGCGCACACGCGCATCCGGCAACGCTGTCCGGCATCAAGACGCAGGCGATGAGCACGAGCCAGAGCGGCAACGGCGCCTACAACCAGCTCGTATTCGACGACAGTGCCGGCCAGCCGCGTGTGGCGCTGCAAACCCATGCCAGTCCGCACGCGGGAACGGCCGAACTGAACCTGGGCACGCTGCGTCACCAGACCGATAACCAGCGCCTCGACGCGCTCGGTTTTGGCGCCGAGCTGATGACAGGGCACAGCGCCGCACTGCGTGCTGGCCAGGGCCTGCTGCTGTCGACCGATACGCGGCAGGGCGCCAGCGGCAGCCAGCTCGATTCGCGCGAGGCGCTGGCGCAAATCGAACAAAGCCACGCACTGCAAGCAGCGCTCGCTGGCACGGCACAGAAGCACAATGCCGCGCTGAAAGACGAGAAGGGCGGCGCCGAACCGGCCGCAGAGAAGCTGCCCGCTATCGACGCGACTGAGCAAAGCATCGGCGTGCTCAAAAACGTCGAGGGAAAAATAACGGCCTATTCCGAGCCGCAGCTGCAACTGTCGAGCCCGGCGGGCATCGCCGCCACCACGCCGGCCGATGCCATTATCGCCGCAGGAAACACCACCAGTATCACTGCCGGGCAAGACATCAATTTTGCGGCGAGCGGCAACAGCTTCCATGCCGTCAGGGCCGGCATCAGCTTGTTCACGTACGGAAAGGCCAGCGCGAAGGAAAAACCGAACCAGGAAACCGGGATCAAGCTGCACGCCGCCAGCGGCAAGGTGAGCAGCCAAAGCCAGTCGGACGAGACGCGGATCACCGCCGATAAAGCCATCACCGTGGCCAGCATCACCAAGAGCGTTACTGCCGCAGCCAAGGAGCACGTGCTGCTGACCGCGCAGGGCGCGTATCTGAAGATCGAGGGCGTCAACATCATGCTTCACGCGCCGGGCAAGGTGGAATTTAAGGCGTCGACGAAGGAGCTCGCCGGGCCGAAAGGCGTGAACAGTAAACTGCCCGTGCTTAAGGAAGTCGGGCAGATAAAAGGATGCGCACTGAAACTGGCATCTGCAACCGAAGCGGGCGGCGCCAGTGTCAAACGATAATCCGACCCTCAATCATGTCGCTGAGGAGATCGATGCCCTTTGCCTGCAACGCGGGCGCTGCGTGCTATTGCTTGATCCGTTTGGCGGCAATCACTTGAAGGCGGCGATCGATGCGCTGGTATCCCCGCCGGCCCAACGCCTGCGCCTGAACGACCCGATCTTCAAGGACGACCTGGAGAGTGCGCCTTTATTGATCGAGCTGTTAAGCACGGAGGAGACCCATCAGGAGTTGCTAGCGCAGAGCATCACGCGCGCGCAGGAAGAGGCGCGTAACACGGCCGGGCCGCGCGGAGTCTGCGCTTGGTTGTTCACCGACGCCCCGCTGCAGCGACTGCAGCACGCAATGCGCCAACGCCTCGATGCGCAATACCCGAAGCGCGAACGCGTATACCTGCGCTATTTCGATCCGCGGGTCATGCCACGGTTGGCCGAATTGCTCGGTTCGCCCACCGAAAAGCCAACGCCGCCTTATAGCAGCCTGACGCACCTGCTCGGCCCAATCCAAACCTGGTGCCATCTCAATCGCGAAGGCGATCTGCAGCGCCACGACAACCCACAACCCGCCAACGCGGGACTCGGCGGGTACCTGCATTTCGACCAAACGACGGCGGCGGCGATCGACCGCATCGAGGCTATCAATTTGACTGCGCGTGCGCTCCTTCAGCGCGCAATGCCGTGCAAGCAAAGCGATGACGGGATGATCGACACGCATTTGAGACATGCGAAAAGCCTTGGGCTAACTCAGATTGCTGATTGGGTCGCTTACGCGTGGCGTGCGATGCATCACGGTACCGCATTCACGCGCCATTCGATGCTGCATCAACTACTTGCGCAAGCGGCGTCGAACGGCATCCCATTCGACGTGCTAGTGGAAGCGCACTTGCCAGCAACCTCTTTCGACATCGCCCCTAGTGAGACGACAGCATGAGCGGAAAAAAAGACTGCAAATTCTGCGAGAAAAACGGCCTGCTGTGGCTACCCCTGCGCTACAGCGTAGTCGGTTCCGACTACCCGACCGCGTTCGATCGCCTTCCTGAAATCGGCGGCAAAAAGCTCGGCAAAGGCGTCGTCGACATCAAACTGACTGACCCCAAAAGCAAATACGCGGTCCGCCTGCTGCGCCCAGGCTATTTATACCTGCTGCTCGATCACAGGGGACTGCGGTACTGGCGCGCGTACCAAGTGCTCGATGACGCCAACTTATATGAATTTGACGTCGACAACCCTCCACAAATCGAACCGCAATTCAGCTGCGATCCAATTCTTTGCGGCGTCAATGCGAGCGTGGTGTCGATCCCAGATCCGCGTAACGTCAAGAAAATGTTTGCGCTCTTCACGCACGCGCCGCTGACCAAAGCGAAGCTGTCGGAGTACCGAGCCAGTGCAGACGCCTACGCGCGCGAAGGCAAGATGCAAACCTTCAGTCCGGCCGATTGGCTGAACGGAGACACCGAGCAGCTGCACAGCCTGCTAGGGGCGGAATTGTTGACCACCGTAGCGGAATACCGGCTCTTTACAGAACCCGGTAACCCCGCGTCACCGCATGCGCGGCCATTCGCCACGCCGTTGAGCCAGGCATTGAACGAGCAGATGATCCCGGCCACGCGAGACGCCTATGGCGTGGCAATCCCCAACGAAAAAGGCGTGTATGGCGGACGGATGGGTGCGCTGCAAGACCTCATCAAACGCAACGGATACGCCGCATTCGTTTTGTACGACCATATCGGCATAACGCAAGAACTGAACGACTTCCGGAACGACGCGTTTATGCCGATCGATGCGTTCATGGGGCAGCGGGACGGTCCGGGACCCGACAACAGACGCAAGTTTGACGTCTACAACGAAATCACAGAGTGGCGTCAGTTGATGGAGAAAGGTCTGGTGACCAATGCTGAGCACTCTGTGGAGCAGGCCGATTATTTGCGCCGTGTTCAGCGAGAACCTTTATTCATTGACGACTCCAAAACGATGTTGGCAGATAAAGCCGCAAAGAGCGGTGTTGTACCAACGGTCCGGGAGCGCCAGAAATTCCCCAGGCGTAAGGAATGGGAGTCAGCACATCCGGCGATTGTGGAAGAACTTGAGCGAGAACGACAGGTTGACGAGGACAGCTACATCGAGTTCGCGCAAAACAAAGCGAAAAACGATTGGCGGGACAGATACGCACCCCATCTGGACCTAATGGAGATGGAGAGATTCATCGCCAAGATGAATGGCATCTCAAAGCAGAGCCAGACAAACGCAAACACACGTGCCGCGCAACACATTAGCTGGCTGAAATCGGAGCGCGTTATCCGCGCGCTTGACGTCTGCGACCAAGAGGATCCGATTTCCGGCGAAGCTTTGAGCGCACAGATCTTCCAATGCATCTTCGGAATGGAGGGATGCGCAGAAACAGAGAGAGTGCTAACAGATTGGGCGACCGCAATACATGTGGAACGCGAAAACCTTTTCTTGCGCGCATTCACCCGCGATCAGAAAGGCGTGAAAGAGGAGTTGGATAAGTCATTATCCGAAGTACCCGAACAAACGACCGGTACCACAGAATTCACGGTCGGCCCAGCTACGAGTAGCACGACGGCCTCAAAGGGCGTTGTCGCCGCCATGAAAGCAACCGATTCAGCGCTCGACGAGTGGATGCGTCAGCAAGGTCAAAGTAAAAGTTACCTCAATCCTAAACACATTGCAAACGTCGAAGCCCGGTTTTTCTACCTCGTTTCCACAGTGACACGCGCAGTGGCGAGAAAGGGTATCGGAAGCATGCTTGAGATGAAGTTGGTAGGTCGGGCCAATGTGCTTTTGATGTCGCGTTTAGGAGATTTGGCCGCGAAGTTAGAACATGATACGTTGACCGCACAAATTGACCCAAGTAAATGGAACGATATCAAACAAAAGCATAAGCAGGCCGAAGTCCAAGCAAGAGCAGCGGAGGCTCGAAAAACCGCGCAACAGAGAAAAGCGTATCGCCTTGCCAAGCGCGCTAAGGCGCAGTTGGAGAACGCTGCACTAGATCTAATCTCGGATGCACAATGTAAAGCAAAGTTGCACGTGGCTGCAGGTGCAAAAAGTTTAGGATGGAACGCGCTTCAAGGAGATCTGGAGGAAAGCGCTAAACAGCATCGAAATTACAAGGACGTCGCAAAGAATCTCGAAGGAAAAAAAACTTCGGCTGAAAGAATACCTAGTTCTCCTAGCCCGACGAACAACTATCACCAAGTTCGCCTGGGAGGCGCCCTAGCAGCGATTGAAAGCTTATCTTTGTACAGCAAGATTAAGGAAATGAAAGAACCCGGCTTTAATATTGCCACAGGCGAAATCATCGCTTCTGCTGCCAGTCTGTCCAGCATACTCGCCGATATGATGTACGCATATACAAAATCAGTTCGCGAACTACCGAATTATATTGCCATTGATGGAATCAAACAAGGCGCAGATATTGTTCGCGGTGGCTTCAAACTTATCGCTGGATCGTTGGCCTTACTTGCAGGCGTATCAACCGTACTTATTGAGTACAGGAAAGCCAAAAACGAGCATGATCCATTTCTACAAGGAATTTTGTACGCGAGGTCATTCCATGGAGGTGCATCAACAATTTTTGGTGCCCTTGCCGCATTTTCGTATACGGGTCCGCTTCTAAACCATCTTGCAAAGAAGCATTCCCGCGCGGTATATGTTTCAAAGCGCTTGAATGCAGCCGGGACCTTGGCAAACGCACTTGTTGATCGGGTCACATTGTTGCGCACCGTTGCTTGGCTCGGCTGGGTAGGCGTCATCATTACGGTCGCTGATCTTGCCGTCGCCGGATATCGATGGCATGTCGAGTACACCGCAATTACGCGATGGCTCAGTCGCTGTACGTTCCGCAAGATGAAAACAAACAAGTGCTTCAACTCCCGATGCGAAGAGCTCGAAGAACTTCGAAAAGCGCTACAACCGAGAAGCGGAATCTGAGCAAAGAAAAAAAACAACAAACGGGTAGCCTACATTCTAAGTTGAGGGGTATCACAATGAATATGCAACAGGAAGCTCAATTCTTTGTTGTCGAAGGCACGATCCAAGCTATGCAGATATCATCCGGCAGTGTGAATCTAATCGAAGACATACAAAATGGTGCTTTCTGGACCGGCGTGGCCGCAGGAGTTGGAGGTGAAGCCGGAGTGTTAGCGAATTCCGCCAGTCTGACCCTGTATGACGGCGAAGAAGTCGAGCATATGGCTTTACTAATTAACGATCGGCTTGCAATTGGAACATTCGAATGGCTTCGAGATCTGATGATAGATGACGATGTAAAGCTAGTCGTGTCTGAAACCGACGCCGGGCCATTATTTGTTCACGCGATTCTTCGCAAGAACGACCAGTTACTATGGACACCACTCTGTGTGAATCATACGCGCCGGGGCTGGATGTTACACGGCGTAAAGCTGGGTTCGACAGGTCTTTTGGGCATGATTCTTATGTTCGGATCAATTTTCGTTTTGGATGAGAAGAGCAGACCCGACGGGCCATGGCTATTATTCGGAATATTTTTCACAATCGCATTAATTTCATTTGTCGTATTTATGAGCACTGCAAGCGTTATCCATCAGGGAGACTACGCGGAGAAAATATTTCGTGCGCTCGGGGTCCCAAAAGCTGACAGGTTTCAGATAAAGCCTTATTCAATTTTCAATTTGCATTTTGAACACGCAGAGGAACCTTTTAAAAAAAACCATATCTATCAATTTTCCGATGCGCTGTACGCTCATAAACTCAAGTTTAATCTACCGTAGTTCTTTAAAATCTCTCCGGCTGTATGCGCGTGGCGCTATTCATCGATGAAAGCACATTCACTGCGCCGGGACGCGTGCATTTCATTTCGATACCGAAAACGACTCATTTGTCACAAGGAAAAACGCCGGGGCGTCGCGGGGGAAGCCGGTTCGATGATGGTTGCACCATATCATGAGGACTACACTATGTGCGGACATCTAGCTTACTAATGACGATCGCTGCGGCGCGCGCACAGCAGCTTTCTGACCGTGGGTTCTTACGAATGCCCCAATCAGCCATGATTAGCAGTGGAGAATGACTATGCCGGAAACTCAACAATTATTTATCGTTCAAGGTCCGATTCAAGAACTACGAGTATCTCCTGACATCGCAAAATTAATTTTCGATCTGCAAACTGAAGCATTTGTTTCTGGTGTATTTTCCGGCTTCGCGGGACAAGCGGGCGTGGCGGCAAATTCGGCAAGCGTCGCAATGTATGACGGCGAAGATGTGGAGCATTTAGCCCTGCTGATTAATGACAAACTTGTCGTCGGCACCTTTGAATGGCTACGTAACCTGAACGTGGGAGATCAGGTCACACTGGTGGTATCGACAATTGACGATGGCCCCCTGTTCGCGCACGCTATCCTTCGCAGCAATGATCAGCTCCTGTGGACCCCGTTTTCCGTCGATCACACACGCCGGGGCTGGATACTGCACGCTGTGAAATTAGGGCTGCTTGGTTTAATCGGAACTTGGCTTATGCTTGGCTCGTTCTATATTCTTGGTAGTAGACCGACCGCAGAGGTTATGGCTTGGACGTTCGTCTTTTCTATTTTGCTAATCACTTTCGTCGTGTCTATGAGCACAATGGGGGTGATGCACTTAGGTGTGCAGGCGGAGGCTATTTTTCAAGCGTTGAAAGTACCAAAATTCGAGCAATTTAGAATCAAGCCCTACTCACTTCTTCGCATGCGCTCTGCGAACGACGCAGACCGCTTCAGAAAAGGGCATATATTCTATTTTGCAGATGCATTATCTGCGCACAAAAAGAAGTTTAGATTGTAGTAAACGCCTCGCAGCGTTACCTCGTTCACGCGATCAGTTTCAGCCCTTGAGGCAGCGTCTCGCCGAACACGCGCCGTTCGGTCGCCTCGTCCAGTGCGACCACTTCTTCCACCATCTGGATCCAGATAGCTGGCGCATTCACCTGGCGCAGGCGCGCGGCGATGGTGTCGCGCAGCGCCTGCGGCAAATCGCGCGCGCGATCGCCCGTCATGCGCGCCAGGTAGGCGGCGGCAAATGCGGCCGGCTCGAGCCGGCGCCAGTCGAGCGCGAGGACGGCGTCGAGCCAGGTGGCGACAACGTCAGCCGGCACCAGGTCGTCGAGGTTGCCGTAAAAAGGCTGGCGCGCGCCGATCCGGCCCAGCGCCCACAGCGTGAGCGCGTCGTTCGCCTTGCCGAGGCGCGCCAGCAGCCACTCGCCGATCTCCACCTTGTAGGCGGGCGGGATGCGTTCGAGCGAGGCGCCCAGGCGCAGCATGTCGTCGTCGCTGCCGCGCACCACCGCGCCATCGTCCACGCCGCCTTCGTTGACTTCCAGGTTGGCGGCGAAATCTTGAAGCAATCGCTGCTGCTGTTGCGCATCGAGGCCGCCGGCCACGCGCCGCCACAAGGTCCACCATTCGGCCTGCACCTGCTTGTCGGCGCCGTGTGCCACGCCGGCCTCGAACAAGGTCCACAGCTGCTGCAGCCGCCAATCGTCCAACGCGAAGCCGAAGCCGGGCCGCAGGCAGTATCCGGCGAGGTTGAGCCACAGCCGCTCGTGTTCTGGCGAGCGGCGCCGCGCCTTGGCGCGCAGCCACAGGGCATCGAACAGCTGACGCAGCAGCGGCGTGCTCCAGCCGGCACGATCGCCCAGCACCTGCTCGAGCTGCGCGCGCAGCTGCTTCACTTCCTTGGCCGGCACCTGCTGCGCCTTGGCGCCGAAGATCCGTTCGATCTGCGGCAGCGCCAGCGCCAGCCGCGCGGCAGCGCCATCGTCGTCGATGGCTTCGGCGGCTTCATCGTGCTGGCGCAGGTCGAACTCCAGCAGCCAGCGCTCGCTCGCATCGTCGACGCCGACGCAATGCATTTCCAGCGTACCCACCTCGGTCAGCGCGGTGGCCAGCTGCACCGGCACTTCGCGCCGCGTGGTAGTTGCGGACGCGCGCAGGACCATCGCGATCGGCGGCAGGCGCGCAAAGTCGCCGTCGTCGAGGTCGACCAGTTCGCCCAGCGCGAACGGCGCGCGGCCGGCGACCTCCGCGCTCGACGTGAACAAGTGGAAGCGCACCGGCTCGCCGACCCGCAACGCAAAGTTGTGCGCGTCGAGGCGCAGTTCCTGGCCCGCCTCGCTGCCGCGCGGCAGGATGCAGATGGCGCGGCGCGCGCCTTTCCTGGCCTCGCCGAGCAGCAGAAAATAGCTGCGCGCGGCGCCGCCACCGATCTTCGGCGTGCCGCCTTCGCCGGCCAGCGCGTACGCCACCGCGCCGCGTGCCACCGCGACGTCCGGGTCGTCGTTGTGCAGCACCCGCAGCGGGGCGCCGCGCCAGGCGCCCAGGGTCGCCTCGATGCGGCTTGCCAGTGCACTGGCGCGGAACACGCCGCCGTTAAGCAGCAGGGTGTCAGGCACTGTCTCGTTGTTGGCCTCGCGCACGGCATCGGCGTGGCGGCGCAGGAAGTCGGCAACGTGGCGCGTGATGGCCGCGTCGCGCGCATAAGGCAGGCCGAATTCGACGATGCCGGCGCGCCGTTGCAGCAGCGGCTCGGCGGCGTCCACGCGCGGGAAGAAGCCGTCGACGATCAGCGTTTCGACTTCATCGCGCGTCAACGTGGCCGAGCGCGCGCCGCCGATCAGCCGCGCGCCGGCGCCGAGCAGCGTGACGTTGACATGGTCCGGCGCATCGGCGGCGAGCAGCTGCTCCTTGGCGGCGCGGCAGCGCTCTACCAGCTGCGACAGGCGGCTGGCCGACAGCCGCTCGGCGCCGCCGCCCAGGCGCGACTCGGCCAGGTGGGCCAGCGCGGTGTCCATGTTGTCCCCGCCCAGCATCAGGTGGTTGCCGACGCCGATGCGCGTGATGCTGGTCTGGCCGTCGCGCAGTTCGACCTTGATCAGGCTGAGGTCCGTGGTGCCGCCGCCGACGTCGCACACCAGCACCAGGCGCGTGTCGGCCAGCGCCTCAGCGAGCGAGGCGCGGTGGCGCCGCAGCCAGTCGTAGAACACCGCCTGCGGTTCTTCCAGCAGCCGCAGCGTCGGCAGGCCGGCGGAGCGGGCCGCCGCCAGCGTCAGCGCGCGCGCCGCTTCGTCGAACGAGGCGGGCACCGTCAGCACCAGGTCCTGCTGCTCCAGCGGGTCGTGCGGGAAGCGATGGTTCCAGGCCGATCGCAGGTGCGCGAGGTAGCTGGCGCTCGCTTCCACCGGCGACACCTTGGGCACGTCGGGCGCACCGCCCCATGGCAGGATCGGCGCAAGGCGGTCGACGCCGGAATGCGAGAGCCAGCTCTTGGCGCTGGCCACCAGGCGCCCTGGCACCTGCGCGCCGAGCTTGCGCGCCAGCGTGCCAACGACCACATGCTCCGGCGTCGCCCACGGCAGCTGCAGGTCGGCTTCGGCCAGCTCGCCGGCGCCGGCCTGGTAACGCACCGACGGCAGCAGCGGCAGCGCGGATACTTCGCCTGGCGCGACCAGCTGCTCGACTTCGAACAACGTCACCGGTCCCGCAGTCTTGCCTAGTTCGGAGTAGGCGAGCACGGTGTTGCTGGTGCCCAGATCGATGCCGACCGCGTACCTGGCCACGCGCGCCGCCACTAGCCGTTGCTGCGCACGTCGAACTCGATCTTCCAGCGGCCATCGCCGTTGACGGCAACCGCGGTCAGTTCGAGCGTGCCGGTGTCGGTGGCGACCGCGCGCAGCCGCACCTGGACGACGTCGCCGTCGCTGCGGCCAACAGCTGGCAGGGTGGCGCGGATCTCGCCGAGTTCCTGCAGTTCGTCCGGCTGCCAGAAGTCGAGCAGGTCGCCCAACTGGTCCTGGCGGCGCACCGACGAGCCGAAGAAGCGCAGCTGGATCGGTTCGCCGACAACCAGCCCGAATTGCTGGCTTTGCAGTTCCGCCTCGGCGCCTTCTTCCATGCCGAACGGCGCCACGCACAGCGCCTGCATCGGCGGCTCCATGCCGGGAATGGCCGGCATTGCCGATTCGATGGCGACGTAGTAGGCGCGCGCGGTGCCGCCGCGGATGCGCACACCCTGGCCGCGCCGCACGTAGCCGTAATAGGCGGCGCCGCGTGCCACCGCCAGGTCGAGGTCGGCGCCGGCCAGCGAGCGCGCCGGCGCCGCGCCTTCGGCTTCCAGCCAGCCGTTCAGCGTGGCCAGCGTGCGTTCGGCCAGCAGGCTTGACTTGAACACGCCGCCGTTGAACAGCACCGCGCTCGGATGCAGGAAGCTGGCGTCGGCGGCATTGCTGCGCACGAAGCCGGCCAGTTCGGTGGTCGCATCGCGCTGGCGGCCGAGCAGCGCCGCCAGGTGGCGCGTGACGCCGGCGTCCTGCGCGTACGGCAGGCCGACTTGCGTCAGGCCGCCGCGCACGCGGCTCGCCGGTCGGCTCGATGCCGGCACGTCCGGGAAGAAGCCTTCGACGATGGTGGTGCGCACTTCGTCGGCGGTGAGTTCTGTGCGGATGGCGCCGCCGATCAGTTTCGAGCCGCGGCTCGGCACCACGATCGGCTGCGATTCAAGCGCGGCGTCGCCCAGCAGGCGTTCCTTGGCAGTGCGGCAGGCGTAGCCGAGCGCGCGCATCTGCCACGGGTCGAGCGTGGTGCCGGCGGCGGCCAGCTTGCGCGCCACCAGGTGCGCCAGCGTCAGGTCCATGTTGTCGCCGCCCAGCAGGATATGGTCGCCCACGGCGATGCGGTGCAGTTCCAGCTTGCCGTCGTGTTCGAGCACGGCGATCAGCGAAAAGTCGCTGGTGCCGCCGCCGACGTCGACGACCAGGATGATGTCGCCCGGCTGGACGTCGCGGCGCCAGTTGCCGCCGCTGTTCTGGATCCAGTTGTACAGCGCCGCCTGCGGTTCTTCGAGCAGCGTCAGCTCCTGGTAGCCGGCAGCCTTGGCCGCTTCCACCGTCAGCTCGCGCGCGGCAGGGTCGAACGACGCGGGAATCGTCACCGTGATGTCCTGCTGCCGGAACGGCGCCTCGGGATGGGCGTGGTCCCACGCCTGGCGCAGGTGCGACAGGTAGCGGGTCGACGCCTCGAGCGGCGAGACGCGCTGCACTTCCGGCGGCGCGTCGCTCGGCAGGATGGCCGCGCGGCGGTCGGCGCCGGCGTGGCCGAGCCAGCTTTTCGCGCTCGACACCAGCCGGATCGGCGTGGTGGCGCC
Organism: Pseudomonadota bacterium; assembly: GCA_040386255.1. Classification (GTDB taxonomy): domain Bacteria; phylum Pseudomonadota; class Gammaproteobacteria; order Burkholderiales; family Burkholderiaceae_D; genus JAFCUW01. Next base: position 29,960 of record JAZKFW010000084.1, read on the forward strand.
GCGCGCGCGCGCCATTTCGCCGACCACGTAATCGGCCGACGATGGCCACGGCAGGTCGAGCTCACCGGGCGCCAGTTCGTCGGCGTGCGGCAGGTACAGGAACGACGGCAGCAGGCCGGACGACTCGACCGTGCCGGGCGCGCTCAGTTGCGGGATCTCCAGCACGCCGTGGCGCGTGGCCTCGCCGTCGCTCGCTTCGAGGTCGACCCAGGCCAGCGCGCAGTGCGTCGTGCCCAGGTCGATGCCGATCGAATAGCGCGGCGCGCTCACAGTTCCACCTCGGCCTGGGCCAGCACGGTGGCGTCGTGGCCGCTCGCCAGCTGCGGCAGGCGCACGTCGGTGGCGCGCCAGCCGCGGTGACTGAGGCTGCCCTTGAACGGCGCGCTGCCGACGACGTTGCCGGTGAGGCGGATGGCGCCGGCGTCGAAGCCGGCGTCGAGGCTGATGCGGCTGCCCTCGGCTTCGGCGCGCACCGGGGCGATGGTGAAATGCTCGCGCAGCACCTTGCGGCAGCCCTCGTGGACGATGCGCGCGGCCGCGCCGATGTCGGCGTCGGCGTAGCTGGCGAGGTCCTCTTCGGTGAAGTCGATCAGGCGCGCGTCGCGCTGGAACAGCGCCAGCAACTGCAGCGCCGCGTCGGGCGTGGCCTGGCGCAGCGGCGCCACGGGAGCGGCCGGCGCGACCGGCGCTGCGGCGGGCGCCGGCGCCTCGTCGCGGTGCAGGCGGCCCGCGCGCGCGGCGACGGCAGGGCTCGACAGGATGCTGAAAAAGGCGCCGAACGCCAGGGAAATACGTTGCATCAGCGACGGCTGCGGCGTCTGCTGCTCAGGTGTGGCGTTGTTCATGTTGTTGTTGCTCCTGGATCGTTGGGGCATCCGCCCGCCTGCCCGCGCATGCGCTCGAGGTCTCGCGCCGCCGCCGGTTCAGAAGGGAAATGCCAGTGCCGGCAGGGGCGCCGCCGCATGCGGCGCCACCCAAGAACGGCGTATCGTTAAATTGTATGCTGCGCCGCAGTATAAATCATCTGATATCGAAGCCGCATGCGGGCGACGAGTGGAGCTCGGAGCGCGGGCAGGTCCAGGAGGCGGCCAGTGGTGCGGGAACGAGGGAGTCGACCAGCACGAGCAGGGGCGGGGCGATGCGGATGCAGCGCAGGCGGCCGGCCACTATCGGTCCCAACAGCGCGAGCATCGCGGTCATCATAAAAATAAGTTCCATGCCATTCTCCTGTTCAGCAAGGACAAGGTAGGTCATTGCGGCAGAAGTATCCGTGCGGTACAGCGCATACCGTCAGGCGATTGCTGGACTCCGGCGAATCCGTGTCGCAACAGCAACGTATGACGGATACCGAACATACCCGGCCCGGATCTATCGATAGCATGGGTCAGGTCAGGGTCGACGCCGCGAAATGACGCGCGCGCACTGACGGCAACCAGCTTGATCAATTCCAGCTGGAATTGATCAATCGCTGCGGCGCAGTCCGGCCGCAAATAGGATGTATATGGAAAATTCGGCCCGGCAGTCCGGCATTGCAGCAGTTGGCTCGGTCCCGTGGGGATCGCATTTCTGCCAGTTCTACAACGACGACAATGACCTCACCGAGACGCTGGTGCCGTATTTCGAAGCCGGATTGCGAAGCGGCGAAGCCTGCCTGTGGGTGACCGGACGCACGCTCGAAGCCCAGCGCGCCGAAGCGCTGATGACCGACGCGGTGCCCGAATTTAAAAAATATATCAGCTCGGGCCAGATGGAAATCGCCTCGATCTCGGACTGGTACAGCCCCGGCGACGTGTTCGACGCCGACGCCGTGCTGCAGGGCTGGATCGCCAAGGAAGCGGAATCGAAGCTGCGCGGCTTCGCCGGCCTGCGCCTGACCGGCGACACCATCTGGGTGGAGCGTTCGGGCTGGGCCAACTTCATGGAATACGAGCGCAAGATCAACACCTCGTTTCGGCGCTACAACCTGGTGGCGCTGTGCACCTATTGCATGGACCGCTGCAGCGCCTCGGATGTCATCGATGTCTGCTGCCAGCATCAATTCGCGCTGGCGCGCCGCGAGGGCCACTGGGAGCTGCTGGAAAGCTCCTCGCTGAAGGTGGCGAAGGACGACCTGATGCGCCTGAACGGCGAACTCGAATCGCGCGTGGACGTCCGTACCGCCGAACTGAGTGCCGCGCTGCGCTCGCGCGACGAGTTCCTGGCGATGCTGGGCCACGAATTGCGCAATCCGCTGGCGCCGATCCGCACCGCCTCCGAGGTGATCCGCGCGCTGACCCCGGACGATTCGCCGATCGCCGCCAGTTCGCAGATCCTGTACCGCCAGGTCGGCCACCTGACCCGCCTGGTCGACGACCTGCTCGACGTTGCCCGCGTCACGCAGGGACAGTTTCAGATGGAATTGCAGGATACCTCGCTGGCCGACATCATCGCGATGGCCGTCGAGCAGTCGCGTCCGATCATCGATGAACGCATGCATTCGCTGTCGGTCACGCTGCCGGCGCGCGCCGCGCGCGTGCGCGCCGATCCGACCCGGCTGGCGCAGGTATTCGGCAACCTGCTGCACAACGCCGCCAAATACACGCCCGATGGCGGCACGGTGGGCATTGCCGCCCGCATCGACGGCGCCGAGATGGTGGTCTCGGTCACCGATAGCGGCGCCGGCATTCCCGAAGCGATGCTGCTGCCGATCTTCGACCTGTTCACCCAGGTGCCGCGTTCGCTGGCGCGCGCCGACGGCGGCCTGGGCATCGGACTGACGCTGGCCAAGCGCATTATCGACATGCATGGCGGCACCATCGTGGCGCGCAGCGCGGGCCTGGACAAGGGTACCGAATTCACCGTTCGCCTGCCGCTCGTGAACACGGCGGCGCCGCGCGCCGTTGGCGCCGCCGCGGCGCTGGTGGTGGAGCCGGTCAAGTCGGCCTGCAACATCCTGCTCGTCGACGACAACGACGACGCCCGTCTGACCATGCTCACGCTGCTGGAAATTCACGGCCATGATGTGGCGTGCGCCCATGACGGCCGCAGCGCACTGGCGCTTGCTTCGACGGTCGAGCCGACCATCGTGATCCTCGATATCGGCTTGCCCGACATCGACGGCTACGAAGTGGCGCGCCAGCTGCGAGCGCGTCCCAACGGCGACCAGCTCAAGCTGATTGCGTTGACGGGATACGGCCAGGCCAACGATCTGGCCGATGCGGCGGCGGCAGGCTTCGACACCCACATCCTGAAACCGGCGAACATCGAGGACGTGCTGGCCAAGATAGCCGGCTTCATGGCGCACTGAAACCGGCGTCAGGCGCCGTTGACCTGCAGCAGCTGGACCTTTCCTTCGGTCCAATTGATGCGCAGGCCGCGCGCCATTTCAACGGAGGTCGCCTTCACCGCGGCGAGCAGTCCGTAAGCCATGTTCCTGCCGTTCTGCTTGGCCAGGTACAGCGCCTGGTCGGCCATCAGCACCACCTCTTCCCAGTTCATCTCGCGGTCGTTCAGGTCCAGCTTCAGCCTGCAGATGCCGACCGACACCGTCACGTTCATCGTGACGCAGTCGACAACGATCGGCTTGGCCGACACCGCGGCGAGGATCCGCGCGGCGATACTTTCCGCTTCGCTGGCGTGGGCGGTTGGCAGGAGCGCCAGGAATTCCTCGCCGCCCCACCGGACCACGATGTCGTCGCTGCGAAACAGCGCCGACAGCCGCGCCGCCGTCGATTGCAGGACCTGGTCGCCGACAGCATGGCCGTATGTATCATTGAGCCGCTTGAAGTGATCGATATCCATCAACAACACCAGCCCATGTCCCACCGGCGAGTGGAAATCGGCCAGGCTCGGCGACGGCCCGGCGACGTAATTTTCGACATAGCGACGATTGAAAAGACCGGTCAGCGAATCGCGATTGCTCGAAATGTAGAGCTGCCGATTGCTCGCCTCGAGCAGGCGGGTGCTCACGCGCAGGCGCCAGTACAAGAACAGCATGCCGATCAATCCGGACCCCGAGAGCACCGCCGCAATCAGCCATACATTGCGCTGCGCGCGGTCGTTAATCGCTTCCAGGTCCTTCAATTCGCGCAGGCGCGCCAGCGAGGCGATCTGGCCTTGTGCCTTTTCTTCCGCTTTGGCCCGATGCACCGCTTCGTCCAGTTCGATCTGCTCGTGCAGCGCGCCTGCCTGGACTGCGGCATTGACCTCGCCGGCGTGGGTGAGGGCGGCGATGTAGCGCGGCAGGTAGACCAGCAATTGCGTGCGCTTGAGCTTCGACTGGAACAGCCGCTCGACTTCCGCCTTTCCTTCGGCGGCGTTACCCAAGTGGATAGTCGCGATAGCGTGATTGAAATGCGCGCGGCTTGCGAGCTGCTCGTCGGCCAACACGGTTTCGAGGCTCAGGGCTTCTTCGGATAATGCGGCAGCTTCGGCGTGGCGATTGCTTTTGAGCTGAAGGTCGGAATACTCCACCAGCGTGCGGCCGAGGCTTTCATCGAGACGCAATTCGCGCATCAGCCGTATTCTTTCGGCCATCGCTTCGCTGGCGCGCGCGGTCAGCCCGGCGGCGGAGGCGACCGTGTATTCCATGTCTTTGGCGCGCACCAGGCGCTCGCGATATGGCGACTTCAGTCCGAGCGTCAGCAGCCGGTCCACTGCCGTCAAAGCGAGCGGCATGTCGTTTGCGGTGATCGCCACGAATGCCTGAATGCGCGACGCCATGAACAGCAGCGCGTCGTCGCCGGTCGCGCCGGCCAGGCGCAAAGCCTCGTTGACGGTCCGCAAAGCCGATTGATGCCGGTGTTCTTCCGATTCCACTTGCGCCGTCGTCAGCAGCGACTTGATCCTGGCGGTGGCACTTATTTTAGCTGGCGAGAACCGCGCGGCACGGCGCGAGAACTGGTAGGCGGCTTCGATTTTGCCAATCGCCCAGTTGCCGTAAACCTGGGAAAGCAGGCCCAGGCACTCGGCACTTTCATCGTGCTGCTGCTTGCCCAGTGCTTCCAGCAACCTTGCGTCCTGGACGGCGCCGGCGGGATCGCCGGTGTAAAACTTGGCGCTGCTGAGCTGTTCGTAGACGAGGGCCTGGTGGCGCGGCGACAAGGGTGCGTGCGCGGCCTGGATCTTGGCGAGGGTGTAGAGGGCTTCGCGCGGCGCGACATACGCGCGTTCGGTGACGGCGGCGAGTTCGCCTTCCAACGCCGGCAGCGCCGCGGCGCACGCGGAGAGCAGCACTCCGGCCTGCGCAGCGGTTGCGACCAACAATTTGAACCACGCAACCCGCGGCATACAACCTCTAAAAAGACCCACTTATTTAACGATTATAGCCCACGAGCAACTTTTAAGTGGCTATTTCCCCCGTTCGTGGTCAATCCATTCGTCGATTTGCCACACAGTTTTCAAAGCGATAAGGTTGCCTCAATTCAGCTTGACGAGTTGCTTGCCGAAGTTCTTGCCCTTCAGAAGACCGATGAATGCGTCGGGCGCCGCGGCCAGGCCATGCGCGACCGTTTCCCGGTACTTGAGCTTGCCGCCGGCGACGAGTTCGGCCAGTTCTGCCAGGCCGGTCGGCCAGAATTCCAGGTGCTCGCTGACGATGAAGCCGCGAATCGACAGCCGGTTGGTCAGCACCGAATTAAAGTTATGCAGCGGCACATCCTCGCCGTTGTAACCGGCGATGTAGCCGCAGACGGCGATCCGGCCGAATGCATTCATGCGCGCCAGCGACGCGTCCAGCACCGGACCGCCGACGTTTTCGAAGACCGCGTCGACGCCGTCCGGCGCGGCGGCGGCGAGGTCGGCCGACAGGTTGCCGGCCTTGTAATCGACACAGGCATCGAAGCCGAGTTCGTCGACGACGTAGGCGCACTTTTCCTTGCCGCCGGCGATGCCGACCACGCGACAGCCCTTCAGCCTGGCCAGCTGGCCGACGACGCTGCCGACGGCGCCGCTGGCGGCCGACACGACCACGGTTTCACCGGGCTTGGGGTCCATGATCTGGTTCAGGCCGTACCAGGCGGTCATGCCGGGCATGCCGGCCACGCCGAGGTAGGCCGACAGCGGCACCTGGCTGGTATCGACCTTGCGCAGCATGCTGCCATCGGACACGCCCATTTCCGCCCAGCCCGCCATGCCGACGACCTTGTCGCCGACGGCAAATTTCGGATTCTTCGACGCGATGACTTCGCCCGCGGTGCCGCCGATCATGGTCTGGTCCAGCGGCTGCGGCGCGGCATAGCTCTTGCCCGCGCTCATGCGGCCGCGCATGTACGGGTCGAGCGACAGGTAGTCGTTGCGCACCAGGACTTCACCCTCGGCGAGGTCCGGCAGGTCGACGGTTTCGAGGCGGAAGTTGTCGGCGCCGGCCTCGCCGGAAGGACGCGAGGCGAGGACGATGCGTTGGAAGGTGGTCATGCGGTTATCTCCTGTGGGAAAGCGTTGCTGACAGTATAGCGACAGCGCTATGGTCGATCGGGCGCCGCACGCGAGCGGTCAGGGCGGGTCAGCCTGGACAAGGCATCGACACCGACCGGCGGGGTCGCCAGCCACGGCAGGGCGAAGGTTTTCCTGGCAAGCCGTCCGGTGACGCGCGCGATCTGTCTTGCCTCACCCGACAGGCGCGCACGCAGCAGCGGATCCTGCGTGCCGGTGGCCAGGATGCTCCTGTTGATCACCCAGGCAAAAGGTTCAATCCTGGCTCTGCGCAGGTCTTCCTGTAACGCTTCGGCCTGGGACACCGGCGTGGTTTCGGGAAGCGTGACCAGGATTATTCTTGTGTACTGTGCGTCTTGCAGCCGCATCAATGGCGTGACGAGCCTGCCCGCCGCTCTCCCTTCGAATTCGCGCACCATCTGCCGATGATATGCACCGGTGGCGTCCATCAGCAGCATCGAGTGCCCGGTAGGTGCGGTATCGAGCACCACGAAGGCGCTCCTCGCTTCCGCCACGATATGTGAAAATGCATGGAATACCGCGACCTCTTCGGTGCATGGGGAGCGCAGGTCTTCCAGCATCAGGGCGCGCTCTTCGTCGTCGAGTGCGGCCCCTTTCGACGCCATGATCTTGTCGACGTAGCGCTGCGTTTCAATGGCTGGGTCGATGCGGTCGACCCGCAGGCCCGCGACGGCACCGTCCAGGGTCGCCGACAGGTGCGATGCCGGATCTGTCGTACTGAGATGAACCGACTTGCCGCGTGCGACCAGGCCCAATGCGAGCGCCGCGGCAATGGTGGTCTTGCCGACACCGCCTTTGCCCATCACCATGATCAGACCGCTGTCCGCCTGCGCTAACTCATCAGCGAGCGCATCGAGTCCCATCCCCGCTTCCAGCGCGGGCATCGCCACAGCGGTCTCCGCAGGCAATGACGCATCCGCTGCGAGGAGGGCGCGCAACGCCGGCAACCCTACCGTGTCGAAGGGCCGCAGCGGCACCTGGTCGTGCGGAAGCCTTCGCAGGTTCGGTGGCATGTCATCGATCGCTCGCTGGCCGAGCGACTCCATCGCGTTGGCGACGGCATCATTGTTGCGCGACGATTTGAACACGCCGTTAACAATCAGCCGTTGATTGCCCAGGCCAAGGCTCTGCAATTCTTCGGACGTGCGCGAGGCTTCCGCAATCGCCCCCTTTTCTGGCCGGGTCACGAGGACTACTGTCGTCAACGCAGGGTCGGACAGCGCATCGAGTGCAGCCTTGAAACGGATCTCTTGCATCTTCAATCCGGAGTGCGGCCCCAGGCAGGAGGCGCCGCGGTCGTTGCCGGCCAAGAATCCCGTCCATGCTTTCGGCAGGCTCAACAAGCGCAAGGTATGGCCGGTCGGAGCGGTGTCGAAGATGACGTGGTCATAGAGGCTGTTCTCGTCTGCAATCAGGGAAGAAAACTCGTCGAAAGACGCAATCTCCGTCGTGCAAGCGCCGGACAGTTGCTCGAGGACTGTCGAGATGTCGCTATCGGTCGCGCCCGGGGCCATTTGCGCGATGACGCGCTGCCGATAGGTTTGCGCTGCGGCATCCGGGTCGATGTTCAACACGGACAGGCCAGGCGCCTGCGGCACGGCCGTGGCCTGGTTGCGCAATGCGACCCCGAGCATTTCGTCCAGGTTGGAAGCAGCGTCGGTACTGACCAGCAGCACCTGGTCCCCCTCATCGGCCAGGTACAGCGCTACTGCTGCCGAGAGCGGCGTCTTGCCGACTCCACCTTTGCCCGTAAAGAACATGTATCTTGTCGTGTGGTTCAATAGATCGAGCGGCGCGGGTTTCAAACTGATTTTCATGTTGCTTCACCTATATGATCCGGTCCGTTTCAGGTGCCGATGAATCATGCCCGCCCCATTCTAACGGTTCGGGTCGCGTGGTGGCATCGTGGCGTGCCGGATGCGGTTACACTCAACACGGAAGGAGATTTGACCATGCTGAGGCGACATCGTGAATTTCACAAGCTGGGCAATGTTGGCTGGCTGCGCGCTGCCGTCCTCGGCGCCAACGACGGCATCGTGTCGACGTCCAGTCTCATTCTCGGCGTCGCCGCATCGCAGGCGACCCACCACAGCATCCTGGTGGCCGGTGTCGCCGGACTGGTCGCCGGCGCCATGTCGATGGCGACCGGCGAATACGTTTCCGTGCAGTCCCAGGCGGACACCGAAGCGGCAGCGCTCGACAAGGAGCGGAAGGAGCTGATCGACAATCCCAAAGGCGAGCATCTCGAACTGGCGCACATCTACGTCACGCGCGGCCTCGATCCGGCGCTGGCCGACCAGGTCGCGACCAGCCTGATGGCCCACGATGCGCTGGCGGCGCATTCCAAGGATGAGCTGGGACTGAGCGAGACGATGACCGCCAGGCCGCTGCAGGCGGCGTTCGCGTCGGCGCTCAGCTTCGCCATCGGCGCGGCCTTGCCGTTGCTGGTCGTGGTGATGGCGCCGCACAAACAGTTGATCCCGGTCACCGTGGTGACGTCGCTGCTGTTTCTCGCCTTCCTCGGCGGTCTGGCCGCCAAGGCCGGTGGCGCCAGCGTCAGGAAAGGGGTCATCCGCGTCGCGTTCTGGAGCGCGCTGTCGATGGCGGCCGCCGCGGGCATCGGCGCCTTGTTCGGCACCGTGGTCTGAAAGGTGGAAAATTCATGAGGCATTTGTCTTTGGGTCTGTAGCCGCTGGCAAAGACACCAGTAACAGCGATATTGATGTTCCCGGCGCCGCCGCGCCGGTGCTCGGCTTCAGCTACTCCTCCGAGGCCGATCGGAGTTTATCCGTAGTTCGGCTATTCGGGATCTAGCTGGAATTCGGCTATATTGACTTCGCCCGCACACCCGCGGTCGTCGACAAGGTCGGCAGCGAGCTGCCCCCTGGATTTTCGCAAAAGGTCGCCGACAAGATTCTCGGCGGCCTTCTCGACCCCGCGCGCGCACCTGAACGGATGGCGCCTCGCTAAGCAAGACAGCTTCTCATACGCAGGAACTAGCCTGTCGGCAGCGACGCACGCGCGGAACGCGTCCGCGGGCAGTAGTTACGACAATGCGCCAAGTCCGATGGGTGGTTACTCCACCAAGCTCAGAACGCTGATCACAGTTCCATCCTGGACCCGAAATAAGTGGAATCGGACTTGGTGTCGGGACGCTTCACGATCTGAGAGCCAATGTTGACCGAGACTGCTAGCAAGCTGCCGCCCGCACCGCTAGAACAGGTCGATCCCATGAAGGGTCAGGAAGGCATCTGTCCCTGTCGCGGTCAGCAATGGCACGGCCGCGCCGGCGACCGCCAGGCTAACCCGGTCAAACACCGCCACGCAAGGTTCGCCCGAGAAGCGCGAGGTGAAATAGATGCCGTCGAGGTTGTTCACGTTGTCATGCACAGCCTCGCTCCACAAGCTCGGGCCTTCATAGTCATTGACTGACATGATCAGCGTGCTTGCGCCGAACGGTGCCAGCGGCTGGGTGAAGTCGACCAGGCGCAATGGCCGTGCGGGATCGGTCACGACGCGCGAGATGCTACGGGTGTCGAACTCGGTCTGCTCGATGAGCAAGGGCACCGGCACGCCGGCAAAACGGTCGCGCACAATGGTCTCGAACACGCAGCATGATAGCGAAAAGCCGCCATACAGGACACCAAACTCGCGTCCCGGGGCGCTCCCGGCCGGGGCGTCGAAGCGGTACCGTTGGGTGGTGACGGAGGGTTGATTGAAGTGGACGGCGCCGCGCGAGCTACGATGGACCCGGTACAGGGGCCGCGCGTGCAGGTCGATCGTGACGACCGGAAGTGTGCGGTTGGTAATCCCTGGCGGCGGAAGCGGACAACCCCCTGCCGCAGTCATCATCCGGCCCCCTGGTCACCGTGGAAGCGGTTACGTGCCAGGACGGCCACGCGCTCAAGGTCCTGCGCGGCGTCGCTGATCCAGTCGCGTGGTGCTGCGCCGTCGAGCAAGCTGCTGGGGGATATCATGAAGACATGGATTCCCCAGGCAGTGGAGCCCGCTGCGCGCGCGATGGCGAGCACCGATTGCAGGCGCTGCTCCGGCACGTCAAACTGCCATCGCGGGAAGCGAAACCCGCGGGTTTGCCCTTCTGCCAACAGCGCATAGTAGCGGCCGTCGTTGCGGCGCTCGTTGATCACGCGGGTCGACAGGCCAACATGCTCGGAAGCCTGTTCCAGCGACAGATTGCCGGGGTTGGCATATTCCGTGCGTTTCCACGCAGCGCCGCGTTCGCGCGCGGCGGCAACCGCCTCGCTGGGAGGGTTGAGGCGCTCGGCCAGCTTCTCCTCCACCGCCTTGTTTATCATCTGTTCGAGGGTCGAACTCGCGCCATGCGCCCACCGTTTCGCTCTGATCCTTGCACGCTTGGACAAGAAGGCGGCCACCCTGCTCGGAGCATTGGGGACGAATGCGTCGATATTGCCCGCCAATGCCCTGGGTCCGCCCAGTTTTCTTGGCTGCACGAGTGGCGTCTGCAGCACGCCGGTCGCGTCGCCGTTCCCTTGCGGAGTTATGACGGAGGTCGACCCAACCCGGGGGCGGATGCGGTTTTTACTCTGCAATGGTCGGAACGGCGCGTAGGTCATGAAACCAGTATAAGTCGTTACTTTGGTGACCGCAAGCGCCTTGTTGTTACTCCACCGTCACGGATTTAGCCAGGTTGCGCGGCTTGTCGACGTCGGTGCCACGCGCCAAGGCAGTGTGATACGCCAGCAACTGCAGCGCAGCCACGTGCAGGATCGGCGACAGCAGGCCGTAGTGTTCCGGCAAGCGGATCACGTGTACGCCGTCGCCCGAGGTGATGCGCGAATCGACGTCGGCAAATACGTACAGCTGGCCGCCGCGCGCGCGCACTTCCTGCATGTTCGACTTCAGCTTTTCCAGCAGCGCGTCGTTCGGCGCGATCGTTACCACCGGCATCTCTTCGGTCACCAGCGCCAGCGGGCCGTGCTTGAGCTCGCCGGCAGGGTAGGCTTCGGCGTGGATGTACGAGATTTCCTTCAGCTTCAGCGCGCCTTCGAGGGCGATCGGGTAGTGGATGCCGCGGCCGAGGAACAGCGCGTTTTCCTTGCGCGCGAAGTCGTCGGCCCAGGCGATGATCTGCGGCTCGAGCGCCAGCACGGCGGCCAGCGCAACCGGCAAGTGACGCATCTGTTTCAGGTAAGTTGCTTCCTCGTCGTCGGACAGGCGGCCGTTCACTTGCGCCAGCGTCAGCGTCAGCAGGAACAGCGCGGCCAGCTGGGTGGTGAAGGCCTTGGTCGATGCCACGCCCACTTCGACACCGGCGCGGGTGATGTAAGCGAGCGCACACTCGCGCACCATGGCGCTGGTAGCGACGTTGCAGATGGTCAGGGTGTGCTCCATGCCGAGGCTGCGCGCGTGCTTCAGCGCGGCCAGCGTGTCGGCCGTTTCGCCGCTTTGCGTGATCGTCACCACCAGCGTGTTCGGATGCGGCACGCTGTCGCGGTAGCGGTATTCGCTGGCGATCTCGACGCTGACCGGTACCTTGGCGACCGACTCGATCCAGTATTTGGCGGTCAGGCCCGCATAGTAGCTGGTGCCGCAGGCGAGGATCAGCACGCGGTCGATCTGCTTGAATACCTTGAAGGCGTTGTCGCCGAACAGCTCCGGCATGATGCCGGTGACGCCTTCGAGGGTGTCGCCGATGACGCGCGGCTGCTCGAAGATTTCCTTCTGCATGTAGTGGCGGTACGGACCCAGCTCGGCGGCGCCGGTGTGCGCGTGCACGGTCTTGACTTCGCGCGTGACCGCACGGCCATCGACGTCAACGATCCAGTAGCGGCCCAGTTGCAGGTCGACGACGTCGCCTTCTTCGAGGTAGATGATCTGGTCGGTGGTGCCGGCCAGCGCCATCGCGTCGGAAGCGACGAAGTTCTCGCCCTCGCCGACGCCGACGATCAGCGGCGAACCCTGGCGCGCGGCGACCACGCGGTGCGGCTCCTCGCGGCTGAAGACGGCGATCGCGTAGGCGCCATGCAGGCGCTTGACCGCCTGCTGGACAGTGTCGAACAGGTCGCCGTTGTACATGTGGTCGACCAGGTGGGCGATCACTTCGGTGTCGGTCTGGCTGGTGAACACGTAGCCGAGCGCGGTCAGTTCGGCGCGCAGTTCGTCGTGGTTCTCGATAATGCCGTTGTGGACCAGCGCGATGCGGGCCGATTCTTCGGTCGGCGAAAAGTGCGGGTGCGCATTGTGCGACAGCGGCGCGCCGTGCGTTGCCCAGCGCGTGTGGGCGATGCCGGTGAAGCCTTCCATGCCGGCACTGTTCATCTGAGCTTCCAGCTCGGTGACGCGCGAGGTGCTGCGCGAACGCTGCAGCTTGCCGTCCCGATGCAGGGCGACGCCGCAGGAGTCATACCCGCGATACTCGAGGCGCTTCAGGCCTTCGAGCAGGATAGGGGTGATGTTACGCTGCGCTACTGCTCCGACGATGCCGCACATAGGGACCTCATTTGAAAGATTGACAATGGATGTATCCTAGATGAATCTGTTTGAAATAAGCTTTCTAAATCGCGGCTGTTTTGGCATATTATTTCATGGCGGGGAACCTATGAAATATAATTTCATTTAAAGAGAATATTTTGTTTAATCGATTAATACAGCCATGGCAAACCCATCAGCCACGATGGACGATGTAGATCGTCGCATCCTCAATGCCCTCCAGCTTGATTCATCGCATACCAATGCGGAGCTGGCGGAACTCGTCCACGTGTCGCCGCCGACGTGCCTGCGGCGGGTGAAGCTGCTGACCGACGCCGGCATCATCGCGCGCCAAGTGGCGATCGTGTCGCCCGACAAGGTCGGCGCCCGCCTCACCGCCATCGTCGAGATCTCGCTCGACGTCCAGGCGGCCGAACGGATGGATGAATTCGAATCGCTCGTCGCCGCCGAGGCCGCGGTGCTGCAATGCTACCGGGTCGCGCCCGGCCCGGACTTCGTGCTCATCGTGCAGGTGGCCGACATGCCGGCCTACCACGCGCTGGCGCACCGGCTGTTCGCCACCCACGCCAACGTGCGCAACGTAAAAACGTATTTCTCCACCTTCCGCAGCAAATTCGAAACCCGCATCGCCGTCTGAACGTTGCTCTTGAGCATCATCAATGGATTCCGATAAGAAATAGTTTCTACTGGCAACACTGCGCGGTATCCATCCGGGATGCCTGCCGCAAGTCAGACAGGGGCCGGCGATGGATGCGATGGTGGTGAGCGGCGCGAACACCGGCGAGGCGAGGCCGACGACCGAACTGGTGCGCCTGGCCGGCGTGCACAAGGTCTACGGCCGCGGCCTGGCCGGCGTCCATGCGCTCAACGACATCAACATGCACGTGGCGACCGGCGAGATGGTGGCCATCTGCGGCCCCTCGGGCCATGGCAAGACCAGCCTGCTGAACCTGATCGGCATGCTGGAGACGGCCAGCGAAGGCAGCGTCGTCATCGCCAACCTGCTCACCTCCAAGCTGTCCGAGCAGGCGCGCGCCGACCTGCGCAGCGAAGTGATCGGCTTTGTATTCCAGTCGTTCAGCCTGATTCCGGTGCTCACCGCGCTGGAAAACGTCATGCTGCCGCTGATACTGCGCGGACGCATCGGCGCGGCGGCGCTGGCCGAGGCGCAAGCCTACGGCGCCGAATTGCTGGCCCGGGTCGGCCTCAAGACCCAGACCCATCACTATCCGGCGCGGCTCGACGCCAGCCAGTGCCAGCGCATCGCCATCGCGCGCGCCCTGGTCACGCAGCCGCGCCTGGTGGTGGCCGACGAGGCCACGTCGCGCCTCGACAACGGCAGCATCCGCCTCGTCATGGACCTGTTCGCCACGCTGCAGCGCGACCACGCCACCACCTTCGTCATGTCGACCCGCGACCAGCGCCAGCTGAGCCGGGTGACGCGCACGCTGCAGCTCAACGAAGGCCGGCTGACCAGCACGCCGTCGGACAGCGGGCGCCGGACCTTGCGGGTGCAAGGATGAGCCCGCACCGGCTGGCGCTGCGCACGGTATTGCTGGGACGCCCGCGCAGCGTGCTGACGATCCTGCTGATCGCGGCCTGCCTGTGCCTGCTCGACCTGTTCGCCGGCAACATCGCCAGCACCCGCGTGCGCCTCGAGCACCAGGCGGTGGTGGGCGAGCGGCTCGGCCACCTGACCATCACCCGCGCCGGCCCGGCCGGCGGCGGCACCGCGTTCGAGCCGGCCGACGCCAAGCGGATCAGGGCGATGGTGGCAGCGCTGCCCGGCGTGGCGCAAGTGGCGCCGCAGATGAGCGTGTCCGGCATCGCCTCCACCGGCCAGCGCTCGGCGCTGTTTCATGGCGAAGGGATCAGCGGCCCGGGCTCGCTGCAGCATGGCAAGCTCAACCCTGGCCAGCCGAACGGCATCGCGCTCAGCAGCGACCATGCGCGCGCGCTCGGGCTGCGTCCGGGCAGCAACCTGACGCTGACCGGCGTCAGCGCCGCGGGGCAGGCGGCGCCGGCCAAAGCCGAGGTGGTGGACGTCTTCAGCGTGGCCGACTTCAACGGCGGCGCGCGCGCGCTGCTGATGCCGTTCGAAATGGCGCAGAACCTGCTCGACACCCAGCGCACCGAGCGGCTGGTGGTGACGCTGGCCGATTCCAAGCGGCTCGACGCGATGCGCGCGGCGGTGCTGGTCCACCTGCGCGGCGCCGGCCTTGCCGTCGACGTCCACACCTGGCAGGAATTGTCGGCCAGCTATCTGCACGCGCGCAGCGCCTCCGACCTGACGTTCGACAGCGTGGCCGGCATGGTGTTCGCGGTGATTGCCGCCGCCATCGCCGCGACGATTTCGATGAACGCCTTCGAGCGCCGGCGCGAAGTGGCGACGCTGCGCGCGCTGGGCATGCACAGCACCGGCGTGTTCTTCATGTTTGCCGCGGAGGCGCTGTGGATGGCCGCGTTTGCGGTGGGCATCAGCCTGGTGGCGAGCGGGCTGATCGCCTGGGTGGTGAACCGGGCGGCACTGTCGTACACCACCCAGCAGGCGCTGACGCAGGCGCCGATGCTCGTCGAGCTCGACTTTCACCGGATGATGATGGCGGTGGTGACGGTGATGGCGGTGGCGCTGCTGGCGGCGCTGGCGCCGGCGTTCAAGGCCGCGCGCGGCGAAGTGGCCGAAGGGCTGGCCACCCAATAAACCATCGACGTCATCCCGCGTTCGCCCGGATGACGTCGATGCAACCTACTTCTTGACCTTGACCGGCCGCTGCCAGGCGTCGATCGTCATCTGCCTGGCGCGCGAAATGGTCAGCTTGCCGGCCGGCGCATCCTTCGTCAGCGTCGTGCCCGCGCCCAAGGTCGCCCCTTTGCCCACCGTCACCGGCGCCACCAGCTGGCTGTCGCTGCCGATGAAGGCGTCGTCCTCGATCACCGTCCGGTATTTGTTGACGCCATCGTAATTGCAGGTAATCGTGCCGGCGCCGATATTGACGCGCGAACCGACCGTCGCATCGCCCACGTAGCTCAAGTGGTTGGCCTTGCTGTGCGCCGCGATGGTGCTGTTCTTCACTTCGACGAAGTTACCGATATGAACGTCCTCGGCCAGCTCGGCGCCCGGACGCAGGCGCGCGTACGGGCCGATCATCGACTTCGGCCCGACCTTGGCGCCTTCGATGTGGCAGAACGGCTTGATCTGCGCGCCCGCCGCGATGCTGGCGTTGACGATGACGTTGTGCGCGCCGACCGACACGCCGTCGGCCAGCTCGACGCGGCCCTCGAACACGCAGCCGACGTCGATCGTCACGTCGCGCCCGCAGATGAGCGTGCCGCGGATATCGATGCGCGCCGGATCCATCAGCGTGACGCCTTGCTCGAGCAGCGCGTTGGCCTTGTTCAACTGGTGGCGGCGCTCCAGCTCGGCCAGCTGCACCTTGCTGTTGACGCCGGCCACTTCCCACTCGGCCGACGGCTGCGCCGACACCACCGGCACGCCGTCCGCCACCGCCTTGGCGACGATGTCGGTCAGGTAATACTCGCCCTGCGCATTGTTGTTCGACAGCGAGCCCAGCCATTCTTTCAGCTGGCGGGTCGGGGCGACGATGATGCCGCTGTTGATCTCGCGGATCGCGCGCTCGGCCTCGCTGGCGTCTTTCTCTTCGACGATGCGGACGATGTTGCCGCCGTCGCGCACGATGCGGCCCAGCCCGAACGGGTTGGCCTGTTCGACCGTCAGGATCGCCAGCTTGTCGCTGCCGGCGGCCTCGACCAGGCGGCGCAGCGAGGCCGACGTGGTCAGCGGAACGTCGCCGTACAGGATCAGCGTCGGCGCGTTGTCGTCGAGCTGAGGCGCCGCCTGCATCACGGCGTGGCCGGTGCCCAATTGCGGTTCCTGCAGCGCGGTATCGATGATTGCGTGCTCGCCATTGTTCTGCAGTTTCACCATCTCAGGCACCGCTGCGCCGCCGTGCCCGTAAATAACGCATAATTTGCGCGGCGCAAGTTCACGTGCGGTATCAATAACGTGTTGCAACAATGGCTTGCCCGCTAAAGGATGCAAGACTTTTGGCAGTGCGGATTGCATCCGCTTTCCCATGCCGGCGGCGAGAATCACAACATTCATAAGCGGTATTTGAAAGAGTTGAATAGATGAAAAAGTTTAACACGAGCGGCACCGTCGCAAACCGCGTTCGCGCGCTGTTTCTGATCCTGCTGATGGTGACGGCGGCCGGTTGCAGCAGCATCCGCTTCACCTACAACCACGGCGACACCCTGCTGTACTGGTGGCTGAACAACTATCTCGACCTCGACTCCGACCAGTCCGGCTGGGTGAAGAAGGACATCGACAACCTGTTCCAGTGGCACCGCAAGACCCAGCTCAAGGATTACGTCCAGCTGCTGCAGAATGGCCAGCGCCAGCTTGCCGGCAACCTGACCCAGGCCGACCTGGCGGGCAATTACCACGACATCAAGGCGCGCACCGAATTGCTCGCTTACAAGGCGTTGCCCGAACTGGCCGACCTGGCGCGCTCCGTGCGCCCCGACCAGATCGCTCAGATGGAAAAGAAATTTGCGAAGAACAACGAGGACTACCGCAAGAAGTTTATGCGTGGCGACCTCGAGGCGCGGCAGAAGGCGCGCTTCAAGAAATCGATGGAGCAGTTCGACCTATGGTTCGGCAACTTCAGTTCCGAGCAGGAAGCGATCCTGCGCAAGGCATCCGATGCGCGCGTGCTCGACAACGACGTCTGGATGGACGAGCGGATGCGGCGCCAGAAGCAGATCGTCGGCGCGCTGCGCAAGATCCACAACGAAAAGCTGGGCAAGGACGCCACCGTGTCGGTGCTGCACAACCTGGTCAAGGAACTGTTCGGCCGTTTCGAAGCGCCTGAGCGCAAGGCCTTCTTCGATACCTATACCGACCAGACAATCCAGCTGATCCAGACCGCCGTGAAGATTGCCACGCCGGCGCAGAAAGCGCACGCGCAGAAGCGGATGCAGGGCTGGATCGAAGACTTCAACGTCCTCGCTGCCGACGCGCGCCGCTAGCTTAAAGCTGGTGTCATAAAGCTGGTGTCAGGTCTGACATTAAGACATTCGCGCGCGAATGTCTTAATGTCAGACCTGACACCAGCGTTTTACCCCCGTGATATAGTGGCGCCCATGCAAAAAAAGCCAGCTAAAGTCCCGGTCCACCGGCCGCCGCCGCCGCAACACGTGCGCATCATCGGCGGCGCCTGGAAACGCACCCAGTTGCCGGTGCTCGACGCGCTCGGCTTGCGCCCGACGCCCGACCGCGTGCGCGAGACCGTGTTCAACTGGATCAGCCATCAGTGGGGCAACGACTGGAGCGCGGCCGCCGTACTCGACCTGTTCGCCGGCAGCGGCGCACTCGGCTTCGAAGCGGCCAGCCGCGGCGCCCGCTCGGTCGTCATGATCGACACCCACACTCCGGTCGTCCGCCAGCTTGAAACCATCAAGGAAAAACTGCACGCCGACGCGGTGACGCTGCTGCGCGCCGACGCCCTGGCGAGCGCACAGTCGATGGCCTTGCGCGGCCAGCGCTTCGACCTGGTGTTCCTGGATCCGCCTTATCAGCAGGACATGTTGTCGAAGACGCTGCCGCTGTGCGTCAACCTGCTCGCCGAAGACGGCCTGGTCTACGTTGAATCGGGCGCGCGGCTGCCGTTTGCCGAAGACGACGCCGATGCGACGCCGGAATGGCTGGCGCCGTGGGAAGCGATTCGCGCCGACAAGGCCGGCATCGTGTTCTACCATCTGCTGCGCTTGCGGACCCGGCCGGAGTAACATCCTGTAAATACGCTCGCCAAAAATCGCCGCCCTTGGTCTGCTCTGGGGTAGCTGACCGGTTTTGAGGCATAATGCGCGTTCTATATTGGTGCATCTCCAGGGAGCCGCAATGGTTGTAGCCGTTTATCCAGGTACCTTTGATCCGCTCACACGAGGCCACGAAGATCTGGTGCGCCGCGCGTCCGGACTTTTCGACGGCCTGATCGTTGGCGTAGCCGACAGCAAGAACAAGCGGCCGTTCTTCTCGCTCGAAGAGCGCCTCGAGATTGCCAACGAAGTGCTGGGCCACTATCCGAATGTCAAGGTCGAGAGTTTTTCCGGTCTGCTCAAGGATTTCGTGCGCAAGCATGATGCCCGCGTTATCGTGCGCGGCCTGCGCGCCGTCTCCGACTTCGAATACGAATTCCAGATGGCCGGCATGAACCGCTACCTGCTGCCGGACGTCGAGACCTTGTTCCTGACGCCATCGGACCAGTACCAGTTCATCTCCGGCACCATCGTGCGCGAAATCGCGGTGCTCGGCGGCGACGTTTCCAAGTTCGTGTTCCCTTCGGTCGACCGCTGGCTGCAGAAAAAGATCGCCTCGATGGCCCCGCCCACCGAGTAAAGAAGCACATCATGGCGTTACTCATTACCGACGAATGCATCAATTGCGACATCTGCGAGCCCGAGTGCCCGAATGACGCGATTTACATGGGCGC
The DNA here is from genome assembly GCA_040386255.1 of Pseudomonadota bacterium. Classification (GTDB taxonomy): domain Bacteria; phylum Pseudomonadota; class Gammaproteobacteria; order Burkholderiales; family Burkholderiaceae_D; genus JAFCUW01. Next base: position 49,375 of record JAZKFW010000084.1, read on the forward strand.
CGAGATTTACGAGATCGACCCCAACAAGTGCACCGAATGCGTCGGCCATTTCGATGAGCCGCAATGTCAGCAGGTGTGCCCGGTCAGCTGCATCCCGCTCGATCCGGCGTGGACCGAAACGCCGGACCAGCTGCGCGCGAAATACCAGCGCCTGATGCTGGCCAAGGCCTGAGCAACCGAGGGTTGACGAAGGTATCGACGCTCTACAGGCCATCATTGACTCACCACTCATTCCTCGCAGTGTCGTTTAATTGGCGCTAGATTGGAAAGAAAAAGCCGCTCGATGGGCGGTTTTTTCACATCTGAAAGTTTCACCAACTACCTTGATGGTGGGTCGAAAAAATCCCAACAGCACCATCGGCAACGCGATCAGCGCCTACGCTCGATGATGCTATCCAGTCACATCTACCTCGCCCTCCACAACCTTGTGCGTTGCTGCGAATTTATTTCTTTTTGGAAATGCCTGTCTATTATGTTTTAGGAGAGTAAGTGGTGATATATTTATCCAAGGCAATTTTTTTGCCCCACTATTCGCAAAAAATAATGAGAGACAGCGCCATGAACATTCGAAACTTGGGAATAGGCCAGCGCCTGGCCATCGGCTTTGGGGTCGTGATCGCGCTCCTGATCATGCTCGCCGCCTTGTCCTATCTGCGCATCGGTAGCCTGAACCAGGAAGTGACGACGATGGTGAAGTCGCGCTATCCGACGACGGTGGTGGCGAACGGCATCAAGGCCGATGTCAACGAAGTCACCCGCAGCATGCTCAACGTGCTGGTGATGAGCGATCCGGACCAGATCAAGGCCGAACTGGCCATCATGGCCAAAAAGAACGCCAGCGCGACCGCTGCCTTGAACGACCTGGCCAAAAGCACCACCGAGCCGCGCGGCCAGGAAATTCTCAAGGCGATTGCCGCCATCCGCGCCAAGTTCATTCCCGCACAGGTCGACTTCATCGCCCTCATCAACGACGACAAGAAGGAGAGCGCGATGGCCAATTTCATGTTCGGCCTGCGTCCCCAGCAAGCCAAATACTTCGAGGAACTCGACAAGTTTACTGCCTACCAGAATGCAGCGATGGTCGAAGCCGGCGATGCCGCGACGGCAGTGTCGAGCCGCACCCAGCTGCTGATCCTGGTGCTGGCGCTCGGCGCGAGCATCGTGTCGGTCGCGGTGGCGTACTTTTCCACACGCAGCATTACGCGCCCGCTGGGCGCTGCGGTCGATATCGCCAAGCGGGTGGCCGACGGTGACCTCAGCAGCGTCATCGAGGTCACCAGCAACGACGAGACCGGCCAGATGATGGGCGCGCTCAAGCACATGAACAACAGCCTGATCAGGATAGTTGCGGAAGTACGGGCCGGCACCGAGGCGATTGCCTCGGCCTCGAGTGAAATCGCCAGCGGCAACCTGGACCTGTCGAACCGCACCGAACAGCAGGCTTCATCGCTCGGCCACACCTCCGGCTCGATGCGCGAACTGACCGCCACCGTGCAACAGAACGCCGACAATGCGCGGCAGGCAAACCAGCTCGCCGCCAAGGCGTCCGAGGTGGCGATCCGCGGCGGCTCGGTGGTCTCGCACGTGGTCGACACGATGGGGTCGATCACGGCGTCGTCGAAAAAGATCGTCGACATCATCGGCGTCATCGATGGCATTGCGTTTCAGACCAACATCCTGGCGCTGAACGCCGCGGTGGAAGCGGCGCGCGCCGGCGAGCAGGGCCGTGGCTTCGCCGTGGTCGCCGCGGAGGTGCGCAGCCTGGCGCAGCGCTCGGCCGCCGCAGCCAAGGAAATCAAGATCCTGATCGGCGACTCGGTCGACAAGGTACGCGAAGGCAGCACCCTGGTCGAGCAGGCCGGCGTCACGATGGAAGAAGTGGTGGCCAGCGTACGCCGGGTCACCGACATCATGGGTGAAATCACCGCCGCCAGCCAGGAACAGAGCGTCGGCATCGCCAGCGTCAACCACACAATCCTGGAAATGGACGAAACGACTCAGCAGAATGCGGCGCTGGTCGAAGAAGCGGCCGCCGCGGCCGCCTCGATGCAGGACCAGGCGGCAAACCTGGCGCGCGTGGTCAGCGTGTTCAAGCTGGAACAGGGCGCCGCGCTGGCGCAGGTGGAGGCGGAAGCAGCCGTCGGCAGGCCTGCGCGCGCGTCGCGCAAAGCGCTCCGCGCCCTCGAGGCAGCCTGACGATTCGACCGGTCACCCGGCCTCGTGCCACTTGCCGCTCGCCTCGTCCTTCTTGTACTTCTTCTTCACTGCCGTCCACGCCACCTTGTGGGCGGTCGATTCGCGGTCCTCGGCGCCGCGCTCGGCATATTCGTCGAACGCGCTGTTGAACGCTTCCTTGTAGATCTCCTGCGCATGCTTCGGCAGATTGTCGCGCACGCTGTCGGGCAGCTCGGCAATGGATGAATAAGGCATCGTTACCCCCTCCTTTTTGTAGTGTTCCTGCAGGCAAGTAGTGATATATTCATCACAGACAGCTTCGCAAGTCACTTTTGATAAAAACATGGAGATAACAATATGGTAACGACGAAACTCGGTTTCAAGGGCCTGCTGGCCGGCCTGCTGCTGGCATGCGCCTGCGTCCAGGGCGCGATCGCGGCCGAAGTCAGCGGCATCAAGCTCGACGACACCGCCAAGGTGGCGGGCAAGGACCTGGTATTGAACGGCGCCGGCATCCGCACCAAGTTCATCATCAAGGTCTACGCCGCCGGCCTGTACCTGACGGAAAAGAAAAACACCGTCGCCGACGTCCTCAAGCTGGAAGGCCCACGCCGCCTGACGCTGGTGATGATGCGCGACATTAGCTCGGAAGACTTCGGCCAGTCGTTCATGACCGGCATTAACAGCAACGTCAGCGAGGCCGAGAAGGCCAAGTACGTCAGCCAGCTCAGCAAGTTCGGCGAAATGTTCGGCTCCATCCCGGGCCTGAAGAAGGGCGACGTGCTGCACCTCGACTGGATTCCGGGCAGCGGCACCGTAACCGAACTGAACGGCAAGAAGATCGGCGAAGTCGTGCCTGACTTCGGCTTCAACAACGCCGTGATGCGCATCTGGATCGGCGACAAGCCGGCCGACAGCTCGCTCAAGCCGGCACTGCTGGGCGCCCGCTAATCGTCGACGCACAAAAAAACGCGGCGCCAGGGGAAACCCCGGCGCCGCGTTTTTTATGCAGCGGTGAAATTTATGCGCGTGCCGACAGGGCCCGCAGTTCTGCGGCCTGGCTCGGATCTTGCGATGCATTGATGATTCGCTGAAACTGGCGTGCGTCGAGCAACTGGCGGCGCGCGATACGCTCTTCTTTGGTGCGGCGCGGACGCACGGTCAGAACCAGTGCACGAAAGATGCCCAGCAGCAGGGGTTTAAAGAACAGGACGAAGCCGGCGAGAGCCGACAGGCCCAGCGCGCCGCGCAGCAGCGGCAGGATCTGAACGTTGGCGGTGGCTTGAAGCAAAGTTGCGGTAGTAGACACAGTGATTCCAATTGCGATTTATGTTGTTGTACGGCACTATAGTGCAATGCAACATATAAAGCTAATTCGAAGATCTGATACCGATTATATTAATCATGAATGGATTGATGTACTATTTGGCGTAGTGCATCCACCTTCCGTCATCCACATTCCATTTCTATCATGAGTTTTCTCACGCTTGACCTGAACCTGCTGCGCGTATTCGACGCGGTGATGACTGAGCAAAACCTGACGCGCGCCGCCGGCCACCTGGCGATGACCCAGCCGGCGGTATCGAACGCCATCAAGCGGCTGCGCGAAAGCCTCGGCGACGATCTGCTGATCCGCACCGCCTACGGCGTCAAGCCGACGCCGCGCGCCGAGTCGCTGTGGCCGGCCGTGCGCCAGGCGCTGGCCGGGCTCGAGGCCGCCGTCACGCCCGGCACCTTCGACGTGTCCAAGGCCAACGCCACGTTCCGCATGGCGATGGCCGACGCCACCGCCGCCTTCTGGCTGCCGTCGCTGATGCGCTCGATCGAGAGCGAGGCGCCGGGCGTCAATGTGCGCATGGTGCCGTTGACCACGCGCGAGCCGCGGCCGATGCTGCTGCGCGGCGACATCGACCTGGCCGTCGGCTTCTTTCCCGGCGTGGCGGCGCAGCTGTCGTCCGACACCAGTTCGCCGATCCGCCACGAGCGCCTGTATTCGGGCCGCTATGTCTGCGTGATGCGCAAGAACCATCCGCTGGCCAAGGTCGAGCTCACGCTCGACAACTACGTCGCCGCCAACCACTTGCTGGTGAGTTTTTCCGGACGCGCGCACGGGCTGTCCGACGAAGCGCTGGCGCAATTGGGGCGCGAGCGCCGCATCCTGCTGACGGTCAACCAGTTCTTCACGGCCGGCCGCGTCGTGGCCAATTCCGATTTGATCACGGTCCTGCCGAAGCACCTGATTGCGTCGACCGGCATGACCGATGCGCTGGTCTGGCGCGAGCTGCCGTTCACGCTGCCGGCGGTGCACCTCGACATGCTCTGGCATGAGCGCGACGCCCGCAGCCCGGCGCACACCTGGCTGCGCAAGCACCTCGAGTCGATGGACACCACCGCGGTCACGTCGCTGACAGCGGCATCATAGTCACGAGACCGAAGATCTGTCGTCCTCGCGAAGGCGGGAACGACGATTCATTGGATAACTCTACTTGATCGGCAGCTTGGTCGTGTTCTTCACTTCTTCCATCACCGCATAGGTATGCGTCTCGCGCACGCCCTTCTGCAGCAGCGTCTTGCCGAGGAATTCGCGGTACGCCGCCATGTCCTTCACACGCGCCTTGACCAGGTAGTCGAAGCCGCCGGCCACCATGTGGCACTCCAGCACCTCGGGGATCAGCTGCACGCTGTTCTTGAAAGCGTCGAACACCTCCGGCGTGGTGCGGTCCAGCACCACCTCGATGAACACCAGCAGCGATACATCGAGCAGCTGCGGATTGAGCTGGGCGGTATAGCCCATGATGTAGCCTGATTCATGCAGCTTGCGCACCCGCTCCAGGCAGGCCGCCGGCGACAGGTTGACACGGGAGGCCAGTTCGACATTGCTGATGCGTCCGTCGTTCTGCAACTCGGAGAGGATCTTCTTACTAATCTTGTCCAGCATGTCAGGCGTCTCCCAAGATAAATATAATTTGGTTAAATTGTCTCACCAAAAACTATCTATTGCTAGTCTTCCTTAATTCCAGAATTAATCCAGAAGAATCCGCACTACAATCGAATCAATTTTTTTGCGCCCGCGATTTTCCGCGCGACGTCGTTCGTCCCTTCTGATTAAAGAGTCATCCATGCACACCGCCCCCTTTGCCGCCCTCCACGCAGAAATCAAACCCCAGCAGTCCGCGCTGCGTGCCGCGATCACCGCAGCCTACCGTCGCGACGAAGCCGAAGCGGTGAACTGGCTGCTGGCGCAGGGCGCGCAGGCCAACGGCGGCGCCGCGGCGCTGGCGCACAAGCTGGTGTCGCAGGTGCGCGACAAGCGCACCCGCTCGTCCGGCGTGGACGCCTTGATGCACGAGTTTTCGCTGTCGTCGGAAGAAGGCGTGGCGCTGATGTGCCTCGCCGAAGCGCTGCTGCGCATCCCCGACAGCCAGACCGCCGACCGCCTCATCGCCGACAAGATCAGCAAGGGCGACTGGCGCAAGCACCTCGGCGAATCGCCTTCCCTGTTCGTCAACGCCGCCACCTGGGGCCTGCTCATCACCGGGAAGCTGGTCGGCACCAGCAGCGAAACCGGGCTCGGTTCGGCGCTGACCAGATTGATCGGCAAGGGCGGCGAGCCGCTGATCCGCAAAGGCGTCGACCTGGCCATGCGCATGCTCGGCAACCAGTTCGTCACCGGCCAGACCATCGACGAAGCGCTCAAGAACAGCCGCGACAACGAAGCGCGCGGCTACCGCTATTCGTACGACATGCTGGGCGAAGCGGCGCTGACCGAACTCGATGCGCAGAACTACTACAAGTCCTACGAGACGGCGATCCATGCGATCGGCAAGGCGTCCAACGGGCGCGGCATCAAGGACGGCCCGGGCATCTCGGTGAAGCTGTCGGCGCTGCACCCGCGCTACAGCCGCGCGCAGTACACGCGCGTGATGGAAGAACTGCTGCCGCGCGTGCGCAGCCTGGTGCTGCTGGCGAAGCACTACAACATCGGCCTGAACATCGACGCCGAAGAAGCCGACCGTCTCGAGATCTCGCTCGACCTGATGGAAGCTTTGGCGTTCGATCCCGACCTGGCTGCTTTTGAGGGCATCGGCTTCGTAGTGCAGGGCTATCAGAAGCGCTGCCCGTTCGTCATCGACTACCTGGCCGACCTGGCCAGGCGCAGCGGCCGCAAGTTCATGGTGCGCCTGGTGAAGGGCGCCTATTGGGACGCCGAGATCAAGCGCGCCCAGGTCGACGGCATGCCTGGCTATCCGGTCTACACGCGCAAGGTCTACACCGACGTCTCTTACCTCACCTGCGCCAAGAAGCTGCTCGCCGCGAGCGACCTGCTGTATCCGCAGTTCGCCACCCACAACGCGCACTCGCTGGCGGTGATCTACACCTGGGCCAAGCAGGATGGCGTCAGCAACTACGAGTTCCAGTGCCTGCATGGCATGGGCGAGACGCTGTACGATCAGGTCGTCGGCAAGGAAAACCTCGACAAGGCATGCCGCATTTACGCGCCGGTCGGCTCGCACGAAACGCTGCTGGCCTACCTGGTGCGCCGGCTGCTGGAAAACGGCGCCAACTCGTCGTTCGTCAACCAGATCGTCGACCAGAAGGTATCGATCGAATCGCTGATCGCCGATCCGTTCGACGCCGCGCGCGCGCAGGGCGGGGCGCCGCATCCCGGCATCGCGCTGCCGGTCGCGCTGTTCGGCGCCGAGCGCAGGAATTCGTCCGGCATCGACCTGACCAACGAGGACGTGCTGACGGACCTAGCGGCGACGCTGTCGAAGCGCCGCGTGTACGACGCGGCGCCGCTGATCGACGGCCAGTTGGCCCAATCGGCGTCGCAGGCAATCGTCAATCCGGCCAACCATGCCGACGTGGTCGGGCATGTCGCCGAAGCCACGAGCGCCGATGTCGAAACCGCGCTGGCCGCCGCCACCGCGTTCGCGATGGACTGGCAGACCATCGAGCCGTCGGTCCGCGCCGATACCATCGCGCGCGTGGCCGACCTGTTCGAGGCACACTGCCACGAGCTGATGGCGCTCGCCGTGCGCGAAGCCGGCAAGTCGCTGCCGAACGCGATCGCCGAAGTACGCGAAGCGGTCGACTTCCTGCGCTACTACGCCGCGCAAGTGCATGGTTCGCCGAATACGCTGGCACTGGGCCCGGTCACCTGCATCAGCCCATGGAACTTCCCGCTGGCGATTTTCACGGGCCAGGTGGCCGCGGCGCTGGCCGCCGGTAACGTGGTGCTGGCCAAGCCGGCCGAACAAACGCCGCTGATCGCGCACCGCGCTGTGCAGCTGTTCCACGAGGCCGGCATCCCGAAGGGCGCCTTGCAATTCCTGCCGGGCCGCGGCGAAGTGGTGGGCGCGGCGCTGACCGCCGATGCGCGCGTGCGCGGCGTGATCTTCACCGGCTCGACCGAAGTGGCCCAGCTGATCAACCGCACGCTGGCCAGGCGTTCGCTCGACGAGTCGAACGAGATCCCGCTGATCGCCGAAACCGGCGGCCAGAATGCGCTGATCGTCGATTCGTCGGCGCTGCCGGAACAGGTGGTGCAGGATGCGCTCAGTTCCGCGTTCGACAGCGCCGGCCAGCGCTGCTCTGCGCTGCGCGTGCTGTTCCTGCAGGAGGAGATCGCCGACAAGACGATCCGCATGCTCAAGGGCGCGATGCAGGAACTGCGCGTCGGCGTGCCGGACCGCCTGTCGACCGATATCGGTCCGGTGATCGACTCCGAAGCGCGCGACAACCTGCTAGCGCATATCGAACGCACCAAGCTTAAAGCGAAGTCTGTCTATTCGCTGCCGCTGCCGGCAGGGCTGGAGGCGCAAGGCACCTTCGTCGCGCCGACGGTGCTGGAAATCGGCTCGCTGTCGGAGCTGACGCAGGAAGTGTTCGGCCCGGTGCTGCACATCATCCGCTACAAGCGCGCCGCGCTGGCGCAGCTGATCGACTCGATCAACACCAGCGGCTTCGGCCTGACGCTGGGCGTGCACTCGCGCATCGACGAGACGATCGATTTCATCGCCTCGCACGCGCATGTCGGCAACATCTACGTGAACCGCAATATCGTCGGCGCGGTGGTCGGCGTGCAGCCGTTCGGCGGCGAAGGCAAATCCGGCACCGGCCCGAAGGCGGGCGGTCCGCTGTACATCAAGCGCCTGCAACGCGCGGCGCCGCCATTGATGCGCCACGAACGCCACGCCACGCCAGGGCTCGACGCGCTGATGGTGTGGGCGCGCACGCACGGCCAGCAGCGGGTGGTCACGCTGGCCGAACAGTACATGCGCACGACGCTGCTCGGCACCACGCTGGCGCTGCCGGGGCCGACGGGCGAACGCAACACGCTGTCGTTCGCCCACCGCGGCATGGTGCTGTGCGCGTCGTCGCACATCGGCGTGCTGCTCAACCAGCTGGCCGCGGTGCTGGCCACCGGCAACCGCGCCATCGTGCTGGCCGGCTCCGGCCACCTGCTGCCGGAAGGGCTGCCGCCGGAAGTGCGCGACCGCATCCAGGTCATCGGCGATATCGAACAATGTACTTATCCGTTCCAGGTGGCGCTGCTGGAAGCGTCCACCGCGCACGCGCTGCGGCCGTTGCTGGCAGCCAGGGACGGGGCAATCATCAGCATGATCGACACCACCGAAGAAGGTGCGATCCCGTTGTGGCGTCTGGTGGCGGAGCGGGCGTTGTGTGTGAACACGACTGCCGCTGGCGGTAACGCAAGCCTCATGACGCTGGGTCTGTAATGATGCAGATGTTCGTTGTACAACTTGGAGGAAGACATGATAGTAGGGGTTCCAAAAGAGATTAAGAACAACGAGTACCGGGTCGGCCTCACGCCTCCCAGCGTACGCGAACTGACCTCGCGGGGTCACCAGGTGCTGGTGCAGAAAAGCGCCGGCCTCGAGATCGGCTTGCCTGACGAACAGTACGTCGCGGCAGGCGCGTCCATCGTCGACACCGCGAAGGAAATCTTTGCCCGTGCGGAAATGATCGTCAAGGTCAAGGAACCGCAGCCCGGCGAATGCGCGATGCTGGGCGAAGGCCAGATCCTGTACACCTATCTGCACCTGGCGCCGGATCCGGATCAGACGGCGGCGCTGGTGCGTTCGGGCGCGGTCTGCATCGCCTACGAAACCATCACCGGCGCCGGCGGCGGCCTGCCGCTGCTCGCGCCGATGAGCGAAGTGGCGGGGCGCATGGCGATCCAGGCCGGCGCCGCCCACCTCGAGAAATCGAAAGGCGGCATGGGCTTGCTGCTGGGCGGCGTGCCTGGCGTTGCCGCCGGTCACATCGTGATCATCGGCGCCGGCGTGGTCGGCACCAACGCGCTGCAGATGGCGATCGGCACCGGTGCGCGCGTTACCGTGCTCGACAAGAACATGGACCGCCTGCGCCAGCTCGACCTGATTTTCGGCAACCGCATCGCCACCCAGTATTCGAACGCGCACGCAATCGAGGAAGCGGTGCTGTCGGCCGACCTGGTCATCGGCGGCGTGCTGGTGCCAGGCGCCGCGGCGCCGAAGCTGGTCACGCGCGACATGATTTCACGCATGAAACCGGGCGCGGTGGTGGTCGACGTCGCCATCGACCAGGGCGGCTGCTTCGAGACTTCGCACGCGACGACGCACGCCGATCCGACCTTCAACCTCGATGGCGTGGTGCACTATTGCGTCGCCAACATGCCTGGCGCCGTTGCCCGCACCTCGACCTTCGCGCTCAACAACGCCACCATTGGCCACGCTGTGGCACTTGCGGAGAAGGGCTGGAAGCAGGCCATGCGCGACGACCCGCACCTCAGGAACGGCCTTAACGTGTGCCTGGGCAAGGTCACCTACGCCGCGGTGGCGCAGGCGCTGGACTACGAGTACGCGGCGGCGGACTCGATGCTTGGGTAATCCAGGCAAAAACGCCTGACGATATGGAAGGCATAGCGCGCGGCGACCGATTTCACGAAATGTAGAAAATCGGTCGCCGCGTCTTCATTTGCGTTGTCGGAAATCGTACGGATGACGGCGAACGGCACGCCCAGCTCGAAACACACTTGCGCCACCGCCGCCCCCTCCATCTCGACCGCCAGCAAGCCTGGATGGGACGAATTCAATCGTTCGATATGGCCACGGCTGCTGACGAACTGGTCGCCGCTGGCGATCAGGCCGCGGTGCACCCGCGGCTGACCCAGCCTGAACACCTGCCTGTCTTCCAAACCGATCACATCCCGAAAGTCCGCTTCCAGGAATCCGAGCGCCGCGCCGGCCAGCTGCGCCGACAACCGTGAATCCGAGGGAAAGTTCGAAATACCGGTCAACGGCACCTCGAAACGAGGGAAAAGGGGACTGGCGTCCATGTCGTGCTGCACCAGCGATTCGCCGATGACAATGTCGCCAACCCGCACGCCGGCATCGCCAGAACCTGCCACACCGGTGAACAGGATGTGGGTAACTCCGAACTTCTCCACAAGCATCGCCGCCGTCATCGATGCCGCGACCTTGCCAATACGCGACAGGACGCACACAGCGTCGATGCCGAACAGTCGGCCGGTGGAGTAGTCACGCATGCCGTGCACGACCATGGCGGCCCCTTCCATGGCTTGCACGAGCCCTTCCTGTTCTTCATGAAGGGCGCTGATGATTCCTAAGCGCTTGATTTTGTGGTGATTCATGGTTCTGGAAGACGGTTTTCAGCGCTTGTCCACATTCTTCGCTGCGTTTACTGTTTTATACAAAGATATATATATAAATTTAGTAGTAATAGTAAACGGCGATTTTTTTGTGGATAACTCGGTTTTTATCAACAGGCTCAACGGTTTACGGCGTTTACAAGTACGCTCAAAAACATTGTATCCAGTTGGGATCATTGTTGGATAAAAAATCGGCTGTGGACAAATGGATGAGTTCTGCACATTAGACCCTGTGGATATCCAACAGCTTATCCACAGCCTTGGCCGTCGAGCCGTCAACTCGCGAAAGCGGGGATCAATGCCGAGCTATCAAAAGGGTAAGCTTGTCAAAATGGTTGGCTCATCGATTTTTGAAAAAGTAAAACCGTCTGCACAAAAAATAGTCATCAACGTTTGCCTTCTTTTTTTGACGCGAAGGTCCGGAGACACGGTTTTCGGGCTTTTCGAAGTCCTCTTTTCGTTTGCTTGTTTACTTAAACAAGTATGTATACAAGTTTAGTAGTAGTAGTTAACGCAGGCCATTTTCTGTGGATAAGGCCATATTCTTTCACAAAATCAACAACTTGCACGCTGTATAAACCGGTTAACGACTTTGTATGCTGCTGGTGGCAATTCTGGACAATTTCTGGGGTGTGAATAAAATAGGGTTTATCCACAAACCGTACCTGTGGATATTCATAGACTTATCCACAGGAGGTTGTATGGACGTGTTGTCGCTGATGGAATTCCCGATCGTTCAAGGGCCGATGGCCGGAGGTTCCTGCACGCCTGCCCTGGTGGCCGGGGTGTCGAACGCCGGTGGTCTGGGCAGCCTGCCCGGCTCGCTTCTCACGCCCGCGGCAATCCGCGAGCAGGTCGGACAGGTCCGCACGATGACCGATCGGCCGTTCCAACTCAATTTCTTCGTTCAGGCAACGCCCGCGCCCAGCGAACAGGAAGTGAAAGCCGGCGTCGAATTGCTGCGCCCCATATGGGAAAGCCTGGGCTGGAGCGAACTGCCGCTGCCGGCCCAGTGGGCGCAGGACTTCGGCGCCCAGTTCGAAACGCTGCTCGAATTGAAGCCCGCCGCCGCCAGCTTCACTTTCGACATCTTGTCGGAGACGCAAGTCGAGCGCCTGCACTCGGCCGGCATCGCCGTCATCGGCACCATCACCACGTTGGAAGAAGCGCTGGCCTGGGAGAAAATCGGCGCCGACGCCGTGGTGGCGTCCGGCATCGAGGCGGGCGGACACCGCGGTACTTTCCTCGGCCCGCAGGAAGAAGCGACGCTGTCGGCGCGCAAGCTGTGGCCGCTGGTGGCGGAAGCGGTCGAGATTCCCGTCATTGCCGCCGGCGGCATCATGACCGGCGTCGACATCCAAGAAGCATTGTCGCTCGGCGCCAGGGCCGTACAGATGGGAACCGCCTTCCTCGTGACCGACGAGTCCGGCATCCATCCAGCCTACAAGCAGAAGCTGCTGTCGGGCAGCGGCCTGACGACGCGGCTGACCCGCAGTTTCTCCGGCCGCTACGCCCGCGGCATCGAAAATCGTTTCATGAAGCAAATGGAGAGTGTGGAGACGCAAGTTCCAGCGTATCCTGTGCAAAATGCATTGACAGGAAGTATACGAGCAGCCGCCGCAGCCAGCGGCGACACCGAACTGATGTCGATGTGGGCCGGCGCCGAAGTCGGCCGTTCGCGCGCGCTGTCGGTGGCGCAGCTGATGCAAACGCTGGTGGCGGAGATGCGCCCTACTTGAGGAGCCTTGATTGGAATCGGCAGGACAATACGACTACATTATCGTGGGAGCCGGCACTGCCGGCTGCCTGCTGGCAAACCGCCTCACACGCAAGAAAGACACCACCGTCCTGCTGATCGAGGCCGGCGGCAAGGACGATTACCTGTGGATCCACATTCCGGTCGGCTACCTGCATTGCATCGGCAATCCGCGCACCGACTGGCTGTACAAGACCGAAGCCGACGCCGGCATCGGCGGGCGCTCGCTGGTCTACCCGCGCGGCAAGGTGCTGGGCGGCAGTTCGTCGATCAACGGCATGATCTACATGCGCGGCCAGGCCGGCGACTACGACCGCTGGGCCGAGCTGACCGGTGACTCGTCCTGGGCCTGGGACAAGGTGCTGCCGCTGTTCATGAAAACCGAGGACCACCACGGCGGCGCCAGCGCAAGCCACGGCAGCGGCGGCGAATGGCGCGTCGAAAAGCAGCGCCTGTCGTGGCAGATCCTCGACGCCTTCCGCGACGCCGCCGACCAGGCCGGCATCCCGAAAGTCGACGATTTCAATACCGGCGACAACGAGGGCTCTTCCTATTTCGAGGTCAACCAGCGCCGCGGCATCCGCTGGAATACCGCCAAGGCATTCCTGAAGCCGATCGCCGCGCGCGAAAACCTGACCATCATGACCGGCTGCCATGTCGAGCGCCTGGTGATCGAGAATACGGAACTTGGCCCGGTGTGCAAGGGCGTTGAATTTACCGGCGGCGGCAGGAAGTATCGCGCCGACGCCGTCCGCGAAACCTTGCTGGCGGCGGGCGCCATCGGTTCGCCGCAAATTTTGCAGTTGTCCGGCGTCGGCCCCGCGGCAGCGCTCAACCAGCATGGCATCGTCCCGCTGGTCGACGCGCCAGGCGTCGGCGAAAACCTGCAGGACCATTTGCAGTTGCGCATGATTTACAAGGTGAACGGCGCCAAGACGCTCAACACCAGCGCCGCGACCTGGTTCGGCAAGATGAAGATTGGCCTCGAATATGCGGTGCGGCAGAGCGGGCCGATGTCGATGGCGCCGTCGCAGCTGGGCGCGTTTGCCAGGTCCGACCCCGGCCAGGCCAGCGCCAACCTGCAGTATCACGTGCAGCCGCTGTCGCTGGAGAAGTTCGGCGATCCGCTGCACCCGTTTCCGGCCTTCACCGCCAGCGTCTGCAACCTGCGCCCGACTTCACGCGGGCACGTCCGCATCGCCGGCAACGACAGCTACGCGCCGCCGAAAATCACCCCCAATTACCTGAGCACGGCCGAGGACCGCAAGACCGCCGCCGCGGCGCTGACGCTGACGCGCAAGATCGTCGCCGCGCAGGCGCTGGCCAGATATGCGCCGGAGGAATTCAAGCCCGGCATGCATTACCGCACCGAGGACGAACTGGCGGAAGCTGCCGGCCTGATCGGCACGACGATCTTCCATCCGGTCGGCACCTGCAAGATGGGTCGCGCCGATGACCCGATGGCGGTGGTCGATAGTCAATTGCGCGTCATCGGAGTGGGGGGCTTGCGCGTTATTGATGCATCCGTCATGCCGAACATAACATCGGGCAACACGAATTCGCCGACCTTGATGATCGCGGAGCGGGCCGCTGAGCTCATCGCTGCTGTGCCGCGATGACAATTCAGGGTGAAATGGTAGTTATACCGTATTGTGACGAAATTTTATTGTGTGTATTATCGTAAAAAAAATACATAGCAGTATGATAAAAATATCACGGAGACCCAATGACGGATGTCATATTACAGACAAAAAACCTGACCAAAGAGTTCAAAGGTTTCACAGCAGTAAGTGACGTCAACCTCAGTGTCGAGCGCGGTCACATCCACGCTCTGATCGGCCCGAACGGCGCCGGCAAGACCACCTGCTTCAACCTGCTGACCAAGTTCCTGGTGCCGACCTCGGGCCAGATCCTGTTCAACGGCAAGGACATCACGCACGCCAAGCCGGCCCAGATCGCCCGCATGGGCATCATCCGTTCGTTCCAGATTTCGGCGGTATTTCCGCACCTGACGGTGCTGCAGAACGTGCGCATCGGCTTGCAGCGCGAACTGGGCACGTCCTTCAATTTCTGGCAGAGCGAGCGTTCACTGTCGCGCCTCGACGACCGCGCCATGCAGTTGCTGGCCGAGGTCGACCTGACCGAATTCGCCGACACCGTTACCGTCGACATGCCGTACGGCCGCAAGCGCGCGCTCGAAATCGCCACCACCCTGGCGATGGACCCCGAGCTGATGCTGCTCGATGAGCCGACCCAGGGCATGGGCCACGAAGACGTCCACCGCGTCACCGAGCTGATCAAAAAAGTATCGGCCGGCCGCACCATCCTGATGGTCGAACATAATATGAACGTGGTTTCCGGTATTTGCGACAAGATTTCAGTGCTGCAGCGCGGCGCCATGCTGGCCGAGGGCACGTATGCCGAGGTATCGCGCAACCCGCAGGTGATGGAAGCCTACATGGGCACCACCAGCGCCGACCTCGAAGGAGCGCACTGATGGCCGCCGCTCTCGAGATCAGCAACCTGCAGGCGTGGTACGGCGAATCGCACATCCTGCACGACGTCAACCTGACGGTGAACCAGGGCGAAGTGGTGACCTTGCTGGGCCGTAACGGCGCCGGCCGCACCACCACGCTGCGCGCCATCATGGGCCTGACCGGCAAGCGCACCGGCTCGATCAAGGTCAACGGCGTCGAGGCGATCGGCATGCCGACCCACAAGATCGCCCACCTCGGCATCGGCTACTGCCC
This sequence comes from Pseudomonadota bacterium, assembly GCA_040386255.1. Taxonomy (GTDB): domain Bacteria; phylum Pseudomonadota; class Gammaproteobacteria; order Burkholderiales; family Burkholderiaceae_D; genus JAFCUW01. Next base: position 64,733 of record JAZKFW010000084.1, read on the forward strand.
CGAGGAACGCGGCATCTTCTCGTCGCTGTCGACCGAGGAAAACCTGATGCTGCCGCCGGCGCTGGCCGGCGCCGAAAAGGGCATGTCGGTGCAGGAAATCTATCAGATGTTTCCGAACCTGTACGAGCGCCGCAACAGCCAGGGCACCCGCCTGTCGGGCGGCGAACAGCAGATGCTGGCGGTGGCGCGCATCCTGCGCACCGGCGCGCGGTTGCTGCTGCTCGACGAGATTTCCGAAGGCCTGGCGCCGGTCATCGTGCAGGGCCTGGCCCGCATGATCACCGAGCTGAAGGCCAAGGGCTACACCATCGTCATGGTGGAACAGAATTTCCGCTTCGCCGCACCTCTGGCGGATCGGTTTTACGTGGTGGAGCACGGTCAGATCGTCGAGACCTTCGCTTCGTCGGAATTAAGCGCCAAGATGCCGGTTCTTACCGAGCTCCTCGGCGTATAAGCATCACCCAGGCTTCAACAACAAACAACTATCCTCACGGAGACAAGAAAATGAAACGTAAAGCTATTGCCATCGCCGCTACCGCAGCATGCGCACTCGGTATGTCCTTCTCGGCCCAAGCGCAGGTGTCGGGCGATACCATCAAGATTGGTTTCATCACCGACCTGTCCGGCACCTACTCTGACATCGACGGCAACGGCGGCGCCGAAGCCATCAAGATGGCGATCGCCGACATGGGCGGCATGGTCAACGGCAAGAAAGTCGAATTCGTCGTCGCCGACCACCAGAACAAGGCCGACATCGCCGCCAGCAAGGCGCGCGAGTGGTTCGACCAGCAGGGCGTCGACATGCTGATCGGCGGCACCAACTCCGGCACCAACCTGGCCATGGCCAAGCTGGCGGCCGAAAAGAAGAAGGTCTTCATCTCGATCGGCGCCGGCTCGGCCCGCCTGACGAACGAAGAGTGCACCCCGTACACCGTGCACTATGCCTACGACACCATCGCGCTGGCGCGCGGCACCGGCTCGACCATCGTCAAGCAGGGCGGCAAGTCGTGGTACTTCATGACGGCCGACTACGCGTTCGGCCAGTCGCTGCAGAACGACACCTCCGACGTCATCAAGGCCAACGGCGGCACCGTGCTGGGCGCGTCGAAGCACCCGCTGGCAGCATCTGACTTCTCGTCGTTCCTGCTGCAGGCGCAATCGTCGAAAGCGCAGATCCTCGGCCTGGCCAATGCCGGCGGCGACACCATCAACACCATCAAGGCGGCCAACGAGTTCGGCATCACCAAGACGATGAAGCTGGCCGGCCTGCTGATGTTCATCAACGACGTCCACTCGCTGGGCCTGAAGCTGACCCAGGGCATGTACCTGACCGACGGCTGGTACTGGGACCAGAACGCGGAATCGCGCGCCTGGGCCAAGCGCTACTTCGCCAAGATGAAGAAAGAGCCGTCGATGCTGCAGGCGGCCGACTACTCGGCGACGATGACGTACCTGAACGCCGTCAAGGCCACCGGTACCGACGACGCCGACAAGGTCATGGCGCAGCTGAAGAAGACCAAGGTCAATGACATGTTCGCCAAGAACGGCGAAATCCGTCCGGACGGCCGCATGGTCCACGACATGTACCTGATGCAGGTGAAGACGCCGGCCGAGTCGAAGTATCCATGGGATTACTACAAGGTCGTCGCCACCATCCCGGGCGCCCAGGCGTATGCCACCAAGGCCGAGACCAAGTGCTCGCTCTGGAAGTAACTTGCACTACCTGGCAGCTGTTTGACAAAGAAGCGGGTCGCGTACCCGCTTCTTTTGTAATTGCGCGGCAATGTGGTCGGCGCGGCCCGGTTCTCGGGCAGGCGTTTTTCTTTTAGTCTTCACCGGTTCGATACCGGTGCTTTTGTACTGTGATGCCATGGAAATCTTCGGCGTTCCTCTCCAGGCCATGATGAGCCAGCTCCTTCTCGGACTGGTCAACGGCTCGTTCTACGCCATGCTGTCGCTTGGCCTTGCCGTCATCTTCGGCCTTCTTAACGTAATTAATTTCTCGCACGGCGCGCTGTACATGATGGGCGCGTTCCTCGCCTACATCGGCGTCACCACGTTCGGCCTGAATTACTGGGCGATGCTGGTGATCGCTCCCTTGCTGGTCGGCGCCTTCGGCATCATCGTCGAAAAAACCATGCTGCGCTGGCTCTACAAGCTCGACCACCTTTACGGGCTGCTGCTGACGTTCGGCATCACCCTGCTGCTCGAAGGCGTGTTCCGCTCCTTCTTCGGCGTCTCCGGCCAGTCGATCGACGTGCCCGAGCTGCTCACCGGCGCCACCGACCTCGGCTTCATGGTGCTGCCGAACTACCGCGCCTGGGTCGTCCTCGCCTCGCTCGGCGTGTGCCTGGTTACCTGGTACGTCATCGAGAAAACCAAGCTCGGCTCCTACCTGCGGGCCGGCACCGAGAACCCGAAGCTGGTGGAAGCGTTCGGCGTCAACGTCCCGCTGATGGTCACCCTGACCTACGGCTTCGGCGTCGCGCTGGCCGCGTTCGCCGGCGTACTGGCGGCGCCGATCATCAACGTCACCCCGCTGATGGGCTCGAACCTGATCATCGTCGTCTTCGCCGTCGTCGTGATTGGCGGCATGGGTTCGATCATGGGTTCGATCCTCACCGGCCTGGGCCTGGGCATCATCGAAGGCTTCACCCGGGTGTTCTACCCGGAAGGCTCGGAAGTGGTGGTGTTCGTGGTGATGGTGATCGTCCTGATGATCCGTCCTGCCGGCTTGTTCGGCAAAGAGAAGTAAGCGTCAATCGAAACGGAGCATTCAATGAACAAAAACATCGGCTATATCATCGCGCTGGCCATTGCGCTGATCGCCCCCTTTGTCGGCTACCCCGTCTTCCTGATGAAGCTGTTGTGTTTCGGGCTGTTCGCCTGTGCCTTCAACTTGCTGATCGGCTACACCGGCCTGCTGTCGTTCGGCCATGCGGCCTTCTTTGGCACCGCCGGTTACGTTACCGGCTACGCGCTGGGTACGCTCGGCTTGCCGACCGAACTGGGCATCCTGGCGGGCGTCGTGGCCGGCGCCCTGATCGGCCTGGTCATGGGCAAGCTGGCGATCCGTCGCCAGGGCATCTACTTCTCGATGATCACGCTGGCGCTGGCGCAGATGGTGTATTTCGTCATGCTGAAGGCGCCGTTCACCCACGGCGAGGACGGCCTGCAGGGCGTACCGCGCGGTAAGCTGTTCGGCGTCATCGACCTGGCCAACGACGTCACCATGTACTACGTGGTGTTGGCGATCGCCATCGCAGGCTTCGCGCTGATCGTGCGCACCGTTCATTCGCCGTTCGGCCAGGTGTTGCGGGCGATCAAGGAAAATGAGCCGCGCGCGATTTCGCTCGGCTACGACGTCGACAAGTACAAGCTGATGGCATTCGTGCTGTCGGCGGCGCTGGCGGCATTGGCCGGCGGCACCAAGACCGTCGTGCTGGGCTTCGAAACCCTGACCAACGTCCACTGGACCATGTCCGGCCTGGTGATCCTGATGACGCTGGTAGGGGGCATGGGCACGCTGGTCGGTCCTATCCTTGGCGCCTTCATCATCATCACGCTGGAAAACAAGCTCAGCGACGTTGGCGCCTTCCTGGTGCGCACCACCGGTGTCGAGTGGTTTTCGACGCTGGGCGAATCGGTCGGCATGGTCACCGGCCTGATCTTCATTGCCTGCGTGCTGCTGTTCCGGCGCGGCATTGTCGGCGAGATCGGCGCGGCGATCGCCGCCGCCAACCGCAAGAAGAAGACTGCCTGACCGCCGCCTTTTTCTGATTGCTACCTGAACGCCGCGCTTGAAACGCGGCGTTTTTTTTGGGCGATGACCATCCACACGCAGACGCTGAAGGTAAATGGGTTGGCTATGTGCGCGTTAAGTCGGGGATATTGAACTAGCTCCTATGGCTGAGGTCTGAAACAGATCGATGGCCGTGGGAGTGAGCGTGGGAGTACGCCGATTCAAGCAGTTGCTCGAGCAGGCCAAGGGCCTGCCGCCGCACCTGCGCGCGGAACTTGTCGCCGCGCTGACCGGGCTCTCGCGGCTGGCGTCGACCGTGGCGGTGATCGACGCCGCGCGCGACCCGCACCCCTGCCCGCGCTGCCGCTCGCGGCAGGTGCATCGCGATGGCCGGAAAAACGATCTGCAGCGCTACCGCTGCCTCCACTGCGGCCGCTCGTTCAACGATCTGAGCGGGACTGCGCTGGCGCGACTGCGTCACAAGGCCAAATGGCTCGCCTATCTCGACTGCGTGCTGCAGTCGGCCACCGTGCGCCGCGCCGCCACGCAGGTCGGGGTGCACAAGAACACCAGCTTTCGCTGGCGCCACCGCTTCCTGCACGACACCAAGCACGACCGCAGCGTGCCGCTGACGGGCATCACCGAGGCCGACGAGACCTACCTGCTCGAATCGCAGAAGGGGTCGCGCACCTTGAGCCGGCCGGCGCGCCGGCGCGGTGGCACCGCCAGGCGGCGCGGCATCTCGCGCGAGCACGACTGCATCCTGGTCGCGCGCGACCGCTCCGGCAAGACGGTCGATTTCGTCACAGGCCGCGCGCCGCTGCGCCCGGCGCATGTGCATGGCTGCCTGCGACCGGTGGTCGCACCCGATATCGTGCTGGTGACGGACGGCCACGCGGCCTATCGCAGCTTTGCGCGCACCGCCCGCATCGCCCACCGCGCCGTCAACCTGGCGGCCGGGGTGCGGGTGGACGGGCCGCTGCACGTGCAGAACGTCAACGCGTATCACAGCCGCTTCAAGCAGTGGCTGCGCCACTTCAACGGCGTCGCCAGCCGCTACCTGCCGAATTACCTCGGCTGGCGCTGGGCGATCGACGCCAAGCGGATCAGCTCGCCAGAAGCGCTGCTGAGGTCGGCACTGGGAGCGCCCCCGACGTAACGGTGACATAGCCAATGGGTTGGACATGCTGGTCGCCACCGCCGGCGACGGCACGCCGGTGCTGCTGCTGCACAGGAAGTTGGCCATGCATGCTCCAGGACGGTTTGAGCGGCTCGTGGTGCTGTCCGTCGGGCATCCGAGAGCCTTCGCCACTGCCGGGCTTGCACGGCGCCTCAGGTCGTTCTACATGGGCTTGTTCCTCGTGCGCGGCCTGGCCGGGCGCATGCTGCCGATAGGCGATTGGTTTTTGATGCGGCAGGCAACCATCAATCGTGAACTGATTGCCCAATGGCGCGCTGATTTTGCGGCGCCGGGTCGCCTGACTGCGGCTCCACTGGCTGCAACTTGGCGCGCCGGAGCGCGTCAACGCATTACTGCTCGAGTTTCTGGCGCCGGCGCGTTTGGCTTGATTCTGACGGCTCAGTCCACAGCTACAGCGCCGCGGCGTAAATTGCCCGTGCGTCTGCGCGCGTCAGTTCGCGTGGATTGTTGCCGAGCAGGCGAGTCTGCTTCATCGCGTCGTCGGCCATCCGGTCGAGGTCGGACTCGGTAACCCCGACCTGGCGAAGGGTCGTCTCGATCCCAGTGACCGTGGCGATTTGCTGCATCGCAGCAATCAGCGCCTCGGCACGCGCTTCCTGGCTGCCTCCCACGTGCGGCGCGACGATCCCGGCGATTTCGGCATAGTGCTCGACGGCGTCCGGCATGTTGAAGCGCAGCACATGCGGCAGCACCAGCGAATTGGACAGCCCGTGCGGCACGTGGAAAATTCCGCCGATCGGGTACGCCAGCGCATGCACCGCCGCCACCGGCGAATTCGAAAATGCCTGGCCGGCAAAGTAAGCGCCTAACAGCATTGCCTGCCGCGCCTTCAGATTGCGGCCGTTCTGGCACGCGGTCACGAGGTTGGTCGACAACAGCGACAGCGCCTGCCGCGCCAGCATGTCCGACATCGGGTTCTTCTTGTGCTTGCTGGTGAACGCCTCGATCGCATGCACCATCGCGTCGATGCCGGTTGCCGCGGTAACCAGCGGCGGCAGGCCCAGCGTCAGTTCGGCGTCGAGCACCGCCAGGTCCGCATACAACTGCGGCGCCACCACGCCCATCTTCGTCGTCTCGCCGGTGGTGACGATGGCGATATTGGTCACCTCCGATCCCGTGCCAGCGGTGGTCGGCACCTGCACCAGCGGCAGTCGCTCGCCGGTGACGTTGCCGATGCCATAGGCCTGGCTGAGTTCCTGGCCGCTACCGGCCAGCACTGCGATCAGCTTGGCGACATCCATCGAACTGCCGCCGCCGAAGCCGATGACGATGTCGATCTCGTGCTCGCGTGCGAATTCGACCGCGCTGAGGACGACGTTTTCCGGCGGATCTGCGACTACATCCGAATAGATCTTCACCGTCAGATTGTGCTTTTCCAGGTCGCGCGCGGGCGCGTCGATGAGGCCGGTGCGCAGGAACCCTGGATCGGTGACGATCAGCGCGCGCCGCACCTGCGGGAAGCGAGTACGGATGTGCTGTCCCAGTTGTGCCGCGGCGCCAGGCTGCGAAACCAGATGGGGAACAGTGCTGAAGGTGAACGGAGCGAAGGTCGTCATGGCAGGGGAGTCGGGCAGTGATCGATGAAGCAAGCTTACACCAACTGCCCGGGACTGAGGGGTGCGGGTCCAGTCTTTCTTCCGTACAATTGCGGTTGTGAAATTTACCGGTGGAGTGGTATGGATCTTGTGATGTTGGGCTGCGCCGCCTTCCTGGCCGGACTGGTCGATGCTGTGGTGGGCGGCGGCGGCCTGATCCAGATCCCGGTGATGTTCTCCGTGTTCCCGAAGGAGCTGCCGGCGACGCTGCTCGGCACCAGCAAGCTGGCGGGATTCTGCGGCACCAGCGCGGCGGCGGTCAACTACGTGCGGCGCGTGAAAGTAGCGTGGAGCGCCGTGGTGCCGGCCGCCCTGGCGGCATTCGCGCTGTCGTTTGCCGGCGCCTACACCGTGACCAAAGTCCCCGGCGACTTCATCCGCTCCTTGCTGCCGCTGGTGCTGTTGGCGGTGGCGATCTACACCTTCAGGAAGAAGGACTTCGGCTCTGTCCATGCGCCGGTACACAGCGGCATGACGGAACGGATGATCGCGATAGGGACGGGCGCCTGCATCGGATTCTACGACGGCTTCTTCGGTCCCGGCACCGGCAGCTTCCTGATGTTCCTGTTCGTGCGCTTCTTCGGCTTCGATTTCCTCAGCGCCTCGGCGGCGGCGAAGGTCGTCAACATGGCCTGCAATATCTCCGCCCTGATGTGGTTCGGCTACAGCGGCCACCTGATCTGGCAGCTCGGCCTGATGATGGCGGTGTGCCAGGTGGCCGGTTCTCTGATCGGAACCAAGCTGGCGATCAAGCACGGCAGCGCGTTTGTACGCAAATTGTTCCTGGTCGTGGTCTCGCTGTTGATCGTCAAGACGGCGTTCGACGCGGTTGCAAGGTGGACAATCTAGGCTAATTGTTCCACGTGAAACATCGCGACGACGGTGATTCTTGATTGTTTCACGTGGAACGTCGTTGTTCATTCATTGGCTAATCCAGCCGCAAAGAGTCGTCGAGGCAAAAAGACTCTATAATCTGGCCTCACACTCCCTCGCTTTTCGCTTCCAACATGCTATTTCCTACTGAATTCGACGTTATCGTTGTCGGCGGCGGCCATGCCGGCACCGAAGCCGCCCTCGCTTCTGCCCGCATGGGCCAGAAGACTTTGTTGCTTACGCATAACATCGAGACACTCGGGCAGATGTCCTGCAACCCGTCCATCGGCGGCATCGGCAAGGGCCACCTGGTCAAGGAAGTCGACGCGATGGGCGGCGCGATGGCCATTGCCACCGACGAGGCGGGCATCCAGTTCCGCATCCTGAACTCGTCCAAGGGCCCGGCCGTGCGGGCCACGCGCGCCCAGGCCGACCGTATCCTGTACAAGGCGGCGATCCGCTCGCGCCTGGAAAACCAGCCGAACCTGTGGCTGTTCCAGCAGGCGGTGGACGACCTGATGATCGAAGGCGACCGGGTTGTGGGCGCCGTCACCCAGATCGGCCTGCGCTTCCGCGCCCGCGCCGTCGTGCTGACCGCGGGTACCTTCCTCGACGGTAAGATCCACGTCGGCCTGCAATCGCACTCCGCCGGCCGCGCCGGCGATCCGCCCGCCATCTCGCTGTCGGCACGCTTGAAGGAACTGAAGCTGGGGCAGGGGCGCCTGAAGACCGGCACGCCGCCGCGCATCGACGGCCGCAGCATCGACTTTTCCAGCCTGTCCGAGCAACCCGGCGACCTCGACCCGGTGCCGGTGTTTTCGGTGATGGGCAATGCCGCGATGCATCCGCGCCAGGTGCCGTGCTGGATGACGCATACCAACGCGCGCACCCATGACATCATTCGCGCCGGCCTCGACCGCAGCCCGATGTTCACCGGCGTGATCGAAGGGGTGGGGCCGCGCTATTGCCCGTCGATCGAAGACAAGATCCACCGCTTTGCCGGCAAGGATTCGCACCAGATCTTCCTCGAGCCGGAAGGGCTGACCACCAACGAATACTATCCGAACGGTATCTCGACGAGCCTGCCGTTCGACGTCCAGATCGCCCTGGTGCGCTCGATGAAGGGCATGCAAAACGCCTTCATCCTGCGCCCCGGCTACGCCATCGAATACGACTATTTCGATCCGCGCGGACTGAAGACCTCGCTCGAGACCAAGGCCATCGGCGGCCTGTTCTTCGCCGGCCAGATCAACGGCACCACCGGCTACGAGGAAGCGGCGGCGCAGGGCATGCTGGCCGGACTCAACGCCGCGCTGCTGACCCAGGGCCGCGACGCCTGGGTGCCGGGGCGCTCCGAAGCCTACCTCGGCGTGCTGGTCGACGACTTGACCACCCAGGGCGTGGCCGAGCCGTACCGCATGTTCACCAGCCGCGCCGAGTTCCGCCTGAGCCTGCGTGAAGACAACGCCGACATGCGCCTCACCGACATCGGCCGCCAGCTCGGCTGCGTCGGCGACGTCCAGTGGGCGGCGTTCGAAACCAAGCGCGAGTCGGTGGCGCGCGAACTGGAACGCCTGCGTTCGACGTGGGTGAACCCGCGCATCCTCGCCGCCGCGGAATCGGAGCGCGTGATCGGCCAGGCCATCGAGCGCGAATACTCGCTCGCCGACCTGCTGCGCCGACCGGGCGTCGAGTATGACAAGCTGATGAGCATGGCGGGCGTCGACGGCCAGGTGCTGGCCGGCCCCGGCGTCGAGGACGGCGCCGTGCGCGAGCAGGTCGAAATCCAGCTCAAGTATGCCGGCTACATCGACCGCCAGGCGAAAGAGGTCGAACGACACGACCACTACGAAAACCTGAAGCTGCCGGACGGGTTCAATTACCTCGATATTCCGGCCCTGTCGATCGAAGTTCGCCAGAAACTCGACAAGCAACGCCCCGAAACGCTTGGCCAGGCGTCAAGAATTTCCGGAGTGACACCTGCCGCAATCTCGTTATTGCTGGTACATTTGAAGAAACGCGGTGCAAAGGGCTTCGCAACCCTCAACGAGGAGCTGGCCCAATGAAGTTTTTCGACCGTGCAGCCCTATCGAATGTATTAGCAGACGGTATCAAGCAGTTGGCGCTGGACCTGGACAGCACGCAGCATGAGCGGTTGCTGGACTACCTGGCGCTGCTGTTCAAGTGGAATTCGGTGTACAACCTGACCTCGCTGCGCGATCCGATGCAGATGGTGACGCTGCACCTGCTCGATTCGCTGGCCGCGGTGCCGGCCTTCGACGGCGCACAGCATGTGCTGGACGTCGGTGCAGGCGGCGGACTGCCGGGCATCGTGCTGGCGATCGCCCGCCCAGCCATCAAGGTATCGCTGATCGACACGGTCCACAAGAAAACGGCCTTCCTGAAGCAGGTGAAGGCCGAGCTTGAACTGGGCAACGTCACGGTGTACACCGCGAAGGTCCAGGACCTGCAGGTGCAGCAGCTATTCGACGTCATCACCTCGCGCGCCTTCGCGGACCTGTCGGATTTCGTCAACTGGTCAGGCCATTTGCTGGCCGAGGGCGGGCAATTCATCGCGCTCAAGGGAGTGGCGCCGCCGGAGGAGCAGGAACGGCTGCCGGCGCCATGGAAAGCGAGCGATCTGAGGCCTTTGCGGGTGCCGGGACTGGATGCGGAGCGGCACCTCGTATTCATCACCAAATCCCTGCAAACAGAGTAAATAATATAAACCGTATAAATGGTTTATACCGGATATACTGAATAAATCGATTATACGATTTTGATAGTATAAACAGTATAAATCGAAATTGTTGCGTCGACTATAAGAGCGTACATGGCCAAAATTTTTTGCGTAGCGAACCAAAAGGGCGGGGTAGGCAAGACCACCACCAGCGTCAACCTGTCCGCGGGACTGGCCAAGCTTGATCAGCGGGTGCTGCTGGTCGACCTCGACCCGCAGGGCAATGCGACAATGGGGGCCGGCATCAACAAGGCCGGCCTGAAGGCGTCGACTTACGAAGTGCTGCTCGGCGAAGCCGACGTCGCCACCGCACGCCAGCGCTCCGAGTCGGGCCGCTTCGACGTGCTGCCGTCGAACCGCGAGCTGGCCGGCGCCGAAGTCGAAATGGTCGAACTGGACCAGCGCGAACGGCGCCTGAAGGACGCGTTGGCCGCGGTCGACGGCGAATATGATTTCATCCTGATCGACTGCCCGCCGGCGCTGTCGATGCTGACGCTGAACGGCCTGTGCGCCGCGCACGGCGTCATCATTCCGATGCAGTGCGAGTACTACGCGCTGGAAGGCCTGTCCGACCTGGTCAACACCATCAAGAAGGTGCACGCCAACCTGAATCACGACCTGAAGATCATCGGCCTGTTGCGGGTGATGTTCGATCCGCGCATGACGCTGTCGCAGCAGGTTTCGGCGCAGCTCGAGCAGCACTTCGGCGACAAGGTCTTCAAGACCATCATCCCGC
>JAZKFW010000085.1:0-26704 GCA_040386255.1 Pseudomonadota bacterium
TTCGGCGCGATTTGCGGCCCCGCCGATTATTGCGCTGACATTAAGACATTCACGCCTGAATGTCTTAATGTCAGACCTGACACCGGTGTTGCGAAATTAGAACTCTTCCCAGTCGTCCTTGCCGGCGGCCAGCGCGGGTGCGGGCTTGCGGGCGGAAGGCGTGAAGGCTGGGGCGCGGAGCGCCTGGCGCGGAGCAGGCGCGACGCGGACGGCGGCGGCCTGGCGCGGCGCGGCGGCGGCGCGCACCGGGGCCAGCTGGTTCAGCTTGAAGACGCCGACCACTTCCGACAGGCGCGCGGCCTGCTCCTGCATCGACGCGGCAGCAGCAGCGGCCTCTTCGACCAGCGCGGCATTCTGCTGAGTCACCGCGTCCATCTGGGTGATGGCCTGGTTGACCTGCTCGATGCCGTCGCGCTGCTCGTCGCTGGCAGTGGTGATCTCGTTCATGATGCTGGTCACGCGCGAGATGCTGGCAACCACTTCGGCCATCGTCTTGCCGGCCTGGTCGACCAGGCGAGAGCCGGTGTCGACCTTCTCGACCGAGTCGCCGATCAGGGTCTTGATCTCCTTGGCGGCGGCAGCGGAGCGCTGGGCCAGGTTGCGCACTTCGGAGGCGACCACGGCGAAACCGCGGCCCTGCTCGCCGGCACGGGCAGCTTCGACCGCGGCGTTGAGCGCCAGGATGTTGGTCTGGAAAGCGATGCCGTCGATGACGCTGATGATGTCGACAATCTTGCGCGACGAGTCGTTGATCGAACCCATCGTGGCGACGACCTCGGAGACGACGACGCCGCCCTGGGTGGCGACGCGCGAGGCGTCGATCGCCAACTGGTTGGCCTGGCGGGCGTTGTCGGCGTTGAACTTGACGGTCGAGGTCAGCTCTTCCATGGAGGACGCGGTCTCTTCCAGCGAACTGGCCTGCTCTTCGGTGCGCGAGGACAGGTCGAGGTTGCCGCTGGCGATCTCGCTCGAGGCGGTGCCGATCATGTCGGTGCCGCTGCGGACCTGGCCGACGATGCCGACCAGGCTGTCGTTCATCGCTTTCAGCGCAGCCATCAGCTGGCCAGTCTCGTCCTTGCTGCTGACGTCGATGTCGCTGGTCAGGTCGCCGGCGGAGACTGTCTCGGCAACCCGTACCGCTTCACGGATCGGGCCGGTGATCGAGCGGGTGATCAGGAAGGCGAAGATGGCGCCGACCAGGATTGCCGCCGCGCCCAGCGCCACCGTCAGGTTGCGGCCGGTAGCGTACTGCGCGGCAATATCGTCACCGGTACGGTCGAGCATGGCGCGCTGTGAAACGGATAACTTTTCCAGCGCGTCGAGGTAGGCGGTGCGGGTGCTGACCATTTCCTTCGAATAGATGGCCTTGGCGCCTTCGAGGTCGCCGGCGGCCTTGCCCTTGAAGACGCTGGCGCGCGCGGCGGTGTAGGCGGCGCGGGTGGTCAGCACACTGCCCAGCAGGTCCTTGGCGGTGGGCTCCTGCAGCAATTTGACCAGCGTGTCCTGCACCACAGTGGCGCGCGCCGACGACGCTTTCATCTGGTCCTCGACCGACTTCTGGTCACCGGCGTCGGTGGCCAGCCAGGCGGCGGTGGTGCGCGCCGCATTGACGTGGATGATCTGGGCCCATTCGCTGATCAGGCGTTCGTTGCGGACCTTCTCATCGATCAGGTGCTCGGTGATGGCGCTGGCGGCCTGCATGCGCCACAGAGCGATTGCGCTGAGCGCCACCAGCAGCGACAAGACGATCGCGAAGCCAAGGGCGAGGCGGGTACCGATATTCAGATTCTTCATGACGACTATTCGTAGCGGAAATGGAACTTGATGCTATCAGGAAATTTCCGAATTTCCGGAAAGGGTGTATTTGCATCAAGGTTTTTTTGCAACAGGAAAAGACCTGTTTCGATATGGAAATTGACATGGTCGTTGTGTAAATTCCATTTGACGCCAGGTCTGTCGACGCAATTCGCCGCTTGTTTGATCTGGATTGACGTTCTGGAAATCCCTCAAAAATTACTGTCGGATATTGACAACTGGGTATTGCTCTGAAAAATCACTGTCCCTAGAATCAAATTATTCCATCCGGAAATTTCATCCCGCCCACTGTCCCCACACTGCTATGGTTCGCGTACTCCCTTCCGTTCGCAACATTACCCTGGCGTTCATCGTTGGCCTGGCGTCCCTGCCCTCCTTGTCGGTCGAGCAAGAGCTGCAGCTCGACTACAAGCTCAACGAGCGTATCGTGCTGATTCCCGCCGGCAGCACCGGGCGCTCGATGATGGAGACCACGGTATTCCAGCCGAACGGGCCAGGGCCGTTTCCGCTGCTGATCATCAATCACGGCAAGGAGGCCGGCGCGCCCAGCTCGCAGCCGCGCGACCGCTTCATCTTCATGGCCACCGCGTTCGTCAAGCGCGGCTACGCGGTGATGGTGCCGATGCGCCAGGGCTTCGCCAATTCGACCGGGCGCTACAAGGATTACGGCTGCAACATGACCGCCAATGGCTACTCCCAGGCCAACGACGTGCGCGCCGCGGTCAACTTCGCGCGCGAGCAGTCGTGGATCGACGGCAGCCGCATCGTCGTCGCCGGCCAGTCGTATGGCGGGATGGCGACGATGGCGCTCGGCACCGAAGACCTGCCCGGCGTGCGCGGGCTGATCAACTTTGCCGGCGGCCTGCGCGACGACGCCAACCGCTGCGACTGGCGCGGCGAACTGGTGAAAGCGTTCGGCAACTACGGCGCCGCCAACAAGATCGCCAGCCTGTGGATGTACGGCGCCAACGATTCGCTGTTCGGCCCGGAACTGGTGAGCCGCATGCACGGCGCCTTCGTCAAGGCCGGCGGCCAGGCCCACCTGGTCGAGTTCGGCCCGTTCAAGCGCGACGCCCACGGCATGATCGCCAGCCGTGACGGCGAGAAAGTCTGGTGGCAGGAAGCCGAGCAATTCCTCAAGCAGATCGGCATGCCGACCGAAGTGCGCTACGCCGTGGTGCCGCAGCCGACCTTGCCGAAGAGCGACTTTGCCAGGCTGGACGACGTCGACGCCGTGCCCTTCATGGGCGAACACGGGCGCCGCGCCTACCGCGAATACCTGTCGAAGATGAGCCCGCGCGCGTTCGCCGTGTCGCCCAACGGCGCCTGGTGCTGGGCCGAGGAAGGCGAAGACCCGGACCGCCGCGCGCTGGCGACCTGCGAAAAGAAAGGCGGCCAGCCGTGCAAGCTATACTCCGTCGATGAGCAGGTGGTGTGGCACGCCGAGCCGTCGCCGTTGCAGGACGGCACCGCAATCGCCAGCCGGGCAACGCCGCAGGCCGGCGGCGCCGTCGGCGGCACCACCGCTTCCACGAACTAAGCCACGGCTGCACTGCCCCATCGCAAACGCGGTCAGCGGCGCCGGTTCGACAATGAACGCTTGATCATTGGAGGGCGCATGTCGCGACTTAGTACAAGCCTGGCGGCCGCGCTGCTGGCGATGGCGGCCACGGCCGCGGTGCTGCCGGCGCGGGCGGGCAACAACCATCCGGTCGTGCTGGTGCCGGGCTTCCTCGGCTTCGGCCCCGACCAGTTCAGCGGCAGCGGTTTCCTGTACTGGGGCGGTTTCAACGACATCGCCGAGAGGATGCGGGCCGGCGGCGCGCACCGGGTGCTGGCGGCGTCGGTCTCGCCGATCGCCGTCAACTGGGACCGCGCGGCCGAGCTGTACTATCAGATCAAGGGCGGCTGCGTCGACTACGGCAGCGGCCACAGCGCCCGCCACGGCCATCGCGACGGGGTGCAGAAGCCGGCCGGCAAATGCTGGGCGGCCGACCCTGCCAACAATCCCCACCGCTACCCGCCGGCGTTCTATCCCGCCTGGGACGCGGCGCACCCGATCCACCTGGTCGGCCACAGCCAGGGCGGCACCACCATCCGCGCGCTAATCGAACTGCTCGAGCATGGTTCACCGAACGGCGATGAGGGCGGCGGCGAATTGTATGCCGGCGGCAAGATTGGCTGGGTCACCAGCGCCACCACGCTGGCCGCGCCGCACAACGGCACCACGCTGCGCGACGCGGTGCAGGACTTCCCGTCGCTGGTGGCGGCGTGGGCGGCGCTGCTGGACAACTTCGTGCTGCTGGCGGCGGGGCCGCCGAACCCGTGGGCGCCGCAGCCGGCCAACCTCAGCCGGGCGGCGGCGAGCGCCGACTTCGACATCTCGCAACTGGAAATGGCGCCGGACGGCGCGCGCGACTTCAACCGCTGGGCGCGGACCTCGCCGCACGTCTATTATTTTTCGGTCGGCACGCGCGCCACCGAAGCGGGCAGCGCCTGCTGCAACGACACCGACCGCTTCGTCGCGCCGTTCCAGTGGGCCTCGTACCAGTATGCGCGCACCGACATGATCTATTTCTGCAAGGCGACCGCGGGCGAACTGATCGCGCCGATGCGGATCCAGCGCGGCATCGGTTCGTACACCCAGTCGGCGCCGGGCCGGGTGCGGGTCGACCGCGGCTGGTTCGCCAACGACGGCGTGGTCAACACCAGCAGCATGAAGGCGCCGGCCGGCCATCCGCAGCGCAACTACAACGGCAGCGCGCTGCGCGGCGCCTGGAACTACCTGCGCACCTACGACGGCTACGACCACTTCGACATCCTCGGCTGGCCGGGCGCGACGCAGCCGGTCTACCCCGTGTACGACCGCATCGGCGCCATCATTTTTGCGCTGTAGACCACGCCTGCAACTGGGCGACGGTGGCGGTGACGCCGCCGCAGACGATCACCAGCACGTTGCGGGCGTGGACAAGATGATTGCAGAGCGCGGCGCGGCCGTAGGCGACGGCGAGCGCTGCGCCGCAGGCCGGCTCGACGACGACGCGATGGTCGTCCATGAAGCGCAGACAGGCCGCCAGCGCGGCGCTGTCGGGCACGACGACGCTGCGCAGCGGGTGCCGGCGGGTCCACTCGAACGCCTGTTCGGCGACCTGGCGCGCGCCGAGCGAGGTGGCGATGCTGGCGATGCGCGGTAGCTCGATGCGTTCGCCGGCGGCGATCGATTGCGCCAGCGAGTCGGCGCCTTCGGTCTCGACGGCGATCACCGGCACCCCGGCCAGGCCGTTGCGGCGCAGGCCGGCCACGACGCCGCACAACAGGCCGCCGCCGCCGACCGACAGCACCACCGCGTCAGGGGTCACGCCGGCGCGCGCCACTTCGTCGATCATCGTGGCGTGGCCTTCCCACAGCAGGGGATCGTCGAACGGATGGATGAAGGCGTCGGCCGGGGTCAGCATCGACCGGGCCAGCGCGTTCGCTTCCTGGAAGGAGGCGCCGTGCACGATGACGTCGGCGTGCTCGCGGCGGATCAGTTCGATCGCCCGCGCGGTGGTGGTTTCTGGCACCACCACGACGACCGGAATGGCCAGGCGCCGGCCGGCGTAAGCAGCGGCAATGCCGGCGTTGCCGCCGGACGAAGACACGAAGCGGCGGGCGCCGCGGCGGGCGTACTCCTCGCAGGCGAAGCCGATGCCGCGGATCTTGAAGGAGCCTGGCGGCTGCAGCGCTTCCATCTTCAGCCAGACCGACTGGCCGGGAGTGGACATGGCGGACGATTCGAGGAGCGGGGTTTCGATGTGGAGGGGCATGGGTGTTTGCTCAGTTCGCAGAAAAATGGGGCCCCGCGTTCGCGAGGACGACGGCGTTATGGGTTCTGCCCCATGCCGAACAGATCGTTGGCGTCGAGGATGGCGAAGGCGATTTCGGGATGCTGGTCGAGGCAGCGCCGCACCGCCGCCGGGATCGACTGGCGCGTCTTGCGGCACAGGCCGGGCAGCTCGGCGAGCTCGATGGTGAAGCCGCGCACGGTGCGCACTTCGTTGGCGCTGGGCGTGATGCTGATCGCAATCCCCAGCAACTGGTGCATCTTCTCTTCCATGCGGCGCAGGTCGTCGAAGCTGGAAATCGCCTCGATTCGCGCGAGCAATTTCTTCTCCTCATCGCGCGTCAGCTTCAGGATGCGCAGGTCGGCGCCGGGCTCGGCCAGCAGGCGTTCGCGGTCGCAGACGCAGGCCCCGGGCGGGCATTCGGTGCGAATCGGAAAGTCGACTGGTGGGAGCATCGTGGGAAGACCATGCGTGGACGGGAAAAAAATTTTACCACCGATGCGGCCAAATGCGTTCGCCTTGCGTCCGGCGGCTTGTGGCAAAGCGATTCGCAAGTAAAGTCACACGTGGCCCCCGCGCCCTTCGAGTTCCCCAACGCCAACTGTGACATGACGACGCAACTTCGCAACGAACTGCTGTTCGGCACCCGCGCGCTGCTGCGCGACAACCCGCTTAGCCAATGGCGCCTGCGCGCGCTGCAGCGCCACGAGGCAATGGACCGCGCGCAACTCGATGCGCTGCAGGCGGTGCTGCTGCACAAGACGCTGCTCAGCGCGATCGCCCGCCTGCCGCTGTATGCGCGGCTGCCGCGCGACTTCCCGGTGGCGGCGGCGCCGGAAGTGTTACGCACCATGTTCCCGATCATCGGCAAGGAGTCGCTGATCACGCAGCGCGACGCGCTGTATCCAAACCGCGGCGACCGGCAGCCGTGGCAGGCGCCTGGCAAGAGCAGCGGCACCACCGGGGCGCCGTTGACGGTGTTTCGCAGCGTGCAGTCGCTGCTGATGGAGCAGGCCTTCGTCAAGCGCCACTGGGCCTGGGCCGGCTACCACGACGGCATGGTGCGCGCCACGCTGCGCGGCGAGCTGGTGGCCGGATTAGGCCAGTCCGGGCCGCCGTTCTGGTTCTGGAACCGCTACAACCGCCAGCTGGTGGTGTCGTCGCGCCACCTGGTCGACGCGCATGCCGATGCCATCATCGAGCGCCTGGCACAGCTGGCGCCGGCGATGTTGCAGGCGTATCCGTCGACCGCCTTCACGCTGGCCGGGCTGCTCGAGCGGCGCAACAGGCGCCTGCGGATTCCGTACATATTCACATCGTCGGAGCCGCTCTACCCACACCAGCGCGCACTGATCGAGCAGTGGCTGGCAGGTAAGGTCATGGACATGTACGGCATGGCCGAACGGGTGGCCTTTGCCGGCGAATGCGAACATGGCCAGCTGCATGTCAATCCCGATTATTCGTTCGTCGAGATCGTCGACGACGAAGGCCGTCCGACCGATGACTACGGCAGCGTGGTGGGCACCACCTTCCACAACCACGCCATGCCGCTGGTGCGCTACCGCCTCAGCGACCGTACCCGCTGGAAGCCGGGCGAGTGCCGCTGCGGCCGGCCGTTTCCGATGATCGAATTCATTTCCGGCAAGTTCGAGGATTGCATTACCGGCGGCCACGGGGAACCGGTCAGTGCATCGGTGCTGACGTTCGCCTTCAAGGGCATGAACAGCATCTGCAAGTCGCAGGTCGCGCAGGTCGGGCCCGCCCACTGGGAGGTGCGGGTGGTGCCGTTGCCGGGATTTTCAGCAATCGACCAGCAGCAGCTGGTCGACAATATTCACCAGCTGGTCGACCCGCACGTGGCAGTCGACGTCGTGCTGAGAGACGACATCCCCGCCACATCCGCCGGCAAGTTCCGCTGGGTGGTCAACGAGTTCAATCCGCCCGCCGACGTCGGTTGACTCTACTTGGCCGGCGCCAACTGAACCCGCACTTCGCCGCCCGGATAGGCGGCGCTGTGCACGTTGACGTAGAGCTTGCCCTGCTGGTAACTCGCATACTGCGCCGCGGTCAGTTTGGCCCCTGGCGCCGGCGCGAAGGTGTTCTCGCCGGTCTTGGCAAACGGCAGGATTACCGGACCGTTAGCGCCCATGACCGCCTCGTGGATGTGCGCCATGGTCGGCGTCATTCCGATCACCTGCACGGTACCGGTAACCATCATGTCGGCGCCGATCCAGATCGTGCTCTTGCCGGTGGCGCTCGACGGATTTGGCGGCACTTCCTGCGCCGCGGTCAACGTCAATACGGGGGCTGCAGTCGCGGCGCCAGGCATTGGGGTCGGATTCATGGCCGTCGGCGTCGCCTTGGCGGGCGTTTCGCCCTTCGACGCGCAGCCGGCACCCAGCAACAGCGCCACCGCAGCAGCTGCCCAAACTAAGCGGACGTCTTTTCTTGTAGTCTTCATTCGTCGTTCTCCTGTGGTCACTGCGATAAAGCGGGGACGATCATGGCAATACGCCAAGTGTTCGATAGCAATACTACATGAGCACCGGCGTCACGAGCGCACTGTTCCGCCTGCACCGCGAGCGCCAGCGCCGGCGGATCGTTGTTAAGATAAAACATTCGACAACGACGGCCGCACCCATGCACATACTCTGGACCTATCTGCGGCCGCACTGGCGGCTGGCCGCGCTGGCCCTGCTGCTGGCGGGCGTCAGCCAGGTGCTGGCACTGGTCGACCCGATCATCTTCGGCATCATCATCGACAAGTTCGCGCTCGGGCGCGCCGGCAAGAGCGAGGACGAACTGGTGGCCGGCGTGCTGCGCCTGCTGGCGCTGGCGGTGCTGGTGGCCGTGCTGTCGCGGCTGGCAAAGGCGCTGCAGGAGTACATCACCCGGCTGGTGGTGCAAAAGCTGGGCACCAGCATCTTCAACGACGGCCTGCGCCATCTGCTGCGGCTGAAATTCCAGGAGTTCGAAGACCTGCGCAGCGGCGAAACCTTGTCGCTGCTGCAGAAGGTGCGCGCCGACAGCGAGCGCTTCATCAATGCCTTCATCAACACCGTGTTCGCGGCGGTGGTCGGGATCTGCTTCCTGACCTGGTACGCCATCACCAAGCACTGGATGCTGGTGCCGGTGTTCCTGATCGGCGTGCTGGTGCTGGGCGGCCTGACCGGCTTGCTGAGCCGTGAAATCAAGAGCCAGCAGCGCTCCATCACGCGCGAGACGAACCGCAATTCGGGCTTCATCACCGAGTCGCTGCGCAACATCGAGCTGATCAAGAGCCTCGGCCTGACGTTTGCCGAGATCCGCCGCCTGCGCGCGCAGACGGACCATATATTTTCGCTGGAGATGCAGAAGGTCAAGCGCATCCGCGTGCTGTCGTTCCTGCAGGGAACCACGCTGAGCCTGCTGCGGCTGGCGATCCTGTTCGCCCTGCTCTGGCTGATCTTCCGCAACGTGCTGAGCACGGGCGAGCTGATTGCGATGCAGTTCATTTCGGTGGCGATCTTCGCGCCGCTGCAGGAAATCGGCAACATCATCCTGGCCTGGCGCGAGGCCGAAGCGTCGTTGCTGAACTTCGCGGCGCTGATGGCGAAGCCGATCGAACGGCGTCCCGCCGAGCCGGTCGACATCGGCGCCGTGACCCACGTGCGCTTCGACGGCGTGCGCTTCCGCCACAAGAATGCCGGCGACGACGCCTTGCAGGAGGTGTCGTTCGCGGCCGGGCTAGGCGAGACCATCGCCTTCGTCGGGCCGTCCGGTTCGGGCAAGTCGAC
This sequence comes from Pseudomonadota bacterium, assembly GCA_040386255.1. Classification (GTDB taxonomy): domain Bacteria; phylum Pseudomonadota; class Gammaproteobacteria; order Burkholderiales; family Burkholderiaceae_D; genus JAFCUW01. The sequence continues at coordinate 9,416 of JAZKFW010000085.1, forward strand.
GTTGGTGAAGCTGCTGGTGGGCCTGTACTCGCCGGCCGCCGGCGAGGTGCTGTACAACGACATCTCGACGCGCGAGCTGCGCTTCAACCTGGCGCGCCGCCAGATCGGCCTGGTGACGCAGGAGACGCATCTGTTTGCCGGCACGCTGCGCGAAAACATCCGCTTTGCCAAGCCGGACGCCACCGATGCCGAGATCATCGCCGCCATGGAGCAGGCGTCCTGCGCCTACCTGCTGGCCAGGTCGGAAGACGGGCTCGACACGCTGATCGGCGAGATGGGCATGAAGCTGTCGGGCGGCGAGCGGCAGCGGCTGTCGATTGCGCGCGCGCTGATACGCCAGCCGCCCTTGCTCATTTTCGACGAAGCGACCTCCGCGCTCGATTCGCTGACCGAGGAACAGATCACCAACACGGTGCGCACGCTGTCGGCGCATGGCCAGCGGATCACGATCCTGATCGCGCACCGGCTGTCGACGGTAATGCATGCCGACACCATCTTCGTGCTCGAGAAAGGCCGCATCGTCGAAAGCGGCCGGCATGAAGTACTGGTGGAGCAAAAAGGACTGTACTACGCGATGTGGCGCCAGCAGATCGGCGAGCGCCCGAGCGCCCCATTGTTCGCTTAAAGCAAAAGCTGGTGTCAGGTCTGACATTCGGACATTTCGAACCGAAATGTCCGAATGTCAGACCTGACACCAGCTTTTTGTTGGTCAGCTTAGCCGAGGCGCAGGGCGCGCTCGTGCAGCAAGGCCGTCAGCTCGGCGGTGTTGACCGGCTTGACCAGGTGATGGTCGAAGCCGGCGGCATACGCCTTCTGCTTGTCGTCCTGCTGGCCGTAACCGGTTATCGCGATGAGCATCGTCTGCGCCAGCCCGGTGGCGCCGCGCATGCGGCGGGCCAGCTCGTAGCCGTCCATGTCGGGCAGGCCGATGTCGAGCAGGCAGACGTCCGGGCGCTCGGCCAGCGCGCGGGCGAGGCCGGCGTGCGAGCTGTTCTCGGCGCTGACGTCGTAGCCGGAGGCTTCGAGCAGCATCGACAGCATCATCGCGGCGTCCGGATTGTCGTCCACCACCAGCAGGCGCAGGCCGGCCGCTGCAGGCGCGGGCTCGACGGCGCCTGGCGTGCCCGCCGCCGCAGCCTCGCCGCGGTGCAGCAGCGGCAGCGAAATGGTAAACGTGCTGCCCAGCCCGGCGCCGGCGCTGGCCGCGTCGACCGTGCCGCCGTGCAGTTCGACCAGGCTCTTGACCACCGCCAGCCCTACCCCGAGCCCGCCCTGGGCGCGGTCGGCGCTGCGCTCGCCCTGGGTGAACAGGTCGAACACGCGCGGCAGCAGCGCGGCGCCGATGCCGATGCCGTCGTCGCTGACGCTCAGCCGCACCTGCGTGCCGTCGACGCCGACGTCGAGCGCGATGTTGCCGCCGTTCGGCGTGTACTTGGCGGCGTTCGACAGCAGATTGCCGAGCGCCTGTACCAGGCGCTTCTCGTCGCCGAGGATGAAGGCGGCCGGCGCCGGCAGCGTCACCGCCAGCCGGTGCGCGCGCGCCTCGAGGGCCGGGCGCACCTGCTCGAGCGCCTGGTCGACGATGCGGGCGATGTCGTACGGCTGCTGGTCGGTGGAAATCAGGCCGCGGGTGACGCGCGAAACGTCGATCAGGTCGTCGACCAGGCCGGTGATGTGCTGCACCTGGCGGTTGATGATGTCGGTGGCGCGGGTCAGGCGCGCGTCGTCGGGATTCAAGTGCGTCAGCAGCTGCGCGGCCGAACTGATCGGCGCCAGCGGGTTGCGCAGTTCGTGCGCGAGCATCGCCAGGAATTCGTCCTTGCGGCGGTGGGCGTCGCGCAGGTCTTCTTCGGCGCGGATCCGTTCGGTGACGTCGAGCGTGACGCCGCGTACCGTGAGCGGCCGGCCGGCGTCGTCGCAGCGCACCTTGCCGCGCACGTCGATCCAGATGGCGCGGCCGTCGTCGGGCCGCACGTAGTGGACGATGACCTCGTAGGAGGAACGTTCGGCGATCGCGCGGTCGCGCGCCGCGGCCAGGCGCGCGGCGTCGGCCGGCGGCATTGCCGCGGTGACGACGTCGAGCGGGCCGTCGGCGGCGCCGAGCACCAGGTCGGCGTTGTCGGAGAAAGCGATCGTGCGGGTGGCGATGTCGATGTCCCACACCACCATGCGCGCCGCCACCATGCCTTCGGCGAGGCGCTCGGCGCTCTCGCGCTCGGCCAGGTGGGCGGCGTGGCCGTCGCTGACATCGTGGCCCTGGACGAAGATGCCGGTGGCGACGCCGTCCTTGCCGAACATCGGCTGGTACAGCACATCGACGTACGACTCGAGCACCGGCCCGCCGGCCACCGGCTGCAGCTGCGCCTTGAGGTCGCGGCCGACGAACGGCTTGCCGCTGCGGCGCACTTCGGCCAGGATCTCTTCGAAACCCTGGCCGCGCAATTCCGGCAGCGCTTCGATCATTGGCTTACCGATGATGTCGCGATGCCCGACCAGCTGGTAGTAGGCTTCGTTGACGATTTCGAACACGTTGTTTTCGCCCGTCAGCACGGCGATGAAGCCGGGCGCCTGGTTGAACAGGTTGCGCAAGTGGCTGCGTTCGTCGGAGAGGATGCGCGTCATCGCCTCATGCATCTGGGCGCGGTTGAAGTCGTCGGCGCGCGAGGCGCCCGAACGCGGCAGCAGGCCAAGCGTGGGCGTCTGCGAGGCGCGGTCGAAGCTGTACAGGTCGGAGACGTCGATCGCATTCTGCGCCACGAAGGCGACTTCGCCGTCGGCGCCGCGCACCGGCGTATGGACGGTGCTCCAGAAGCGCTCGTCGAACACGGTGCCCGATTCGGTCTGGCGCGGCACCGAATAGCGCAGGAAGGCGGTGGTGTCCGGTTCGCCGGTAGCGATGGCGCGCAGCAGCGAGGCGCGCACTTCGGCCAGGTTGGTGGACCCCGGATCGTCCGGGTTTTCGGGGAACGCCTCGAACACATAACGGCCGACCAGGTCGGCCTCGGTGCGCCCGGTGGAAGTGAGGTAGGCCTGGTTGGCGCCGATGATATTCAACTCCCGGTCCATCAGGAGATAGGGGTAGGGCGAGACGCGAAACAGCGCTTCGAAGTCGGGGGTTTGGCTCATACGATAATTGTCGCATGAACCGCAATTGCCGATCGCGCCCCTGTTGCAGAACGGCACTACCCCGACCGCCGCGCCGCGCGTTGGTGCCATCGTCGCGCTAGAGCCGCCGCAATCGCATGCGCGCTGCGGACCATATGATGAATGAAAGATCGCGGCGCATCCAGCCGGAGGAACCATGATGGCATCGCTGCTGATGGCGCTGCAAGCCGTGTTCGTGCTGCTGCTGCTGGCGCTGACGCTGGCGGCGGGAGCGCTGGCGCTGCAGCTGATGGCGGCGCCGCGCACGCGTCCGCGCCACCGGCTGCCGGCGTGCGCGCGGCCGGCGGTGGCGGTGCTGGTGCCGGCCCACAACGAGGCGGCGCGCATCGGCGCCACGCTGGCATCGGTGCGCGCGCAGCTGCATGGCGGCGACCGCCTGCTGGTGGTGGCCGACAACTGCAGCGACGACACCGCGCTGGCGGCCTGCCTGGCGGGCGCCGAGGTGCTGGTGCGCAGCGACGAGCGCCGGCACGGCAAAGGACACGCGCTGGCATTCGGCGTGCACCACCTGGCGCAGGCACCGCCGCAGGTGGTGGTGGCGGTCGATGCCGGCTGCCTGCTCGAAGCGGACGCGCTCGACTGGCTGGCCAACACCTGCGCGGCGACGCGGCGCCCGGTGCAGGCGGCCCGCCTGGCGCGCCCGCGCGACGGCGCCACCGTCACCGACAGGATCGCGCAGTGGGCAGGGGTTCTTGAACATTGCCTGCGCCCTGACGGCTGGCGCCGGCTCGGCATGGGCTGCACGCTGGCCGGCAGCGGCGTGGCGCTGCCGTGGCCGCTGGCAAGTAGCTGGCCGCTGGCGCATCCCGATTGCGCGCTGAACCTGAAGCTGGGACTCGACTTCGCGCTGGCCGGAACGGCGCCCCTCTATTGCGGCGACGCCGTCGTGTGGAGCATCCTGCCCGACGACGGCGCCCAGCTTCAGCGGGCCCGGCGCGACCGGGAGCGGCTGGCGCTGACGGTGCAGTATGCACCGCGCCTGCTGGCGCGCGCCCTGGTGCGGCGCGACCTGGTTCTGCTGGCGCTGGCGGCCGACCTGTGCGTGCCGCCGGTCAGCCTGCTGCTGGCGTCGGCGGCCGTTGCGCTCGGCGCCGGCGTTCTGGCGTGGGCCGCGAGCGGCGAGCCGACGCCGTGGGCGCTGGCGGCGGCACCGACACTGTTGCTGGCGGTGGCGTCGTGGGCCGCGTGGCGCAAGGCCGGGCGCGCGATCCTGACGGCGCGCGAGCTGGGCCGCGTGCTGCCGTACGTACTGAAGAAAATGCCGCTCTATTTACGGCCGCTGGCGCATGGCCGGAAGGCGCCGCCGGCGCGCGGCGAATCTTGAACATCCCGCCGGCTTTGCGGACGCACAGCGCCGCGCGCGGCGGCGCTGCATAGAATGAACTGTTCACACATTCGGGACGGGCGATCATGACGAACTGGGTTGAGGCAACGTACTGCTGCGCCGGCGAGCCGCCCGCCTTCCTCGAGGCCGAACTCGAGCGCCTGTACGGTACCCGCCTGTCGTGCCTGCCCTGCTTCAAGCTGCACGGCAGCTGGGACGGGGTGCGCGCCTACGTGGCGCACCACGCCGGCGCGGCGCAGGCGGTGTTCCTGTACCGCTGCGAGGGCGGCCGCGCGGTGGTGCTCAACGAAGGCATGAAGGTAAGTGAGGAAGTCGTCAACCGCTTCGCCAATTATCTGTTCCGCAATCACGACGGCCTGTCGCTGGTGGCGTTTCATTTCGTCGAGGCGGGCGCGCGGCGCTACGCCTATCCGTTCCAGTGCGCCGCATGCGGGCAGGACACGGTGCTGGAACTGCCGGAGAGCGCCGACGCCTACGACGCCAGCCTCGCCGCCGGCACGCGCCGCAGCCTGAACCACCGCCTCAGCCGCATCCGCCGCGAACTGCCCGGCTTCGCCTTTGCCGTGTACGAAAAGCAGCAGGTGCCGGTGCGCCAGGTGCGCACCATCATCCGGCTGCACCGCCTGAACATGGCCGCCCGCGGCGAGGCGGCGTGGATCGACGCCGCCGAGGAAGAGCGCATCATCGCCTACGTGGGCTTGTGCGGCTTCGTGTCGATCGCGTCGAGCAAGGGCGCGGTGTGCGCCGGCGCCATCACCTACCGGCTCGGCAGCAACTTCACCGCGCGCATCCTGGCGCACGACCCGGCCCACGCCGGCCTGCGGCTCGGCTTCGTCTGCGCCTACCTGACCATCCGCGCAAGCATCGCCACCGGCAACAGCCGCTACTTCCACTTCGGCTGGGGCCAGCGCGACTACAAGCGCCAGCTCGGCGGGCGCGAACGCCGGCTGGTGCGGCTGACGCTGTTCCGCTCGCGCGCGCACATGCTGCGCAACGCCGGCGCCGCGCTCGCCGCGCTGCTCGGCGGCGGCGCCTTCCATGTGCGGCGCTGGCTGCTGCAGGCGTCGCGCCACGACGGCTGGGTGGTGGCGCGCCTGGCCGACCTGCTGATTGCCGGCGGCCGGCGCCTGCGCGCGCTCAGGAGCGCGCAGGCCGTGCGGCGCGAGCTGCCGTGAGCCACCCTGCCGGGCCGATCAGCCGCTGTACTCGAGCCGGTCGAGCGCGCCGTAGCCGTACTTGTAGCCGTAGCCCGACAGGCGTGGCTGGACATCGTTGAAGACGATGCCGAACGGCGCCACGCCGGACTGGTTCAGGCGCTTGATCGATTCGGTGATCTCGCGCTCGGTCGACACGCCGGCGCGCACCACCAGGAAGACCGCGCCGGCATGGCTGCCCAACACCAGCGCATCGGCCAGCGCCAGGATCGGCGGCGAATCGACCAGCACCAGGTCGTAATGGCTGCTGACCGAGGCCAGCAGCACGCCGACATCGGCATGCATGAAGATGTCGGGCCGGCCGGCGGGCAGGGAGCCGGTGGGGATGAAGTCGAGGTTGGCCAGCACATCGTGACGGATCGCGTGGCTGAGCGGCATGGCGCCGCTCACCGCCTCGCACAGGCCGCGTTCGCGCGTCGAGCCGAAGTACTGGTGCAGGCGGCCGTTGCGCACGTCGGCGTCGATCAGCAGCACGCGCTTGCCGCCGGCCGCCATCACCGCGGCGAAGTTGGCCGACACGAACGACTTGCCCAGGCTCGAGGTGGGGCCGGCGAACATGATGACGTTGCTGTCGAATTGCGGCATCGAAAACTGCAGCGAAGCGCGGAAGCTGCGCAGCGCCTCGATGGCGCCGTCGGTGGGAAAGTCCAGCGCCAGCAGGGGCTGGCGGCCGTTGTCGAAGCGCTTGTTCAGGCGCGCCTGCGCGCCGCTGTGGGGAATGCTGGCGAACACCACGCGCGAGCCGAGCAACTGCTCGATGCGGACCGGGTCCTCGACGCCGCCGGTCAGGCGGCGGCGCAGGAAGGCGGCGACGACGCCGAACAGCAGGCCGCCGGCCAGGCCGGTGCACAGGATCAGCACGCGCTGCGGGCGCACCGGCTCGTCGACCACCATCGGCGCGTCGACCATGCGCACATTGCTGGCCTTGCCAACCGAAACGATGCGCAGCTGCTGCGCGGTGTTCGCCAGCGCCGTGTAGAGGTCGGTATTGACCTTGACCTCGCGGCTCAGGCGCACGGCATCCTGTTCGAGCAGCGGCAGCGTCTTGATGTGGCGGGCGATGTCGGCGATCTCGCGGTCGACCTGGCCGAGCTGGCCGCTGACCGCCGCCGCCACCGGATGGCGCGCCGTGAAGCGCGTCAGCAGTTCGGTCCTTTTCTGCACCAGCTCGGCGCGCCGGGTCTTGGCGGCGGCCGCCTGTTGCAGGCTGAGCCGGGCTTCCTCGGCGAAATCGACGCTGCCGTTGGCCTTGCGGAAGGCGTTGTACGCTCCTTCGGCCAGTTCGACCCGCGCCTTCAGCTTGGGCAGTTGCTGGTCGAGGAAGGCGAGCGACTGGTCCGCCTCCTCGCTCTTGCGGGCGACGTTCTGGCGCATGTACTGGCGGCCGATTTCCAGCAGCACCGCGTTGACCAGATCGGGGCTGCTGCCCTCGAGGCGGGCGACTATGACGCCGGACTGCTTGCCCTGCTCGCCGATGGCAAGGTCGCGCTGCAGCTTGCGGATGCTCGACATCGCCGATTGCCGCGTCAGCAGGAAGCGCGCGCCGGGCCGGCCTTCGAGCCGCGCCACCTGCAGTTCGACCGGCCCGGCCGGCGCCATGGCGCGCAGCGCGGTGCCGATCTTGCCGTAGACGACGATATTGCTGACGGCGTCGTACAGGCTGAACCGTTCGTCGCCAAGGCTGGTGACGACGAACTGGCGCTTGTACATGGCCGGCGGCACGTTGAACCACGGCACGTCGATCTGTTCGGCGCCCCACACCATGCCGCCGATGCCGAACAGGCCGGGCGCCGACAGCTGCCCGGGGCGCCGGTCGGCGACCAGGCGGCCGATGAGCGGAAAGTAATCGGGCCGGGCGTCGATATACAGCTTGAGCCGCTCGACGGCGGGGCCGACGACCGTGCGCGAGCGCAGCAGTTCCATCTCGGCGGTGGCGGCCTTCTTGGTCTCGAACATGGCGGCCGCTTCGGTCAGCGCGTTCTTCGCCGCCGCCGGCGCCGCTTCCTCGACGTGGATCAGCATGCTCGCCTCGTACACCGGCCGCGCCAGCAGCGCGTAGGCGGCAGCGGCGAGCGTGAATGCCAGCGCGATGGCGCCGATCAGCCGCAGGTTGTTGCGCAGCAGATCGAGCCAGGACGCCAGTTCGGCGGCGTCCTCGTCCGGCACGGCCGGCGGCGGCGCGGCGATGTGCCTGCTGATGGCGCGGCGCCGCGGCAGGCGCATGCGGTAGGGATCGGTCTGGCTGTTCATGGTCGGGCTCGCAACGGTCGGAGGCGCGGATGAGCGCACATACCAACGCTAAGCGAGCAGCCACGGCCTCGTTTGTGCTGAGTCAATCGGGCGCGCCCGGCGCGCCGATTCGTTGCGCGCCGCCCCGCTAGCCGGCGGCGTTGCGCAAGTCGTCCACCGGGACCGCGCCGAAGCGGTCGGCAAGCAGGTAGTCGACCAGCGCGCGCGCGCAGCCGGCCGGGTCGGCCAGTTCGCCGTCGCGCTTGAGCTGCTCGAAGCGCTGGCGCAGCGGGAACCGCTCGAGCGACGTGGCGCGGATTTCGGCCTGCATGCCGGTGTCGATGACGCCCGGCGCCAGGCTGCAGATGCGCAGGTTGCGGTTCTGGTCGAGCGCGACGGCGCGCGCGTGCTGGTCGAGCGCGGCCTTGGTGGCGCAGTACACGCTCCAGCCCGGATAGGCGCCGCGGCCGGCGCCGCTCGAGACGTGCAGGATGCGGCACGCGGCCGGCGGCGCGCAGGCCGCGGCAACGGCGCTGGCGAGCATCATCGGCGCGGCGACATTGAGGGCGATGGCGCGGCCGACGGCGCCGGCGTCCTGCAGCGCCAGCGGCCCGACCGGCTGCACGGTGCCGGCGTTGTTAATCAGCAGGACCGTGTCGCAGCCGGCCTGCCAGGCGGCGAGGTCGCCGCCGGCCAGCCAGGCGCGCAGCGCGTCGCTGTCGGCGAGGTCGAGTTCGGTTTGCCGCAACAAGGCGGGGAAGCGCGCGGCCAGATGCGTCGCCGCGCCGCGCGCCAGGCCGAGCACGGCGATGCCGCGCGTTAGCAGGTCTGCCGCGATGGCGGCGCCAAGCCCCTTGCTGTGGCCGGTGAGAATCGCCTTGATCATGGTGCACTTCCTGGGTATGGACATACCTGCAAGTCTACCCCGCCGTGGAATTCCAGGGCGCCGCCGCGGTCTAATCGAATAGTTGCCCCGATCCATAAACAGCGCGATGGGAGACATGATGGCCCTCACAAGACTCGAGAAATCAACCTGGCATCCCTACTTCGACAAGGTCTCGAAAGTGCTCGACGGCAAGGAAGCGGAGGTGGAGATCGCGTCACTCGACATCGGCGTCCAGATCGAAGCCGAATGGCTGCCCTTGCTGGGCCTGGTGTACGACCCCAGGAGCGACGTCGTCGAAGTGCTGATGGAAGGCCTCGATCACCTGATCCAGAAGCCGAGCGAGATCTACATCGATCACGACGCCGTCAGGCTGGTCAGCGTGGAGGTGGTCGACGGCGACGGCGTGCGACAGATTATCAAGCTGCGCGATCCGCTGATGCTGCCCTATGACGGCGCCGTCCGGGCATGAAGCTGGCTACCTGGAGGAGACGATACGCGCCGCGGAAGCGCCAAGCACTTCGATCGGTTCATCCGAAAAGTAGACCTGGATCGGATAGGCGGAGGCGGACTTCCACCGCTCTTGCGTGATGAGCCACTTGGCCACGAACTCGCGAACGGTCTTGCGCGACGCGTCCCGCTGAAGCCCGACGTACATTGCAGAACCTGCCCGGGCCGCAAGGGTGGGCGAAATCGAACGCTCGAGGGTATTGAGCAACGCATTGCCGGTCAAGGCCGACCAGACGCCAGAGGAATGCTTTTCAATTCCTTCGGTCTGGATCGCCACCGGTAAAGAAGGTTTAACCGCAGGTGCGATCACAATGAAGGCCTTGTCGCGCAGCTGGATTTTCCATTCGGGCGCTAATTCGATGTGGTATCGGTAGACCACGGGAACGCGGATTTGCGTCGCGGTCTTGCCGAGATTGGCGCCTAAAAACGAATGCATCCTGGCCGCGTCGAATTGCTCCGACACTTTGATGGTGCTGACCTCCAGCAGGCCGCCACTGGTGCGCATGACGACCGCCTCATCGGCGGCAGCGACATGCAAGACGTCCCTTGCCTGGCTCTCGCGCGCTTTTTGAAACTGGTAGAAATTTCCGGCCAGGCTCGCGATCAGAATGAATATCAGTGATGTCTTCAAGAGACTCCCATTGGAAAGTGGCGCGACAGGATGACTGCTTGGGCCGAACGATTTACGACGGAACGTCGATCAGCAGATGCGGGCGGAATGCAGCCTGCTCGCCCTTGCTCAGATAGCCGAGAGGATTGGCCACGACGCGGCAGGCCCAGGGTTCGCCGTCATGATTGCCTTCGACGAGGTAATCGTTCATGCAGTGCAGGTGTCCGTGCATCCACACATCGGCAAAGGGAAGCAGGTCGTCGAGTGCGTTGCAAAATCCCGCGGTGCCGGCAGTGAGGCCGTAGCGCGGATCGGCGCTGAGCAGGCTGGGAGCGAAGTGCGTCACGGCGATGGTGGCGCCGTCGAACGGCACCGACAGCGCGTCGCGCAGCCACGCCTGGCAATCGAGCGCCATCGCGCGGATGCCCTCGGCCAGCACTTGCTCGCCGCCCTTCAAGGTCGTGTTCTTGCTCAGGTAGTAGTTCGCGGCGCGGTAGGCCTTGGTCAGCGATTGCATCTGCTTGGTGACGCTGCTGTCGCGGTCGACCAGCGCCTCGAAGTCGGTCCACAGCGTGGTGCCGATGAAGCGGACGGCGCCGAGCGTCACCACTTCGCGGTCCAGCCAGGTGATGCCGAGGCGCTCGCAAGCGTCGCGCAGTCGGACATAGGTATCGTCGAAGTCGAGCGCATCGAATTCGTGATTGCCGGGCACGTACAGGACTTTGGCGCCGCCGGCGCCGGAACGCAAGGGCGAAAAGCGCGCGAGGCCGAATTCGTCCGATTGAAGGCGCGAACCGGACTGGTAGGAACCGATGTCGCCGGCGAGGACGATGACGTCGGCGTCGGCGGCGAAATGGGGTTGGAAGTCCGGATATCGTTCCAGGTGAAGATCGGAGAAAAGCTGTATGCGCATCAACGGAGTATATAAGACTTAACGCGGCCGCCTGCAAAGCGGCGGCAGCTTTGCTATAGTCGACAGGCTGCTGGCCACTCCGGCGCCGGCCGATTCCACATTTCCTGCCCATGACTATCCCACGCACTCTCGGTACCCCGCTGTCCCCTTCCGCCACCAAAGTCATGCTCCTCGGTTCGGGCGAGCTGGGCAAGGAGGTGATCATTTCGCTGCAGCGGCTCGGCGTCGAAGTCATCGCCGTCGACCGTTATCCGAACGCACCAGGGCACCAGGTGGCGCATCGCGCGCACGTCATCGACATGACCGACGGCGCCGCCCTCGCCGCCCTGATCGAGCAGGAGCAGCCGGACCTGGTGGTGCCCGAGATCGAAGCCATCGCCACCGGCACGCTGGCCGAGCTGGAAGCGGCCGGCAAGATCACCTGCATCCCGACCGCGCGCGCGGCGCTGCTGACGATGAACCGCGAAGGCATCCGCCGCCTCGCCGCGGAAGAGCTGGGCCTGGCGACGTCGCCCTATCATTTCGCCAGCAGCCTGGCGGAACTGGAACAAGGCTGCGCCGATGTCGGCTTTCCTTGCGTGATCAAACCGGTGATGTCGTCGTCCGGCAAGGGGCAATCGAAAGTCGACGGCCCGAGCGAAGTGGCGGCGGCGTGGGCATACGCGGCTGCCGGCAGCAGGGTCGACGCCGGCCGCGTCATCGTCGAAGGATTCGTCGACTTCGACTACGAGATCACCCTGCTGACGGTGCGTTCAATCGGCGCCGACGGCCAGGTCGAGACGCAATTCTGCGAGCCGATCGGCCATGTGCAAGTGCACGGCGACTACGTCGAATCGTGGCAGCCGCAGCCGATGGATAGCGTGGCGCTGCAGCGCGCGCGCGACATCGCCGGGAAAGTGACCGGCAACCTGGGCGGACTGGGCGTGTTCGGCGTCGAGCTGTTCGTCAAGGGCGACATGGTGTGGTTTTCGGAAGTGAGCCCGCGGCCGCACGACACCGGCATGGTGACGATGGCCACGCAAGTGCAGAGCGAGTTCGAAATCCACGCGAAGGCGGTGCTGGGACTGCCGGTGTCGGTGGCGATGCGCTCGCCGGGCGCCTCCGCGGTAATTTACGGACAGCACGACGCCAAAGGGATCGCGTTCGAGGGCGTGGCCGAAGCGCTCAGGGTACCGGGCACCGACATTCGCCTGTTCGGCAAGCCGGAATCCTTCACGCGCCGGCGCATGGGCGTGGCGCTGGCGACCGCCGACGATGTCGATACCGCGCGTTCGCGCGCGAAGGAAGCGGCGGCGAAGGTCAAGCCGGTGACGACGAGCGAATAAGCATTCTCGTCTGAAAAGCAAAAGGCCACATCGTGCGATGTGGCCTTTTGCTTTCTGGCTTCGCGCTTATAAGGCCGCGACCACCAGCTTCACCGCGTCATGCGCTGCCATCCAGCCAGACGCGACGAGCGCAGGCCGGCACTCTCCGCACTCCGTGAACGGATTGCAGTCATGCTCCAACTCCATGTAGTGCTCGCCCACGGTCGGCTTGCCCACATAGGAATCGACCTTCGCCGCGCTTCCCTTGCCTGCCCCGGTAGCTGGTGACTGCGCGCCATCGTCCTTCGTCAGCCACCGTTCGAACGGCGCCGCTTCTGTACCGTCGGGCACGTACCATGCCTTGCGCGCCGCGTTCCAGCGCGCGCCCAGGGCTTTCGCCTCGTCTTTTTCCGCGTACGGCACTTTCAACATCCTCATTTGCTTTACCCCTTCGCCAATTTCATCGAGTCTAACGCATGCGCTGAGCTTGAAAGGAAAAAAAGGACTACGTGCCGCAGCATGTAGCCTTCTGATTGTCGTACACATTCTGGCTCCCCGATCGGCTTAACGGACGTCGAGCAGTTCCACTTCAAAAATCAGGTTAGCGTTCGGCGGAATCGGGCCGGCGCCCCTGTCGCCGTAGCCCATGCTGGCAGGAATGATCAGGGTGCGCTTGCCGCCCACTTTCATGCCCTGCACACCGTCGTCCCAGCCCTGGATGACCTGGCCGCCGCCCAGCGCGAAGCTGAACGGCGAACGCCCGCTTGACGAGTCGAACTGGGCGCCGTGCTGCGCTGGCGCGCCCGGCTCATACAGCCAGCCGGTGTAATGGACCACCGCGGTAGCCCCGGCGACCGCTAGCTTGCCGGTGCCGGCTGCGGTGTCGATTTTTTGAAATGCCACGGCATTGGCCGGCGCAACGGCCGCTGGCGCTGGCGCCTTGGCGCGTTCGCAGCCACTGATGGCCAGCAGCGCCAGGCCAAAGATGCATGAGGAAAGCAGTCGTTGCATGGGGATCTTTCGCAAGAGTGGGCGGTTCGGGATGGTCGACGCAGCATACACGGCAAGCGCACCGATGCCAATGTGGCGCCGCTGCACGGGGCAGAATTTTGTTGCCCCATCAACCTTGGCGCAGCACGCTTTCCCAAGTCTTTTCGCGGCCATTGCGCTACAATAAGCGCCGCAACACGCCGTGCAAACCGGCGCTTTGCCAACGGACATGCCGTTCCACGCCGAACGTCAGCCATGCAACAAGCGCTCCCCCGCTTCGACACGAAGGGCGGGCCGGAGACAGCGCCCCGAATACCGGTCAGCCCGCACCAGCGTTCTGCGATGAACTCCGCTGCGTCGCTTTTGCGCTCGCTCTATCAACCTGCACGTACACCCATCATGCAATCAAACCTGCTCGTGGACCATTATTTCGACCGCATGTCGCTGCGGCCCGCGGATGGCGCCTGATGCCTGCCGCGCCAGCCGTTCACCCCGCGGGTCACGTGCCAGTTAGCGCCGCCGGGCCGCACACCGTGCTGGAAGACGCCTACGGCCTGGTGGCCGGCGTGCTGTTTGCCGCCATCGGCATTGCCATGCTCAAGGCCGCCGGCCTGGTCACCGGAGGCGTCGCCGGCATCGCCTTGCTGCTGTCCTACGTGGTGGCGCAGCCCGTGGGCGTGCTGTTCATGGCGATCAACCTGCCGTTCTTCCTGTTCGCCTACCTGTCGATGGGGCTGCGTTTTGCCGTCAAGTCGGTGCTTGGCAGCGTGCTCATCATGGGCCTGCTGCAGCTGATTCCCCACGCCTTTATCCTCAACTACGTCCACCCGGCGTTCGCCGCGCTGATCGGCGGCACCCTCTGCGGCATGGGCGTGCTGGCGTTTGCCCGCCACGGCGCCGGCCTGGGCGGCACCGGCATCGTGACGATGTGGCTACACAAAAAATTCGGCATCAACCCGGGCCGCTCGCAGCTGGCCATCGACGGTGTCATCCTCGCCGTGTCGCTGACGGTGGTATCGCCCAATCTGGTGGGCTGGTCGGCGCTGAGCGGTGTGGCACTCAGTGCGATGATGATCACCTGGCACAAGCCGGGCCGTTATGAGGGCAGCTGACGGCGGCGCGTTGCCGGCAATCCGCTAAGCATCATTGCTGCAGCATCTGCCTTGGAAAGGGCGCGGAGCCGCGGCCGGCCCGCCCTGCGGCACCCAGAGAGAACCGGGACTACATTGTTCGGGTGCCCTGCATACGTCTCATAAACGAAAAAAGAGCTACACGCCGTGAAGCATATAAAGCTTTGATTTTCGTGCAGCTGCAAATTCTGGCTCCCCGACCTGGACTCGAACCAGGGACCTGCGGATTAACAGCCAAGTTTTGAACCCATTTTCACTGGTTTTGGGACCGCTCTCACCCGCCAAGACCGGCCAGAAATCGCCAGGATTGCCACGGCGACTTAGCATCGAAAGTCTAACTTTCCCGTGCGCAGTGCACGCGACAGTTAGACCTTGCGTGTAAGTTTGCTGCGAAGCTCACCCGTCTAACCACCACTTGTCCAACATAAGGAGGCCGGGATTGATGAAAAATCCCGCCATTCCAGCTTCAAATCGCTTAAAAACCTAAATTTTGATTACCCGAAACCCTAGTTATTGATCGACTCAATAACCTATAGATTGATTGACTCAAAAACCTAAATAACGTATAACAAGAGAACCTAGAATAGGACGCGAAAGCAGCAATGGCAACACCCTCAGAAAATCTGGCAGTCTCTCTTGAAGCCCTTAAAGTTCTTCAGGAACAAGGGACCGTGGCCATTCGTACAAGCCAGTTAAGCCGTACGAACCGCGAGCGGCTGCTGAAGAATGGCTTCATCAGCGAGGTTGTGAAGGGCTGGTACGTACCGACACGCCCTGACGAGCAGCCCGGAGAAAGCACTGCTTGGTACTCCTCCTTCTGGGGTTTCTGTACTGACTACCTCAATGAGCGCTTTGGCGATAAGTGGTGTCTCAGCCCCGAACAATCAATGACACTCTACGCCGGGGATTGGACGGTTCCGAAACAGCTCGTCGTACGTTCGCCACGAGCCGGAAACAAGCCCATGTCCCTCCCCTATGGGACATCCCTCATGGATGTTAGGCTGACAATGCCGACTCCCGACTCTGTCGAAATGAATAACGGATTACGCGTCTACACCCTTCCAGCAGGTCTCATCGCGGCCTCCCCCACCCACTTCTCTGCTCAGCCGATTGTGATGCGTGCTGCCTTAGCGGCGATTACAGACTCATCCGAGATCCTCGGGCCTTTGCTTGAGGGCGGGCATAGCAGAGTTGCGGGGAGACTGGCGGGAGCCTTCCGCAATATCGGGCGCGCCACAATTGCCGACAACATCATTGAGACGATGCGAGCCGCAGGGTATGTCGTCGCCGAAACAGATCCATTCAAGGGCCAGCCCCATGTCGTGCTGAGCGCGCGCGAGCGATCGCCCTATGTCAACAGGACAGCCATGCTATGGCAAAAAATGCGGGAGGATGTTCTCAGGAATTTCCCGGCACCGCATGGGACGCCCCCGGACATGACGGCCTATCTCAAGCACATTGATGATGTGTACGTGACCGATGCCTATAACTCTCTTTCGATCGAGGGCTATCGTGTGAGCGCCGCGTTGATAGAACGTGTCCGCTCTGGAGATTGGAATCCCGATTCCAGCGACGCGGACCGCAGCCACCGCGACGCCCTGGCTGCGCGCGGCTACTGGCAGGCTTTTCAACGGGTCAAGATCAGTGTCGCTCGTGTGCTCAAGGGTGAGAATGCGGGTGTTGTCGCCGACACCGACCACGCCTCTTGGTATCGGGAGCTCTTCGGTCCCGGCATTGTCGCCGGCCTCCTGCGCCCTACGGACCTTGCCGGTTATCGGAGTGGTCCTGTTTTCATTCGCCGCTCGACCCATGTTCCTCCTAACCGGGACGCCGTCCGGGATCTCATGCCTGCACTTTTCGAACTGCTCGAAAAAGAGACCGAACCAGCGGTCCGCGTCGTTTTAGGGCACTTCATGTTTGTCTACATCCATCCATATTTCGACGGCAATGGGCGGATGGGCCGGTTTTTGATGAACGTCATGCTGGCATCCGGCGGCTATCCTTGGACCGTCGTGCCGGTCGAACAGCGGAACGCCTACATGGATGCTCTTGAGAAAGCCAGTGCGGAAGGTGATATCGTCCCTTTCACGCAGTTCTTGGCAAGTTTGGTGAAAGTAAATTCTTGATCAGCAAATGCGCCATTGCCCCTCGAACGGGCCATTGACTAAAGAACACGTTTGGGCGAGAGCGTGGATAAAGAAATACGATTCACTCAAAACCTATAACCCTAAGACCAATAAGTTCTATCAGGGAGACGCCGCTTAGGGGCGTGGTGATCAGCCTGATAGCATCGATCGCATTGCTCTTCCCGCCGGCAAGGCAGCAAGACAACGTGATACGGCTGTCACGTTTGCGTCACGGTCAGAAATGACAAAGCGATAAACGCTGGGTCTGCCCTCCCTGTGCCACCGAGGGTCAGCCGAAGTCCCTACACAGCCTCCTCGTCCAACGGCCTCAGCACAGCCCACTATGCGCAAATAAACTGGTCCAGAAAGCACAAAACCCAGCCGGTGAGAGCTGATCTTCGCCCTCTCCTAGCCCCCCCCGAGCGCCTACCAAGGCCCAGCCCACGTAAGCGGTAAGCCGACGAAGTTATTTACCTGACTCGCGTTCCTCGCGTTGATAGCGCTCGGGGCGCAAAGGATTTTTGGCTAACAGCGTCGTCCAAACTCGCGGGTGAGTTGTTCACCAACGATGCGGCATGCTGGTCGACGCGCTGCAAGACCGACCAAGTAGTCGTACGGATCGACATTCTGCAAGCGGCAAGAAACGAGCAAGTTCTGGACGATGCCGATCACGACTACACGCTAGAAAAACGCAATGCATGGAAGCTGCTGGGAGAGCGAATTCTTCAAATTTTTCGTAGCCTATCTTAAGTGGCTCCGCCCCCGGATGGGGCAAAATATGCGGGGTCTATCACGCCTTCTCTTTCGGCGGCGCCGTGGTGAGCGACAATTATCTTGGCCGGTAGACGACAACTATCTTGGCCGGTTTGT
>JAZKFW010000086.1:0-21059 GCA_040386255.1 Pseudomonadota bacterium
CCACCATCCCGCTGCTGCTGGCCAATCGCGACGTGCTCGGACAGGCCCAGACCGGTACCGGCAAGACCGCCGCCTTCGCGCTGCCGATCCTGTCGAACCTCGATATCAAGCAGCACTCGCCGCAGGCGCTGGTGCTGGCGCCCACGCGTGAACTGGCGATCCAGGTCGCTGAAGCGTTCCAGACCTACGCCGCGCACATCAAGGATTTCCACGTGCTGCCGATCTACGGCGGCCAAAGCTACGGCCCGCAGCTGTCGGCCCTGCGCCGCGGCGTCCACGTCGTCGTCGGCACGCCAGGCCGCGTGATCGACCACCTCGACAAGGGTTCGCTCGACCTGTCGAAGCTGAAAACGCTGGTGCTCGACGAAGCCGACGAGATGCTGCGCATGGGCTTCATCGACGACGTCGAACAGATCCTGCAAAAGACCCCGGCCACGCGCCAGACCGCGCTGTTCTCGGCCACCATGCCGTCGGCGATCAAGCGCATCGCCAAGACCTACCTGCGCGAGCCGGCCGAAGTGACTGTCGCCGCCAAGACCGGCACCGCCGACAACATCCGCCAGCGCTACTGGATGGTGAGCGGCATGCAGAAGCTCGAGGCGCTCACCCGCATCCTCGAAGCCGAGCCGTTCGACGGCATGATCATCTTTGCCCGCACCAAGCTCGGTACCGAAGAACTGGCCACCAAGCTGCAGGCACGCGGCTTCGCCGCCACCGCCATCAACGGCGACATGCAGCAGACGCAGCGCGAGCGCACCATCGAGCAGCTCAAGAACGGCAAGATCGACATCCTGGTCGCCACCGACGTCGCCGCGCGCGGCCTGGACGTCGAGCGCATCAGCCACGTGATCAACTACGACGTGCCGACCGACCCGGAAAGCTACACCCACCGTATCGGCCGCACCGGCCGCGCCGGCCGCAGCGGCGAGGCGATCCTGTTCATCACCCCGCGCGAGCAGGGCCTGCTGAAGGCGATCGAGCGCGCCACCCGCCAGCCAGTGTCGCCGCTGACGCTGCCGACGGTGAAGACCATCAACGACGTCCGCATCGCCAAGTTCAAGGACCAGATCACCGAGACGCTCGCCGCCGGCGGCATCGACGTGTTCCGCACCCTGATCGAAGAGTACGAGCGCGAGCTCAACGTGCCGGCGGTGGAAATCGCCGCGGCGCTGGCCAAGCTGGCGCGCGGCGACGTGCCGCTGCTGCTGGAAAAGCCGGATCGCGCCGCCAAGGCGGCGCCCGTATGGGAAGAGCGCCCGGCCCGCGCGCCGCGCGCCGACGCGCCGCCAATGCGGTCGGATCGCGGCGATGCGCCCGCCTTCAAGCGCGAGCGCACCATGCGTCCCGCCGAAGACGGCATGGGCACCTTCCGTATCGAAGTGGGCCACTCGCACGGCGTCAAGCCGGGCAACATCGTCGGCGCCATCGCCAACGAGGCCGGCATCGAGTCGAAGTACATCGGCCGCATCGAGATCTACGACGACTACAGCACCCTCGATCTGCCGGCCGATATGCCGCCTGACCTGATCGACCACCTGAAGACGGTATGGGTGGCGGGCCAGCAGCTCAACATCACGCGCGACGGCGAACCGCCTGCCGTGAAAAAGGCCGCCGGCGCGTTCGCCGGTCCGAAGAAGGCGGGCGATCGCCGCTTCGCCGAGAAGGCAGGCTACGCCAAGGGCCCGAAGAAAGAGCATCGCAAGGGTCCGCCGAAAGCGGAGTAACTTGTACGGAGGGCGCCTGTGTGGCGCCCTTTTTTCCATCTCAACTTTCAGTGGACGCCGCATGACCCGCCAGATTCTCGCCGAAGAGCGCATCCATCCTGCCATTCGCCAGGCCATCTCCGACAAGCACGCCGATATTCTGAGCGAAGTGCAGGACGCCATCGCCGGCAACGACGTGGTGGTGGTCGGCATGGCGCAAAACCCGTTCCCGAAAAAGGCCCGCAAAGCGCTCGATAGCATAGGCGCGCCGTACAAGTACCTGGAGTACGGCAGCTACTGGAGCCAGTGGCGCCGCCGCAGCGCGCTGAAGATGTGGACCGGCTGGCAGACTTTGCCGATGGTGTTCGTCAAAGGCACGCTGATCGGCGGCGCCAACGAGTTGCGGCGCCTGATCGACAGCGGCGAGTTCGCGCGGATGACGGGCGCAGGCGCGCAGCGTTAGGGCTGGCGCTTCGGCGCTTTCAGCATCGCGTCGCGCGCGGCCTTGAACTCCGACCCCGCATTCCACTGCGGCCAGGCGGCGCCCTGCGCGACATCGTAGCCCACCATGTACAGCAGCGCGATATCCTCCAGCGCGCCGTCGAACGTCAGGTCCGCGCGATATTCGTCGCTGACCTTGTGATAATCGTTGGCGACGTAGGCATCGACCTTGTCGCGCGCGTAGCTGTCCGGCCGGCCGATGTATTTGCTGCGGCTCTTGGTGTACAGCGCCGGCACGCCCATCTTGGCGAACTCCACGTGATCGGCGCGGTAGAAGCTGCCCAGCTCCGGCCGTGAATCGCCTTCCATAACGCGTCCCTGCGACTTCGCATGCAGCGCCAGGATCTCGTCGACCGACGAATGCCCCGACGTGACGTTTTCGATCTGCGCCGTGCGCCCCCATGCGTTCATGTTGTCGATATTGATGTTTAACAGCGTGCGCTCGAGCGGGTACAGCGGGTTCATCGCATAGTAGCGCGCGCCCAGCAGGCCGTACTCCTCCAGCGTGGTTGCCATGATGAGGACCGAACGCCTGGGCGGCGCCGCCTTGAATGCCTTGGCCAGTTCGATCAGGGCCGCGGTGCCGGACGCATTATCCAGCGCGCCGTGGTACACCTGCTTCGCCTTCGGCCCAGGCAGCGCGGGGTCGATGCCGAAGTGGTCCCAGTGCGCGGAGTAGATCACGTACTCGTGTTTCAGCCTGGGGTCGGATCCTTCGATCAGCGCGACCACGTTGTTCGTCTTGATCTCGCGGTTGTCGCTCGTGATGTCGAAGCTGGCGCTGCCGCCCAGGCTCACCGGCCGGAAATCCTTCGACAGCGCCGCCTGTTTGAGCTTGTCGAAATCGTGGCCGCCGGCGGCCATCATCTCCTTCGCGCGGTCGAGGTGGATCCAGCCCGGCACCGGCGGGAACGACGGCGCCGGGCCTTGCTGCATCATCGCGAACTGCTCCTTGGTGCCGCCGGTGCGCACCACCTCGTAAGGATAAGCGGCCGGCTTGGTCTCGTGGACGATGATGGCGGCCGCGGCGCCCATCTTCGCGGCGATCTCGTACTTGTAGGTCCAGCGTCCGTAGTAGGTCATGGCGCTGCCCTTGAACATGGCCTGATCGAGCTTGCCCGCATCGCGCGGGTCGGGAATCGGCGGGTCGTTGATCAGCATGACGATAGTCTTGCCGCGCACGTCGACGCCTTTGTAGTCGTCCCAGCCGTATTCCGGCGCGACGATGCCGTAGCCGACGAACACCAGTTCGGATTTGTCGAGTTTCAGATCGGCCTGCGGACGCGACGAATGCGCGACGAAATCGTCCGGGAAGTTCAGCTTTACCGTCTTGGCGCCGACCTGGTAGCTCAGTTGCGGCGCCGCCTTCATCGCCACCACCGGCACCTCCTGAAAGTAGCTGCCGTTTGGATTGCCGGGCTTAAGTCCCAGTCTGGCGAATTCGCGCTGCAGAAAAGCGGTGGTCTTCGCTTCGCCGGCGGTGCCGGGTCCGCGGCCCTCGAACTCGTCGGAGGCGAGCGTCTTGATGTTGGCGACGAACGACTCGCCTGAAATCGCCCGCAGCGCCTTCGCCGGTGCTTGCGCCAGGGCGGCAGGGGCGGCAAACGAACATGCGAGCGCGAACAAACCAAGGTGTTTCATGACTGGCCATCCTGTCGGGAAGAGGGAAGGCCAGTGTGCCACATTTCTATTGGCGATAGAGCATCAATGGGCCGCGGCGACCGCCGGCGACAGCCTGGTCGCCGCCTTCGTCTCGCTCACCAGGCACCATAGCACCGCCGACACGGCCAGGCAGCTGCCGCAAATGATGAACAGGATGTTCGAGTTCTCGGCCGACTTGAGCACGTAGCCCACGCCGGTCGACAGCAGCTGCGGAATCACCACCGACAGGTTGAAGATCCCCATGAAAAAGCCCATGCGACTCTTGTCGACCTTCTCGCTCATGATCGCGAACGGCAGGCTGACGATCGCGCTCCAGCCGATGCCGACCACCGCCATCAGCGCGTACAGCCGGTGCGTCGAGTAGCCGGCGTAGGCGATCGCGAAATAAGCGCACGCCATGATGGCGATGCAGCCGACCTGCGTCTTCACGCGGCCGATGCGCGCGGCCAGCGGCGCCAGCACCAGCGCCGGCAGCACGAAGCCGACTACGTTCATCACCGCAAACGAAATGGCAATGACCCGGCCCGACTGGGTGGCAAACGATTCGGGCGGCACCTGGCCGTCGACGATGTGCTGCTGGATGAAGGCGATAATGTAGACGAACATCGACTGCACGCCGATCCACGAAAAGCCGTGCGCGAAGTAGATGCGCCACAGCTGGCCCCATTCGGTACGCGTGGCGGCCGCGGCGCCCTGCACCTTCAGCTCGCGCGGCTCGGTGACGAAAAACATCGGCACCACCGAGAACACGAACACGATGACGACGCCGATCGAGATCAGCGCATAGTTGTCGATGAAGGCGCCGATCAGGTAGGCCATCACGCCCCAGAAGCCGGAGATGGTCTGCATCCAGGTGAAGCCGCGGGTGCGCGCTTCGCCATCGGGCGTGACGTCGGCGATCAGCGCGCGGGTAGGGTTGAAGCCGATGTTGATCGACAGGTCGAGCGTGAGCGCGACGATCACCGCCACCACCAGCAGGTTGCCGATCCCGAGCACGCCGGCGACGACATCGATGCGCGGCAGCAGGAACACCATCAGCGCCGCCAGCGTGCCGCCGATCAGGATGAACGGCCGGCGCCGGCCGCCCCAGAACCAGGCGCCGTCGCTGATGAAGCCGACCAGCACCTGGCCGATGATGCCGGCCAGCGGGCCGGCCGCCCAGACGATGCCGATCTCGTGGATGTCGAGGTTGTACTTTGTGCTGAGCAGCCAGCTGAGCGCGGAAATCTGGATGCACAGGGCGAAGCCCATCGCCGTCGACGGCAGGCTGATGATCGCGTTAAAAGAGTTGCTCAGGCGCTTTTGCATGTCCAGCATGGTGTCCCCATCGTTGTTTTTTAGTTAGCCGGCCGCTGTTATTTGACTACAAAAATCGATATTTTCAGGCCGTCGCTGCGTTGATTCTACTATGGACTGGTTTAGATTGACACCTAGAAATCGCCATGTTACTTTCCTACAAATACAGCGGGGTCAGAGCTGGGACCGACCGCGCTGGCTCGCGCACAAGTCACAGTCCGCGCAACAATATCAGAGAATAATTCGGAGACATGATGGAAATGAAGCTACCTTCGCTGCGGCCGCGCCTGTCGTTCTGGCAGTTGTGGAACATGAGCTTCGGCTTCTTCGGCATTCAGTTCGGCTTTGCGCTGCAAAACGCCAACACCAGCCGCATCTTCTCGACCCTCGGCGCGCAGCCGGACGACCTGCCGCTGTTCTGGCTCGCCGCCCCTGTCACCGGCCTGCTGGTGCAGCCCATCATCGGCTACCTGAGCGACAACACCTGGCATCCGAAGTGGGGCCGCCGTCGCCCGTTCTTCTTCATCGGCGCCGTCCTGGCGTCGATCTCGCTGTTCCTGATGCCCAATTCCTCGGCCCTGTGGATGGCCGTTGCCGTCCTGTGGATGATGGACGCCGCGATCAACGTATCGATGGAGCCGTTCCGCGCCTTCGTCGGCGACAAGCTCGATCCGGGCCAGCAGACCGCCGGCTTCGCGATGCAGACCTTCTTCATCGGCTGCGGCGCCGTCATCGCCTCGCTGCTGCCGACGATGTTCTCGGACGTCTTCGGCGTCAGCAACGTGCCGGTCGGCGGCATGGTGCCCGACACCGTGCGCTACTCCTTCTACATCGGCGGCCTGGTGTTCTTCCTGTCGGTGATGTGGACGGTGCTGACGTCGACCGAGTCGCCGCCTGCGGACATGGAGAGATTTAACGCCGAGCGCAAGCAGTCCAGGCACCTCGGCGTCGCGCTGCGCGAGATCATCGGCGGTTTCGGCCACATGCCGAAGACGATGGTGCAGCTGGCGTTCGTGCAGTTCTTCACCTGGATCGCGCTGTTCGCGATGTGGATCTATACCGGCACCGCCGTCGCCGACAACGTCTACGGCACCACCGACGCGCAGTCGGCCGCGTACCAGAGCGCCGGCAACTGGGTCGGCATCATGTTCGGCGTCTACAACGGCGTCTCCGCGCTGGCCGCGTTCCTGCTGCCGATCGTCGCCCGCGCCACCAGCCGCAAGGCGGTGCACACGGCGTGCCTGATCATCGGCGGCGTCAGCCTCGCCAGCATCTTCATGATCACCGACAGGAACATGCTGATCGTCCCGATGATCGGCGTCGGCATCGCCTGGGCCAGCATCCTGACGATGCCTTATGCGATCCTGGCGGGCGCGCTGCCGGCCAACCGCATGGGTTACTTCATGGGACTGTTTAACTTCTTCGTCGTGATTCCGCAGATCGTCAGCGGCCTGCTGCTCGGCTGGATGACCACCCACGTGTTCGGCGGCCACACCGTGCAGACGCTCATGCTGGGCGGCGCCAGCATGATCCTGGCCGGCGTGCTGACGCTGTTCGTCACCGACGAGGCGGTGCCTGCCAAGTGATCCCGCGCCACGCTTTTGCCGGCTGTCGTATGGTAGAGGATTGATAACATCTCATCCTATCGAGAGCGAACAGGAGCTCCCCATGACAATACACTCAGTAGCAAGCACGCCGTACGCCGGGCAACGCCCCGGCACTTCCGGCCTGCGCAAGAAGGTCACCGAATTCCTGCAGCCCGGTTACCTGGAAAACTTCGTCGAAGCGATCTTCGCCACCATCGGCGACTGCAGCGGCCAGACCCTGGTGGTCGGCGGCGACGGCCGCTATTTCAACCGCACCGCCGTCCAGGTGATCCTGCAGATGGCGGCCGCTCACGGCTTCGGCAAGGTACTGGTCGGCCAGGGCGGCATCCTGTCGACGCCGGCCGTCAGCTGCGTCATCCGCAAGCACGCCGCGTTCGGCGGCATTGTGCTCTCGGCCAGCCATAATCCGGGCGGCCCTGACGGCGACTTCGGCATCAAGTACAACGTCGGCAACGGCGGGCCGGCGCCTGAAAAAATCACCGAAGCGATCTATCTTTACACGGTGACGAATGCGGTCTACCGCATCAGCGACGCCGCCGTGCCGGACCTCGACCAGCTCGGCGTGTCGCGCATCGAAGAGATGGAAGTGGAGGTCATCGACCCGGTCGCCGACTATACGGAGCTGATGGCCGGCCTGTTCGATTTCGCCGCCATCAAGTCGCTGTTCGCCAGCGGCTTCACGATGCGCTACGACGCCATGCATGCGGTCGGCGGCCCCTACGCGCATGCGATCCTTGAAGGCATGCTCGGAGCGCCTGCCGGCACCGTCATCAACGGCACGCCGCTGGAGGACTTCGGCGGCCATCATCCCGATCCGAACCCGGTCAACGCGGCTGAATTGATCGCCGAGATGTTCGCGCCCGGCGCGCCCGACTTCGGCGCCGCGTCCGACGGCGACGCCGACCGCAACATGATCGTCGCGCGCGGCCTGGCGGTGACGCCTTCCGACAGCCTTGCCATCATCGCCGCCAACGCCAAGGTCGCGCCGGGTTACCGGGGCGGTCTGGCCGGCATCGCGCGCTCGATGCCGACGTCCACCGCGGCCGACCGCGTGGCCAAGGCGCTCGGCATACCGTGCTACGAGACGCCGACCGGCTGGAAGTACTTCGGCAACCTGATGGACGCCGGCATGGTCACGCTGTGCGGCGAAGAGAGCTACGGCACCGGCTCGAGCCACATCCGCGAAAAGGACGGCTTGTGGGCAGTGCTGTTCTGGCTCAACCTGCTGGCCGCCAGCGGCAAGCCGGCCGCCGGCATAGTGCGCGAGCACTGGGCACGCTTCGGCCGCAACTACTATTCGCGCCACGACTACGAGGCGGTACACGCCGGCGCCGCCGAAGGCATGATGGAGCACTTGCGCGGACAGCTCGGGAGCCTGGCCGGCCAGCAGTTCGATGGCTTCACGGTCGCGCTGGCGGACGACTTTCTCTACACCGACCCGGTCGATCACTCGGTCGCCAGCAAGCAGGGCGTGCGTATCGTCATGACCGACGGCTCGCGCATCGTGTTCCGCCTGTCGGGCACAGGCACCGAAGGCGCCACCATCCGGCTCTACCTGGAAAAATACGAGGCCGACCAGGCGCGCCACGATATCGACCCGCAGCAAGCGCTCGCCGGCCTTGCGGCCATCGCCGCCGATCTGTCGCAACTTGAATCGCGCACCGGGCGCGACCACCCAACCATCGTTACTTGAACAGGATCGTATGAAATTATCCGCCCTTGCCGTTTCCATTGCCCTGGCCGTTGGCGCCGCCGCCAATCCGGCCGCGGCGCAAGTCGCGAAGCAGCCGTTCTCGTGGAATAACGCCACCATCTATTTCCTGATGACGGACCGCTTCAACAACGGCAACCCGGCGAACGATCAGGCATACGGGCGCAAGAGCGATGCGGCGCCATTGCGCGGCTACATGGGCGGCGACCTGGCCGGCGTCACCGCCAAGATCAGGGACGGATATTTCAAAGAGCTCGGCGTGGACGCGATCTGGATCACGCCGCCGGTCGAGCAGATTCACGCCGGCACCGACGAGGGCACAGGCAAGTCCTACGGCTTCCACGGCTACTGGGCCAAGGACTTCACCAGCATGGACGCGGCTCTCGGCACCGAAGCGGACATGCGCGAACTGGTCGACACCGCGCACGCCAACGGCATCCGCGTGCTGCTCGACGTGGTGATGAACCATACCGGCCCGGTCACGAATGAGGACCCGGTGTGGCCAAGCGCCTGGGTGCGCACCGGTCCTGCCTGTACCTACAAGGACGCCAGGACCACCATCGACTGCACGCTGGTGGCGAACCTGCCCGATATCCGCACCGGCAGTAACGCCAGCGTCAAGCTGCCGCCGGCCCTGGCCGCCAAATGGAAAGCGGAGGGGCGCTACGAGCGCGAAGTGAAGGAGCTCGACAACTTCTTCAAGCGCACCGGATATCCTCGTGCGCCGCGATACTACCTGATGAAGTGGCATGCGGACTGGGTGCGCAAATATGGCTTCGACGGCTTTCGCGCCGACACCGCCAAGCACACCGAGGCGGGAATCTGGAAGGAGTTGAAGCAGGTTGCGAGCGTCGCTTATGAAGAATGGAAGCGCGCCAATCCCGCCAAGCGCCTCGGCGACGACAAGTTCTACATGACCGCGGAGGTCTACAACTACGCGATCGGGCATGGCCGCAAGTTCGACATGGGCGGCGGCCAGATGGTCGACTTCTTCGAGAACGGCTTCGACAGCCTGATCAACTTCAACATGAAGACAGACGCGCAAAAGAACACGGAAGCGCTGTTCAGCAGCTACTCCGCCGCGCTCAATGGGCCGCTGGCCGGCTACTCGGTGCTCAATTATGTCAGCTCGCACGACGACGGCACGCCGTTCGACCCCCTGCGCGAGCGCCCGTTCGAGACTGCCACCAAACTGATGCTCACCCCCGGTGCGGTGCAGATCTACTACGGCGACGAAACGGCGCGCCTGCTGCGCTTCGACGGCGCCGAGGGCGACGCCAAGCTGCGCAGCTTCATGAACTGGGACGACCTGGCCAAGAATGCGCAGCGCGGCGGCTACCGCGTGGCCGACGTGCGCGACCACTGGGCCAAGCTGGGACAGTTCCGGCGCGCTCACGTGGCGGTGGGCGCCGGCGTGCACCAGATGATCCAGCATTCGCCGTACGTCTTCAAGCGCACCTATGAAAAGAACGGCGTGAACGACAAGGTGGTGGTGGCGCTCGGCCTGCCGATCGACAAGCCGGCCAGCATCCCGGTGCGGGGCGTGTTCGGCGACGGCCAGACCGTGCGCGACGCTTACTCGGGAACCAGCGCGGTTGTCGCCGGCGGCATGGTGCAGTTCCCGGCGCAGAATGCGGTGGTGCTGATCTCGCACTAAGCTTGAAGTAGTCTGACACTATGTGTCAGACCACGGCGATGGCCTAAAAGTTCGACTAAACGGCGTCAAGACGCGCGGGTTTTGATGTATTTCATTCAATGGGGTATGCTACGCGCCAACCGTAATGCCTCATGCCAGGCCCCCTCCCGCTGACTGCGATGACCAAAGACCTCGACACTGAACAGAAATACAGCCGCACCGCCTACGCCGACGGCCCGCGCCTGCTGGCCGACATCGGCGCCACGCATGCGCGTTTCGCGCTCGAGACGGCGCCAGGCGTGCTGCGGGCGGTGCGCGTGCTCAAGTGCGACGACTTCGCCGGCATCGTGCCGCTGCTGCACTCCTACCTGGCCGACCATGCCGGCACGCGCATCAACCACGCGGCCTTTGCGCTGGCCAATCCGATCAGCGGCGACATGATCCGCATGACCAATCGCGACTGGCAGTTTTCGACCGACGAAGTGCGCCGCGAACTGGGCCTGAACACGCTGTTGATCGTCAACGACTTCACGGCGCTGGCGATGTCGCTGCCCGGCCTGTCGGGCCAGGACGTGATGCAGGTCGGCGCCGGCGCGCCGGCGGCGAACGCGGTGATCGGCGTGCTGGGGCCGGGCACCGGGCTTGGCGTATCGGGTGTCATTCCGACGCTCGACGGATTCGTCACGTTAGGGAGCGAAGGCGGCCACGTCAATTTTGCGCCGGCCGACGAGCGCGAGTTCGCCATCCTGCAGTTCGCGTGGAAGGAATGGCCGCACGTGTCGAACGAGCGCCTGATCTCCGGACCCGGCATGGAGATCATCTACCGCGCGCTGGCCGAGCGCAACGGCGTCAAGACGGCTGGCCGCAGCTCGCCCGACATCATCACCGGCGCGCTGGAGCAGCGCGACGCGCTGTGCCTCGAAGTGCTCGAGTGCTTCAGCGGCATGCTCGGCGGCGCCGCCGCCAACCTGGCGGTGACGCTGGGCGCCTTCGGCGGCGTGTTCATCGGCGGCGGCATCGTGCCGCGCATGGCCGAATGGTTCGCCAGCTCGCCGTTTCGCGCGCGCTTCGAAGCGAAGGGCCGCTTCACCGACTACCTGGCGCAGATCCCCACCTACGTGATCATGACACCGAACCCGGCGTTCTACGGCGTCGCCACGATCCTGTCCGAACACCTGCGCGGGCGCAGCGGCGCCAACACGCTGATGGAGCGCGTGCAGCACCTGCAGCACGAACTGTCGCCGGCCGAGCAGCGCGTTGCCACGCTGGTGCTCGAGCATCCGCGCAAGGTGCTCGGCGAGCCGATCGCGGAGATCGCGCGGCTGGCCGAAGTGAGCCAGCCGACGGTGATCCGCTTCTGCCGCTCGCTCGGCTTTTTGGGTCTGGCCGACTTCAAGCTCAAGTTCGCCAGCAGCCTGACCGGCACCATCCCGGTGCGCCACAGCCAGGTGCGCGTGTCCGACAGCACGCACGACCTGTCGGCCAAGGTGATCGACAACACCGTGTCGGCGATCCTGAAATTTCGCGACCAGCTCGATGTCAATTCGATCGACCGCGCGATCGGCTTGCTGCGCGCGGCGAACCGCGTCGAGTTTTACGCGATGGGCAATTCGCGCGTGGTGGCGCTGGACGGCCAGCACAAGTTTTTCCGCTTCCGCATTCCGACCTCGGCGTACGGCGACTCGCACCTGTTCACGCTTGCCGCCGAACTGCTCAAGCCGGGCGACGTCGTCATCGCGATCTCGACTTCGGGCGAACTGCCGGAACTGCTGGCGGCGGTGGACACCGCGCGCGCGGCCGGCGCCGACGTCATCGCCATCACCAGCAGCAAGTCGGCGCTGGCGAAGAAGGCCAGCATCTGCCTGGCGGTCGACCACAGCGAAGACAGCACCACGTTCCTGTCGATGATCTCGCGCATCCTGCAGCTGCTGCTGATCGACATCATGTCGGTCGGGATCTCGCTGGCGGCGCCGGAAGAGGGCGAACCGGATGCGCGCCGCCTGATGATCTCGCACCTCGACCTGTAGCTATTGGACGAAGACGACGGCAGTGCGCGCGGGGATGCTGAAAGTACCGCTGCCGCTGTCGTAGGCGGCCGACCTGGCGCGCGCGTCGGCTCGATGAGCCGGATGCAGGCGGTAGCGTTTCGCCGTCTCGACGTCGATCGTGATCGTGCGCGGCACCGTGTCGACGTTGATGAAGTAGCAGATGTCGCTGAACGCGGCGCCCGGGTAGCCCTTGCCGTCGAGGTGAGCGGCGATCACCGTCGGCACCTGGCCAGCTCCGGTGTTGTGGAAGCGCAGGCGCTGTTCGATGTCGGCGGCAGTGCGCAACCGGAACAGCGTCGAGCTGGCGCGAATCGCCAGCAGGTCGCGGAAGACGTCGCGCGCAAACGCGATGTCGGCCGGCGCCGGCTTCAGTGAGGGATTGGCCAGTAGCGGCTTGATCAGCGCATAGTCGGCGCCGTTGTCGTCGGCCGGCGGGACTCCGGTGCCGAAGTAGTTGTCCTGGTAGCTCCAGTCGATGCGGTTGAACCAGTCCCCCGAATTGAAGCTGTTGCGGTCGAGCGACTTCGAGCGCAGCGTGTCGATGCCGGCATGGAAGTAGGCCACCCCCTGGCTGAAGGCGTTGATCGCGGCGCCCAGCATCTGCACGCGCGCGCGCTCGGCGGTTGACGTGGCCAGCGGCAGCTTGAACGCGTTGATGTCGTACAGCGTCTGGTTGTCGTGGTTCTCGACATAGTTCACCGTTTCCGCCGGTTCGCTGGCATAGCCGGCCGGCTGGCCGTTGTAGTCGACATCCTTCAGCCGCCGGATCGCGCCGTCGTGCGTAGCGAGGGGATAGTTGCGCACCGAGCCGGCCAGGCCGACCTTGACCATGTCGGAAGCCTGCAGCAGGTCCGACAGCGGCCGTTTGCCGGCGAACGCGTTGGGATCGAACACCAGGCCGTTGATGTAGCCCTGCTGCTTGAACAGCTTGTCGCCCGAGTCGCCGGCGGCGCCGCCCCTCACGGCGTCGCGTGCGCGGTCGCTGAAGGTGCCGATGCCGCTGCCGTTCAGCGACAGCTGCGAGGCCTGCACGAAGCGCGCTCCATCGGCCACTTCGCCGAAGTTCCAGCCTTCGCCGATCAGCTGGACGTGGCGGCCGGCGGCGCGGTTGACGCGCCGCTGCAGCTGCTCCATCACGGCGCGCGGCTGGTGGCCCATCAGGTCGAAGCGGAACGAATCGATCCTGTAGTGCTTCGCCCACAGCTCCGCCGAATCGATCATCAGCTTGCCCATCATTAGATTTTCGGTGGCGGTGTTGTCGCAGCAGGTAGAACGCTCGACGACGCCGGCGCCGTTCAGCCGGTGGTAGTAGCCGGGGACGATCCGGTCGAGCACCGATTTCTCGTCCTGGCCGGAGCGGAAGGTATGGTTGTAGACGACGTCCATGCCGACGCGAAGGCCGAGTCGGTGCAGGTTCATCACCATTGCGCGCGTTTCGACGATGCGGCGGGCGCCGTCGGAAGGATCGCTGGCGTAGCTGCCTTCGGGCGCGCTGTAGTGGAACGGATCGTAGCCCCAGTTGAAGCAGTCGGAATCCGCGTTCTGCTTCACCAGCGCCTGCTGCTGTTCGCCGTCCGGCTTGCCGGCGACGGTCTGCGCGCGGCAGCCGGCTTCCGGCACGCTGCCGATGTCGTATATCGGCAGCAGGTGGATGTCGGTCAGGCCCGCACGGGCGAGCGCCGCCAGGTGCTTCATGCCGTTGGAACCGGGTTCGCCGAAGGCGCCATACTTGCCGCGCTGCGCCTCGCTGACGCTCGGGTCGTTGATGGAGAAGTCGCGCACGTGCAGTTCGTAGACCACCATGTCGGTCTGCGCCTGGACGGTTCCTGGCGCCGTCGTGCTGTCCCAGCCGCGCGGCTTGAGCATCGGGGAATCGAGGTTGGCGATGAAGCTGCGCTTCGAATCGGTGGTGAGGCTGACGGAGTAAGGATCGGTCACCAGGTTGCGCACGATGCCGGCGCCGTCGACCGCAACGTCGACCAGGTAAGTGTAGTACTTGCCCGACAGGTCGGCCGCGGACGAGGCGCTCCATATGCCCGATTTCGGATCCTGCTTCATCGGCGCGATGGCGGCGGCGCGCGAACTGCCGCTGTCGTAGGTGCACACTGCCACCTGCTGCGCCGTTGGCGCCCACAGCTTGAATGCGGTGCGGCGCTTGCCGACGCTGACGCCGAGTTCGGCTTTGCCGGCCGCGGCAAAGAGGTCGTCGAGCGCGCCGGCCGACTGGATGCGGGTGGCCTCCAGCACCTTGCCGTCGGCGCCTTCGCGCACCAGAACCATCTGCTGGCGATGTAATGCGGGCAGGCGGCGCAGGTCGGCGTTCCTGACCGCGACGACGACGCCGGCGCCGACGTACTTGAAGCGCGCGGGCGCAGCGTCGGTGGAGACGTCGAGCGTCAGCGCGCCGGCGGCGCCGGAAACGGCGGCGCCGGTCGCAGCGCGGATCGATGCGGTGGGGGAGAAGTAGAGCTTGAAAATGCCGGCGGCGTCCGTGCCCGGCCACCTGGCGAGGCGCCTGTCGAGCCACACCGCGCGTGACTCGACATGATCGGCGGAGGCGTGCAGGATGCTCTGGTGCGAGCGGCTGTCGCAGGCCGCCAGCTCGGCGGCCGATGAGGCGAAGGCGCACAGCAGCGCGCCGCAGCCGGCGATGACGACGCGGGCCCGGCGCGCGCGATTACCCATAAAGCTCTCCGTTACGCGCGATAGTTGTTGGTCATGCGGTAGCGCGTGGCGTACCAGCCGAAGATGATCGCTGCCAGCAGCGCGAACGCGGCGAAGAAGTACATCTGGAAGGCGATCACGCCGATCCCGCTCTCTTTGATATACCCCAGCACGGCGTCGTTCTTGACGCTCTTGTTGACGATCAGGACCCACAGGCTGCCGACGGTGACTGCCAGGTACCACAGCGACATGATGGTGCCCTTCATCGATTGCGGCGCCTGGCTATAGGCGAATTCGAGGCCGGTGGCCGACACCAGCACTTCGCCCATCGTCAGGATCGCGTACGGCAGGATCTGCCACATCATCGAGGTCGGCGTGCCGCCGTCCATCTGGCTCTGGATCATGCCGATGACGACCCAGGCCAGCGCGGTGAAGACGATGCCGGCGGTCATGCGGCGCAGCGCGGTCACTTCAATGCCCATGCGGGCGATCGCCGGGAACAGCACCAGGTTGTTGAACGGGATCAGGATCATCACCAGCAGCGGGTTCAAGGCCTGCATCTGCGCCGGCAGGAACTTGACATCGCTGCCGAAGAAGTTGAAGGTCGGCTGAACCATGGAGTTGGCCTGCACGATCCAGGTCGAGGCCTTCTGGTCGAACAGCGACCAGAAAGGCGTCACCAGGGCGAACACGATCAGGATGCGCAGCACCGCGCGCACGCCGTCGACCGCTTCGTCGGGATGAGCGCCGCGGGCGCGTTCGAGCTGGATCGAGGTGCCCCAGCCGCCGAAGGCGATGATCAGCACCAGCGCGGTACAGGCGCTGATGACGAAGCCCCACGATGGCGCCATCGCCAGCGAGAGCACTGCGCCGACGGCGCCGATGCTGGCGATGATCAGGCCTGGACGGCCGCTGCCAGGCTTGCGCGCCAGCAGGGCGGTGCGCGACACGCGCATGAACGAATGCGGATTGGCCGGCGCCGGCGGCACGTGAACGTACTTGCGCTTGCCGAGCCAGAAGATTAAGGTGGCGATGAACATCAGGATGCCGGGAATGCCGAAGGCGACCGACGGCCCGTAGCTCTTCAGGAAGTACGGCATCAGCAGCGACGCGAAGAACGAGCCGAAGTTGATCATCCAGTAGAAAGCGTCGAACACCTGCTTGGCGCGGTGCTTGTTGGTCTGGTCGAACTGGTCGCCGACGAAGGAAGCCACCAGCGGCTTGATGCCGCCCGATCCGAGCGCGATCAGGAACAGGCCGAAATAGAAGCCATTGAGGTTGTCATCGAACGCGGCCAGGCAGGCGTGGCCGGCGCAGTAGATGAGGCTCATCCAGAACACGGTATTGTATTTGCCGAAGAAGCGGTCGGCGATCCAGCCGCCCAGCAGCGGGAAGAAGTAGACGCCGATGACGAAGGTGTGGAAGATGTGCTTCGCTTCGCCGGCGCGGTCGGCCTCCGGCAGGAACAGCAGCAGGGTGCTGATCAGGAACGGCGTGAGGATGTTGCGCATGCCGTAAAAGCTGAAGCGCTCGCAGCCTTCATTGGCGATGATGTACGGGATCTGCCGCGGCATTTTCCCGGTTCCTTCCTTCGTTGCAGCTTGCGGATCCAGCGTGGCTTCCTGCGACATTGATGTCCCCCTCGATTTTTTAATTAGACGCGATCCTAAGCTGAAGCCGCGATGCTGGCAACTGGAAAATGAATCTTAAAAGAAAAACAGCGAAATCGATGTAGTTAAACTACCGAGAGGCGCCACGTAAACCACGCATGGATTCTATAACCCGTTGATTTTATTAGGAACAAAGGGTATTTTGCAGCTTGGACCGCGGATTGAAAAATCGCAGCAGCTGATGTATATTATCTACAAATTTCTCCTTCATTTTGGACGCCCATGAACATCCCCGACTCGCCGTGGTGGCGCGAAGCCATCATCTACCAGGTTTATCCGCGCAGCTTCCTCGATACTTCCGGCGACGGCGTCGGCGACCTGCCCGGCATCACGGCCAAACTCGATTACATCGCGGGGCTCGGCGTCGACATCGTGTGGATCTCGCCATTCTTCAAGTCGCCGATGAAGGACTTCGGCTACGACGTGTCGGACTACTGCGACGTCGATCCGCTGTTCGGCACCCTGGCCGACTTCGACCAGCTGATCGCGAAGGCGCACAGCCTCGGACTGAAGATCATGATCGACCAGGTGCTGTCGCACACGGCGGAGGAGCATCCATGGTTCGCCGAGAGCCGCAAGAGCCGCGACAATCCGAAGGCCGACTGGTACGTGTGGTCCGATCCGCGCCCTGACGGCAACCCGCCCAACAACTGGCTGTCGGTGTTCGGCGGCTCGTCGTGGCAGTGGGACAGCCGGCGCAAGCAGTACTTCCTGCACAACTTCCTGGCCAGCCAGCCGGACATGAACTTCCACCATCCCGAAGTGCAGCAGGCGCACCTGGACAACCTGCGCTTCTGGCTCGCGCGCGGCGTCGACGGGGTGCGCATGGACGCCTGCAATTTCCACTTCCACGATCCCGAGCTGCGCAGCAATCCACCGGCGCTGACGCGCGACACGGCCACCGTCACCGACGTCAATCCGTACGGGATGCAGGCGCACGTGTACGACAAGACGCGGCCCGAGAACATCGACTACCTGAAGAAGATCCGCACGCTGCTCGACGAATTCGGCGCGATCGCGATCGGCGAAGTGGGCGCCGACGATGCGCTGGCGGTGATGGCCGACTACACCGCGGACGGCGACAAGCTGCACATGGCGTACAGCTTCAACCTGCTCACGCCCGAGTTCTCGGCGAAGCATATCCGCACCCAGGTCGAGCAGTTCGAAGCGCGCGTCAAGGGCGGCTGGGCGTCGTGGTCGGTCGGTAACCACGACAGCATCCGCGTGATGACGCGCTGGGGCGGCGCCGAGCCGTCGCCGGCGCTGGCGAAGGTGGTGCTGGCGATGCAGCTGTCGCTGAAAGGCACGCCGTGCCTGTACCAGGGCGACGAGCTGGCGCTGACCGAAGCGGACGTGCCCTACGAACTGCTGCAGGACCCGTACGGCATCACGTTCTGGCCCGAGTTCAAGGGCCGCGACGGCTGCCGCACGCCGATGCCGTGGACCGGCGAGGCGCCGAACGCCGGCTTCACCACCGGCGCGCCGTGGCTGCCGGTCGATCCGGCGCACCTCGCGGCCGCGGCTTCGGTGCAGGACAGCGACCCGGATTCCACGCTTAACGCTGCGCGCCGGCTGATCGCCTGGCGCCGCACCCAGCCGCAGCTCACGCGCGGCGACATCGTCTTCTTCGACGCGCCGGAACCGGTGCTGGCGCTCAGGCGCGACCTGGCCGGCCATCCGGGCGTGCTGGCGGTGTTCAACCTTGGACCGGATGCGGTCAGTTTCGCGTGGCCGCAGGCGCAGGGCGCAACGGCGCTGGCGGGCCACGGCTTGCCGGGCGACGCTGCCGGCGGCGTGGTGACGCTGCCGCCGTTCGGCGCCTGGTTCGGCATCGCGGCCTGATGGCGACTGGCGCCGAGGTTTCCAAAAGCGGACGCACCGCATTCGCCGACGGCCCGCGCCTGCTGGCGGACATCGGCGCCACCCATGCCCGCTTCGCGCTGCAGACGGCGCCTGGCGTATTTGGCTCGGTGCGGGTGCTCAAGTGCGGCGACTTCGAAGGCATCGTGCCGCTGCTGCGGTTCTACCTGGCCGACCATGCGGGCGTCACGCTCAATCATGCGGCGCTGGCGGTGGCAAATCCGGTCACGGGCGATCAGGTGCGCATGACCAACCGCGACTGGCAGTTCTCCACCGACGCGGTACGGCGCGAGCTTGGCCTGCAGACGCTATTGATCGTCAATGACTTCACCGCGCTGGCGATGGCGCTGCCGAGTCTTAAATCCGCCGACCTGATGCAGGTCGGCGGCGGCGCGGCGGCGGCCAACGCCGTGGTCGGCGTGCTGGGGCCGGGCACGGGCCTGGGCGTGTCCGGTGTGATCCCGACCGTCGACGGCTTCGTCACGCTTGGCAGCGAAGGCGGGCACGTGAACTTCGCGCCGGCCGACGAACGCGAATTCGCGATTTTGCAGTACGCGTGGAAGGAGTGGCCGCACGTGTCGAACGAGCGACTGATCTCGGGACCCGGGATGGAGATCATCTACCGCGCGCTGGCCGAGCGCAATGGCAGGCAGGCCCAGAGCCGCGGCGCGCCCGCCATCATCACCGGCGCGCTGGAGGAGGGCGACGCGCTGTGCCTGGAGGTGCTCGAGTGCTTTTGCGGCATGCTCGGCGGCGCGGCGGCCAACCTGGCGGTGACGCTGGGCGCTTTCGGGGGCGTGTTCATCGGCGGCGGCATCGTGCCGCGCATGGGCGAGTGGTTCGCCGGCTCGCCGTTTCGCGCGCGCTTCGAAGCGAAGGGTCGCTTCAGCGATTACCTGGCGCAGATTCCGACCTACGTCATCAGCGCCGACAATCCGGCATTTTTCGGCGTCGCGACGATCCTGTCCGAGCACCTGCGCGGGCGCAGCGGCGCCAACACGCTGATGGAGCGCATCGGCCACCTGCAGCACGAGCTGACGCCGGCCGAACAGCGCGTCGCCAAGCTGGTGCTGGAGCAGCCGCGCCTCGTGCTGGGCGAGCCGATCGCCGACATCGCGCGGCTGGCCGAGGTGAGCCAGCCGACGGTGATCCGCTTCTGCCGCTCGCTGGGCTTTCTCGGGCTGGCCGACTTCAAGCTGAAGTTTGCCAGCAGCCTGACCGGCG
The DNA here is from genome assembly GCA_040386255.1 of Pseudomonadota bacterium. Lineage (GTDB taxonomy): Bacteria > Pseudomonadota > Gammaproteobacteria > Burkholderiales > Burkholderiaceae_D > JAFCUW01. Next base: position 19,583 of record JAZKFW010000086.1, read on the forward strand.
CGATCCCGGTGCGCCACAGCCAGGTGCGCACCAGCGACAGCACGCATGACCTGTCGGCGAAGGTGATCGACAACACGGTGTCGGCGATCCTGAAATTTCGCGACCAGCTCGACGTGCGCTCGCTGGACCGTGCGATCGAACTGGTCGGGCGCGCCAAGCGGGTCGAGTTTTACGCGATGGGTAATTCGCGGGTGGTGGCGCTCGATGGCCAGCACAAGTTCTTCCGCTTCCGGATTCCGACGTCGGCGTATGGCGACTCGCACCTGTTCACGCTGGCCGCCGAGCTGCTCGATGCCGGCGACGTCGTGATAGCGATTTCGACCTCGGGGCGGTTGCCGGAATTACTGACGGCGGTGGATGCCGCGCGCGCGGCGGGCGCCGACGTGATTGCGATCACCGGCAGCGGTTCGCCGCTGGCTAAGAAGGCGACGGTGTGCCTCGCGGTCGACCATGCCGAAGACAGCACGACCTTCCTGTCGATGATCTCGCGGATATTGCAGTTGCTGTTGATCGACATCGTGTCGGTCGGGATCTCGATCGATGGGCAGGCCGGGCAGCGTGAAGGCGACGGCGACGACCCGCGCCGCCTGCTGATTTCGCACCTGGACAGCTAGGAAAGGGTGGCGCCGCCGACCGAGGGAGGAGTCATCGCCATCGCGTGCTACGTACGGCAGCGTTGTTGTAATCGGCCGGCGGCAGAGGCAACGATAAACTGGGGCGCGCCGCGGCGTTTGCGCCTGCTCAATCGAGCTTGACCTAAAAAGCGCTGGTGCGCGCCATCGGGTGCTTGTCCTTGCGCCATTGTTCGAGCGTCATGGTCTTGTCGGTGGCGGCGTCTTCGACGAGGATGTCGTTGCCGCTGTCGGCGACCAGGAAGCTTTCCCAGCGGTGGGCGGCGTCGGGGCCGTTCTCGACGAAGCTCAGCTGGAAGTAGCGTTTGCCGTCGATCAGTTTCGGGGCCGGATCGTATTCGATCAGCGCGCCGCGCACCTTGCCGCCGGATGATTTTTCCAGCTGGGCGGACCAAGCTTTCAGTTCCGGCAACGCCATCAGGGCCGCCATCGCCTGCTCCTTACTGCGCGGCTGCGCGGTGGGCGCGGTGACCTGTGCGGCCGGCGTCACGGGCGCGGCCGGCTTTTCGCCGCGGCACCCGATGATGGTCGCGCTGATTAAAACGATAACGACCAGCGCCAGGAACTGGACTTTTTTCGACGGCGCATCACGCTTTTGCATTAGGCTCACCCTGAGTAGTATGAATCCATACTAAACCAACTATGGTTTCCAAGCAACATTTCTTGACCACTAGCGATGCTACCCTGCAATAGTCGCACGGAGTCAGACCAACCGTCTCGCCCCTCTGTCGGGTTTCGAATTTCAAAACCGGGGTCAGACCCAGGTTTTGAAATCAGAACGGTCAAAACTGTTCCAAAACCTGGGTCTGACCCTAATGGCGTTAAGTTAAGGCGTTGACGCAATT
>JAZKFW010000087.1:0-16890 GCA_040386255.1 Pseudomonadota bacterium
AAAGGCGGCTTAAAGGCTGTTTACGCGACAACTAGCTTGACAGCCACCGAATGTCGGCACTGACCCCGGCGGAGGACACGGAAAATTATCGCCAATATTCACCACGTTCTCGCGAACGCGGGGCCCCAATTCCCCGGGGTCAGTGCCGACAATCGCACACGAACTCAACCGAAGCAGGTTGCCAGCATCGGGTTATAGATGAGGCCGTGTACGATTGCCGGCACTGACCCCGCTGGAAAGTGGGATTAGAGATGAGCCCGTGTACGATTGCCGGCACTGACCCCGCTGGGAAGTGCAACAGTGTGGCGCGTTGCGGCGCCGCTTGGCAGGTGTTCGTTTTTAGGTGCCGCGCTTGCCGCGGGCGTTGTTGGCGACTTTTTCGGCGGCGATCGCCGCAGCCTTGGCTGCCTTCTCCGCCATCGCGGCGGCGTGTTCCGCCAGCGCCTGCATGCGCGTTTCCGGCGTCTCGAGGCTGATCCGTCCGAGTACGCCGGTGCGGTAATCCTGCAGGAAGGTGTGCGCAGCCTTTTCAAAATCGAGGTCGCCGCCCTTCTGGCGGTAGCCGCGCCGCGCCGCCACGCCCTCCACCACCGAGATGCCGTCGATGCCTTCGGTCTTGAAGCCGTAGCGCGCCGTCAGCAAGTGCGGATAGCGCGCCAGCAGCACGTCGGCCAGGTACACCGCCACCTCGTCCTCGATCAGCGCGTTCGAGCCGATCGCGTGGCTGGCGGCGAGCATCAGGCCGTCGCTGGCGAGCGCGATCTTCGGCCACAGCATGCCGGGCGTGTCGACCAGGATGATGTTCTTGCCAAGGTACAGCTTCTGCTGCATCTTGGTGACGGCCGGCTCGTCGCCCACCTTCGCCACTTTTTTCTTCAGCAGCGCATTCATCAGCGTCGACTTGCCGACGTTGGGAATGCCCATGATCATGATGCGCAGCGGCTTGGTCGGCACGCCGCGGTGCGGCGCCAGCGACTGGCACAGGTCGGGAATGCGCGCGACATCGGCCGGCTTCTTGGTCGTCATCGGGTAGGCGGTGACGCCTTCCTGGGCATCGTACCAGGCGCTCCAGGCGGCGGTGGCCACCGGGTCGGCCAGGTCGACCTTGTTGAGAATTTTCAGGCACGGACGCTGGCGGAACAGGCGCAGCTCCTCGACCATCGGATTGCAACTCGCCTCGGGCAGGCGCGCGTCCAGCACCTCGATGACCAGGTCGGTGTTCTCCATCTGCTCGGCCGCCTTCTTGCGGGCGGCGTTCATGTGGCCCGGGTACCATTGTATCGACATGCTGTGCTTTCAAATTCTCAGATAATGGCGCTATTTTACGGGTTCGCACCGTTCCAGGCGCGAATCGATTTTTTCCGGCGCGCCGCCGCGAGCTTGATTCAGCACAATAAGTTGACGTACGGAAAGAAGAACAATAGACCCATCAACGGAGGGTCACGCGATGAACACACTCAAACACATGGAAGTCATTTTCGGTGCGGTGATGGTGGTGGGCGTCGTCATCGCCGCCATGCCTGAGCGCCAGGCGACGCCTGCGCAGCCGGCGGCGCAGGCCGCGCCACCGAGGATGCAGGTGGTCGTGATCAAGGGCAAGCGCATGACGGACGTCGAAAAGCGCGCTTCGCTGAACGCCGAAGCGCGGCCTGAAACCAACGGCAGCTGAGAGCGCTCGCGCTACCTGGCGTAGTTCTGCATCGCCCAGCGCATTGGCTGGCTGATGCCGAGCCAGGCGCCGTCGAGATAGTGGCCGTAGCGTTCGTCGTCGTCGCGGTACGCCACCGCGTGGTTGCTCCACTTCGGCCAGCCGCCCTCGCTGACCAGCGTGCCCAGCGTCAGGTCGTTGCAGAACCAGTCGTCCGGATTGCAGTAGGCGCTGCCCGCCGTGCCCGACACGGCGCCGGCGCTGTGGTAAGCGACCACGCCGTCGTCCTCCCCCGGCAGCAGGATCGACGAAATGCCCCCGTTGGCCCCCGCATACATGTAGAACCACAGGCCGCGCGTGTCGTTGTGGTTGTACATCGCGCGCACGGTGCTGGTCTTCAGGTCGCGCACCAGCGGCTCGCCGGTGGTCCAGGTGCCGGCATCGGACAGCTCTGTGCCGCCCGCCACGCCGGCAGCCACCCTCACCCACTTGATGTTCCAGCCGGTCTGCGTGCCGCCGGCGTTGCCGCAGGCGCCGGACGGGGCCGAGGTGGCGTTCTTGACCTGACGCGTCGAGCCGCCGAAGTTGGCCAGCGCGTAGCCCATCATGGGGTCGCCGGCGCTGTAGGCGGCGATGTAGCACCAGTTCGGCCCCGTGCAGAAGCAATCGAGCGCGGCGCGCAGCCTGCCGTTTTGCGTTGCGATGCTGTTGTAGCCGTCCCAGTTGACGGCCTTCTTGTTGACGCCGGCGCCGTACGACGCCGGCCCCCAGTAGGAGAAATCGTTGTAGTTGCCAACCACGCCGCCGGCGCCGCGGCCGTTGATCCACAGCGAATAGTTGGTGGCGCCCGCGTGCGGGATGGCGCCCGCCAGCAACAACCACACCATGACTGCCAGCCGCATCGTCTTGTTCATGTCGTTCTCCCGGGAGCGCATGAACATAAGACAGCGCGAGCCTACTGCTGGTTCGGCGCCGCTTCGGCGCAGCCGGCTGGCGGCATCGGCGCGGCCGGATCGAAGTCGGCAAGCGCCTTGCGTGCCCGCCCGAGGTCCTTGCCGAATTCGGCCAGGTAGCGGCTGCGTTCCTCGCTTTGCCATTCGGCGTCGGAGAACGCCGCCAGCGGATGCGGCTTGCCGACGAAAGCCTTGCCTTCGAGCCGGGGCATCAAGGCGCGGTCGGGATCGGTGTCTTCCTTGAGCAGGTAGCCGTCGACGTCGCGCAAGGCCAGGGGCAGCGCCGGCTGCTGGTCGCGCAGCAGCTTGCCGAAGGTGGTGAGGCGCACTTCCTGCTGGCCCGCCGGCAGCAGGTCGTTGAAGGTGGCCAGCGCGAACGGGCGCCCCCTGGCATCGTCGACGCGGCCGGTGACGATGTAGCGGCCGGCCTGGCGCACGTCGGCCTTCAGGTAGAAACTGAGGGAGCCGTCCTCGACGGCTTCGCGCACCTGGCCGGTCCAGGTGGCCGGCAATTCGGGCGAATAGATTACGTCGAACATCACGGCGCCGGCGCGGCCGCCGACGGTGAAGCGCACGTCGGTGCGGATGGTGCCGTGGAACGTGGCCAGTGCCGTCTGCGCCGGCGCCAACACCGCGGCAAGAGCGCCATCGCCGGCCACCGGATCGGCAAGCTTGCCGTCGTCGGCGAAGGCGAGCACGGCCTGCGCGGCCGGCCGCGCGCCGTTGAAGGTCATGCCCTGCGACACGGCGCGCGCGATCACCAGCGGCAGCACCTTGCCGTCGCCGTCGACGGCGCGCAGCGAAAAGGCCACCGCTTCGCCGGCGGCCATGTAGACGCGAGATTGCGAGGTCTGGATCTGCACTGTCGGATCGCTGCCGCCGCCCACGAGGCGCATCGGGTTCGCCTCGGTGACCGGCGCGTTCGGGTACACCTGGTCCGGGTGCTCGGCGATCGGGCGCGAGCCGTGCGGATAGCGGGTGCTGGCGAGGTAGCTGCAATAGGTGCGCTCGGCCAGCTGCAGGTTCTGCTCCAACTGTTGCCGGCGCTCGGGCGTTCGCAACGCGGGCGCCGGCTCGATGCGGTCGAACGCCTGCGGCGCGCGCGCCAGAGAGGCCGCCGCGGGAGCCGGCGCCGCAACGGGCGCGTCGCCATCGCCGCCTTGCACCAGCCAGGCCATGCCGGCCAGTGCGGCGATGGCCAACGCTGGCAGCAAGGCTTTGCTAGAGGGCACTGGACACCATGGTCGACCGCATGACCGACACGATGCCCGCCCAGCTGCCGCGGTTGGAGTGGCTGTACAGTTCCTGGTCGTCGCGGAACAGCACCGTGTGGTAGCTCCACTTGGGCCAGCCGCCCTCGTTGACGGCGGTGCCCATCGTCAGGTCGTTGCACCACCAGTCGCGCGGGTTGCAGTACGCACTGCCGGCACTGCCCGACACCGCGCCGGCGCTGTGGTAGGCGACGGCCTCGTCGTCCTGGCCGGGCAGCACACCGGAATACACCGTGCCGCTGGCGCCTGCAAACATGTAGAACCAGATCGCCCGCGTGCTGTTGTGGTTGTACATGGCGCGCGCGGTGCTGGTCTTGAGGTCGCGCACCAGCGGCTCGCCGGTGCTCCACGAGCCGGCGTCGGACAGTTCGGAGCCGCCGGCCGCGCCGGCCGCCGCCAGCACCCAGCGGATGTTCCAGCCGGTCTGCGAGGTGCCGTCCGCATTGCCGCACACGCCGGCGGAATTGGGCGCGGCGTTTTTCTTCATGCGGGTGGAGCCGCCGTAGTTGGCCAGCGTGTAGCCGATCATCAGGTCGCCGGCGCTCTGGGTGGCGATGTAGCACCAGTTGGCGCCGGTGCAGAAGCAGTCGAGGGCGTCGCGGATCTTGCCGTTTTGCGAGGCGATGCTGTTGTAGCCGTCCCAGTTGACCGCCTTCTTGTTGATGCCGGCCTCGGTGCTGGCCGGGCCCCAGAAGTTAAAACTGGTGTAGTTACCCACCACCCCGCCGGCGCCGCGGCCGTTGATCCACAGGGAGTAATTGGTGGCGCCGGCAACGCCCGACAGCGCCGCCAGCGACAACAGCGCGAGGCACGCCAGCATGCGCGCGAATCTGTTCATTTATTCCTCCTCGTCAAGCAGCGCTGCGAAGGCCCGGATGCGGCACTCCGGGAGGGGAAATAAGCGAACGACCAGCCAAGCCGCTGAGATCAAATCTACGCGGCGATACCGGTGAAGTCAACGCGCGCACAAGCGCCGTTTGCGCTGTGTGGTATTTGTTCTAGTCCAGTTCGGCGAGCGCCTTGACGTGCGCGACAACGCTGCGGCCAAGCGCCGACAGGTTGTAGCCGCCTTCGAGGCAGCTGACGATGCGGCCCTGCGCATGCAGCTTTGCCACCGCCATGATTTCGCGCGTGATCCAGGCGTAGTCGGCTTCGACCAGCGCCATTTCGCCGAGGTCGTCTTCGCGGTGGGCGTCGAAGCCGGCCGAGATGAAGATCATCTCGGGCTGGAACGCGTGCAGCGCAGGCAGCCAGTGTTCCTGCACCAGCTTGCGCACGACGTCGCCGCCGCTGCGCGCCGGCACCGGGATGTTGACCTGGTTGGCGGTTTCCGGCTCCGGTTCGGTGTACGGGTAGAACGGATGCTGGAAGAAGCTGGTCATCAGCACGCGCGGATCGTCGCGGAACGATTCGGCGGTGCCGTTGCCGTGGTGGACGTCGAAGTCGACGATCGCCACCCGCTGCAGGCCGTGCGAGTCGAGCGCGTGCAGCGCCGCCAGCGCGACATTATTAAACAGGCAGAAGCCCATGGCGCCGCCGGGGCGCGCATGGTGGCCCGGCGGGCGCACCGCGCAGAAGGCGTTGGCGATGTCGCCGGCGATCACGGCGTCGGTCGCCGCCATCGCCGCGCCGGCCGCGCGCAAGGCGGCCTGGTAGCTGTGTTCGTTGAGCAGCGTGTCGGCGTCGAGCGGATAATAGTCGCCAGCGCCCGGCAGGTTGTCGCGCACCAGGGCGATCGCCGCGGCGCTGTGATTGCGCATCACCGCCGGCAATTCGGCCAGCGGCGGCTCGCGCCGTTCGAGCAGGCCGGCGATGCCGGAGCCGATCAGCTGGTCCTCGATGGCCTGCAGGCGGGCCGGCGATTCCGGGTGCCAGGAGCCCATCTCGTGGCGCAGGCAGTCGGGATGGCTGTAAATGGCTGTGGTCATGTTCCTGTGATTGTGTTGCCGGTTTTCATCAAATTCGCACCGTTGTCTCTGTTCTCGCATAGAATCATTTGAACAGGATGTGATGAAGAATGAAAAATTGTCCGAATGGCGCTAATCTACCATTCATCGCAGTGTTTCGCTCGGCATGCAGGCGCAACACCACTTTATCTTCTCAGTAAAGACAGGCTCATGTTCAATAAATTGCATGCGGTGGCACGCCAGGTCAGCCAGATCGTGGTGGGCAAGGATCTGCAGGTGCGCCAGGCGCTGACATGCCTCCTGGCCGGCGGCCATTTGCTGGTCGAAGACGTGCCCGGCGTCGGCAAGACCACGCTGGCGCACGCGCTGGCCATCTCGCTCGGCCTGAAGTTCAACCGGGTGCAGTTCACCAGCGACCTGCTGCCGGCCGACGTCGCCGGCATCTCGGTCTACGAGCGCGAGAAGAACGGCTTCGTGTTCCACCCCGGGCCAATCTTCACGCAGGTGCTGCTGGCCGACGAGATCAACCGCGCGACGCCGAAGACGCAATCGGGACTGCTCGAAGCGATGGAGGAGCGCCAGGTCAGCGCCGACGGCGTCACGCGCGCGCTGCCGGAGCCGTTCTTCGTCATCGCCACGCAGAACCCGGCGCACCAGGTGGGCACCTTCCCGCTGCCCGAATCGCAGCTGGACCGCTTCCTGATGTGCCTCTCGCTGGGCTATCCGGACGCCGCCGCCGAGCGCGCGCTGCTGATGGGCGAGGACCGGCGCAGCATGCTCAAAGCCCTGCCGGCGGCGATGCAGCCGGAAGAACTGGCGGCGGCGCAGCAGGCGCTGCGCCAGGTGCACGCGTCGCCGGCGCTGATCGACTACGTGCAGGCGCTGGCGCAGGCGTCGCGCCGCGACGGCCTGTTCGCCGAAGGGCTGTCGCCGCGCGCGGCGATCGCGCTGCTGCAGGCGGCGCGCGCATGGGCCGCCCTCGAAGGACGCAACCACGTGGTGCCGGAAGACGTGCAGGCGGTGCTGGTGCCGGTGTGCGCGCACCGGCTGCGGCCGTTGAAGTCGGCGCACGGCGTGGCGCTGGCCAGCCGCGACCTGGTGCTGCAACTGCAAAAATCGGTGCCGGTCTGACGACCACGCATGGCAGCGCGCTTCACACAATGGGCTGAACGCGCCGGCGAGCGCTGGCTGTTCAAGCAGCGCGAGCGCGAGAGCGGCGAAGTGTATCTGCACCGGCGCCGCGTGTTCATCCTGCCGACCAAGGCCGGCATCGGCTTTGCCGGCACGCTGCTGGTGCTGCTGGTGGGCGCCACCAACTACAACCTGGGCCTGGGCTTCGCGCTGACGTTTTTGCTGGGCAGCTGCGCGCTGGTCGACATGTACCTCACCTACCGCAACCTCGGCCAGCTGCACCTGCGTCCCGGGCGTGCGCCGAGCGTGTTCGCCGGCGAGGAAGCGCGCTTCGAACTGCACCTGGTGAACCGCACGCGGCTCGACCGCTATGCGATCGGCGTCGACTTCATCGGCGCCGACGGCCCACGCTACCTGGCCGACGCGCCGGCCGGCGCCAGCGCGGCGCTGCAGCTGACCACCGTCACCGAAGAACGCGGCTGGCTGCGCGCGCCGCGGGTGCGGCTGGTGACGCGTTTTCCGCTTGGCCTGTTCCGCGCCTGGAGCTACTGGCAGCCGGACCTGCGCGCGCTGGTGTATCCCTTCCCCGAGCCGGAAGCGCCGCCGCTGCCGCTGGCGGGCAGCGCGCGCGCGGACGGCCGCGGCAGCGCCGGCGACGACGACTTCGCCGGCGTGCGCAGCTACCAGCCGGGCGACTCGATGCGCAGCCTGGCGTGGCGCCAGATCGCGCGGCTCGACCCGGCTTACGGCGGCCAGCTGGTGACCAAGCATTTCGAGGGCGGCGCGATCGAGGAGCTGGTGCTCGACTTTAACGCCATGCCGGCGCACATGGACGTCGAACTGCGGCTGTCGCGCATGACGCGCTGGGTACTGCAGGCCGAGCAGCGCGCGCTGCCCTACGCGCTGCGCATCGGCGCGCACGACTTCGCCGCCGGCATCGGCGCGGCGCACCGGGCCGCCTGCCTGCAGGCGCTGGCGCTGCACGGCCTGGCGCCGGAGGCGCCGTGAACGGGCGCCCGTTCGCGGCGGCGCAAAACCGGCTGGCCGGCTTTATCGGGCGTCTGCCGCGCGACAAGACCGATACCCTGCTGCTGCTGGCGGCGGCGCTGCTGGTGCTGGCGCCGCACGCGCTGCACCTGCCGCTGTGGGTGTCGGCGCTGTGCCTGGCGACGCTGGCGTGGCGCGTCTACATCACCGTGCGCGGCCAGCGACTGCCGCCATCGCTGCTGCTGCTGCCGCTGGCGGCGCTGTCGATGGGCGGGGTCTGGCTGACCTACAACACGGTGCTCGGACGCGACGCCGGGGTGGCGATGCTGGTGCTGCTGGTGGCCTTCAAGATGCTCGAGATGCGCGCCCGGCGCGACCTGTTCGTGGTGATCTTCCTGTGCTTCTTCCTGCTGCTGACGACCTTCTTCTACGCCCAGGGCATCGGCACCGCGCTGATGATGGGCGCCTCGGTGGCGGTGCTGTTCTGCGCGCAGCTGTCGTTCCAGTTCACCGGCGCGCTGCCGCCGCTGCGGCGCCGGCTGTGGCTGGGCGCGCGCGTGGTGGTGTTCGCGCTGCCGCTGGCGGCGCTGCTGTTCTTTGTGTTCCCGCGCATCCAGGGCCCGCTGTGGGGCATGCCCGACGACGCCCTGTCCGGGCGCACCGGCATGTCCAACAGCATGGCGCCGGGCAGCATGGCGAACCTGGCGCAGTCGGACGAGACGGCGTTCCGGGTGCGCTTCATCGATCCCGCCCCGGCGCACGCATTGCTGTACTGGCGCGGCGTGGTGCTCGGCGCGTTCGATGGCCGCGTCTGGACCCAGGTGGCGCACGAGCGCGGCGGCGGGCCTGGCGCGGCCGGCGCCGTCATGCGCGGGCGCGCGATCCGCCACGAGGTCACGCTCGAACCGAGCGGCCAGCGCTGGCTGTTCGCGCTCGACCTGCCGGCGGCGCCGCCGCAGGTGGCCGGCCATGCCAGCTCGGTGTCGCCGGAACAGGAGATGTCGGCTGCCTATCCGCTCGAGGCGCGGGTGCGCTACGAGGCGGTGTCGCACCCGGGCTACAGCCTGCAGGCCGGCGCCGAACTGGCCGACGCCCACCGCTGGCTGGCGCTGCCGTTCGGCGCCAATCCGCGCGCGCTGGCGGCAGGCGAAGCGCTGCGCGGCCACGCCGACCCGTTCGAGCGCGTGCGCGCGGTGCTGCGCGGCTTTCGCTCCGATACCTTCATCTACACGATGGAACCGCCGCTGCTGGGGCGCCACACGGTCGACGAGTTCCTGTTCAAGACCAAGGCGGGCTTTTGCGAACATTACGCCAGCGCCTTCGTGTTCCTGATGCGCGCGGCCGGCGTGCCGGCGCGGGTAGTGACCGGCTACCAGGGCGGCGAGATCAATCCGGTGGACGGCTTCCTGACCGTGCGCCAGTCCGATGCGCACGCGTGGGCCGAGGTGTGGATGGCCGGGCGCGGCTGGCTGCGGGTCGACCCCACCGCCGCGGTGGCGCCGGAGCGGGTGCGCCGCAGCCAGCCGCGCACCGGCAGCCGCAAGAACCGCTTCGGCATCGCCGCGCTCGACGACCTGATGAACTTCGACGGCGCGACCAGCCCGCTGCTGACGCAATTGCGCTACGAGTGGAGCGCCTTGAACAACGGCTGGAACCAGTGGGTGCTGAACTACACGCCGGAGCGCCAGCGCGGCGCCATCGACTCGCTGGCGGCGGCCCTCAACCCGCGCATGCTGGCGGCGCTGGCGGTGTGCGCGCTGCTGCTGGCGCTGGCGCACGCGCGCCGCAACCGGCCCCGGCTCGACCGGATCGATGCGCTATACTCGGCGCTGTGCCTGCAGCTGGGCCGGCTTGGGCTGGCGCGCGCTGCCGACGAAGGCCCCAACGACTACCGCGCGCGGATCGACGCCGCGCGCCTCGAGCCGCGCCAGAAAGACGCGGCGGCTCAATTCCTGCGCCTCTACAGCGCCTACAAATACGGCGCCCAGCCATCCGACCCGGGGCTGGCCGCCACCCTGAAAAGTCTGCTGACCAAATTTCGATGATTTCCTTTTTGCGCTTGTTGCCCCGCCTGATGCCCCGCCGTTTTCCCCTGCTGGTCCTGGCCGCCCTGGCCGTCGGCGCCGCCGCCAATGCCGCGCCGGCCAAAGAAAAGCCGCGCCCGCATCCGAAGGCGGCGAAGGTTGCAAAGCCGGCCAAGGCCGTCAAAGCCGTCAAGGCCGTCAAGCCGAAACCGAAAGCGGTCGCGCGCAAGGTCGATTACGAAGGCGAGCAAGTCAACTTTGGCGAATGGAAGGCGGTCGCGGATTTCGAAGAAGAGATGGTAAACAAGCACGGCTTCGAACGCGAGGCGCTGAAGGCGCTGATCGCGCAGGTCAATTACATCGACTCCGCGGTCCAGCTGGTCAAGCCGGCGCCGCCGGGCAAGCCGAAGAACTGGCAGGCCTACCGCGACCGCTTCATCGAGCCGATCCGGATCGGCGCCGGCGTCGAGTTCTGGGCCAATAACGCCGATGCGCTGGCACGCGCCGAAGCGCAATACGGTGTGCCGGCCGAAATCATCGTCGGCATCATCGGCGTCGAGACGGTGTACGGCCGCAACACCGGGCGCTTTCGGGTGATGGACGTATTGACAACGCTCGCGTTCGCCTATCCCGAGACGCCGAACCGCGAGGCGCGGATGCGCTTCTTCCGCGGCGAGCTGGAGAACACATTGCTGCTGGCGCGCAAGTCAAACATGGATCCGCTGACGCTGGTCGGCTCGTTTGCCGGCGCGGTCGGCCTGCCGCAATTCATGCCCGGCAGCATACTCGCGTGGGGCGTCGACTTCGATGGCGACGGCCAGATCGACCTGCGCAACTCGCCGGTCGACGCGATCGGCAGCGTCGCCAACTTCCTGGTGCAGCATGGCTGGAAGGCCGGCCAGGCGGGCGCGATCGCCTACCCTGCCGAAGTGGCGCCGGCGCGCGCGTGGGAGAGCTTCATCGGCCAGGGACTGCAGGCCAAATTCAGCGCCGAGGAACTGGCCGCGGCGGGCGCCGTCAGCAGCGCCGCACTGCCGGCGGGCATGCTGTTCGGCCTGATCGACTTGCAAAATGGCGCGGAAGCAACAGAATACTGGCTTGCAACCGATAATTTTTTTGCTATCACCCAATACAATCGTAGTTACTTCTATGCCATGTCAGTTGTCGAACTAGGCCGCGCGGTGCGTGCGGCGCGCGGCACTTGAGCCTTGACGCATGGGAAACTTTGTAATCAACTGTAACTAATTGATGCGGCCTTCGCAACCTTTGGGGCTGCCAGGCCTCGCATACACCCGGGGAGTACCATCGGATTGCAGCTAAATTCCGCTGGTAAATTGATTTTTATAACTAGATACTCCCCGTCAATTCGCTCCATTCGGCGTGCGCGCCGGAATTGTGCGGCCGCTCCCAGACAATTACCCTACACTTAACTTTACCCAGAAAACAATTTCAAAATTGTGAATATGTGAGAGAATTGCATTGGAGCTATGTTGCATCGAGACAACAGCGAGTACTGCTAACGTTCTAATCTTTATTGCTTTCAGGTATTACATTGGAAAACGTTGTACAATTGTGTATATATTTTCCAAAGTCTTATGGAAATCATTTGCAGCAAAAATTAAATGCGGTTGCAGCACAGCAAAGCCGGGTGTAAGAACCAGCAGGACAAACTCAAATAGGAATGATAGAAATCATGACAAACCAAGTCGGCATTGATATGAACAGCGATTCGGATTCAGATGATCTGTTGCAGTACAACCCTAACCGGTTGCTCGATACGCTCATCGAAAACCTGCGTCTGAAAAATGATGCAGCGCTGTCGCGCGCACTCGAAGTGGCGCCGCCGGTCATCTCGAAGATCCGCCATCACCGCCTGCCGGTCGGCGCATCGTTGCTGATCCGCATGCATGAAGTCAGCGACCTGTCGATCCGCGACCTGCGTTACCTGATGGGCGACCGCCGCAACAAGTTCCGTATCAGCGACAAGCAGTTCAAGCCGAAAGAAGGCGAGCCACAGGCGTAATTGCCCGGGTTCAGAATGAAGTCTGGTCCCTTCCAGCGAGGGGACCAGATGCATCAGGCGGGAAACACTCCCGTCGACAAGTAGCGGTCCCCGCGGTCGCAGACGATGAACACGATGGTTGCGTTCTCCACGGTCTGCGAAATCCGCAATGCAATTTCGCAGGCGCCAGCCGCCGAGATTCCGCAGAAAATTCCCTCTTCCGCAGCCATCCTTCGCGCCATGTGCTCGGCTTGCGCCTGGCTGACGCTTTCGACCTGGTCGACGCGCGCCTTGTCGAAAATTTTCGGCAGGTAGGCTTCGGGCCATTTGCGGATGCCCGGAATCGACGAGCCCTCTTCCGGCTGGGCGCCGATGATGCGGACCGCCTCGTTCTGTTCCTTCAGGTATTGCGACACGCCCATGATGGTGCCGGTGGTGCCCATTGCGCTGACGAAATGGGTGATGCGGCCTTCGGTATCGCGCCAGATTTCCGGGCCGGTGCCTTCGTAGTGGGCGCGCGGGTTGTCCGGGTTGCCGAACTGGTCGAGGATGATGCCCCTGCCGTCCTTCTGCATCTGCTCGGCCATGTCGCGCGCATATTCCATGCCGCCGGTCTTCGGCGTCAGGATGATCTCGGCGCCATAGGCGGCCATGCTCTGGCGCCGCTCGACCGACAGGTTGTCCGGCATCAGCAGCACCATCTTGTAGCCGCGGATTGCGGCGGCCATCGCCAGCGCGATGCCGGTATTGCCGCTGGTCGCCTCGATCAGCGTGTCGCCGCGCTTGATGGTGCCGCGCTCTTCGGCGCGCATCAGCATCGACATGGCCGCACGGTCCTTGACCGAGCCGGCCGGGTTATCGCCTTCCATCTTACCGAGAATAATGTTGTTGCGCGCTGCCGCGTCCGCTCCAGGCAGGCGCACCAGCTGCACCAGCGGCGTGTTGCCGATCGTGTCTTGAATCGTCTTGTAGGGCATGGTCACTCTCTGGCAGTTCGGTCAAACGCCATTGTATGCCGGGACGCATTTATGCGTATGAGAGGGGTCAGCCCATGCTAGCTCTGCAGAAATAAAACGCTGGTGTCAGGAACGGATCAGGATTTGGCGGCTGCCGCAGGCTTGGCTTTGGCGTCGGCCTTGCCCTTCATGTCGGCTGGCTTGGCTTCGGGCATTTTGCCCTTGGCCGGCGCCATCGCCGCGCCATCCATCGATTTGCCGGAGACCATCAGGCCGGCGCTCGACATCTTCATCGCGTTCTTCGGACCCACGCCCTTGACGCGTTTCTCGAAATCGGCCCAGTCCTTGAAGTCGCCACCCTTGGTGCGCTCGTCGAGGATCATCTTCGACATCTTCGGACCCACGCCCTTGATGCTGTCCAGCGCGGCGGCGTCCGCCTTGTTGACGTCAACCTGGGCGAAAGCAAAACCCATCATGGCAACCATCGCAGCAACTGCGAACATCAGCTTCTTGATCATGTCGGTACTCTCCGTTTTTGTTAGGAATCGCGGGCAGCGGGCGCCACCCTGCGATCCTTAACGCCCCAGCTGAGGGGCACGGTTGACTGAAGACTATTGATCTAGCGCAAAGTGCTCAGGCGCCTTTGCCGAACAATTCCTCGCGCGTCACCGTCGCCGTGCCGAGCTTGCCGACGACGATGCCGCCGGCGCGGTTGGCGGTGATCAGCGCGTCCGCCATCGGCATGCCGGCGCCGAGCATCGCCGCCATCGTGGCAATCACCGTGTCGCCGGCGCCGGAGACGTCGAACACCTCGCGCGCGGCGGCGTGCATGTGCAGCACTTCGGTGGCGCCGTACAGGCTCATGCCCTCTTCCGAGCGCGTCAGCAGCAGCGCGTCCAGGCCCAGCTCGTGCCGCAAGGCCTGCGCCTTGTCGGTCAACTGCTGCTCGCTGCTCCAGCTGCCGACGATGCGCTTGAGTTCCGACTTGTTGGGCGTGAGCATCGTGGCGCCGACGTACGGCGAAAAATCGTCGCCCTTCGGATCGACCATCACCACCTTGCCGGCGGCGCGCGCGGCGCGGATCATCTCGGCGACGTTGACCAGGCTGCCCTTGTTGTAGTCGGACAGCACGATGACGTCGTAGCCGGCCAGCACGCCGTTAAATTGGGTCAGCTTGTCGCGTAGCACGGTGTCGGACGGCGCGTCCTCGAAATCGATGCGCAGCAACTGCTGCTGGCGGCCGATCACGCGCAGCTTGATGATGGTCGAGATCGCCTCGTCGCGCTTGAGGAAGCTGTGGATGCTCGATTCGGCCAGCAGCTGCTCGACCTGGGCGCCGGCCTCGTCGGCGCCAACCACGCCGAGCAGGCCGCAATGGGCGCCGAGCGAGGCGATGTTGCGGGCGACGTTGGCGGCGCCGCCGAGGCGCTCTTCGCGGCGCTCGATGCGCACCACCGGCACCGGCGCTTCCGGCGAGATGCGGCTGACGTCGCCGAACCAGTAGCGGTCCAGCATGACGTCGCCCACCACCAGGATGCGCACGTCGGCCAGCCTGGGCGCGACGATATTCGGATTGCTGTCGGGGGTCAGCAGGCGGCTAGGGACGGTATCGTTCATCGGTTATTTGCGCGTGAGGACGGAGCGGCCGATGCCGTGATATTCGATGCCGTTGGCCGCCATCTGCTCGGGCTCGAACAGGTTGCGGCCGTCGAACACGATGGCGTGCTTCAGGCGCGCCTTGATCTGGTCGAAGTCGGGACTGCGGAACGCCTTCCATTCGGTGACGATGATCAGCGCGTCGGCCTGCTCGAGCGCGCCCATCGAGTTGGCGGCAAAGCGGATGCGCGCGAATTCGGCAGCGTCGAAGTCGAGCGCCAGCACCCGCTTCGCTTCCGTCATCGCCACCGGGTCGTAGACGGCGACGGTGGCGCCGCGGTCGATCAGCTCGCGCAGCAGCACGCGCGCCGGCGCTTCGCGCATGTCGTCGGTGTTCGGCTTGAAGGCCAGGCCCCACACCGCGAAGTGGCGGCCGGCGAGGTCCGGGCCGAAGCTGGCCACCACCTTGCGGCCGAGCACCTGCTTCTGGCGGTCGTTGACCGCCTCCACGGCGCGCAGGATCAACAGGTCCTGGTCGTACTGGCGGGCGGTGCGCTCGAGCGCCTGGACGTCCTTCGGGAAGCACGAGCCGCCGTAGCCGGCGCCGGCGTACAGGAAGCTGTGGCCGATGCGCGGGTCGGAGCCGATGCCGTGGCGCACCGCCTCGATGTCGACGCCGACCTGGTCGGCCAGGTTGGCCAGTTCGTTCATGAACGAGATGCGCGTCGCCAGCATCGCGTTGGCGGCGTACTTGGTAAATTCGGCCGAGCGCACGTCCATCCAGAACGTGCGTTCGTGGTTGCGGTTGAACGGCGCGTACAGGTTCTTCATCAGGTCGCGCGCGCGCAGCCCCTCGGCCGAGCTGTCGTGGCCGAGCACGATGCGGTCCGGCCGCATGAAGTCTTCGACCGCCGCGCCCTCTTTGAGGAACTCGGGATTCGACACCACCGAGAACGAGGCGGTGGCGCCGCTGGCGGCGATCTCCTCCTTGATGGCGGCGGTCACGCGGTCGGCGGTACCGACCGGCACCGTCGACTTGTCGACGATGACCTTGAAGCCGCTCATGTGGCGGCCGATGTTGCGCGCCGCGGCCAGCACGTACTGCAGGTCGGCCGAGCCGTCCTCGTCGGGCGGGGTGCCGACGGCGATGAACTGCAGCAGGCCGTGGGCGACGCTGGCGGCGACGTCGGTGGAAAAGTGCAGGCGGCCGCCGGCGACGTTGCGCGCCACCACCTCTTCCAGGCCCGGCTCATGGATCGGGATGCCACCGCTATTGAGCAGGGCGATCTTCTTTTCGTCCAGGTCGAGGCAGAACACGTCGTTGCCCAATTCGGCCAGGCAGGCGCCGGTCACCAGGCCAACGTAGCCGGTGCCGATAATGGTAATTTTCATTGATTGAGCTCGTAAATAGTCAGTTCATGACATTCAGTTCTTCGGTGCGGCGCGGCGGGTAAGTTTCCCACCGGCTGCAGCCAGGGCACTGCCAATAGAACTGGCGCGCCTTGAAGCCGCAATGGCCGCACTGGTAGCGCGCCAGCTTCTGGGTGTAGCCGTGCACCAGGTTCTTCACCATCGACAGCTCTTCCCAGATGTTCGCCGGCGCATCCATCATGCGCGCTTCGAGCAGCTTGTCCAGTCCCAGCAGGGTCGGGTTGCGGCGCAGCTCTTCGACCACCAGTTGTTTGGCCGCTTCGACGCCGTCGAGTTCGATGACGGCCTTGAACACCACCTCGATCAGATCAATGGATGACGCTTCGGCCAGGTAGGAACGCAGCAGGTTGACGCCTTCCTGGGCGCGGCCGACCTTCTTGTAGCCATCCATCAGGCGCGCCGCGACCAGCGCCACGTGCGGCACGCTTTGCTGCTCGACCCGGCGCCACGTCATCAGCGCGCCTTCGACGTCGCCCTCGGCCAGCTGGGCGTCGCCGAGCAGCATGGTGGCGCGCACGTTCTTGCGGTCGGCGTGCAGCGCCTTGTCGAGCAACGCGACCGCTTCGCTCACCTGCATGTGCACCAGCGCGTCCTGCGCCAGCTCGCAATAGAACTGGGCGATTTCCTTCTGGCGCGCGCCGGCGCCGGATTCCTGCAGCCCCAGCGCGGCGTCGATCGCGCGGCGCCATTCCTTTTCACGCTGGAAAATTTCCAGCAGCGCGCGGCGGGCCTGCACGCCGTAGCTGGACTCGAGCAGCAGGTTGAACGTTTCTTCGGAGCGGTCGAGCAGGCCCGCCTTCAGGTAATCCATGCCGAGTTCGTACTGCGCGTGTTCCTGTTGCTCGAGCGGCAGGTCGGGCCGCGCCAGCAGGTTCTGGTGGACGCGGATGGCGCGCTCGATTTCGCCGCGGCGGCGGAACAGGTTGCCGAGCGCGAAGTGCATGTCGGCCGTTTCCGGGTCGAGCTTGACGATCTCGATGAAGG
>JAZKFW010000088.1:0-10293 GCA_040386255.1 Pseudomonadota bacterium
ACCCCGGGGTCAGTGCCGGCAATCGGACACGGGCTGGACCGCACCGAAACTTCGAGGCCGTTGTAGAATGCCGCTCATGCACAGCCTCACTCTCGACAACGACAACCGCGCCGCCATCGCCGCGGCGCTGGCCGGCGACCGCTGGACCGTGGCCTGCCTGTGCGCCGGCTGGTGCGGCACCTGCTCGTCGTACCGCGTCGCATTCGAACAGATGGCGGCGCGCCACCCCGACAAGCATTTCATCTGGATCGACATCGAAGACCAGTCCGACGTCGTCGGCGATCTCGATGTCGAGAACTTCCCTACCCTGCTGGTGCAGCGCGGCGAGACCGTCGCCTTCTTCGGCACCGTGCTGCCGGATCCGTCGCTGGCCGAACGCCTGCTGGCGGCGCAAGTGTCGCACGACGACGCGGAACTGGAACGCCTGGCGGCCAGCACCGAGGAACGGCGCCGCTGGCAGCGCGACTGCAACCTGCGGGCGCTGCTGCTGGCAAGCTAAGTTACGCCAGCCGCAGCGGCAGGCTGCGCAGGCGCTGGCCGGTCAGCACGAACAGCGCGTTGGCGACCGCCGGCGCGATCGGCGGCGTGCCCGGCTCGCCCACGCCTTCCGGCGGCTCGGCGCTGGCGATGATGATCGTCTCCACTTGCGGCGCCTGGCCCATCCTCAGCACGGGATAATCGTGGAAGTTGGTCTGCTCGACGCGGCCGTCCTTGATGGTGATTTCGCCGGCCAGCGCCGCCGACAGGCCAAACAGCACCGCCGACTCCATCTGCTGGGCGATGATGTTCGGGTTGACGGCGATGCCGCAGTCGATCGCGCACACCACGCGGTGCACGCGTATCTCCATGCCCTCGACCGACACCTCGGCCACCTGCGCGACGATGCTGCCGAACGACTGGTGCAGCGCGACCCCGTGCGCCCGGCCGGCCGGCGCGCTGCCGGCGCCCGCGAGCGCCGCATCGAGCACCGCCAGGTGGCGCGGTCGTTTCGTCAACAGCGCGCGGCGGAACGCGGCGCCGTCCTGGCCGGCGGCATGCGCCAGCTCGTCGATGAAGCTTTCCTTGAAAAACGCGTTGTGCGAGTGCCCGACCGAGCGCCAGTAGCCGATCGGCACCGCGCTGTCCACGATCACATGCGCCACGCGCTGGTTGGCGATTTCGTACTGCATGTCGTATTCGCCTTCGGCCGTGGTCTTGTCCGGCCCGAAGCCGGGCAGGCCCAGCGTGCGCGGAAAATACTGGTGGCCGATCGAGCCGCTGACCGACTTGTTGTCGTAGTCGACGATGCGGCCGGCCGCATCCAGGCTGCCGGCAAAGCGCGCCAGCGCCGCCGGGCGATAGACGTCGTGCGTCATGTCGTCCTCGCGCGACCAGATCAGCTGCACCGGCCGGCCGGCGGCGCTGGTGCTGGCCGCCACCGCGACCGCCTGCGCCACCATGTCGATCTCGAGCCGGCGCCCGAAGCCGCCGCCGATCAGCATGACGTCGATCGACACGTATTCGCGCCCGACCCCGGCCACCTTGGCGGCGATGTCGACGGCGATGCTCGGCACCTGGGTCGACGCCCACAGCTTCACCTTGCCGTCGCCGACCTGCGCGGTGCAGTTGACCGGCTCCATGGTGGCGTGCGCGAGGAACGGCGCGCGGTACTCGGCCTTGATCGATTTGGCGGCGCCCTTCGCGCCATCGCGGCTGCCCGACTGGTGGTAAACCCAGCCGGCATCGTCGTCGAGCCGCACGGCGAAGTCCTTGAAGATGGCCGCGCTCGACAGCCGGGCGGCATCGCCCTCGTCCCAGACGACGCTCAGCGCGGCCGCGGCCTGCTGCGCCGCCCACCAGGTGGTCGCGATGACCGCGATGCCGGCGCCGGCGCCGCTGTGCTTGCCGAGCGCCTGCGAAAAATCGACCACGCCGATCACGCCGGGCCTTTGCTTGACGGCGGCGGCGTCGTACGAGGCGACGCGCCCGCCGACTACCGGCGACATGCGCACCGCCGCGTACACCAGGCCGGGCGGACGGGCGTCGATGCCGAATGCGGCGCTGCCGTTCACCTTGGCGGCGGAGTCGCGCCGCGGCTGCGCGGTGCCGATCAATTTGAAGTCCTTCGGCTGCTTGAGGCGCACGTCGGCCGCCTCGATGCGCACGCCCTCGCCGGCCGCCCTGGCCAGGCTGGCGTACGATGCACGCTTGCCGGAAGCGTGCATCACGAAGCCGGCCTCGGTGCGGCACTCGGCGGCCGGCACGCGCCACTGGGCGGCGGCGGCGGCCACCAACATCGCGCGCGCGGCGGCGCCGGCTTCGCGCATCGGCCCCCAGGCGTCCTTGACGCTGGTCGAGCCGCCGGTAAACATGATGCCCAGTTCGCGCGACACCTTGGCCAGCACCCACTGGGCGCCGTCGCGGGTGTTGCCACGCTCGTCCGGATGGAACGGCAGCAGGTCGCGCATCATCGCGATGTTGGAAAATATCTTGTCGATCGGCGCCGGCACCACCCGCACCATCGACAGCGGCACGTCGAGTTCCTCGGCCAGCAGCATCGGCAGCGCGGTGTGCACGCCCTGCCCCATCTCGCTGCGCGGCACCACCACCGACACCGTGGCATCAAGCCCGATCGCGACCCAGCCGTTGAGCGCGACCGCGCCGTCCTTCACCGCCAGCGGCCGCGCGCTGTACAGGCGCTGGCGCAGCGGCATGAAGCCCCAGCCGACCACCAGGGCGCCGCCGGCGGCGAGCCCTCCGAGCAGGAAGCGGCGGCGCGACACCATCAGCGCCAGCGCTCCAGCAGCACGCTGGCCAGCTCCGGGCGGCTGTACAGGTAGCCCTGCGCCTGGTTGCAGCCGTGGCGCAGCAGGAAGGCCGCCTGGTCTTCGGTCTCGACGCCTTCGGCGATGACCGACAGGTTCAGACTCTTGCCGAGCTGGATGATGGCGATCGCGATCGCCTCGTCGTTGCTGTCGGTGGAGATGTCCTTGATGAAGCTGCGGTCGATCTTCAGCGTCTGCACCGGCAGCTGCTTCAGGTAGGCCAGCGACGAGTAGCCGGTGCCGAAGTCGTCGATCGCCAGGCCGACGCCGATGGCGTGCAAGTCGTTGATGAACACCAGCGCGTCGCCGGTGTTCATGATGACCGACTCGGTCACTTCCAGCTGCAGGCGGTGCGGCTCGAGCCCGGTCTCCTTGAGGATCTCGGCGACCATGCAGACGATGCTGCCGCGCTCGAACTGCTTGACCGACAGGTTGACGGCGATCTTCGGCACGTACAGGCCGGCGTCCTGCCAGCGGATCATCTGGCGGCACGATTCGTACAGCACCCACTTGCCGAGCTGGTTGATGAAGCCGGTGTCCTCGGCCAGCGGAATGAAGCGCACCGGCGGCACCAGGCCCAGTTCCGGATTGTCCCAGCGCACCAGCGCCTCGACGCCGATCAGGCGGCCGCTGTCGACTTCGACCTGCGGCTGGTAGTTCAGGAAGATCTCGCCCTTCTCGATCGAGCGGCGCAGCATCGTCTCGAGACGCAGCCGCTCGACGCCTTCGCCGGTCATCGACGGCGCGTAGTACTGGAAGCCGTTGCGCCCGCGCGCCTTGGCCTGGTACATGGCGACGTCGGCGTTGCGGATCAGCATATTGAGGTCGGTGGCGTCCTGCGGATAGACGCTGATGCCGACGCTGCCGGTGACGAACAGCTCGTAGTCGGCGACCATGAACGGCTGCTCGAACATCGACACCAGCTTGCCGGCGACGTGGCCGGCGCCGGCCTGGCCGTCGATGTTTTCGAGCAGGACGATGAATTCGTCGCCGCCCAGGCGCGCCAGCGTGTCGCCCTCGCGCAGCTGGCCGGCGAGCGCGGTGGCGACGTGCTTGAGCAGCTCGTCGCCGACATGATGGCCGAGCGTGTCGTTGACGTTCTTGAAGCGGTCAAGGTCGATGAACAGGATCGCCAGCTGCTCCTTGTCGCGCGCGGCGCGCTGCAGCGCATGCTGCAGGCGGTCGTGAAACAGCAGCCGGTTCGGCAGCGCCGTCAGCGGATCGTGGTGGGCCATGTGATCGAGCTTGTCCTGCGATTCCTTGACCTTGGTGATGTCGCTGAACACGGCCACGTAATGGGTGGTCTCGCCCTGGTTGTCGCGCACCGCCGACACCGTCAGCCCCTCCAGGTACAGTTCGCCGTTCTTGCGCATGTTCCAGATCTCGCCGCGCCAGAAACCATGCTCGCGCAGGTCTTCCCACATCTCCATGTAGAACGCGACGTCGTGGCGCGAGGAGCGCGTCAGCATCGAGTCCTGGCCGATCGCCTCGATCTCGATGTAGCCGGTGATCTGGGTGAAGGCCGGGTTGATGGCGACGATGCGGCCGTTGACGTCGATGACCATCACGCCGTCGGCGATGTGTTCGAGCACGGTGGCCGACAGGCGCAGCTTTTCCTCGGCCAGCTTGCGCTCGGTGACGTCGGCGAACACCCAGATGCTGCCTTCTTCGGGACGCTGCGGGTCGAGCGCGTAGCCGCTCGCCAGGCACCAGACGGTGCTGCCGTCGCTGCGGCGGTACTGGCGCTCTTCGGTGAAGTACTTGCCCTCGGCGAGGGTGGCGTACTGTCCGCGGCCGGACTCGTCGAATTCTTCCTCCGACAGGTACAGCAGCGCGCTCGAGGCGCCGGTCAGCTGCTCGCTGGTGTAGCCGAACAGCTCCTCGCAGCGGCGGTTCACCGACACCACGCGGCGGCGGCGCAGGAACATCACGCCGAACATCACGTTGTCGAGGATCGCGCTCTGCTCGGCGAGCAGGCCGGCGATGCGCATCTCGTTGTGCTTGCGCTCGCTGATGTCGGACAGGATGCCGTCGACCCACAGCGTGGCGCCGGCCGCGCCCACCAGCGGCTGGCCCTGCTCGTCGACCCAGCGCTCGGTGCCGGTGGCGTCGATGATGCGGTACTCGACATGGTAGGGCAGGCCGGCGGCGACCGCCTCGCGCACCACCTTGTTCTGGGCGTTGCGGTCTTCCGGCACGATCAGGTCGTTCCACAGGGCGGCGCCGCCGCGCGTCATCTGCAGCGCCGGGTAGCCGCTGATCTGCTCGATGGCGTCGCTGACGAAGTCGATGCCGCCTTCCGGGCGCACGCGAAACACCGCGCCGGGCACCTGGGTGACGATGGTGCGGAAGCGCTCCTCGCGCCGGCCGATGTCCTCGAACAGGTGGCGGATCGCCACCCGCATCTGTTCCATCTGGCTGCCCAGGCGCCCCAGTTCGTCGCTGCCGCGCAGCTCGAGCGGGGTTTCGAAGTCGCCGCGCGAGAGGCGGTCGGAAAACCCCATCAGCGTGCGCAGCGGCGACAGCAGACGCCGGTTCAGGAACAGCACGATCAGCAGCAGCGAAATAGTCAGCTGGCCGGCCAGCACCAGCGCGTAGTTCGACTGCTTGCTGCGCAGCTCCTGCTGGCTGCGGGCGTCGTCCATCTCGACTTCGACGGTGCCGATGCGTTCGCCGCGCACGAGAATGTCGCGCTGGGTCCAGTAGACGGCGCCCTCGGCCGGGCGCGGCGAGCGGATCGACATGAAGCCGGGGTCGGCCTGGCCGGTGACCTTGATCTGCAGCACCGCCGGGTCGCGCATCACCGACTCGCCCAGCGAGCGCGCCGATTCGGCGTTCATGTTCCACAGCGATTCCTGCATGCCGAGCGCGAGGATGTCGGCATTGCGCTGCAGCGCGTCGTTGAGGGCGGCGCGCGCCGACTGGCGCTCCTGCACGCCGATCAGCAGGTAGCTGCCGACGATGGCGGGCAGCACCAGGCCGCCGACCACCACCAGCAGTAACGCTCCGTAGATAGAAGACACTCCGTACAGCTTGCCCAGCCTGGCGGGCAAGCGCCGAAAGGCCGCCTTAAGCATTCAATTGCAACTCAAACATGTCACGCTTCATCCGGCGCATGCGCGCCAGGGCCTTTGAACGGGTTAGTTACACTGCGGTAAAATTTCTTGTATGTAATTATCAAGCATATTGACGCCCAAGTCACCAACTAGCGCGCGCGATGGGCGAATACGCGACACGGCGGGCCGATATTGCGTTGGCGAGCAAGAATCAGCGCGCCTTGTTATGATCGCTGCACTTTTTTATCAGGGGACCAATCATGACGTTTTCAATTTACTCGGCATCGGTGCCGGTGTTCAAGCAGATCCTCAACAGCCTGGCGGCGATCATCGACAAGGCCGAAGCCCATGCGGCCGAAAAGAAGATCGAGCCGGCCGCGCTGCTGCAGGCGCGCCTGTTTCCCGACATGTTCCCGTTCACGCGCCAGATCCAGGTCGCGGCCGATTTCGCCAAGGGCGCGGCGGCGCGGCTGGCCGGCGCCGAGGTGCCGAAGTATGAAGACGACGAGCAGTCGTTCGCCGAGCTGAAGGAGCGCATCGCCAAGACCGTCGCCTTCATCGACAGCCTGCCGCAGGATGGCATCGAGGCGAGCGCCCAGCGCGACATCACCACCGGCAGCGGCGAGAAGGCCAAGCAGTGGAAGGGCCACGTCTACCTGGCCCACTACGCGCTGCCGCACTTCTTCTTCCATGCGACGACCGCCTACGACATCCTGCGCCATAACGGCGTGGAAGTGGGCAAGAAGGACTTCGTCGGCAGTTTTTAAGCTACAAGCCGGGGCGCGCCCTGCCCTTGCGGGGAGCGGCCCCAGCATGTGGTGGGCAGCGCTGCGTGCCGGACGTACAATACCGTCTTCATTTCTCAACTCAGGATCGATCATGGCCGTCTACGACAAACTCAAAGAACTCAACATCACCCTGGCGCCGCCGGCCGCGCCCGTCGCCGCCTACGTCATGTACGTGCAAACCGGCAACCTGATCTTTTTGTCGGGACACATCGCCAAGAACGCCGACGGCACCCCGAACGTCGGCCAGCTGGGCAAGAACAAGAGCACCGAAGAGGGCAACCAGGCCGCGCGCGCGATCGCCATCGACCTCGTCGGCACGCTGCAGGAAGCCTGCGGCGGCGATCTCACGCGCGTCAAGCGCATCGTCAAGCTGATGAGCCTGGTGAACTCGACCGCGGATTTCACCGAACACCACCTGGTCACCAACGGCGCCTCCGAACTGCTCGGCGAATTGTTCGGCGACGCCGGCAAGCACGCCCGCTCGGCCTTCGGCGTCGCCCAGGTGCCGCGCGGCGCCTGCGTCGAGATCGAAATGATCGTCGAAGTGGCGTAAGCGCCGCCCTTACCGCATCCCGGACGGTGCTTACCCAGCGCCGTCCTTCGACGAAGCCGCCTACCCGGTTGCTTTATAATGGCCCAGCACCCGCGCGGCCCATTCCTTCTGTGAGACCAGCATGAAAATTGAAAATCCCAACCCGATCACCTGGCACTTCGCCGACCGCGCTGCCGCAATGCAGAGCTCCTTCATCCGCGAGATCCTCAAAGTGACCCAGCGTCCGGAGATCATCTCGTTCGCCGGCGGCCTGCCTTCGGCCGACACCTTCCCGGTCGAGAAGATGAAGGCCGCGTTCGACAAGGTGCTGACTGAGTCCGGCCGCGTGGCGCTGCAGTATGGCCCGACCGACGGTTTCCCGCCGCTGCGCGAATGGATCGCCAATTCGCTGTCGACCGAAGGCTGCACCATCGCCCCCGAACAAGTGCTGATGACGTCCGGTTCGCAGCAGGCGCTCGACCTGCTCGGCAAGGTGCTGATCGACGAAGGCAGCCGC
The DNA here is from genome assembly GCA_040386255.1 of Pseudomonadota bacterium. Lineage (GTDB taxonomy): Bacteria > Pseudomonadota > Gammaproteobacteria > Burkholderiales > Burkholderiaceae_D > JAFCUW01. The sequence continues at coordinate 7,698 of JAZKFW010000088.1, forward strand.
GTCCTGGTCGAGACCCCGAGCTACCTCGGCGCGCTGCAGGCGTTTTCCGTCTACCGCCCCGAATTCGCTTCGGTCGCCACCGACGACCATGGCCTGGTGCCAAGCTCGATCGAAAAAGTCGTCAAGGGCGCGCGCATGCTGTACGCGCTGCCGAACTTCCAGAACCCGACCGGCCGCAGCCTGTCCGTCGAGCGCCGCCTGGAGCTGGTCGAAACCTGCGCGCGCCACAACCTGCCACTGATCGAGGACGATCCGTACGGCGCGCTCAGCTACAAGGGCGAGCCTTACCCGAAAATGCTGAACATGAACCCTGACGGCGTCATCTACATGGGTTCGTTCTCGAAGGTGCTGACGCCGGGCATCCGCCTCGGCTACGTGGTGGCGCCGCTGCCGCTGGTGCGCCGCCTCGAACTGGCCAAGCAGGCCGCCGACCTGCACACCTCGCAGCTGACCCAGATGGTGGTGCACGAGGTGATCAAGGACGGTTTCCTGCAAGAGCACATCCCGACCATCCGCACGCTGTACGCCAAGCAGTGCCAGGCCATGCTCGACGCCATGCAGGAACACTTCCCGTCCAACGTCAGCTGGACCAGGCCGGAAGGCGGCATGTTCATCTGGGTGCAGCTGCCGAAGCACATCGACGCCATGAAACTGCTCGACCAGGCGCTCGCCGCCAAGGTCGCCTTCGTGCCGGGCGCGCCGTTCTACGCCAACGAGCCGGAAATCAATACCCTGCGCCTGTCGTTCGTCACCGTCTCGCCCGAGCGCATCCGCGAGGGCATCGCCATCCTCGGCAAGCTGATCGCCGCGTTCGAGTAAGCACCGCAGCACCGCGTCCCCGCCGCGGCGGGGACGCACCGTCGCGACCGGCCGTCAAGATTTCTCTGTAATCTACGGTTGCGCACACACAACAAGAAATCCTAACTTATAGGCAACAATTATTCCCTGAAAAGATTACTAAAGGGTATGATTTTGACGCATGAACCTCTCCGTCCCCACCTCCCCGCCAGTACGCGCTCCGGCGATCCTGATCGTCGACGACGCCCCGGCCAGCCTTGGCGTGCTGCGGACGATGATGAGCAGGCAGGGATACCAGACTTTTGTCGCCACGTCCGGCGAGCGCGCGCTGTCGATCGCGCAGCGCGTGCAGCCCGACCTGATCCTGCTTGACGTCGTCATGCCGGGCATGGACGGCCTCGAGACGTGCCGCCACCTCAAGCAGCACGCCGGCACCCAGAACATCCCGGTCATCTTCATGAGCGCGAAGTCGGATACCGACGACATCGTCGCCGGCTTCGACATCGGCGCCGCCGACTACATCGGCAAGCCGCTGCGGATGGCTGAAGTGTGCGCGCGGGTGCGCGCGCAGCTGCAGATGCGCGGCAGCAGCGCCGCCCAGAAAGAGCAGGCCGACCGCCTGCGCATGATCGTCAACGCGATGGACGAAGGCCTGATGGTGATCGAGGCGAGCGGGCGCATCCAGTACAGCAACCCCGCCTGCGAGCGTTACCTCGGCTACGGCCCCAACGAACTGGCCGGCCACGCGCTGCCGGAGTTGCTCGGCGCCGCGCTGTCGCAGGAATACCTCGACTACTTTGCCGCCTGGTCCGCCGATCCGGGCGCCGCGCCGCAGGGCGGCGCCCGCGAGGTGCTGATCCGCCACCGCGACGGTGCCCTGCGCGCGATGGACCTGACGCTGACGCCGATGGTGGCCGACGAGCCGCTGTTCATCGGCCTGCTGCACGACATCACCCACCACAAGCGGTCGGAGACGGCGCTGCAGCACGCCGCGATGGTCGACCAGCTGACCCAGATCGCCAACCGCCGCCGCTTCGACAGCTTCCTCGACCAGGAGTGGGCGCGCGCGACGCGCAGCGGCCAGCCGCTGTCGCTGATCGTGCTCGACGTCGACCACTTCAAGCTGTACAACGACACCCTCGGCCACGCCGCCGGCGACCTGTGCCTGCAGCAGGTGGCGGCGGCGCTGCAGTCGCGCGCGCTGCGCGCCACCGACCTGGCGGCGCGCTACGGCGGCGAGGAATTCGTGCTGCTGTTCGCCGAGACCACGCTGGAGACGGCGACGTTGCTGGCCGAATCGATCCGCGCGCTGGTCGAATCGCTGCAGCTGCCGCACCCGCGCTCGAGCACTAGCGCGTGGCTCACCGTCAGCGTCGGCGTGGCGACCATCGTGCCGACCCAGTTCGACCGCATCGAAGAGTTCTTTGTCGCCGCCGACCGCATGATGTACGCGGCCAAGGACGCCGGCCGCAACCGTGTGATGGCGCCCTCCCCCGGCGCCGCGTGGGACCGCATCGGTTCGCTGGTGATGATCTAGCGGACAACTCCCGCGGGGTCCACTCCCGCGGGGTCAGTGCCGGCAATCGTACACGGACTCAACGCTATCGATACCTTACTGACGGGCCTGAACTCCCGCGGGGATTGACCCCGGCGGGATTGACGAGCCTGTGTGCGTTTGCCGGCACTGACCCCGGCGGGATTTGCTGATAGGCGGCTTCTGAACTCCCGCGGGGTCAGTGCCGGCAATCGGTGGCTGTCAAGCTAGTTGTCGCGTAAACAGCCTTTAAGCCGCCTTTTT
>JAZKFW010000089.1:0-29491 GCA_040386255.1 Pseudomonadota bacterium
AAATTTAGGGTGACAACTAGTCTGACAGAGGGGGAATGTCAGACCTGACACCAGATTTTTTTCGCGACGACAAGGTGGTGCGGGACAACTCCTACAGAAAGACAAGCCAGTCCACGTTCGGTAGCGAACGGATAACTTATTTCGCGGCGCGCACAATGGCTTCATTGTTAATCAGGAGCAGCATCATGAACCGCCAGACCATCCGCAGCAGCCTTCTTTTCACCGCTTTGTTCGCCGCTTCGGCCGCTTTCGCCGGCAGCGCCGACATCGTCAAATGCGTCGACCAGGAAGGCCGCGTCACGCTGACGGACAACCAGTGCAGCGCCGGCGTGCAAACCGTGGTGTTGGCGGCGGCCGAGGAGCCGGCGCCGGCGGAAGCGGCAACCGACACCGCGGTGGTCGCGGCGGAGACCGTCGCCGTGCCGGCGGCGCGGCGCATCACGCGGCTGACCTACACCGCGCCGCCGCCGATCCAGCATGACAGCTGGAGCGCGCCGCGCGCGAAGAACCGCATGCTGGCGCGCGACGTCGAAACGCTGAAGGCAGCCCGGCTCAGCATGCAGGTGCTGGACCAGGCATCGGCCAGCGTCAAACACCAGCGCGTCGCCCTGAACTAAATGTAGTATCCGGCGTCAGTGCAGGTCGTGTATCCGCGACTGCAGCGCCGGCTCCGTCATTTCCGTTACATTGGCCGGCGCACCCAGCGCCCGCGCCAGCAGAGCCAGCTCCTCGTTCTGGATGAAGCTGGCCGACGAGGCCGCCGTCAGCATCCGATCCGGCGACTGCGACCGCGCCACCGCAAATCCCTGCACGTAATCGACGCCGATCTCGGCCAGCGTGCGCACGGTCGCGGTATCCTCGGCCCATTCGGCAATCGTCTTCATGCCCAGGTTCACCGCCAGGTTCACGATCGCCTCGACGATGGCGACGTTGGCCGGATGGTCATTGATGTTGACGATGAAATTGCCGTCGATCTTGAGCACGTCGGCCGGCAATTCCTTCAGGTACGAGAACGAGGTATAGCCGGCGCCGAAATCGTCGAGCGCGATCTTGACGCCGAAATTGCGCACCTGGTCGATGAAGCGGCGCGTATTGTCGAGGTCGTGCAGCGCCACGCTTTCGGTAATTTCCATGCACAGCCGGCTGGCCACCTGGACATGGCGGCCCAGGATGTCGATGGTGTCCTGCACGAAGCGCTCGTCGTTGAGCGACGCGCCGGACAGGTTCATGCAGACGAACTGCGTGTTGGGCAGGCTGGTAATATTGTTCTGGATCCAGGCCAGCGTGCTCGCCAGCACCCAGCGGTCGATGACGCCGGCGCGCCCGCTCTTCTCGGCCGCCGCGATGATCGGGCCGGCCGAGGTGACGCTGCCGTCGCGCTCGCGCATGCGCAGCAGCACTTCGAAATTGAGGGAAGCGTGCGGCGCCTTCAACGACATGATCGGCTGCATCTCGAGGAACATTCCTTCGGTCGCGTTGGTGGACGACAGCTGCTCCACCAGCGTCAGTTCGGCTTCGCGCTCGAGGAAGGCGGCCGCGTCGCGCTCGTACACGACCAGCCCCTCCTTGCGGCCGGTCTTCGCTTCGCGGCAGGCGCGGTCGGCGGTCGACACCGCGTCCTTCATCTGCATGCCGGCGCCGACCTCGATCAGGCCGATCGAGCCGCGCACGTGGAAGGCCTTGTCGCCGACCCGGTACGGGGTGTTGCCGATGCGGTCGACGATGCCGCGGCAGATCAGCGACGCCAGCGGCAGCGCCGTGTTCGGCATGACGATGACGAATTCGTCGCCGCCGACGCGGCCAATCTGATGGCCGCCGGCCAGCATCGTCGCCATCCGCTCGCATACCTGCTTGAGCACCTCGTCGCCGGCGGTGTGGCCGAACAGGTCGTTGATCAGCTTGAAGCGGTCGAGGTCGACGTAGGCCAGCGCCAGCGCCTTGCCGTCGGCGACCGGGCCGATCGCGCCCTCGAACATTTTCTCGATGCCGCGCCGGTTGAAAACTTTGGTCAGCGGATCGTTGTTGGCCATGAAGCGCAGCTGCTCGGTGGCCTTGGTCTGCTCGGTGATGTCCTGCAGCACGCCTTCGATGCGGCCGCGCGCGAGGATGGCGCGCACCAGGAAGCGGCGCGAGTCGTCGCGGTTCTGGATTTCCAGCTCCGCCTCGGTGTGGCTCTGGACCATGTCGTGCAACTGGCTCCATACCGTCTGCGAGAAAAATTCGGTCCACTTGCTGCGCGCCATCACCAGCGCCGAACCGCCCAGCATTTTCTGCAATGCCGGATTGGCGCTGAGGAAATGGCCGTAGACGTCGAGCGTGAACACGCCGACCGGCATGACCTCGTAGGTGTGCTCGAGTTCCTGCTGCACGGCGACGCGCTTGACCGTCTCCATGCGCATCTGTTCGGCCACGGCCAGCGCCGCCAGCAGGCTCGACGCCAAGGCCGCGGTGACGCTATTGACGACGCCCAGCAACTCGCGCACGCCGAGTGCGGCCGAGAACATCTCGGCCAGCGAGGCGAGGAAGGTGACGGCGAACGAGGCGGCGATCCAGTAGGCGACGCGGGTGCGCGAACGGAACATCACGCTGAGCAAACCGAGCGTCGTGATCGACAGCCCGATCACCATGATTACCCACATGACCGGCAGGAACAGCCGGTACGGCAGCGCCACGGCGGCGACTAGCAACGGCAGGCACGACCAGTGGATCAGGCGCAGGCCGCCCAGGTGGCGCGAGCCCCTCAACTCGTCTTTCAGCAGCGTCTGGTACAGCGTCAGCGTGCAGATGGCGTACAGCACGAACGTCATCGGCCGGCTGATCGCCAGCAGCTGCGGCGGCACGACCTGCCCCAGCCACTGGCTGTCCCAGCCGGCCGACAGCGCGCCGACGCGCAGGTTCAGGATCAGCCAGGCAGAAAACAACACGTACAGCGAGCGGCGATTGATCACCGCGGTGATCAGCACAAACACCGCCAGCACGATCATGCCGCCGTCGAGCAGGCCCGACTTGCGATGATATTGCTCGATCGCGAGATCGAATTGAGCGCTCGGCCATTGCAGCACGCTCAGGCGCGCCGGCCCGATGAAGGCGGCGCGGCACAGGATGTTCGCCGGCAGCGCCGCAAGCTTCAGGGCGAAGCCGGCGCGCACCGCGCTCAGCTGAGGATGTTGATGCTGGCGCGAGGCGGCGCCAAGCGGCAGCAGCGACGACTGGTCCCAGCAGGCAATTTCGCTGGCGTGGCGTGACGGGAAATCGACGATCGCCGGTTTGCCCGACTGTTTAAGGGTGGAAAAGCTGAACCAGACCGGCGCCTCGGACAGTTTGGTGTCGAACTGGCTGACCTGCTCCTTGTGCTCCAGCTTGGCGAGCGCCTCGGCCGGCGCCATCGCCGCGCGTTCGTCGATGAACACCCGCATCACCAGCGGCACGTCGCCGGTCGCCGCGTACTGCGGGTTCCAGTACACCAGCGCAATCAGCGAAATGAGGCCGATGCCGATCGGGATCAGGTAATACGAAAAGGCGTAAAGAATGGATTGCGATGTACGCTTGGCCAGCAAGGGCAGGATATCTCGTAACTGGCTGGAAGTCTTCTGCATGGCGAGGGGGACGTGTATCTGCAGACAACACGGGCCGGTCCCGTGATTATGTCTTGGCGCAAGGATACAACCAAAAAGTGATGAATTGCAACAATTTCATCGGCCATGACGCCATCATCTTGTCGGCGAGGCGCCCGGGCGGGCGACTTCGGTTTAACAATGTTAACTATTAGAAAAGGCTATGTCACCGTTAAGTCGGGGATCCGGAACGCCCCGCTTGCACGGGCTGCGCCGGTCCCCGACTTAACGATGACATAGCCCTGTAAGGCGGCTTGCAGGTCAGGCCAGCGCGAAGCTATGCATCTGAGTACGCGCGTGCTCGGGCATGCGCGGCACCGATGGCACCCGCACCGCACGCGGCATTGCTTTCTTGCTAATGTCGATATCCGGGTGGCGGGTGTGGCGGAAAAACCCCAGCAGCGGGTGATTGACCGCCTCCCAGCGCTCTTCGCCGGTAGCGATCTCGAACGACATGATGCGGTGCGGAATATTGCCGACGTGCTGCAGCGGCACCGTCTTTTTTTCCTCGAACACGTCGGTGCACAGCAGCTGTTCGTATTGGCGGTCGACCGGGGTGCGACCGGTCAGCACCAGGTAGTCGATGCGGTTGTTCTCGCAGTATTCGAAACAAGCCTTGAACAGTGCAACCTTGACCACGCGGCCGATCCGTCCGCCGTCCACGCCCAGGCGGCTCAGCTCGGCCAGGCGGCGGCCCTGCAGCCATTCCGGCAGCGCGATCGATTGCTCCACGCTCAGGCGGCGGCCCTGGTTGGTTTGTACGCGCATGCTGCCCAGCGGCGAGCCGTCCAGCTTCGATTCGGCCAGCAGCACGATGCAGTCTTCTTCATAGTCGGACATCTCGGGCTCGCGCAGCGTCTTGGCGAACTCCGGCACGTGGCGCGCATAGGCCGAGTGGCGGATCTGTACGGCTTTGCGCATGTCCTCGTCGCTTTGCACGCGCTTGATGGTAAATGGCAGGCGCTCGATCGCCTTTGCCTGCCCGCGCACAAAAGAAGAGGTCAACACATCGGCCACGAGGGATTGGGAAGAAACTGCTGCTTGGCACTGGTCCATGACGACACTCCTTGAGATTTAACATTGCGTTTGTTAATTATCAAGGCTCGGCAAATTATCAAAATGACGATTAGGCATCCTTTTCACCCTCACTTTGATGGATTTGTTGCCAATTGTTATTTTGCCCTCTTGCCCTTCCAGAATGAATTTCCCCCTCCCCCCGGGGTCAGTGCCGACATTCGGACACGAACTCAGCGCTCTTCGGCCGGCTAAGGACGAGACCGTGTCCGAATGCCGGCACTGACCCCAGGACGAAAGAAACAGCTTGGTCAATCGGCGGATTCGTCTGCAATCAGCATCAGCAGGTCGGTGACGCCGATATCGATCCCCTGTTGCGACAGCAAGGTGCTCACCTGGCCGCGGTGATGGGTTTGATGGTTGAAGAAATGCATGATCAGGCTGAAGCAATCCTTGCGGGCGGATCCGCGGGAATTCTCATATGCCAACGCCTGATCGAGATCGTCCTCGGCGATCGTCGCAGCCCATGCGAGGATCAGCTCGTCGAGCCAGCGCCGCCTTTCCCACAGGGTGGCAATATCGTTAAATTGCATTTCGCCCAGGGTGGCCGGCCCGGCCAGCGCGCGCACCGGCTCGAGCTGAGGGCAGCTCCGATGTGCGGCGAAGCGCTTCAGCCAGATGGTGTCGCCGTTCACCAGGTGATTGAGCGTTCCTAGAATCGAACCGAAAAATGCCTTGCGGTCGGCTGCCAGCGCCTGCGCCGGCAACGCGCGCGCGGCATGATACATGTTGCGGTTCATCGTCGCGTTATACGACGCCATCAGCAGAATATGGCTGGTTCGGCTCATCGACATGCTCCGGAAAAAAATACGGATGTTACTGGAATTGCAATTCCAATGCCGAGATGCGCTTGAATGTCGGTCCCGGCGCCCGCTCAGGCGTCGAGGATGCCCTCGCCCAGCCGGCGCGCCAGGAAGTCGACCAGCGCCGCCACCCGCGGCGCCAGCGCGCCCTGCTTGTAGAACACCGCCCACACCGGCTGCGACCACGGCAGCGTCAGCGGCGCCAGCACCGGTACCAGCCTGCCCGCGGCCAGGTCGTCGCGCGTCAGGAAATTCGACAGGCAGGCAATCCCCGCGCCCGCCAGCGCCAGGTGGCGCAGCGTCTCGCCGCTCGACGCCAGTACCGCCGGCGTCACCGCCAGGCCCTCCTCGCCGGCCACCGACAGCGGCCAGATGTTGAGCGACGCCGGCGCCGTGAACCCGAGCAGCCGGTGCGCCGGCAGCTGCGCCGCGTCGAGCGGTTCGCCATGCTGGCGCAGGTAGGCGGGCGACGCCAGCAGGCGCAGGCGGCTGGCGCCCAGCCGGCGCGCGTTCAGCGTCGAATCTGCCAGCTGGCCGATGCGGATGGCGACGTCGGCGCGCTCCTCGATCAGGTCGATCACGATCTCGCCGCTGGTCAGCTCCAGCTTCACGAGCGGATAAGCGTCGAGGAACTCCGCCGCCAGCGGAGCCACCAGGTGGTCCAGCGCCGGCGTCGCCGCATTCACCCGCACCAGCCCGGACGGTTGCAAACGGCGCGCCGCCGCCTGCGCCTCGGTGTCTTCCAGCTCGGCCAGCACCTTGCGCGCGCGCGCCAGCAGCCAGCTGCCCTCCTCGGTCAGGTCCAGGCGCCGCGTGGTGCGGTGCATCAGCGTCATCCCCAGCTGCGCTTCGAGGCGCGAAATGGCGCGACTGACACCGGATGGCGTCTGCCCCAGCCGCGCCGCCGCCGCCGAAAACGAACCGGTATCTATGACCGCGGCGAACGCAATCAGGGCGTCGATGTCGAGCATTCGTGACTTCCAGTCAAAAGTCTATTGTACGGCAGGGCATTTTTCTTTGCGCCGCCGGCGTTCAGACTGCATGCCTCGACAAATATTAAGGAAACACCATGCCTCTCGCACTCTGGGCGCTGACACTTGCGGCGTTCGCCATCGGCACCACCGAATTCGTCATCGTCGGCCTGATTCCCACCATCGCCGCCAGCCTCGGCGTATCGGTACCCTCTGCCGGCCTGCTGGTCAGCCTGTACGCGCTCGGCGTCGCCATCGGCGCGCCGGTGCTGACCGCCCTCACCGGCCGCATCCCGCGCAAGCAACTGCTGATCGGGCTGATGGTGCTGTTTACGATCGGCAACCTGCTGGCATGGATGGCGCCCGGCTACGCCACCCTGATGGGCGCGCGCGTGCTCACCGGCCTCGCGCACGGCGTGTTCTTTTCGATCGGCTCGACCATCGCCACCGGCCTGGTGGCCAAGGAAAAAGCGGCCAGCGCGATCGCCCTGATGTTCTCCGGCCTGACGGTGGCGCTGGTGACGGGGGTCCCGCTCGGCACCTTCATCGGCCAGACCTTCGGCTGGCAGGCGACCTTCCTGGCGGTGTCGCTGCTGGGCGTGATCGCGATCGCCGGCTGCGCCCTGCTGGTGCCGTCGAATATCGCCGGCAGCAAGCCGTCGTCGCTGCTGACCCAGCTGGCGGTGCTGCGCAAGCCGCGCCTGCTGCTGGTGTACGCCATGACCACGCTCGGCTACGGCGGCACCTTCATCGCCTTCACCTACCTGGCGCCGATCCTGCAGGAGGTGTCCGGCTTCGCCGCCTCCACCGTCAGTCTCGTCATGCTGGTGTACGGCGTGTCGGTCGCCGGCGGCAACATCTGGGGCGGCAGGCTCGCCGACCGCAAGGGGCCGGTGCGCGCGCTGCAGATCGTGTTCGCATTGCTGGCACTGGTGCTGCTGGTGCTGACCTTCACGGCCGGCAGCAAGCCGCTGGTGCTGGTTACCGTGCTGGCGTGGGGCGCGGTCGCCTTCGGCAACGTGCCTGGCCTGCAGGTGTATGTGGTGCAGCGCGCCGAACGCGACGCGCCGCATGCGGTGGACGTGGCGTCGGGACTGAACATCGCCGCCTTCAACGTCGGCATCGCGCTCGGCGCCTGGGGCGGCGGCTTGATCGTGTCCCATCTGGGCCTGATGGCGACGCCGTGGATCGGCGCCGTCGTGGTGCTCGGCGCGCTCGCCCTGACCACGCTGGCCGGCTGGCTCGATCGCCGCGACAACGTCGCCGTCACTACTTATCGAGTTCCGGATAGTGGCGAAAAATGCCTTCCTGGTTGAACGGAATGCGCCGCTTCGACGCCAGGTAGGCGGCGATGTTGGGGCGCGCGGCCACGCGGTCTTGCAGCGCCAGCAGATGCGGATAGCCGGCCTCGATGCGCACCATCGAGGCCGGGAAGGCATGGCGCATGCCGGCCATGACCTGGAACATCGACAGGTCGGCGTAGCTGACGCGCGCACCGGTGAAATAGCCGCCGCGGCCAGAGCGGGCCAGCACACGTTCGAAATAATCGAAGTACTTGGGCACCCGCGTCGCCAGGAAGTCGGCGGCGCGCCGCTTCGCTTCCTTTTTCTGGCCCTCGTAATACAGCGCGCTCGATATCGGGTGGTGCGTGTCGTGCACTTCGGCGACCAGGTCGGCGATCGTCAGCTGCAGCTGGTTCACCCACAGCCGGCCTTCCTGCGATCGCGGCGCCAGGCGGTGGCGCGCGCCGAGGAACAGCAGGATGTTGGCGGTCTGGCCGATGGTCTGTTCGCCGGCCACCAGGAACGGCGGCGCGTACGATGGCTGACCTGCCTGTTCGAGCATCTTCATCAGCGCGCGGGCGCCGTTCTTCTGGCGCGCGACATCGACGTATTCGGCCTGCGCTTCCTCCAGCGCCAGCCGGACGAATTCGCCGCGGCCCTGGATCGTGGGCCAGTAGTAAAGCTGGTAGGCCATGCCGGCTCCTTGTTCGATCTGATCCCGCATTATCCGATTTATTTTTTTGCGGCGGCGCGAGCTTACATGCTAGGCTCGCGCTACCGCCGCAGAGCGGTCACGAACGCCCACCAGACAGGAGCAGAAAAAATGTTAAAGAAAGTCGCGCTGGCCTTCCTCGCCATCATCGTCCTCATCCTCGGCCTGGCGGCCATGAAGCCAGACAGCTTCGCCGTCAGGCGCAGCATCGACATCAAGGCGCCGCCGGAAAAAATCGCTCCGCTGCTGACCGATTTCCACCAGTGGGCCAGCTGGTCGCCGTGGGAAAAGCTCGACCCGAACATGAAACGCACCTTCAGCGGCGCGCCTGCCGGGCGCGGCGCGATCTACGAATGGGAAGGCAACAGCGACGTCGGCAAGGGCCGCATGGAGATTCTCGAGGCCAGCACGCCCGCAAAGACCGTCGTCAAGCTCGCATTCCTGGAACCCGTCGAGTCGCACAGCACCACCGAATTCACGCTGGTGCCGCAGGGCGAAACCACTACCGTCACCTGGAACATGCACGGGCCGATGCCGTTCATGTCCAAGCTGATGACCGTGTTCATGAGCATGGACGACATGATCGGCAAGGACTTCGACAAGGGCCTGGCGCAGCTGAAGGCGGCTGCCGAAAAGTAAGCTCTGCCTTCCTTGCGCTAGATCACCGCCTGCTGCAAACAGGTACAGGATGATGCTGGTTGACTGGCGCCCGGCGGCAACGCCGGCGCCGCAACCGCCATCCCTCCTGCTGGAACAGTCGATGATCCTGGCTCACCTGACCAAGCACTGGCTCGCCCGGCGCGAGCGATACAGCCTCACGTCCTGGATCCTGTGCATCGCCCGCACGCTGCGCGTGCTGCTGTTCTACCGCGACCACCGGCGCCTGTGCCGGCTCGACGTCTACCGCAACTACGTCGCCGCGCCACCCAACGACGACCTGTTCCATCACCTCAGCCATCGCGACTACCTGGTCCGGAACCTCGGCGTGCGCGCGCGCATCGCTTGCGTGCTGCACCATTATCGCTTCGAGGACGAGACCTTCAACACTTCCTACAAGTACGCCGTCTACCGCGCCGGCGGCCTGATGCTGTGGCAGCGCAGCGCCGGCGGCAGCCAGTTCGCCATCAAGCTGTCGATGGCTTCGCGCATGAATGCCGAGGGCGACCTGACCATCACGTTCGAAGCGGACGGCAAATGCCTGCACCGGCTCAGCTTCAGCTGGATCGAGGGCAGCGTGGCCGGCATCGACAGCCCGATGGTGCCGTTCGTCGCGCGCAACCAGGGCCGCTGGACCGACTCCGACGCCGCGTTCGTCGCCTTCGAAAAGGCGTTCCCCAACAATTCGCCGAGCTTCTTCTGCTTCGCCGCGATGCAGGGCGTGGCGCAATCGGTCGGCATGACGCAACTGGTGGCCATCAAGGGCAGCTGCCACCCCGCCTACGATCAGGACGCGGTCAAGCACTTCGCCAATGCCTACGACGGCTTCTGGAAAATCCTCGGCGGCGTTGAGCTGCCCGGACCCGGCTACCTGGTGGCGCTGCCCTTTTACGTCAAGCCGCTGGCCGACATGCCGCGCAAGCACCGCAAGCGCGCCGCCATCCGCCGCGAGAACTGGGCCGAGATCGGCGAGGCCGCGCGCGGCACGCTCGAGCGCAAGCTCAAGCGTTCGCCGCTGCCGCTGACGCGCCGCGCGCCGCTGCGCGAAACCGAAGAGCTGTAGCACCCTGCTCGCCACGCCGCGCGCGTGTTCGTGATAGACTCGCCATTCGCTAGGGGTCCTGGAATGCATGTTCCGGGTGAGAGATACCCTTCGTACCTGATCTGGATAATGCCAGCGAAGGAAAGCGCAAAGTAACTCCCTCCTTTGTTCGCTCCTCCCGTTTGGCTCCGGTTTTTATATTACGCGCCGGCCCTGCCGGCGCACTACCACGAGCAGACAAATGTACCAACCACACCTGAAGTATTCCGTCCTCGCCCTCGCCGTCATGGCGGTCGCGAACGGCGCATCGGCCCAGAACACCGCCCAGCCGATGCAGGAAGTCGTCATCACCGGCAGTAAACCGATCGCCTTTGACCGCGCCAGCATCGGCGGCTTCGCCGACGCGCCGCTGCTGCAGACGCCGGCCTCGATCAGCGTCATCGGCCGCGAGCAGATGCAGGACTTCGGCATCCACAACAGCACCGACGCGATGAAGCTCGACGCCAGCGTCAGCGATTCGTACAACGCGGTCGGCTACGCCGAACAGTTCTCGATCCGCGGCTTCACGCTCGATAACGCCTCCAGCTACCGCAAGGACGGCATCGCGATCCCGGGCGACACCCAGATCCCGCTGGAGAACAAGGAACGCATCGAAGTGCTCAAGGGCCTGGCCGGCCTGCAGGCCGGTGTCGCCGCGCCCGGCGGCATCGTCAACTACGTCACCAAGCGGCCGACCAGCAGCGACCTGCGTTCGGTCACGCTGGAGGCGCGCGAGCGCGGCACCGTGTACGGCGCCGTCGACGTCGGCGGCCGCTTCGCCGACAAGCGCTTCGGCTACCGGGTCAACGCCGCCGCCGAGAGCCTGCGTTCGTACATCAAGGGCGCCGACGGCGATCGCCAGTTCGCGTCCGCCGCCTTCGACTGGCAGGTTTCCCCGGACGCGCTGCTGCAGATCGACGTCGACTACCAGCACAAGGCGCAGCTGACGGCGCCCGGCTACCAGCTGATCCGCAACGCCGTCCTGCCGCAGGGCGTGTCGCCTTCGATGCTGCTCAACGACCAGCCGTGGGCCAAGCCGGTCGACACCCGCAGCGGCAACTCCGGGTTGCGCTTCGAGTACCGCATCAACGACGACTGGAACGCGACGGTCAGCATGAACAAGCACTGGTTCAAGCGCGACGATTACACAGCCTTCCCTTACGGCTGCAGCAACGAAGGCGACGGCTTCTATCCGGGCTACTGCTCGAACGGCGACTACGACGTCTACGACTACCAGAGCGTGGGCGAATCGAAGTCGCCGTTCGGCGCGCAGGCGATGGTGCAGGGCAAATTCGCCACCGGCGCGGTGCGCCACCAGCTGACCGCGGGGGCATCGCTGTTCACCCGCAGCGACAAATCCGGCGACTACGTCTACGACTACGCCGGCAGCAGCAACATCTATCGCAACGCGATCGTGCCGCCGGCGCCCGGCAACCCGGCCACCGGCCCGGTATTCGAGCGCCGCAGCGAGAACGAGCGCGCGCTGTTCGTACAGGACGTCGCCACGTTGACGCCACAGCTCAAGCTGCACGCCGGGCTGCGCTACGTGCAGGTAAAGCGCGACGAATACATCCCCGACGAGAATTCGCGCCTCGCCGGCGCGCCGCGCTTTTACGCGCACAGCGACGACAGCTTCGTGCTGCCGAACCTGGCGCTGGTGTTCAGCCCGAACCAGGACTGGAACCTGTATGCGGCGCTGACGCATGGCCTCGAGCACGGCGGCATCGCGCCGATCCAGACCACGTTCGAAAACACCGCGCTGGCGCCGAGCCGCTCGAAGCAGTTCGAAATCGGCGTCAAGGGTGCGCTGAACAACGACGTCACGGTAGCGGCTGCGCTGTTCCAGGTCCGCAAGGGACTCGAATACACCGACGCCTCCAACACCTTCGTGCGCAGCGGCGACCAGACCCACCGCGGCCTCGAACTGTCGGCGCAGGGCCAGGTCAACCCCGGCGTGAAGTACGGCTTGTCGCTGCTGGCGCTGCACACCGGCCAGCACGGCACCGGCCGCCTTGACATCGACGGCAAGCGCGTCACCAACGTCCCGAACTTCAAGTCCAGCGCATGGGTTGAATACAGCGTGGCGCAGGTGGCCGGCCTGAAAGTGAACGCGGCCTGGCAGTACGCCGGCAGCAAGGCGTTCGATGTCGAGAACCGCACCACGGTGCCGGGCTACCACGTGTTCGACCTCGGCGCCGCCTACGCCACGCGCGTCGCCGGCGTGCCGGCGACGCTGCGGGCCGGCGTCAACAACGTGTTCGACAAGTTCTACTGGCGCGACGTCACGCCGGCGCTGGGCGGCTACCTGCTGCCAGGCGCGCCGCGCACGCTGCGCGTGTCGGCGCAGTTCGACTTCTAGTAGACGTACTGGATCCGCATCGCGACGCTCTTGGCGTTGCGTGCGGAGTTGGTGCCGACCAGGTAGGCCGTTTCATACTTCCATTCGCGTCCACCGCCCAGGTCCCAGCTGCCGAACAGCGCGGGGCCGGCGCGGTGCGACTGCTGCCCGCGCGGCAGCCAGCTGTTCCACTCCCCCATTTCGCCGAAGCCCTGCACGCCGAACTGCAGCTTCTCGACCCAGCGATATTTCACCTGCCACTGGTACTTGAACCGCATCGGCTCCGACACCGGCACGCGGTACTCGCGCTCGAGGAACAGGTTCAGGTTCAGCTGGGTGCGGCCGATTTCAGTCTGCAGCACCGGCCCGAACTCGACCCCGATCTCGCCGGAGCCGTCGAGCGCGCGCTCGACATTGGTGTGCAGCGCCAGGTCGAACGGGTACTCGCCCTGGGTCAGCATGAAGTCGTTCTGCCACGCGAGGCGGGAGAGGTGGTTCGAGCCCGGGCTGGCCTTGAACCACACCCCGGTCAGCTCGGTGTACCAGCGCGAGCTGACGTTGTAGGCGAGGCCGATCTCGGGCGAGCTGCGCGGCTCGCGGCCGTCCGGCCTGGCCTGCCAGTACTTGAAATCGACCGTGCGCTGGCCTGCGTTGGGATAGGTCGACACCAGGTAGTAGCCGGTGCCGGCCAGCGCCTGCTGCGGCAGCAGGCATGCCATTCGACGCCAACAAGAACAGACGTTTTTTCATCGGATTGTCCTAACGGTTGGAAGTGAGGTCGCCCAGTACCCGTACTGCCTGCGGCACCCGCTGCTCCAGGCTGCCGGTAACCAGCGTGTAAGCGATCGCGCGGCGTTCCAGCTTGTCGATGACCGCCTCGTGCACCGACTGGCGCACCGCGGCCGATTCGCGCTGCAGGCCGTCCGGCACCCATGGCCCGTCGGGCGCGGTCACCAGCGTGACCGCATACTCGTGCAGGCGGTCCAGCGCGGCCAGCAGCGGATCGACGCGCCCCCAGTACACGCCACTGTAGATCGCGGTCATGAACGGCGTGGTGTCGCAAAACAAGAAATCGCGCGCCAGCGCCGCCGCCGCGTGTTCGCGCTGCATCTGCACGCGGGCGATCTGGAACTGGTCGCTTTCGTACGGCACGCGGGCATGCGCCTCGACGAATTCGCGCAGGTACTCGGGCACCCACACGGTGCCGTAATGGACCGCCAGCGCCGCCGCCAGCGTCGATTTGCCGGACGACTCGGCGCCGAGAATGGCGACGCGGCGCACCGGCGTCACGCCTTGCCCTCATTGGCGGCGCGGCTCCAGGCACGCAGGCCGGCGACAGCCATCACGACGAACAGGCCGTAGAGAACGGCGGTCAGCACCAGTCCCTTCGACAGGTAGAGGCCGACGTAGAGGATGTCGACGACAATCCAGGCATACCAGTTCTCGACCTTCTTGCGCGACAGGAGCACCTGGCCAACCAGGCTGCCGGCGGTGAGGAAACCGTCCGCGTATGGCACATCGGTATTGGTCCAGCCCTTGAGGAAGGCGGCGAGCAGTCCGAATCCGATCAGCCAGCCGGCCGCCGCGGCGATCCAGCCGACGCGGTGCAGGCGCGTCACGGCCAGCGGCTGGTGTTTCAGGCCGCCGCGCAGCCAGCTGTGCCAGCCCCATACCGACACCACGATGAAGACAATTTGCAGGCCGGCGTCGCCGTACAGGCGGGCGTCGAAGAACACCACGCCGTAGGTGGCCGACGAGACGATCGCGAACAGCCACGCCCAGTGGTTGCGGCGGATGTTGAGCAGCACGGTGATCACCGCCAGCACGAAGGAGATCAGTTCAAGGGGAGTGGTGGCAAGACCGAACAGGCTGAGCGAATCGTTCATCGGGAAGGGGAAAAGGTCAATCGGGGCCGCATGCCGGCGCGCGCGGCGAGGCGCACCAGCAGGTCGAGGCTGAACTGCGCGGTCTTGCCATGCTTGATTTCGGACACGCGCGCCTGGGTGGTGCCGAGCACCGCGGCCGCCGCGGTCTGGGTCAGCCCCGATTCGCGCAGCCATTGTTCGAGCGCCGCCGTCAGCGCGGCGCGCATGTCGGCTTCTTCGGGAACGGGATGGCTGGGCTGGGTCATGAGGCGCCAACAGTATGCGGTATGCGCGGCGGGTATGCAAGATTTTGAATAGGCGAAGTCGCCGCAGGGGTCTGACCCGCTTTTGCTTTTTAAGGGTCAGACCCCGGCGGACAAAAAAAGCCGCGGCAGCTTTTGGCTGTCGCGGCTTTTTCTCATATCAACCCCCGGCTTACTTCTTCGGGTACTTGATCGTCATTTCCTTGAGCAGGTTGTCGGCGTGGTCGATCTCTTTCATCACCCACAGCATGTAGCGGATGTCGACGTGGATCGCCCGCGTGATGGCGCTGTCGAAGTACCAGTCCTTGGTGATCGACTCGTACGTCGAATCGAAGTTCAGGCCAACCAGCTCGCCGCGCTTGTTCATGACGGCGGAACCGGAATTGCCGCCGGTGGTGTCGGCGCTCGACAGGAAGTTGACCGGCACCGTGTTCAGCACCGGATCCTTGAAGGCGCCGAAACGCTTGGCCTTGACCGCGTCGAGCACTTCCTTCGGCACGATGAATGGATCGACGCCGGTGTGCTTCTCGACCACGCCGTCGACGGTGGAAAACGGTCCCTTGACCAGGCCGTCGCGCGGCGAGTACGGCGACACCGTGCCGTAGGTGACGCGCAAGGTCGAGTTGGCGTCCGGATAGACCGGCTTGCCCTGGCTCTTCTTCCACGCAATCACGGCCGACATGTATTGCGGGATCACCTTCTCGAGGTTGCCGTTGATTTCCTTGCGGCGGTTTTCGAGCGTGCTCGAAACGTCATGCAATTTCACCGCCAGCTTGATGAAGGCGTCGTCCGACTTGCGGAAGGCGTCGGCATCCTTGCCGATCCAGGCGAGGCGCTTGGCGGTGTCGGCCAGTTCGGTCGACTTGTACAGACCCGGCACCGCATGCGGCACAGGCAGCAGCGCGTCGAGCGAAGCCGGATGGGTGCGCGCGGTCAGCTTGCTGTAGCGCTGCAGCGCGGCGCCGTAGCGCGCCTCATCGACGCTCGGCACCAGCGACTGCTCGAGCCGGGTCAGGCGCGCCTTGATGAACGACAGGTCGCGCTCCTGGTAGCCGGCATCGCGCTTCGGATCGGGCTTCTGGCGCTCGAGCGCGAGGCGGTACAGCGTGCGCGCACTGCCGAGCAGGTCGCTGTGGGTGCCGACCGACCAGGCGTACTCTTCTTCCGACAGCGCGATGTCGGCGGCGATCAGCGCGTCGAGGTCGGCCAGCAGCGTCTTCGGCGCGTTGCCCTGGTTCTGCTTGAACCAGGCGCGGAACTCGGCGTCCTGGACGTCCTTGATGGCGGCGATGTCCTTGCGGGCGAAGCCGTCGAGCAGGCCCTGGGTCTTCTTCAGGACGTTGTTGATGCCCTTGACCACGTTGGCGTAGCGCACGTCGTAGGCCGGGTTGCCCATCGTGGCGGCGGCGATCACGGCCAGGTCGGCTTGCATGCCGGCCACGCGCACCGGGAAGTCGGCATCGCGCGCGAAGCGGATTTCCGACGGCATCTTGTAGCGGCTGGTGCGGCCCGGGTAGCCGGCCAGCAGGATCGGGTCGCCGTTCTTCAGGCCTTCGGCCGACACCACCAGGAAATCTTTCGACTTGTACGGCACGTTGTCCGGCGACGGATCGGCCGGGCGGCCATCCTTGCCGACGTAGGCGCGCAGGAACGCGAAGTCGCCGGTCTGGCGCGGCCACTCGTAGTTGTCGACGTCGCCGCCGAAGTTGCCGATCTTTTCCGACGGCGCGTACACCAGGCGCACGTCGCGGATCATCAGCTGGCGGATGCGGTAGTACTCGAGGCCGCGGTGGAACGCCGGCACCGAGCAGCGGTAACCCTTGTCGGTCTCGCATTCGGCGATCAGCGCCTTGATGCGGCCCTGCACTTCTTCGTAGCGCTCGCGGCCCGACATCGTCGGCGCCAGACCCTTGAGCACGCGGTCGGTGACGTTCTCGACCTTTTCGGTGACGTACACCAGCATGCTCGGACCGCCCGGCAGTTCGCCGGCGCGGTCCTTGGCGAGGAAGCCGTTCAGCAGGTAATTTTTTTCCGGGGTCGAATTGCGCTGGATTGCCGCATGGCCGCAGTGGTGGTTGGTGACCACCAGGCCGTCGCCGGAGACGAACGAGGCCGAGCAGCCGCCGGTCGACACGATCGCGCTCATCGGATGCTTCGACAGGTCGGTCAGCTTTTCCAACGGGATGGTGATGCCGATGCGCTTGAGCTCGGCTTTGAGTTGCGGCAGCTGGTGCGGCTGCCACTGGCCTTCGTCGGCGCTGGCGGTGGCGAACACTCCCATCAGGGCGACGGGCAACACGAGTAATTTGAACAAGATGGGATCCCCAGATGATAAAAAGCAAGCGGGGAGTATATCGCTGATGGATACGGCTGGAAATGCTTTTTTCCGCGCGTATTTACGGCGCCGGGCTGCGTCCGGCCGGCCAGGGGCGCAGCTGCTTCAGCCGGCGCAGCGCGGTGTAGGCGCGCGGGTACTCGGAACGCAGCAAAATGGCAGCCCTGCCCGCCAGCGTGCGGTGGTCGCTGTGGTGAAGGATTTCCATGCCGCCCATCATGGCGCAGGCGCCCGCCTCGGCCTCGCCAAGCTGCGCGCGGCGCGTGTAGTAGCCGGTAAACGAGCGGCGCGACGAGCCCGGCGCCGTGGTCGGCAGGCTGCCATGGATGGCCATCGCGTTCCACAGCAGCAGGTCGCCCTGGCGCATCGCCGGCGCCACCAGCGGCAGCGGCCCGCGCGCGGCGAAGTGGGCTACGGCCTCGCGGGAGCGCGCGCTGCGCGGATCGAGCCGGTCTTCTCCCGGCACGTGCTGCAAGTGGCTGCCGGGCAGCACGAAGAAGCGGCCGGCGCCGGGGTCGATGTCCTCGGCGGCGATCCAGGCGCCGATCATCGACGCCGCATTGGCGTTGCCGCCGGCGTTGTCGCGATGCGCGCCGCTCGGCTGGTGGCCGTCGAAATACATCGAACGCACCAGCCGCACCGGCTCGCCAAACAAGGTTTCCAGCGCGCGCCGCAGCACCTGGTCGGTCAGCAGCGCCATGCCGGCGCCCTTGAATTGCGGGTAGCGCCGGCTGGAAATGTCGGGCAGGTTCATGATCGGATAATGCATGTGGCCGGCGCCGGTGTAGACGTGCGGCTCGTACTGCGGCGCGCTGCGGCGCTGGAACAGTGCGCGCGTGTCCAGGTGGACTTCTTTCAGGAAGCCATCGACCGCTTCGGTGCATAGCGCCGGCGGCAGCGCGTGGCGCACGACGATGTAGCCTTCGCGCTGGAAGAAACCGCGGAAATCGGCGGCGTCGGTCAGCGCGGGGTAGGCGCCGGTGGCTTCTGTCTCGGTGGTCATGGTGGTTCCGGCGCGCTTTCGGCAGTTGACCAATTCTAGAGGCGTGCGCCGGCGGGCTGCTGAGGTCTGTCAAGCGCGCCCGGGAGCGCCGGCAGAACCTTTTTTGCTGGTGACTGTCGAGTGCCCGGAAACGGACAGTGGTGGCCGCTGGCGGGCAAGTTTACTGCCGAGTTCGTGTCCGATTGTCGGCACTGACCCCGGGGGAGGTGGGGGTGGCGCGCTGGCACGGTGTTTGCTGTAGGGCACGTATCATCATTTTATTGCGACCTCAATGGATCAGCCCGTCAGTCAGCACGCGATCGACCGCCGCCGCCGCCTCAAGCTTGCCGCCGGCGTGGCCTTGCTGGCGACGCTGTGCGCTACCGCCTGGGCGATCAACCGCGCCGTGCGGCCGGCGCTCGGCGCGGCCGACATCCGCGTCGCCGAAGTGCGCCGCGGCGCCATCGCCAATACCATCAACGCGTCCGGCGTCGTTATCCCGGTCCACGAGGAACTGGTGTCGAGCCCGTTCCAGACCCATGTGGCCAAGGTTCATGCCAAGCTGGGCCAGCAGGTCAAGGCCGGCGAGTTGCTGCTGCAACTGGACGACAAGGCGATCGTGCTCGCGCTCGACGCCGTCAAGGAGCAGCTGGCGCAGCAGGACAACCGCATCCTCGGCCTGACGCTCGAGATGGAGCAGAAGCGCAAGCAATTGGTCAGCAGCATCGAGCTGCTCGAAATCGACCTGCAGAGCACCCAGGCGAAGTGGCAGCGCTTCCAGACGCTGCGCAAGAGCGGCGCGGTGTCGGGCGAGGACCTGCTGACGGCCGAACTGAACGTCAAGCGCACCGAGATCCAGCTGCGCCAGCAGCGCGAACTGATCGAGGACGTCAAGCGCGCCACCCACAGCAGCATCGACGGCGCCCGCCTGCAGCAAGCTATCCTGAGGAAGCAACTGCAACAGCAGCAGCAACTGCGCGATCAGGCCAGCGTACGCGCGCCGTTCGCCGGCATGCTGACCGCGATCCTGGCCGACGAAGGCGCCAGCGTCGCCACCGGGCAACTGGTGGCGAAGGTGTCGGAACTCAATAATTACCGCGTCGAAGCGACGCTGTCGGATTTCCATGCGCGCGCGCTCGAAACCGGCCAGGCGGTGCGCGTCGAGCAGAACGGCAAGCAGCTGGCCGGCAAGGTGCAGACCATCCTGCCGGAAATTCAGAACGGCGCCATCAAGCTGCTGGTCGCGCTCGACCAGCCGCACGACGCGCAGCTGCGCAACAAGATGCGGGTCGACGTCAACATCGTCACCGAACAGAAAACCGGCGCGCTGATCGTCGACGGCGGCGCCGCCTTCAACGGCCGCGGCCCGCAGGCGGCGTTCGTGGTGACGGATGGCGTCGCCCGCAAGCGCACCATCGACTTCGGCGCCGGCGACGGCCGCGCGGTCGAAATCGTCGCCGGCGCCCAGGCCGGCGAACGCCTCATCGTTTCCGATATCAGCCGCTTCAAGGATGCCGACAGCATCCGCATCACCAACTAACCCCGAGAGCCACCATGATCCGCTTAGAGAACGTGAGCAAGACCTACCAGACCGACAAGGTCGAGACGCTGGCGCTGAACGCCATCGACCTGCACGTCAAGAAGGGCGAATTCGTCGCCATGATGGGCCCTTCCGGCTGCGGCAAGAGCACGTTGCTGAACCTGATCGGCCTGCTGGACCGGCCCGGCGCCGGCACCGTCAGCATCGACGGCATCCCGCTCAAGTCCTACCGCGACAAGCAGGTGGCCCAACTGCGCAACAGCACCTTCGGCTTCATCTTCCAGAGCTTCCACCTGATTCCCGACCTGCGCGTGATCGACAACGTCGAGCTGCCGCTGCTGTACCGCAGCATGGGCGCGGCGGAACGGCGCCAGGCGGCGCGCGCGATGCTGGAAAAAGTCGGCCTCGGCGCCCGCATGGACCATTATCCGAACCAGCTGTCGGGCGGCCAGCAGCAGCGCGTGGCGATCGCGCGCGCGATGGTGGGCAAGCCGCAGGTGCTGCTGGCGGACGAACCGACCGGTAACCTCGACAGCAAGATGGGCGCCGAGGTGATGGACATTCTGCTCCAGCTCAACAGCGAAGGCACGACCGTGGTGATGGTCACCCACGACGAGCGCGAGGCGAAGGCGGCCGGGCGCATCGTGCGCGTGTTCGACGGCCAGCTGGTCGCCTAGGAGAGACGCATGCTCAGAAATTACCTGATGACCGCGTGGAACGTTTTCATGCGCCGTAAACTGTTCACCGCGATTAACCTGCTGTGCATCGTGCTGACGCTGGTGGTGCTGATGGTGGTCGCCGCGCTGCTTGAAACGGCGTTCTTCCCGCGCGGCGTCGAGGGCAAGAGCGAGCGCTTCCTGCAGGTGATGATGGTCGACGCCAGCGGCCCGCATACCCGCATCAACAGCCCGCCCGGCTACAAGATCATCGACAAATACCTCAAGCCGATGAAGTCGGCCGAACTGGTGTCGGCGGTCAGCCTGCCGCGCACCGTGTCGGTCTACCAGCAGGGCCAGGTGCATGCGCTGCAGATGCGCCACACCGATGCCGAATACTGGAAGATCCTCGACTTCCGCGTGCTGGCCGGACGCATCATCGGCGCCGACGATGTCGCCAACGGCCGCTTCGTGGCGGTGGTCAACGCCTCGTCGGCGCGCCAGCTGTTCCCTTCCGGCTCGGCGCTGGGCCAGAAGATCAGCGTTGGCGGCCAGTCGTTCGCGATCGTCGGCGTCGTCGAAGACGCGATGCACGTGAACGCCTTCGCCGACATCTGGACGCCGCTCACCACTTCGGCGTCGTCCGATTACAAACAGCAGATGACCGGCGACTTTGCCGCCCTGCTGCTGGCGAAAAGCGCGGCCGACCTGCCGCAGCTGCGCCAGGAAGTGGCGGAAATTGCCCACACCGTGCAGTTCGACGACCCGAAGAAAATCACCAGGGTGCAGCTGTGGGCCGACACCAAGCTCGACCTGTTCGCCCGCAACCTGATCAATTCGCGCACCGCCGATTCCGGCGCCGGCAAGGTGCTGGCAATCATCGCCGGGCTGATGCTGCTGTTCATGCTGCTGCCGGCGCTGAACCTGGTCAACCTGAACACCGGCCGCATCATGGAGCGCCGTTCCGAGATCGGCGTGCGCAAGGCGTTCGGCGCCACCAGCGCCCAGCTGGTATGGCAGCTGATCGTCGAGAACATGCTGCTGTGCGTGGCCGGCGGCGCCATCGGCCTGTTCGCCGCCCGCGTGGTGCTGTGGTGGCTGGAAGGCTCCGGCCTGATTCCGTACCTGAAAGTGGACATGAACCTGGCCGTGTTCGGCTACGGCCTGCTGCTGTCGCTGCTGTTCGGCCTGATGTCCGGCGCCATCCCCGCCTGGAAGATGTCGCGCCTCGATCCTGCTCACGCCCTGAAGGGAAATGCCTGATGTTCCGCCATATGCTCAAACTGATCTGGAAACGCAAATCGAGGAACCTGATGCTCAGCCTCGAAATCCTGATCGCCTTCCTGATCGTGTTCGCGATCGTTGCCTCGTGCGCGCGCTACAACCAGCTGTACCGGATGCCGGTCGGCTTCCAGTACCAGCACGTCTGGTCGGTCAGCATGACCGGCGGCGCCGGGCGCGACGTCAGGCAGGACGCCAGCGCCTACGACCGCTTCAAGCGCAGCCTGGAAGCGATGCCGCAGATCGAGCAGGCGGCGTTCTCCACTTTTTCGCCGTACCGGCGCCAGATCATGCGCACCGAGTTCGTGCCGCCCGGCGGCGGCGCGCGCATCGAGGCCGACATGCTCGACACAAGCGACGACTATCTCAAAGTGCTCGGCATGAGCGTTGCCGAGGGGCGCTGGTTCTCCAGCGTCGACGACG
This sequence comes from Pseudomonadota bacterium, assembly GCA_040386255.1. Lineage (GTDB taxonomy): Bacteria > Pseudomonadota > Gammaproteobacteria > Burkholderiales > Burkholderiaceae_D > JAFCUW01. The sequence goes on from JAZKFW010000089.1 coordinate 21,879, forward strand.
GCGCCGCGCTGGTTCCGGTGGTGATCAACCGCAGCCTGGCCGAACGGCTGTTCCCCGGCCAGTCGGCGGTCGGCAAGCAGTTTTCCGACAGCGAGCCGGACGACAAATCGCCGCGCATGCTGAAGGTGACGGGCGTGGTCGACGCCTTCCGTACCCAGGGCGAGCTGATGACGCCGGTCCATTTCATCTTCCTGCGTTTCGCGCCGCCGAACGCCAACCCGGACGTCAACACCATCTTGCTGAAAGTGCGGCCCGGCACCGAGCGCGCCTTCGAGGAGACGCTGGTGCGCCAGCTGAAACTGGTGCGCAACGACCTCAGCTACGAAGTGACGCCGCTGTCGGAGCTGCGCGCGTCCCAGCTCAAGGAAGAGCTGACACCGTTGACCATCATGGCGGTGATCGCCGCGTTCATGCTGGCGATGGTGGCCTTCGGCCTGTTCGGCGTGCTGTGGCAGAACACCACCCAGCGCATTCCGGAGATCGGCCTGCGCCGCGCGATCGGCGCCAGCAGCGCGCAGATCTACGGCCAGATCGTCGGCGAGCAGCTGCTGCTCAGTTCCGTGGCGATGGCGGTCGCGCTGGCGCTGCTGGTGCAGCTGCCGCTCACCGGGGCGCTCGGCGCGAGCCTGAACTGGCCGGTGTTCTTGACCGCCGCGGCACTATCGATGGCAGTGATCTATCTGCTATCCTTGCTGTGCTCGCTGTACCCGGGCTGGCGCGCCAGCCGGCTTAGCCCGACCGAAGCGCTGCATTACGAATAGCCAGAATTGAAGCCACATCGATGACCGACATCCCCCGTACTCCGCGTATCCTGGTGGTCGACGACGACCAAGCCGTCCAGGTGTCGCTGGCCCTGCTGCTCAAGCAATCCGGCTATGCCGCGCGCTGCTGCGACGGCGCCGCCCAGGCGCTGGCGCTGCTGGCGGCCGAGCCTTTCGACCTGGTCCTGCAGGACATGAATTTCTCGCTGCAGACCAGCGGCGAGGAAGGCCTGGCGCTGCTGGCCGACATCAAGGAACGCCACCCCGGCCTGCCCGTGCTGCTGATGACCGCGTGGGGTTCGATCGCGCTGGCGGTGCGCGGCGTGCAGGCCGGCGCCGCCAACTTCTTCACCAAGCCGTGGGACAACCTGCAACTGGCGCAACTGGTCGGCGCCACCCTGCAGCTGGAAGCGCCCTCGCCTACCCGCGTCACGCGCGCTTCGCTCGATGCGCAGTTCGATTTTTCGCACATCGTCGGCGAGCATCCCAGGCTGCTGCGCGTGCTCGCCACCATCGGCCAGGTCGCCGCCACCCGCGCGCCGGTGCTGATCCTCGGCGAGAGCGGCACCGGCAAGGAGCTGGTGGCCGACGCCATCCACCGTAACAGCCCGCGCGCGGCGCGTGCCGCAATCAAGATCAACATGGGTGCGATCACGCCGTCGCTGTTCGAGTCCGAGATGTTCGGCCACGTGCGCGGCGCCTTCACCGACGCCAGGGCCGACCGCCGCGGCCACGTCGCCTGCGCGCACGAGAGCACGCTGTTCATGGACGAAATCGGCGAGCTGAACCGAGCCGACCAGGTCAAGCTGCTGCGCGTGCTGCAGGACCAGCGCTACCAGCCGGTCGGCGCCAGCCGCAGCGAGCAGGCCGACATCCGCGTGGTCTCCGCCACCAACCAGGAGCTGGCCGAACTGGTGGCAGCCGGCGAATTTCGCGAAGACCTGTTCTACCGCCTCAACCTGATCACGATCCGCCTGCCGCCGCTGCGCGAACGGCGCAGCGATATCCCGCTGCTGGCGGCCCACATCGTCGCTGCCGTGGCGCAGGGCTATGGCCTCGGCACGGCGTCGATCACGCCGCAGGCGATGGAGTGGCTCAGCGCGCAGCCGTGGCCGGGCAACATCCGCCAGCTGCGGCAAACGCTGGAACGCACCCTGCTCCTGGGCGGCAAGAGCCAGCTGACCCAGGCCGACTTCATTGCCGCCGACCAGCGCGACGAGGCCGGCGCCGGCAACCGCCTCGGCGTCGACGGCATGACGCTAGAACAGGTCGAGCGCCACATGATCGAAGCGGCGATGACCCAGCACCAGGGGAACATCTCGCGCGTGGCGAAGACGCTGGGACTGTCGCGCACCGCGCTGTACCGCCGGCTCGAACGGCATGGCCTCGGCAGCGCCGAGCAGGAGGCCGGCGCATGACGCTGCGGCTGCGGCTGCACGCCTACCTGGTTGCCATGCACCTGCTGTTCTTCGTGCTCGCGGCGCTGCTGTTCCTTGCGCGCCCGCTGCTGTTCGTCGCCGTCGAAGCGCTGCTGCTGGCCAGCCTGGCCATCGGCTTTTACCTGGTGCGGCGCGCGCTCGAGCCGCTCGGCTACACGCAGCGCTTTCACGACCTGCTGCAGGACCAGAACTATGCCGGCCGGCTGACGCGCACCGCGGTGCCCGAGCTGGACGAACTGGTCAACGTGTTCAACACCATGCTCGGCATGCTGTACCGCGAGCGGCTGGAAATCGGCGAGCAGCAGGGCTTCCTCGACCGCCTGCTCGAGGCGACGCCGGGCGCGGTGGTGGTGTTCGATTTCGACGGCGCCGTCAGCCTGGTCAACGCCAGCGCGGTGGCGCTGCTGGAGCTGGAGCGCCCGCACGGCAAGCAGCTGGCCGATGTCAGCGGCGGCGGCGCGCGTGCGCGCGAACTGCTCGCGCAACTGGACCTGCTGCCGCTCGGAGAAAGCCGCCTGCTGACCGACCTCGAAGGCCGCCGCTACCGCGGCCAGCGCGGCCAGTTTTTCGACCGCGGCTTCGCGCGCCACTTCCTGATGGTCGAGGAGCTGACGGCCGAACTGGAAAGCTCGGAGCGCGCCACCTACGACAAGCTGGTGCGGGTGCTGGCGCATGAGGTCAACAACACGGTAGCGGCGACCGGCTCGGTGCTCGACTCGCTGCTGTACTACCGCGCCCAGCTGGCCGAGCGCGACGGCGTCGACTTCGCCACCGCGATCGAGGCGGTCAAGCGGCGCAACGCCAGCCTCGGCGAATTCATCGAGCGCTTCACGCGCGTCGTCAAGATGCCGGAGCCGGAACTGCGGCCGGCCAGCATCAAGGCGATGATGGACGACATCGTCTGGCTCAATCGCGAGCAATGCAAGCGGCGCGGCATCGACATCGCGTGGGTCCGCTGCGACGACGTGCCGATGCAGCGCATGGACAGCCAGTTGATGGAACAGGCGCTGCTCAATATCGTCAAGAACGCGCTGGAGGCGGTGGAAGCCGGCGGCCAGGACGGCGGCTACATCCATTTAGGACTGGTGGCAGGCGCCGGCGGGCCGACGCTGTCGGTGGTCGATTCGGGCAACCAGCTTGGCCAGGTGCCGGCGCGCCAGCTGTTCACGCCGTTTTTCAGCACCAAGAAAGGCGGCCAGGGCATCGGCCTGGTGTTCGTGCGCGAGGTGTTGAACCGGCACGGTTTTCCGTACACGCTGGCGGCAACCGGCGAAGGCGAGACGCGCTTTGCGATCCGCTTCGCGGCGAAGGATCACTGACATGCCCGCATCCAGGGCACGTGCATGCGGAAACCGGTGTGTCCCACTGCGCAGCAGCGGCTCAGCGGTAGAGCGCGCGCAGCAGCGTTTCGCCGGCGCGCGCCTGGTCTGATTGCTGCATGTCGGTGTTATTCAGGATGACCACAGTCTTGCCCTCTCCCGCCACGTGCAGCAGCAGCGACTTGAAACCGCCCAGCACGCCCGCGTGCGACGCCACTTGCAGTTTGCGCCCGCCTACATCGACCGTGCGCATCCGCCCGCCCAGCGCGTAGTTCTCGTCGGCGACGACGATGCGCGACAGCTCCGCGCGTGACGCCGGCGACAGCAGCGCCGTTTCGTACACCGTCTCGGCCAACATCGCGAGGTCGTCGGCGGTACTGAACAAGGTACCGCTGGCGGCAATGAAGCGCGGCGACGGCGACATCTTCAGCTTGCGTGGCGCGCCGCTGTAGGCAAACGCGGCGCCCGGGACGGCATCGAACTGGCGCTCCGGCACGCCGGTCGACTTCAGCCCGGCCGGTCGCAGCACCTGTTCGTCCAGCACCTGGGCGAACGGCTTGCCGGTGACGCTCTCGACGATTGCGGCAACCACCACCCAGTTGGTGGGCGAATAGTCGAAACGGCTGCCAGGGGCGAACGCCGGGGCGCCGCCGGCGAAGCGCAGCGACGCGTCCAGCATCGTCAGCTGCAAGGCCGCGACCGACGGGTCCTTGCGAAACTCCTGCACGACCCCGTTAGGGATGCCGCTGGTGTTCGACAGCAGGTGGCGCAAGGTGACGCTGTCGGCAACCGCTGCCGGCATCCGCGGCAGGTAAGCGCGGATCGGCGCATCCAGCGACAGCAGGCGCTGGTCGACCAGGCGTAGTACCGCCACCGACGTCACCCACTTCGAAATCGAACCGATCTGGAAACGGGTGCTGGCCAGGTTGGGGGCGGCACTGTCGAAATTGGCGAAGCCATAGGCGCCGATCGCGGGCGCGGCGGCAGCCGACGCACGCACCAGCACGATGCCGTTGAAGTCGGCGCCCAGCGCTTCTTTTACGGCGGCGTCGAATGCGGGCGCCGGCGCGGTTTGCGCTGAAGCGGCCGGAGCAAGCAGAGAAAATAGAAAGGCGAACGAAACACGGATAAAGGTGCGGCGCATGAAGTACCTGATCAGTTTTGGCGATATCGGATCATACATTGAGCGCCCTGACGCCATCAATAGCGGTGCGAAATGGGATCCCCGCTTGCGCGAGGACGACGGCCAGGGAGGTGGCGGCTGTGGCACGGCGGAGTCGCTTACGCTTCAGCCCAGCGCGCGCGGATGTCGAGGATCGCAGGCATCTGCTGCAGGAACAGGTCCACCAGACGGCCCTCGAAGTGGCGGCCCCGCTGCTGCTCGAGCAGATCCACCGCCGCTGCCACCGTCCATGCCGGTTTGTAGGGCCGCACCGACGTCAGCGCGTCGAACACGGCGGCAATGGCGACAATGCGCCCTTCCAGCGGAATCGCTTCGCCGGCCAGGCCGTTCGGGTAGCCGCTGCCGTCCCATTTTTCGTGGTGGGTCAGCGCGATGCTGCGCGCCAGCGCCAGCATGCCGGACGGGTGCTCGCCGATGATCTCGGCGCCGATGGCGGCGTGGCTTCGCATCACGCGCCATTCGTCGGCGTCGAGCGGGCCGGCTTTTTGCAAAATGCGGTCGGGGATGCCGATCTTGCCGACGTCGTGCATCGGCGCCGCGTGCAGCAGGTCGTCGGCGGCGCTCGGGTCCAAGCCGGCGGCGACGCCGAGCACGCGCGCGAAGTGGCTCGTGCGGATCACGTGCAGGCCGGTCTCGTTGTCCTTGTATTCGGCCGCCAGTCCGAGCCGCTGCACGAACTGCAGGCGCGAATCGCGCAGCTCCTCCATCCGCACCAGCGACAGGTGGGTGCGCACGCGCGCGCGATTGCCGCGCTGATCGGCTTGGTGATGTAGTCGACCGCGCCGGCGGCAAAACCGTGCACCTCGTCGTCGGCATCGCTCAGCGCCGTCACGAAGATGTCGGGAATGGCCGCCGTCGCCGGCTGCGCCTTGAGCGCGGCACACACTTCGTAGCCGCTCATGCCCGGACACTACCGGCGTGGCGCCAGGGCCGGTCCGGCGTACTTCATCAGCAGGCCTTTCGGACCGATCGCCCAGCCGGTGGCCGGCGACGCGAAGCCGACCGTGTTCAGCGGCGTGCGGTCCAGCACGGCCCAGCTGCGGCCGCCGTCGAGCGAGTAGCCGGAGCCGGCCAGGCCGGCGGCGACGAAGCTGGCCGGCGCGCCCGGCACCGGCGTCACCACCGACATGTAGCCGGACGGGAGGATCGGCGCCGCCGTCCAGCTGGCGCCGCCGTCGTCGCTGCGCGCGCCGTTGACCGCCGCCAGCGCCGGCTCCTTGTAGTCGCCGCCGGCCGCGACGCCGACGCCGGCGCTGGTGAAGCCGACCGAGAAGGCGCCGCGCGCGGCGGCGCCGGCGGCAATCGGCAGCACGCTCGCCTGCCAGCTGGCGCCGCGGTCGGAGGAATGGAAGACGCGCGCGCTATGCGCGCCGCCGCTGACGATCCAGGCGTCGCGCTTGCCGGCCACCGACAGGCAGGTGCCGCTGGCGGCAAAGGCGCCTTCCTTGTCGAGCGCGTCAAGGCCCTTGCCATCGCGCTGGCGCCAGGTGGCGCCGCCGTCGGCGGTGACATACACCTGGAATTTTCCCTGCACCGGATCGCCGAACACGATGCCGTTGTCGGCGTCCCAGAATGCCATCGCATCCCAGAAGCCGTCGGCGAACTGGTTGGTCGCCAGCAGGCGCCACGAGGCGCCGCCGTCGTCGGTGCGGTAGATGCGCGACAGCTCGCCGGGGCCGGCGCTCATTACCAGCGCCGAGCGGGCGTCGATGGCGTGGATGTCGCGGAAGTCGAGCTTGTCGGCGCCGGCCACCTGCAGCACCTGCCAGCTGGCGCCGTCGGTGGTGCGCAGCACCGTGCCCTTGGCGCCGCTGGCCCACGCCACCGTGTCGCTGACCACCGACAGGCCGCGCAGTTCGGCGGTGGCGCCGCTGGCCTGGGCGCGCCAGGCAGGCGCCGGGGCAGGTTCGGAGGCGGCGGCGGCAAACGACAGCGTCGCGGCGAGGACAAACGACAGGCGGGCAAGCGAACGGCGCATGGCGGGCTTTACAGGAAGTTCGAGATTGCCAGATGATACACGCTGCGCGCGCGTGCTAAGAGGCGGACGCGGACCCCGGATCGCCGCTTGCATCGACGTCCGACACCGCGGGTATCCCCTCCCACTCCTCCAGCACCCAATCGGCCATCGCCGTCAAATCCTCGGTCACCACGGTCGGCGTCGCCCCCAGCACATCGAAGGCGCCGAGGTTGCGATTGACCCAGCACGTCGGAAAGCCGAACAGGCTGGCGCCGCTGGCATCCCAGCCGTTTGCCGAGACGAACAGCAGATGCTCGCGCGAATGCCCCATGCGCCGCTCGGCCAGCTCATACACCTTCGGATGCGGCTTGAACACCTGCACGTCTTCCACGCTGATCAGTTCGTCGAACGCCCAGCCCATGCTCGAATTGTTCACCACCTGCGCGATCGACTTGTGCGAACCGTTCGAAATGATCCCCAGCGGGATGCCGGCATCCTTGAGCCGATGCAGCGCCGCCGGCATTTCCTCGTGCGGCAGCAGCTGCAGGTAAAGGTCGCCGAGCACGCGCGCCATGTCTTCTTCCAGCGGCAGCCCGAGCGCGGTGCAGGTGAACCGCAGCGCGTCGTCGGTCAGCGCCTCGAAGTTGACGTAGCGGTCCATCAGGCTGCGCAGCCACGTGTATTCGAGCTGCTTCTGGCGCCATAGCTGCGAGATCGCCGCGCCCTTGCCGGGAAACGCCTGGTCGCAAATGCCGGCCACGGAATGCACATCATACAAAGTGCCGTACAGATCGAATACGATGCCGCGGAAAGGTTTCATGGATGCGCCAATAGTGAAATTAGTGGCGACTTTAACATCATGGGCGCGAAGCGACGCGCACAAACCGTTCGCCCATAAAAAAGGCTATGTCCCCACCAAGTCGGGGATATTGAACTAACTGCCAACGGCTGAGG
>JAZKFW010000090.1:0-11758 GCA_040386255.1 Pseudomonadota bacterium
TCCCAAAAATTTAGGGTGACAACTAGTCTGACAGAGGGGGCATTCGGACATTTCGATCTTGAAATGTCCGAATGTCAGACCTGACACCAGTCTTTTGGACGTGAAATGTCCGAATGTCAGCGAAATAATCGGCGGGGTACGCCGAAAATCGCGCCGAAGCAAACACCTTTATTACTACGGGTTCTAAGAAGCGCACCTCTTATGGTGTTTGCTTAAGAGACCTGACACCAGTTTTTGGGCGGAAAAAAGCCGCAGCCGATCGTCGCTGCTGCGGCAATCGTCACGCCCGGGCGGTCAGCTCAGGCGGTCGCTGGCGCGGCGGCTACGCATCCTTGCGTGCAGCGCCTGGGCTGGTGCCCTTGCCGGCCTGAGAAGCCTGTGAACTCTGGGAAGAGACGGACTGGTCGGAGCTGCTCCCCATCTGGCTGCCGCCCTGCCCGCTCTGCATGCTGGCAGCGCCGCCGTTGCCGCGCGAGCTGGCGCCGGTCTGGAACGGGTCGCTGAACTTGCGCATCGTCTCCTGCTGGGTGCGGATGCCGCGCTCGGTTTCCTCCGAGGCAGCTTTCTGCACCTCATCGGCCAGGGCCTTGGCGGTGCGCGTGGTTTCCTGCACGTGCTGCTCGGTCACGCGCGCCAGTTCGACCTGGGCATCGGCAGCCACCCGCGAGATGTGCTGCTGGTAGGCGCGCAGCTTTTCGGCCGCGGGCTGGGCCCGCACGCTGGCGGCGCTCAGCGCTTCGGTCGGGCGCTGGGTGGTCATCACTTGCTGGCCGGCGATGGTGGTTTCTTCCAGCAGGGTCTGGGCCAGCTGGATATTCAGGTCGCACATCTGCTGGAACGAGCGGAACAGCGACTTGGTGACGTCGTTCATGAACGACACTTGCGCGTCCATGTGGGTGCGCACGGCGGGGGTAACTGATTGGGCGAATGGATACATTAGTAGACCTCTGATAAAGGAATTGGCGAATGAATCGCGGTCCTGCGCATGGGGCTGGCTGGCCCGGCGTCTTGTGCGCAGTCGCGGCGTCCTCGTGTGGTGAAGACCTGCTGTATCCCCCGGGGGACCGGCCGGTTTTCAGCACGAGGTACAAGGCTAGGGCACCAGGCTCACGCGCACTTGATGCGTATCAATCGGACATGCCTTGCAGTCAACCAAATAATCAGGGCGGCGGCAGGGTTGGCAACGGCGCGCCGCAGTCCTTGCAGAACGGCGACTTCAAGTCGTGGCCCTGCGAGTCGCATGTCGGGCAGGCGCGCTTGCGCTCGCGGAACGGGCGCCGCATGCTGCTGAAGCGCTGGGAGGCCATCTCCGCTGTGACGATGCCGGTCGGCACCGCCAGGATGCCCCAGCCAAGCAGCATCATGAACGACGCGATCAGCTTGCCAAGGCCGGTTTGCGGCGTGATGTCGCCGTAGCCGACGGTGGTCATGGTGACGACCGCCCAGTACATCGCCACCGGAATGCTGGTGTAGCCGTGCTGCGGACCTTCGACGACGTACATCACGGTGCCGAGGATCAGCACCGCCATCAGCACCACCGACAGGAACACCAGGATCTTGCGGCCGCTGGCCAGCAGCGCGCCGCCGAGCATGGTGTACTCGTTGATGTACAGCGTCAGCTTGAAGATACGGAACACCCGCAGCAGCCGCAGGATGCGGATGTCGAGCAGCACCGCCGCTTCCGGAACGAACAGCGAGAAATACGTGGGCAGCAACGACAGCAAGTCGATGATGCCGAAGAAGCTGGTGGCGTAGCGAACCGGATGGCGCACGCACAGCAGGCGCGCGATGTATTCGGCCGTAAACAGCAGCGTGATGCCCCACTCGAGGGCGTTCATCTTCAAATTGTGGCGCGAATTGACGGCCGGCACGCTGTCGAGCACGACAACCGTGATGCTGACCACGATCGCGATCACCAGCGCGATGTCGAACGTGCGGCCGGACTTGGTGTCGGCCTCGAAAATGATGTTGTACAGCCGGCGGCGCCAGCCAGCGGGCGGCTTGCCGTACAGTTCGCCGGCTTTCTTTTCGGGAAGCGGGGTGCTCGGCGCGTGGTTCACCTTGTCTCCGGATTGTTATACGAAGCACAATCATAGCCCGGACGGGCCTGGTTATGCATTTCAACGGTGCCATAGTGCATCCTGTCGCATGAAGGAGGCGCCCCTGGCGGCGGCGAGGTAACGTTGCATCATTATCATTACCGGTTACGACGATGCCCTCTCCTGTCATCGAACTGCGCGGCGTGCACAAGGCGTTCGGCGCGCACCGCGTCATCAACGGCCTCGACTTGTCGGTGCCGGCGCGCAGCATTTTCGCCTTCCTCGGCAACAACGGCGAGGGCAAGTCGACCACCATCCGGCTCATCACCGGGCTGCTGCGCCCGGACGCAGGCAGCATTGCGGTGCTGGGGATGGATGTGCGCCGCGAGCGCCGCGCCATTCTCGCCGAGATCGGCGTGATCGTCGACGCCGCCTGTTTTTACCCTAACCTGACGGCCGCCGAGTTCTTGCGCATCGGCTGCGCCATCAAGTCGCTGCCGAAGAGCGAGATCGGCCGGGTGCTGGACATGGTGTCGCTGGGCGCCGCGCGCGACCGGCTGGTCGGCCGCTTTTCGCTCGGCATGAAGCAGCGGCTGGCGATCGCCCACGCGCTTCTGGGTTCGCCCAGGTTGCTGATCCTCGACGAGCCGTCGAACGGGCTGGACCCGGAAGGCATCCGCGACATCCGCGAGCTGCTGGCGGCGCTGCCGCAGCAGGGAGACTGCACCGTATTCGTGTCGAGCCACAACCTCGACGAAGTCGAAAAGATCGCCACCCACGTCGGCGTGCTCAAGGGCGGCGCGCTGCTGTTCGAGGGGCCGCTGGCGCAGTTGCAATCGCGCCAGGCCGGCGCCTTGCTGGTCGACGTGCGCGACGCCGCGCGCGCCGGCCTGGTGCTGGCCGCAGCCGGCTACCGCGCCGAAGCGGGCGCGGCATGCAATCAGCTGACGGTGCACGGCGTCGAACTGCAGGCGGCCGACAAAGTCAATGCGCTGCTGGTGACGTCCGGCGCCGGCCTGTACCAGTCGGTTTTCCGCACGCCCTCGCTGGAACAATGGTTCCTGAAAGAACACCATGCTTAAGTTGTTGTCGGTAGAACTGCTGAAAGTGAAGCGCTCGCAGGCGCTGTGGATGATGTTCGCGATTCCCCTCGTCGTGCTGCTGCTTAACTTGCTGATGATGCTGAAGCGCACCGCGGTCGGCGCGCTGGGCGATACGCACTGGGCGCGCTTCTGGATGGGCAACACGATGCTGTGGTGCTATTTCATGATGCCGCTATACATCGCGCTGATCACCAGCCTGCTGAATGGCCACGAGCACAAGAACCAGACCTGGCGGCTGATGCTGACGCTGCCGGTTTCGCCGCGCCAGCTGTATGTCGCCAAGGCGGTGCTGGCCTGGCTGTTCGTGGCCGGCGCCAACGCGGTGCTGGTCGGCGCCACCGCGCTGGCGATCGCGCTGCTGGGCGTGGCTGGCGCGTCGCAGACAGGTGCGTTCGTGTTTCCGATGCTGGCGTTCTGGGGCAAGGTGTCGCTGGCGTGCGTCCCGGTGCTGATGATCCAACACGCCGTCAGCTGGCGCGTGCGCAACCTGGTGCTGCCGCTTGCCGTTGGGGTGATGGCGACGATGGGCATCACGCAGATCGGCAGCTCCGAGCACTGGGTCTGGTATCCGTGGAGTTACGCGCTGATGGCCGTCAGCGGCAGCGATCCGGCAATGCGGTCGCAGGCGCTGCTGATTGCGGCCGGGGTCGGCGCGGTGCTGTTCGCGCTCTCAGCTTTCCTGCTTGGAACGCGCGAGACGCAAACCTGACGTGGCCAGTCGTTCGGCTTGATCTGGCCCAAAGCCGTTCGCATCGCGCTCGATGCCGGCGGTTTTCACTGGACGGCAAAGCTGCACGGGCATACGCTGGTCGCGGGGGAGCGGACATGGACATATTTGGATTCGACGCATTTGCGCCGGCACAGATCATCGCCAAGGTAGAAACCGTCGGCGTATCGAAGGCGCGCTTGCCGCTGCGTTCGATGCTGATGCTGTCGGTGCTGGCCGGCGCCTTCATCGGCCTGGGCGCCCTGTATTACGTGCTGGTGCGCTCCGATGCCACGCTCGGTTTCGCGACGCGCCAGGTACTCGGCGGCGCCGTCTTCTCGCTCGGGCTGCTGATGGTGGTGGTGGCGGGCGCCGAACTGTTTACCGGCAATAACCTGCTGGTCATGGCGTGGGCCGCCAACATGATCGGCACGCGCGAGCTGTTGCGCAGCTGGCTGATCGTATTTTTTGGAAACTTCGTCGGCGCGGCGGGGCTGGCCTGCCTGGTGGTGCTGTCAAACCATCCGGCGATGAATCAGGGCGCGGTGGCGGCGCAGTACCTGCAGATTGCCGCGGCCAAGACCGCCCTGCCCTTCATCGACGCGTTCTTTAGCGGCGTCCTGTGCAATGCGCTGGTGTGCGTCGCCATCTGGATGGCGATCGCCGGGCGCAGCGTCACCGACAAGGCGGTGGCGATTCTCTTTCCCGTCTCGGCGTTCGTCGCCGCCGGCTTCGAGCACAGCGTCGCCAACATGTACCTGATCCCGGTGGCGCTGCTGCTGCAGGCGAGCGGCGACGGCGGCGCGGCCGCGCCGGTGCTGTGGAGCGGCTTTCTGTCGAACATGCTGCCGGTGGTGCTGGGGAACGTGGTCGGCGGTGCGGTCTTCGTCGGCGTCGTGTTTCATGTGATTTACCGGCGATCCGCGCCGCCGACCTAGCGGCGCCCGATCCTCGTTCCTCGCTCAGTCGGCGTGGCGCTCGACCCAGGCGGCGAAGGCGTCGACAAAGCCTTGCAGGAATTTCTTCGTCGACTCGTTGTTGAGGACGTCGCCGTCGAACTGCTTGCCGATGTTGCCGATGTAAGCCTCCGGCTGCTGCATCGCCGGCATGTTGAGGAACACCAGCGACTGGCGCAGGTGGTGATTGGCGCCGAAACCCGAGATCGCCCCGGGCGACACGCTGACGATGCCGCACGGCTTGCCTTCCCACGCGCTCTGGCCGTACGGGCGCGAGCCGACGTCGATGGCGTTCTTCAGCGCGCCGGGCACCGAGCGGTTGTATTCGGGCGTCACCCACAGCACGCCATCGAATTTATTGATCACATTGCGGAACTCGGTGTACACCGCCGGCGGGTTGTCGTCGTCGTCCTGGTTGTACAGCGGCAGCTGGCCGATCTCGACAATTTCCATCTCCAGCTGCGGCGGCGCCAGCAGCATCATCGTCTTGGCGACCTTGCGGTTGAACGACTCCTTGCGGAGGCTGCCTACGATGACTGCGATCTTGCGAGTGGCCATGACGTGTCCTTTACGAGTGGTGGGCGAAGCGGCTCATACCATTTTCACATCTTTCCTCACTACAGCGCGCACGCGTGCTGTGTTGCACGGCTTGGCAGTAATTAAGGTGTTGTCGAATATCTCCCAATAGCGACCTCGCCGGTGCCGTCAGCTACCTCCAATCGATCGACCTGGGCGATGCGGGCACCACCCTGGCATTTGATTATGGCGCCGCCACATACGTCTTCACGCAAGGCGACAACACCGGCACCAACAGCCAGGACATTCTCGTCAAGCTGATCGGCGTGCAGGTCACCGCGCTGGTGACCAGCTACACGACAGTGTCGGGTAGCCTGTTTATCGTCTGATCGCCGGGTGGGCGGCCGCCGCCTCGGCGCCGGCTTCGGCCTGCCAGCCGCCGCCAAGCGCCTTGTACAGCGACACCGTCGCCTGCAGGCGCTTGAGTTTGAGCAGCCCGAGGTCGTTCTGCACGTCCGACAAGGCGCGCTGGGTGTCGAGCACCGTCATCAGGTCTTCGGCGCCGACGCGGTAGCGAATTTCCGACAGGTCGAAGGCCAGCTTGGCTTCTTCCAGTTCGACGGTCTTCAGCTTGCGCTGCTCGTCGAGGCTGTGGATCTGGCCGAGCACGAGGCCGACCTCGGCCAGCGCGCCCAGCACGGCGGCGCGGTACACCTGCACCAGTTCCTGCTTGCGCGCGATGGCGATGTCGCGCTCGCGCTTGAGGCGGCCGGCGTCGAAGATCGGCGTCATCAGCGAGGCGCTGACGTTGGCCACCAGGTTCGGCGCGTTCAGCAGCGACAGCAAGGCGCTGCTTTGCGCGCCGAGCGCGCCGGTCAGGCGGATATTCGGGAACAGCGCCGCGCGCGCGACGGCGACGTTGGCGTCGGCTTCGGCCAGGCTGGCTTCGGCACGGCGGATATCGGGCCGGCGCGCCAGCAGTTCGGACGGCAGGCCCGGCGTCACATGCGGCAGCGAAACGGTGTCGAGACCGTGGTCGCTCACCTTGAACGTCTGCGGCGAGCGTCCCAGCAGGATCGCCAGCGCAGACTGCGCCTCGCGCTGCTGCTGCAGCAGTTCGGGGATCGCCGCCTTCTGCCCCGCCACCACCGAACGCTGGCGCGCCAGGTCCAGCGGCGAGGCGGCGCCGGCGCTGCGCTGCGCCTGCACCAGCTTGAGCACGTGTTCGGCATTGGCGACGTGGGCGCGCGCGCTGACCAGGCGGTCGTGCAGCGACAGCACCTGCAAATACGTCGACACGATGGCGCTGGTGACGGTCAGTTCCACCGTCTGGCGATCGTCGCGATTGCCTTCGAGCGAGGCGGCGGCGGCGGCCACGCTCGCCTTGTTCTTGCCCCAGAAATCGACTTCGTAGGCGACCTGCAGCTGGCCGCTGGCGGAGGTGCTGGAACTGCCGCTTCCAAGCGGCAGCGAACGATCCGAGCCGCTGTAGAAGTCCACCGTCGGCAGCAGCGCCACACCGGCGATGCGCGCCTGCGCTTCGGCCTGGCGCAAGCGCGCCAATGCCGCCGCCAGTTCGAGGTTGCCGGCCTGCCCGCTTTCGACCATGCCGGCCAGTTCGGCGCTGCCGAAGCTGTTCCACCAGTCGCGGTCGGGCCAGGTGCGCGCCTGCGCCGTTTCGCCGGCGGCCCAGCCGGCCGGCATCGCCACCTTCGGCGGCGCGGTCTTGACGGGCGCCGTCTGCGCGCAGCCGGCCAGCACGGCGCATGCCGCCGCGATCAGGCCCAGGCGGTGCGCAGTCAAGGCGCCGCCGCCAGCGTCCTGGACGGCTTGGCGGCGGCAAGCGCCGGCACCGGCCCGACCAGCACCTGGTCTCCCTCGGCAAGACCCGACAGCACCTGCACTTCGCGCGCATTGCGCATGCCGATCTTCAGCTTGCGCGCGCTGATGCGGCGCTGCGCGTCGACCACGTTGACGCTGACGGCGCCGGCGCCGGCGCCGTCCTGCGATCCCAGCGCCTTCACCGGCAGCAGCAGCACATTCTGCGCCTGCGCGACGACGAACTGCACCTGCGTGCTCATCCCGCTCATCAGGTCGTGGCCCGCGTTGTTCACTTCGAACAGGACGATGTAGAACGCCTGCTTGCCATGTTCGGCGCTGCCCTCTGCCGGCACCGGCAGCACCTGGCGCAGCTTGCCGCTCCAGTGGCGGCCAGGATAGCCCGGCGTGGAAAAGGTCGCCTGCATGCCGACGCGCAGGCGCGTGACATCGTTTTCGGCCACGCGCGCGGCCACCGTCAGCTTCGACAGGTCGGCGATGCGCATCAGCGGCGTCGCCGGCTGGCCGTTGCTGACCATCTGGCCGACGCGCGCGTTCAGCGTGACGACGGTGCCGCCAATCGGCGCCAGGACCTGCGTCTGCTTGCGGTTCTCTTCCTCGATTCTCAACGTCGCTTCGAGCTGGTGGATCTGGGCGTCGATCGCGTCGACCCGCGCCTTGGCCGACGACAGCGCCATGCGGCTCGATTCGAAGGCGTCCTCTCGCGTGGCGTTCTGCGCCTTGAGCTGCGTCTGGCGCTTGAACTGCAGCTCGGCGAAATCGAGCTGGGCGCGCTGGTCGGCCAGTTCGGCCTGCATGCGCGCCATCTGCGCGCGGTTGTTCTCGACCTTGGCCGGCTGCAGCGTCGGGCTGATTTCCACCAGCACGCTGTTCGCCTTGACGGTGTCGCCGATCGAGACCGTGACCTCCTTGACCTGGCCGGCGATCTGCGCGTAGGCGTCGGCGTACTGGAACAGCTGCAGTTTGCCGGCAGCGCCGATGGTGTCCTGGATGTCGCCGCGCTGCACCGTGACGGTGTCGAGCTTGACCGGAGCGGCAGGCGGCGGCGCGGCGACGGCTGCCGCGGGCACCGGCACCGGCTGCTGCAGCACCTGCGCGAGCACGACGCTGCCGCTCAGGATGATCACCAGCGACAAGGCGACGGAAAGGCTGCGGCGGCGCAGCGGATGGCCCGCGGAAGGCGCCTTGACTTGTTCTGTGCTCATTGTTACCACATCAAAAATAAACACGACAGTATACCGCGTCTCGAGATCCATCAGGCACTAACAGCAGGGGTCTGACCCCGGTTCTTCTTTGTTGGGTCAGACCCCGGATTCGCTGGCGCCAGCAAAACCGGTCGACGTCTGCACTCGTCTGGCTAAATGCGTCCGCGCCGGAACGCCAGCAGGAATTTTTTTGCGGCGGCATTCGACAGCACCACCACCGGGTCGCCATGGTAGGCGTACAGGAAAGGCGGCCCACCCTGCCGGTCGGTCAGCTTGGCGTTCAGCAGGAACCTGGTCCCGGCCGGATACAGCGATGCGTCGGCCAAACGGCGCGAGCACTGCACCGGCAGCGTGGGCGCGAACGCCTGCCCCGCCATCGGCCGTATCTTCAGCGCGCCGCTGCGCGGATCGATCACCGATTCCACCGCCACTTCGCGGTACGCCCAGGTATCGCGCGCCATGCCGCTATGCCTTTGCGGGCGCCGGTGCGCGCACCACGTGGTCTTCGCGGATCGGCAGGTTGATCAGCGCGGCGCCGAGCGCCAGCACGATGTCGGCGTACCACATCCAGGTGTAGTCGCCGAAGCTGACGAACGACAGCCCGCCCAGCCAGGCGCCGAGGAAGCCGCCGACCTGGTGCGACAACAGGGTCAACCCGAACAGCGTCGACAGGTAGCGCATGCCGAACAGCTTGCCCACCAGGCCCGCGGTCGGCGGCACCGTCGCCAGCCAGGTGAAGCCGAGGGCGGCGGCGAACACGTAAAACGTCATTGGCGTTTTCGGCGCCAGCAGGTAGATGATGACGATCACGGCGCGGCTGGCGTACATCACTGCGAGCAAGGACTTCATCCGGTAGCGGGTCGACAGCGCGCCGGCGGTCAGGCTGCCGGCGATGTTGAACAGGCCGATCAGACCGAGCGCCGTGGCCGACACGCCGGCCGACAGGCCGCACAGCGCTACTTCGCCGGGCAGGTGGGTGACGAGGAAGGCGATGTGGAAGCCGCAGGTGAAGAAGCCGGCGTGCAGGAACAGGTAGCTGGGGTCGCGCAGCGCGATCTTGATCTGCTTGCCCAGGCCCATGCCGGGGAGTTCGGCCGGCTTGACGGCGGGCGCGCCCGCGACCTTCTTGACGCCGGCCGAACGCCGCAGCGGCCACGCCAGCGGGATCGTCAGCAGCGTCGCCGCGGCCATCGTGAACATCGCCCAGATCCAGCCGGCGCTGCTGATGATGGCCTGCATCAGCGGCGCAAACACGAACTGGCCGAACGAGCCGCCGGCGTTGATGAAGCCGGCCGCGAACGGACGCCGCTCCGGCGGCAGGCGCTGGGCGGTGGCGCCGATCAGGATCGAGAAGCTGCCGGCGCCGGCGCCGGCGGCGCTCAGAAAGCCCATCGTGAACAGCAGGCCCCATTGGGAGGTGACGAACGGCGTCAGCGCCAGACCGGCCGCCAGCATCATCGCGCCGAGGATGATCACCTTCACCGAGCCGTACTTGTCGGCGACGGCGCCGAACACCGGCTGCGCGGCGCCCCACATGAACTGCCCGACCGCCAGCGCGAAGCTGATCGAGGCGATGCCCAGGCCCGTCGAGGTATTAATCGGCGACATGAACAGGCCTGTGGTCAGGCGCGCGCCCATCGTGATCATCAGGATCGCCGAGGCGGCGAGGATCAGCAGCCACGCGGCGCGCGGCGTCATTTCAGTCTGGGTGGGCATGATGAAGGTCCTGGATAAGTGGCGTGAGCTGGTTCATGGTGGCGTCGATCTGCGCGTGCAGGCTGCGCACGGCACCGGTGCCGAGCAGCTCTTCGAGCGCGCCCTGGGCGGCGTGCCAGGCGACGAAGGCTTCCTGCACCTTCGCGCGGCCGGCATCGGTGATGGTGACGATGCGCTGGCGGCTGTCGGCGCCGGCTTCGAGCGTGATCCACTGCGCTTCGATCAGCGGTTTCAGATTGCGCGTCAGCGTGGTGCGCTCGGTGCCGAGCCGCTCGGCCAGCTCGGCCACCGGCAGCGCTTCGCGCGCGGCGTGGGTCAATACCGAATACTGGGTGGTCTTCAGGCCGACAGTGGCGAGGTGCTGGTCGTACAGGCGCGACATGGTGCGCGTGAGCTTACGCAGCTTGAAGCAGGTGCAGCCGAGCGGCTTTTCAGACATGATAGGTGTAAATGCACGTAGTTGGTTAAAGGATTATAGTGCATTACACGGATTGTGAAGGGACCTTTTCGCGGCGAGCCAGGATCGCCGCGAAAAGGCAGACGTGCGATTACGCCGCCGGCGCCTTGATCAGCATGCAGATCGCCTCGGCCGCCATGCCCTCCTCGCGCCCCAGGTAGCCGAGCTTCTCGTTGGTCTTGGCCTTGATGTTGACCTGCTGCGGCGACACGCCGATGTCCTCGGCGATGCGCGAGATCATCTGCGCGATGTGCGGCGCCATCTTCGGCGCCTGGGCGATGATGGTGGCGTCGATGTTGCCGATGGTGTAGCCGGTGGCGATGACGCGATGCGCCACTTCGCGCAGCAGAGTGCGCGAGTCGGCGCCGGCGAACATCGGGTCGGTGTCGGGGAAATGCTTGCCGATGTCGCCCAGCGCGGCCGCGCCGAGCATCGAATCGATGATGGCGTGCAGCAGTACGTCGGCGTCGGAATGGCCGAACAGGCCAAGCCGGTGCGGAATGGCGACGCCGCCGATGATCAGTTTGCGGCCCTCGACGAGGGCGTGGCAGTCATAGCCGGTGCCGATGCGGAACGGTGGTGCGGGATTGTAGGATGCAAGTGCCATGTCGGTTCACAGTAAATAGGTTAAGGCGCGGCCAGGTACATCTCGGCGATCCGGATGTCCTGCGGCAGCGTCACTTTCAAATTGCGGGGATGTCCCTCGACCAGCATCGGCGCGTGGCCGATGGCCTCGACCGCGCTGGCGTCGTCGGTGATGGCGGCGGCGTCGGTGGCGGCCGCAAGCGCCTCGCGCAACAAGCCAAGGCGGAACATTTGCGGTGTCTGCGCCAGCCACAGGCCGTCGCGTGAAATGGTGGATACGGCGGCGCCGGCGGCGCGCTTGACGGTGTCGACCACCGGCAGCGCCAGCAGGCCGCCGACCGGGTGCGCGCCGACCGTCGAAATCAACTTGTCGATCAGCTCACGGTTCAGCCCCGGACGGGCGGCGTCGTGCACCAGCACCCAGTCGTCGTCGCGCACGCTGGCGCCCATTGCGGCCAGGCCGTTGCGGATCGATTCCATGCGCGTGGCGCCGCCGCAGCGCAGCACGCTGACGCCGTGCGCCGGCGCCACCGCGTCGATCTGGGCGTCATCGAAGCTGACGACAACGAAGGTGTGGCTGATGCGCTCGCTGGAGAGGAAGGCGTCGAGCGTGTGGCGCAGCATCGGCTTGCCGCC
>JAZKFW010000091.1:0-32785 GCA_040386255.1 Pseudomonadota bacterium
ATGACGGAGAAGTTGTCGATCTCGCGCTCGATCAGCTCGCGGCCGCGCTTGACCAGCGTGCCGTCGGCCTCGAGCGGCTCGATCAGCTTGATGATGCCGCCGACGTCGTCGATGTTCGCCTTGCGCAGGCTTTCGAGGTTTTCGTGGCTGATCATCAGGCCCACGCCGTCGTGGGTAAACAGTTCGAGCAGCGCCGAACCGTCCATTTCGAACGGCACGATGTGGGCGCGGTCGACGCCGCTGTTGCAGGCCTTGATCGCGTGCTGCAGGTAGTACGCGGCGTCGGATGGCAGGAAACCTGCCTGCAGCACCGCTACCGCCTGGTGCGACGACAGTTCGCGGATCTCGGCGCCGCCTTCGTCGATCATCATCGGCGTCTCGCTGATGAAGATCAGCTTGTCGGCCTGCAGGGCAATGGCGGCCGTGACGGCGACGTCTTCCATGGTCAGGTTGAATACTTCGCCGGTCGGCGAAAAGCCCAGCGGCGACAGCAGCACGATGCTGTCGGTGGCCAGGATCGGGTGGATCGTCTCGGCGGCGACTTTGCGCACCACGCCGGTCAGCTCGAGGTCGACGCCGTCGATCACGCCAAGCGGGCGCGCCGTGACAAAGTTGCCTGAGATAATGCGGATGGCGGCATTCGACATCGGCGTATTCGGCAAGCCCTGGCTGAAGGCAGCCTCGATATCGAGGCGCAGCTCGCCGGCCGCTTCCTTCGCGCACTCGAGCGCGGCGGTGTCGGTGATGCGGATGCCGTTGTGGAAGCGGCCTTCGACGTTCCTCAGCGCCAGCTGTTCGGCCACCTGCGGACGCGAGCCGTGCACGATGACGACGCGGATGCCGAGGGCGACCAGCAGCGACAAATCCTGCGCCAGCACCGTCAGCGCGCCGGCGGTGACGAGTTCACCGGGGAAGGCGACCACGAAGGTCTTGCCACGGAAGGCGTGGATGTACGGCGCGACTGAGCGCAGCCATTGGACGAATTGGGTAGAGTTTTCCATGTGCCGCATTATAATTCGCTGCGCGACTTGCGCGCTAAATACATGTAAAAACAATGTCAGAACAGAGTAACAAGCGTTTGCCAGCCTCACCGCCGCCGCCTTCCCCCGACCGGACCGACACGCCAGCGACGGCGCGCCCAGCGCGCGCCGAGGGCCAGCGCGCGCCCGGGCAGCCGCGCGCCGCGCAGCCACCGCGTCCGCCGCGGGAGCCACGGGCGCCGCAGGAACCCCGCGCCGGACAGCCGCCGCGGGAGGCACGTCCGCCGCGCGCGCCGCGCGTCGAGGTGGCGCGCACGCCGCTGCCGCCGATTACCTTCCCCGAGGAGCTGCCGGTATCCGGGCGCCGCGGCGACATCGCCCGCGCGATCATGGAAAACCAGGTGATCATCGTCTCTGGCGAAACCGGCTCCGGCAAGACCACCCAGCTGCCGAAGATCTGCCTCGAACTCGGACGCGGCCAGAAGGGCCTGATCGGCCACACCCAGCCGCGCCGGATCGCCGCGTCCTCCACCGCCAAGCGCATCGCCCAGGAACTCGGCTCGCCGCTCGGCGTGCACGTCGGCTTCAAGGTGCGCTTCACCGACACGCTGCAGCCGGGCGCCTCGGTCAAGCTGATGACCGACGGTATCCTGCTGGCCGAGACCCAGACCGATCCGCTGCTGAAGAACTACGACACCATCATCATCGACGAGGCGCACGAACGCAGCCTGAACATCGACTTCCTGCTCGGCTACCTGAAGCAGCTGCTGCCGCGCCGGCCCGACCTGAAGGTCATCATCACCTCGGCCACCATCGACGCCGACCGCTTCGCGCGCCACTTCGGCGCGGGCGGCAAGCTCGCGCCGGTGATCGAAGTATCGGGCCGCCTGTACGCGGTCGAAGTGCGCTACCGCCCGGTCGAGCGCGACCAGGTCCTGACGGGCGCCCCGGACAGCGGCAAGCCGCTCCCGAAGGCGCAGGCCGCGCGCGAAAAGCGCGACCTGATGGACGCGGTGGTCGACGCCGTCGATGAACTGTGCCGGCTCGGCTCCGGCGACGTGCTGGTGTTCCTGCCCGGCGAGCGCGAAATTCGCGACTGCGCCGAGGCACTGCGCAAGCATCACCCGCCGCACGTCGAGATCCTGCCGCTGTTCGCCCGCCTGTCGGTCGAGGAGCAGGAGCGCGTCTTCAAGATCAGCAACGCGCGCCGCATCGTGTTGGCCACCAACGTCGCCGAGACCTCGCTGACCGTGCCGGGCATCCGCTACGTGGTCGACGCCGGTCTCGCGCGCGTAAAGCGCTACAGCTTCCGCAACAAGGTCGAGCAGCTGCAGGTCGAGCCGATCGCGCAGTCGGCCGCCAACCAGCGCGCCGGCCGCTGCGGCCGCGTCGCCGACGGCGTCGCCATCCGCCTGTACGAGGAGAAGGACTTCCTCGAGCGGCCCAAATTTACCGAGCCCGAGATCCTGCGCTCGTCGCTTGCGGCCGTCATCCTGCGCATGAAGGCGCTGCACCTGACCGACGTCGAGACGTTCCCGTTTATCGAGCCGCCGCAGGGCCGCGCGATCGCCGACGGCTACCAGCTGCTGCAGGAAGTCGGCGCCGTCGACGACACCAATGCGCTTACGCCGCTCGGCCACAAGCTGGCCAAGCTGCCGCTCGACCCGCGCGTGGGCCGCATGATCCTGGCCGCGCTGGAAAACGCCTGCCTCACCGAGATGCTGATCATTGCCTCGGCGCTGTCGGTGCAGGATCCGCGCGACCGGCCGATGGAGCACCAGCAGGCGGCCGACGAGGCGCACAAGAAGTTCGCCGACGAGAAGTCCGAGTTCCTCACCTATATCAAGATCTGGCGCTGGTTCGAGCAGGCCATCGAGCACAAGAAGACCAACCGCCAGCTGCAGGAAACCTGCCGCACCAACTTCCTGTCGCAGGTGCGTCTGCGCGAATGGCGCGACGTCCATTCGCAGCTGCTCACCATCGTCAAGGAGCAGGGCTGGCGCCTCAACGAGCTGCCCGCCACCTACGAGAACCTGCACACCGCGCTGCTCACCGGCCTGCTGGGGAACATCGGCTTCAAGAGCGACGACGAGCCGGGCGCCGGCTACCTCGGCGCGCGCGGCATCAAGTTCCACGTCTGGCCCGGCTCCTCGCTGATCAAGAAGCCCGGCAAGTGGGTGATGGCGGCCGAACTGGTCGACACCACACGCCTGTACGCGCGCACGGTGGCCAACATCCAACCGGAGTGGGTCGAGCGCGTCGGCGCCCACCTGCTGAAAAAATCGTGGGGCGAGCCGCGCTGGGAAAAGCGCGCCGCCCAGGTCACCGCATCCGAGCGCGCGACCTTGTACGGGCTGGTGGTGTACAGCCAGCGGCGCATCAACTACGGCCAGTTCAACCCGTTCGAGGCGCGCGCCATCTTCATTCAGGAAGCGCTGGTGGGCGGCGACTACGACACGCGCGCGCCGTTCTTCGCCCATAACCACAAGCTGGTCAAGGAGATCGAGAACCTCGAGCACAAGTCGCGCCGGCTCGACGTGCTGGTCGACGACCATTTGATCGCGGCGTTCTACGACAAGCTCATTCCCGCCGACGTCGTCAACGGCGCCGGCTTCGAAGCCTGGCACAAGGTAGTCACGCGCGACGATCCGAAGCTGCTGTTCCTGAACCGCGAAGAACTGATGCGCCATGAGGCAGCCGGCGTCACCACCGAGCTGTTCCCCAAAACGCTGACGGTCACCGGCATCGAGATGGGACTGACGTACCACTTCGAGCCGGGCAGCGTGCGCGACGGCGTCACGCTGGCGGTGCCGCTGTTTGCGCTGAACCAGCTGCCGCGCGAGCGCGTCGAGTGGCTGGTGCCCGGCATGCTCAAGGAGAAGGTGCACCTGCTGCTCAAGTCGCTGCCGCAAAAGCTGCGGCGCCATTGCGTGCCGCTGCCGGACTACGCGGCGCGCTTTTGCGAGCGGATGGAGGAGACCGGCATGTTCGGCCGCGGCGACCTGGTCGACGCCATCATCGCCGACATCCGCACCCAGACCAGCCTCGCGGTGATGACCACCGACTTCAAGGTCGAGACGCTGCCGGCCCACCACTTCATGAACTTCAAGGTGATCGACGAGCATGGCCGCCAGCTCGACATGGGCCGCAACCTGGCCACGCTGCAGGCAGAATTCGGCGGCCAGGCGCGCCAGAGCTTCCAGAAGCTGGCCGAGGCGACCGCGCAAACGGTGGCCGAGCCAGTCGTCGCGGCGCCGGCAAAAGGCAAAGCCGCGGCGCCTGCTGCGGCCGCGCCGAATACCAGCGCGCACACCGGCCTGACGTCTTGGACCTTCGGCGAGCTGCCGGAGCTGCTCGAAATTGTGCAGGGCAAGCTGACGCTGATCGGCTTTCCGGCGCTGGTCGACAAGGGCACCCACTGCGACCTCGAAGTGTTCGACGACCCGACCGTGGCGGCGCGCACCCATCGCGTCGGCCTGCGCCGCCTGTTCGCGCTGCAGCTCAAGGAGCAGCTCAAGTTCATCGAGAAGAACATCCCGTCGATGCAGCAGATGGGCATGCAGTTCATGGCGCTCGGTTCGCAGGAAGAGCTGCGCGATCAGATCATCCAGAAGGCGATCGACATCGCCTGCCTGCAGGATCCGCTGCCCACCGATGCAGCCTCGTTCAACAAGCGCAAGGAGGAGGGCAAGTCGCGACTTGGGCTGCTGGTCAACGAGATCGCGCGGCTGGTGTCGCAGGTGCTGACCGAATTCCACGGCTTGCCGAAAAAGCTGCAGGGGGTGCAGCCGGCGGCGGCGGCCGACATGCAGGCGCAGTTGCAGGGCCTGGTGCACAAACGCTTCGTCACCGAGACCGAATATGCCCAGCTGGCGCACTTCCCGCGCTACCTGAAGGCGATCAACGTGCGCATCGAAAAGCTGCGCGGCGACGCGGCGCGCGACGCCAAATCGATGGCCGAGTGGACCAGCGCCGCCAGCCAGTTCCTGCGCATCTCCAAGGTACAGGCCGGCAAGAACACCGACCCGCGCATGACCGATTTCCGCTGGATGCTGGAGGAGTTGCGCGTGTCGCTGTACGCGCAGGAACTGCGCACGCCGATGCCGGTATCGGCCAAGCGCCTGCAGAAGGTGTGGGAGTCGATGCAGCGGTAAGGAGGGGTCTGACCCCGGTGTTTTTTTTGGGGACTCGGCGTCCCCGTCAGACCCTGGATTTGTTAGCGCCGGCGAATCCGGGGTCCGAGCACGAAGCGCTTGTTGACGGTGTCGAGCTGCATCGCCTGCCATGGCACGGCGAACAGTTTGGTGCCGATGCCGAGCAGGCCGCCGAACGACAGCACCACATAGGCGACTTCGCCGGTGCGCATGTCGATCATGATTTCCTTGATGTCGCCCAGGTCCTCGTCGCTCCGATTGACGACGTCTTCGCCCATCAGGGTGCCGGCGCCCATCAGCGCGGGGCCGGGGCCGGATTTGCCAATCTGCTTGTACATTCCGTATTTATCGCGGTCTAGAAAAGTCATGGTCCGTCTCCTTTGTTGGAATGGGGGTGCAGCCCGGGTAAGCGTAGGATTTCCCTTGATTTGGTTGATTGATGCGTCTCAATCGTGCCGGCCTTGATCCGATGCGCCGCCGATCGAATTGCCGCTGCTGGCGCCGGCGCCGTGCGCCGCGCCGCCCACCATGCCGTCGGCCGGCACGCGCGCCTTGGCGTCGCGGCCCGGATCGGCGCCGTAGAATGTCTGCACCAGGCTGGCCCATTCGACGTCGCTCATGTCGGGCCAGGCATGGGGGTTGAATCCGGGCGCCGCCTTGAGGCGCTCCTTGTCGACGTCGAGCACGAAGTTGCGGTTGGTGGTGTCGAGGCGCAGCGCCGGCCACGGCACCGCGAACAGCTTTTCGCCGAGGCCGAAAAAGCCGCCAAAGGCCAGTACCGCATAGGCGACCTCGCCGCTGCGCATGTCGAGCATGATTTCCTTGATGTCCCCGAGGTTCAGTCCCTGCAGATTGACAACGCCCTCGCCGATCAGGCTGGCTGCGCCCACCAGCGCGGGCGTCGGCCCGGCGTGCGTGTCCTTGCCTGGGGTGTGCGTGAGCGCCATCATCGGCTCCTGCTGCTGTCCGGTGTTCCAGCCTAGGCGGGGTCAATGTGGTGAGATTGATACGCCTCAATCGTGCGCAGACACCGGCGCGCAGCAAACCGTTGCGTTCTCGCACTTATGCGCGCCAACGCACAGAACCGCCATGTCGCGCTCGCTATTCTGGTAAAAAAACACGGAGGCAACCCAAATGATGTTCGTTACCGCGCGCTGCAACAACGCTGGCCCACTCGGCAAACCAATTCGTACCCGTTCGTTTGCCGCCGCCCTGTTTGCGCGCCTCAATGCCCCGATCACCAGGTTCCGATGGTAAAGACAAGTAATCCCTGGCTAGGTTTGCTGCGAGTCGGGAAAAAGCAGCAGCGCTCGGTGGCCCGCGTCATCGGTACGCTGCTGGCGCCACCGAAACCGGCCGCCAAGGCAAAGTCCCGGCCGAAGCCGCGTGTGGCCGCCGTGCCCGCCACGGTCGCGCCGCTGAAGACCAAGCGCGCCCAGCCGGCGCGCGCCGCGAAAGCGCCTGCGGCGGTCCCCGATCCGGCAGCGCCCGCCACCGGCAAGTGGCTCGCCTCCTATCTTTCAGGAATCTCCGAGCGCGGCACCTTGCGCCGCATGAGCTATTGGTTGTATTTGCCGGACCGCCCGCTCGCCGAAACCGCCGACGGCAGTCTGCCGCTGATCGTCATGCTGCACGGCTGCGAGCAAACCGCGACCTTGTTCGCGCAGGGCACGCGCATGAACCAGCTGGCCGAGACGGCCGGCTACGCGGTGCTGTATCCGCAGCAGTCGGTCAGCACCCATCGCCACCGCTGCTGGAAATGGTATGACCGCGCCACCCAGCAGGGCGGCGGCGACGTGCCGATGATCGTCGGCATCATCAACAAGGTAATGGCCAACTATCCGATCGACCGCTCGCGCATTTATATCTGCGGCATTTCCGCCGGCGCCGCGATGGCCAATATCGTCGCCCTCAACCATCCCGACCTGTTCGCCGGGCTGGGCCTGCATTCTGGCCCGAGCTTCGGCGGCGCCCACAGCACCATCGGCGCGCTGACGGTGATGCAGCACGGCGCCGGCATGCGGGTCGACGGCGCCATCGCCGAAGTGCTCGGCCGCCGCGAGCAATTCCAGCCCCTGCCGACCATCCTGATCCATGGCGACGAGGACCACGTGGTGCGTCCCATCAACCTGGCGCACCTGACGCGCCAGGCCATGCTGGTCAACCGGCTGCCGGCCGACAGCCCGGAGCAGGTGGAAGTGAAGGTCAAGCGCGGCCGCTCCTACCAGCTGCGCGACGTCTACAGCGGCCGCAAGGTGATGCTGCGGGTGGCGCGCATCGCCGAACTCAAGCACGCGTGGAGCGGCGGCGACGAACGCATCTCGTTCAACTCGGCGCAGGGGCCGGACGCCAGCAAGATGATGCTCGATTTCTTTTCAAGGCACCGGCGCG
The DNA here is from genome assembly GCA_040386255.1 of Pseudomonadota bacterium. Taxonomy (GTDB): domain Bacteria; phylum Pseudomonadota; class Gammaproteobacteria; order Burkholderiales; family Burkholderiaceae_D; genus JAFCUW01. Next base: position 7,526 of record JAZKFW010000091.1, read on the forward strand.
CCTGAACCCCCGTCGCGCGCCGCCAGCGTGGCGGCAAACGCCTGCAGCTCGTCGAGTCCACGCTTGATGATGGTCACCAGCGCCGGCAGCGGCGCCGCCTGGTAGTCCCATTCGGCGCGGCAGAATTCGCCCGTGCGCTTGAGGCCGTCGGCCAGCGCGGCGTCGATCCAGCCGGCTTCGTGCAGCAGCGTAAACACCGCGCGCTCGTCGGGCGGGGTGCCCAGCGCGTGGGCGCCGATGACGTAGTCGCCCATTTCGACCGCCGCCTCCCAGGCGCGCAGCACGTTCAGCGTGGCCGCGTCCTGGCGCGTGATGTCGCCGACAAAGGTGGCCGGATCCTTGGCGTATTCGTCGCGCGCGCGGCGAACGGCCCGTTCGATCGCCGCCGTTTTGCTTACCAGTACTCCATCGCCCATTCTGGCCTCCGCCGACGTTGGACGCCTCAGACGAGGAAAAGTGCGGCCGCCACCGCGGTCGGCAACAGCGCGCCGAGGAACAGGCCGACCGCGCCGATCGATTCGTCGTTGAAGCCGCGCTTGAGCAGCGCCGCGCCGGCCGGGTTGGGCGCGTTGGCGATCACCGTCAGGCCGCCGCCGGCCACCGCGCCCGCCACCAGCATGTATTTCTCGTGGTCGCTGAGGCCGACGATCAGCGAGCCGAGGTAGGTCAGCGCGGCGTTGTCGGTGATCGCGGTCAAGCCCAGCGCGCCGAAGAACAGCGCCGTCGGGCCAAGGCTCGACACCAGCGGCTGCAGCCACCATTGCTGCATGCCGCCCAGCACCACCAGCCCGGCCAGGAAGAATCCGACCAGCAAACCTTCCTTCAGGATCAGCGGGTCCTGGTAGCGCTGGTAGGCTTGGGTGAAGCCGAGGAACAGCAGGAACAGGCCGAGGAACAGCACCGGGTGATGGGCCAGCATCACGACGGCGGCGAGGAAGGCGAGGTGAATCAGCGCGACCAGGCGCGGCATGCGCGGCACCAGTTCGGGCGGCATCGTTTCGGCGGCGGCGATGTACGGCTGCGCCTCCAGGTGGCGGCGCAGCAGGACGATGATGCCGGTGGCGTTGATGCACACCGCCAGCGCGGCCTTCCAGCCGAAGGTGGCGGCCATGAAGGCGCTGTCCCAGCCCCAGGTCTTGGCCACCATCAGCACCGGCGGCGCGGCGTACGCGGTGAGGGTGCCGCCGATCGACACGTTGACGAACAGCACGCCGAGAGCGCCGTACTTGAGCCACTCCGGCACGCCGGGACGGAAGATCTGCGGCGCCAGCATCAGCGCCGCCAAGGTCATCGCGGCCGGCTCGGTGACGAGCGAGCCGGCCAGCGGTACCAGCGCCAGGCCGAGCCAGGCCAGCGCCAGTTCGGTGCGCACCGGCGCCAGCCGCGCCAGCGTGCCGAGCAGCGCGCGCACGCTGTCGAGAACTGGCTTCGAGGCCGCCACCACCATCACCACGAACACGAACAGCGGCTCGGTGTATTGACGCGATTCGGCGTAGTCGATGGCCGCCTTGGGGCCCACCAGCAGCGCCATCGCCATGATCAGCAAGAAGGCCCAGAAACCGAACACCACCTCGACTTCGCCCAGCAAGTCGAACAGGCCGGCATGGCGCGGATGGCGGTGGGCCAGCACGTCGAATGCCTTGGCGGAGAACGTGTGGATCAGGGCGCAGGCGAACAGCACCGCGCCGACGAGGTCGATGGTCTCCACGACGGCTAGTTCCGGGGCCGGCGCGGCGCACCGGGCGCGACCAGGGATGAGGATATGTTCATTCTGAAACCTTGACAATGCGGACAGCTATTATGCCGCATTGCCCAAGCAATCTTTCCACAATGCCGAGATTTCGCGCGGTGGAGGATGGCCGCGTTCGTCCAACGAAAGACGGCGCCCGAAAGGCGCCGTCGACGGTCATGCCAAGTGCTTAGAAGTTGGCGAACAGCGACATTTTCACGCTGCGCGGGGCGCCCGGCGTGATGTTGTTGTCGTTGTGGGCCGATGCGAAGTACTTTTTGTCGAGCAGGTTTTCCATGTTCAGCTGCACCCGATACTGCTTGTTCAGACGGTAAAAGATGGCGCCGTCGACACGGGTGAACGCCGGCAGCGTCACCGCGTTCGAGGTCGTGGCGGCCAGGCTGTCGCGATACACCACGCCCAAGGCCACACCGAGCTGATCGTTGATGTCGTAGCGGTTCCACAGCGAGAAGGCGTGCTTCGGCACCATCCCCAGCCTGGCGCCGGCGCGCACCGTGGCGGACTGGTCGGCCGTCAACTTGGCGTCCTGGTAGGCGTAGCCGCCCATCACGCTCCAGGCCTGCGTTACCTGGCCCGACAGTTCCAGTTCGGCGCCCTTGGTGGTCTGGCCGTCGACCAGCACGCTGCTGCCGGCAAGCGCGCCCGGCACGACGACATTGGTGCGGTCGAGCTGGTAGACCGCGGCGGTGGCCGTCAGTGTCGGGCTCACGTCCCACTTCATGCCCAGTTCGACGTTGTCGAATTTTTCAGGATCGAACGCCCGGTTGCTGACCGTCAGCGAGGTGAGCTGATCGCCGGCGCGCGGCACGAAGGCGCGGCTGTAGCTGGCGTACAGTGACATCGCTTCCATCGGCTTGTAGATCAGGCCGGCGCGTGGCGACACCGGCGTGTCGGTCACGTCGAAGGCGCCGTTGCTGGTGGCCAGGCGGTTGTTGAAATCGACGCTGAAGCGGTCGTAGCGCAAGCCGGCCACTGCCTGCCACTGTGGCGAGAACACGATCTGGTCTTGCACGTACACCGAGGCGACATTGGCGACACTGTAATTGCTGGTGGTCGCAGCGGGGAAGCTGATCGCGCCGGTGTACAGCGGATTGGCCGCCGGCACGCTCGAGTTACCCGCGAACACGCCGGCGCGCCGCACGTTATCGGTTTCCTGGCGGCCGAACTCGACCCCGGCGGCGATCTTGTGGGTCACGCCGCCGGTGGCGAGCGAGAAGGTCAGGTCGGTCTGGTTGAACGTGTTGCTGCGCTCGGTGGCGTCGTAATAGGCGCCCAGGGCCAGCCGGCCGGTCGTGGGGCTGACGACGCTGTTGGCGTAGACGTTCTGATAGAACTTGTCGTAGTTGGCGATCCGGGTGCGGTTGCGCAGCACCACGTTGTTGCCGAAGTCATGCTTCAGGTAGGCCGAGAAAGCGTTCACGCGCACGGCGGTCGGACTTTGCTCGGCGTTGCCGAAGAACACCGACGGGTCGCTGTCGTAGGGACGGCCGTTCAGCGAGGGCACGCCGCGGTCGGCGATGCGGTCGTCACGGAAGTGCTCGTAACCGAGGTTGATGGTGGTGTTCTTGCCGGCGCGCAGGGTCATGGTGGGATTGATGCCCTTGCGCTCGATTTCCACGCCATCGCGGTAGCTGTCCGATTGCTCGGCCATGGCATTCACGCGCACCGCCACGGCGTCGCTGACGGCGCCGCCCACGTCCACGGCGGCGCGCCGGTGGCCGTAGCTGCCGACGCTGGCGGTGGCGCGGCGAATCGGCGCCCAGCCGGCCTCCTTGCTGACCCGGTTGATCACGCCACCGGAGCCGCCACGGCCAAAGGCCATCGCGCTGGCGCCTTTGATGGCCTCGACGCTGTCGATATTGTAGAAGTCGCGGTAGTACTGGACGTCGTCGCGCAGGCCGTCGATGTAGAAGTCGCTGGTCGAACTGTTGCCGCGGAACACAGCGGCATCGCGATTGCCTTCACCCTGGGCGGCAAGGATGCCCGGCACGTACAGGAGGGCGTCGGCGATGCTCTGCATGGCCTGGTCGTTCATCAGCTGGCGCGTGATCACGGTCACCGATTGCGGCGTGTCTCGCAGCAAGGTGTCGGTCTTCATCACGGTGGCGGAGGTTTTCTCGACATAGCCACTGTCGGCAGTGCCGACCACGGTCACCACCGGCATGGCGGGGCTGTTTTGCTGCGCGAAGGCGGCGTGGGAGACGAGGGCGCCGGCGACGGCAAGGGCGAGGCGTGTCGGTCGGAAGGATGGCAAGGACGAGGTCATGGTCGGCTTATTTGAATGGTAATGAGAATGAGAACAATTCGCAATACTATTACAAAAAATGCTTGCTTACAAGGGAGATCTGTCGTGTTTCCCGTGTCATCGGTGACTGCGACGGCGGCCCGTGGCGACCAGGCGTTGACCCGCCTATGCGCAGATGGATAGCCCACCGTCAAGCTGCCGCACACAATAAAAGATAGGCCTTGCCAAACCTGGAGCCGAATAGTACTGTGTATTCATACAGTAGTTTTAGGCGGAACCAGCATGACACTTCATCAATCTATTGCCTCGCCCGAGGCCTTGCACCCCTCGCTCTGGCTGGCCTCGCAGCTGGCGCATTCGACCACGCGCTGCGTCGATACCGGTCATCCCGCGCTGTCCTCGCAGCTGGCTGGCGGCGGCTGGCCGACCGGCACCCTGATCGACCTCATGCTGCAGCAGCCCGGCATCGGCGAACTGCGCCTGCTGCGTCCGGCGCTGGTGGCCGCCGCGCGGCGCCGCATCGTGCTGCTGCAGCCGCCCCATCCGCCGCAGGCGCTGGCGCTGGCCGCGCTGGGGCTGGCGCCGTCGCAAATGGTGTGGATCCGCACCAGCCGCAGCAGCGACGCGCTGTGGGCGGCCGAGCAAGTGCTGCGCAGCGGCAGTTGCGGCGCCGTGCTGTTCTGGCAAAACCACGCGCGCGGCGAAACGTTGCGCCGGCTGCATCTGGCCGCGCAAAGCGGCGAAACCCTGTTTTTCATGCTGCGCCCGCTGGCGGCCGCGCAAGACAGTTCGCCGGCGCCGCTGCGGCTGTCGCTGCGGCCGGCCGCCGGCGGCCTGAACATCGAATTCGTAAAACGCCGGGGACCGCAGCGCGATGCGCCGCTGTTCCTGCCCCTGACTCCTTCTTTACTGCAGCGCCATGCGTCTATGGATCGGCCTCTACCTGCCCCAGTTACCGCTCGAAGTGTTCTGCCCGAACTGGTCCAGTGACAGTGCCAGCGTCGTGCTCGAGCAGGAGCGGGTGCTGGCCTTGTCGCCCGCCGCCCAGGCTGGCGGCGTGCAGGGCGGCATGCGCCGCGGCGGCGTGCTCATGCTCATGCCCGAGGCCAAACTGTACGAGCGCTCCGCCGAGCGCGAGGCCGAGGCCCTGCATGCGGTAGCGATGGCGCTGCTGCAGTACACGCCGCTGGTGGCGCGGGCCGAGGAATCGACGCTGCTGATCGACATCGGCGCCAGCCTGCGCCTGTTCGGCGGCATTCGCGCGCTGTGCCGGCGCATCCGCGCCAACATGCGCGCGCTTGGCTTTACCGCACAGCTCAGCTGCGCGCCGACCGCGCGCGGCGCCTGGCTGCTGGCGCGTCACGGCGGCCGGCGCACGGCCAAGATGGCGACGCTGCTGCGCCGGCTCGACCGGCTGCCGAGCGCCTTGCTGCCGCCGGCGCGGCCGTTCGCCGCGTGGTTCGAAGGCATCGGCTGCTTCAGCCTGGGCGACATGCGGCGCCTGCCGCGGCCCGGGCTGCAGCGGCGCTGCGGCAGGCCGCTGCTCGACATCCTCGACGCCGCCTACGGCATGACGCCGGAACTGTTCGACTGGATCGAGGCGCCGACCACTTTCAGCGCCAAGCTCGAGCTGTTCGACCGCGTCGAGAACGCCGAAGCGCTGCTGTTCGGCGCCCACCGGCTGCTGCTGCAGCTGACCGGCTGGCTGTGCGCGCGCCAGCTGGCGGTCGAACGCATCACCTTGCAGCTCGAGCACGAGCGCGGCCGGGTGGCGCGCGCGCCGACGCTCATCGAAATCGTGCTGGCCGAACCGACCTGGCGCGACGAGCACCTGGTGCGCCTGCTCAAGGAGCGGCTCGGCAAGCAGGTGCTCGATGCGCCGGTGATCGGCCTGTGCCTGGAAGCGCTGCAGGTGCAGGCGATGGCGCCGCCGAGCGACTCGCTGTTTCCCGAGCCAGGCGGCAGCGAGCAGGACCAGTTGCGCATGCTCGAACTGCTGGTGGCGCGGCTGGGACCTGAAAACGTGTTGCAGGCGGCGCCGCAGGCAGATTACCGGCCGGAGCTGGCGAACCTCTGGGTGCCGGTGCAAAAGCAGATCCGCGCCGCGGTCCGCGACGCCCAGATGCCGCCGGACGTGCTCAGTTTGCCGCGGCCGAGCTGGCTGCTGGCCAAGCCGATCGCGCTGCTGATGCGCAATCACCGGCCGTTCTACGGCTCGCCGCTCAAAATCGCGTCGACGCCGGAGCGGATCGAGGCGGGCTGGTGGAGCCAGACGCAAACGCGCGACTATTTCATCGCCGAAGGGGAAGACCACGCGCATTACTGGGTGTACCGCGAGCGCATCGTCGGCGCCGCGCAGGATACCGAGCCGCGCTGGTTCCTGCACGGCCTGTTCGGCTGAGTGCGCGCGCTTGCCGATCGCGGCGAAGTGGTGCACAGTAGTATCAAAATGAAAAGGGGAGCCGGCATGCTGAGCGAACGACAGGACTTTTCGGGAGCCGATGGGCAAAAGCTGGCAGCGCGCCTCGATCTGCCTGCTGGGCCGATCAAGGCGTACGCGCTGTTCGCGCACTGCTTTACCTGCGGCAAGGATATCTTTGCGGCGACCCGCATCGCGCAGGCGTTGACCGAGCACGGCATCGCGGTGCTGCGCTTCGATTTTACGGGGCTGGGCGCCAGCGAGGGCGAGTTCGCCAACACCAATTTCTCATCCAACGTGGCCGATCTGGTGGCGGCGGCCGATTTTCTGCGCACCAGCAAAAGTGCCCCGCGCATCCTGATCGGACACAGCCTGGGCGGCGCGGCGGTGTTGTCGGCCGCCGCAGCAATCCCCGAAGTGCAGGCCGTCGTCACGCTGGCGGCGCCGAGCGACCCCGAGCACGTGCGCGGCTTGCTGGGCCATTCGCTGGGGACGATCGAGGAGACTGGCGAAGCGGAGGTGCAACTGGCCGGGCGGCCCTTCAAGATCAAGCGCCAGTTCCTGATCGACGCGGCCAACCACAAACTGATACCGTAGATCGCCAACCTGAAGCGTGCGCTGCTGGTGATGCATTCGCCGCGCGATGCGACGGTCGACATCAGCAACGCGCTGTCGATTTTCAGCGCCGCGAAGCACCCGAAGAGTTTTATTTCACTGGACGATGCCGATCACCTGCTCACCCGCAAGGAGGATGCGGCGTACGTGGCGGCGATGGTCGCGGTGTGGAGCGAGCGGTATCTGCGATAGAGGAGCGTCCAGCGGCAACGATTATTTAGCTGCCTTCAAGACCGTCATCTCGCGAAAGCGCGGATCCCATTCGCGCGAACTGACCCAGAGGCCAACCAGTTTCTATGAAATGGGGTCCCCGCGTCCGCGAGGACGACATGCAAGAGATGGGGGCGGAACAAGAGTCGAACGATGCAACAAACTACTCGTCGTCAAACTCCTCCGCCAGATTCTTCCAGCCCTTCTTCTTGGCGAACTCGCTGAACTCTTCCGGCGCCTCCAGCACGATCAGCTTGCTGTCTTGCAGACCCGGATCGCTGTGCTCGAAATTCGGCCCCACGTAGCCCAATGTGCGCAGGCGGTCGATGATATTGCCGACCAGCGCCTTGTCCTTGTACAGCCCCGCCACGGAGCCGGCAAAGTCCACGTACACATCAATAATCCCGTAGCCCTCGTCGAAAATGCGTATCGCCTTGACGTCGTGGGAACGGCCGCTGCTGTCGGCGGCCTTGAACGGGCCGCTCAGCTGGATGTCGGTATCTGTAGTCATATTCTTAGCATACACGATCGAGAAATTACTTGACGGCCTTCAGGATTGTGGCAAGCCGATCCTTGCTGCCGGCAATCCGCTCCAGGTGCGGGTAGCGCAGGCCGCCGTGGTAATCGAGCGAAATGGTGCGGTAGTTCGATCCCTGTTTCACCAGCAATTCGATCGGCGCCTTGCTGGTCTTGGCCGCCTTCACCGCCGCCTTCAGCACCTCGCCCTTGTAGGCGCGGTTGTTGACCGCGACGATGCTGCTGTTGCCGGCCAGACCGGCGCGGAACGCAATGCCATCCCATGTCACGCCGGCGATGCCGCCATCCTGCTTGACCGAGAACCCCAGCGAATAGCTGAAGTCGCTCGCCTTGTTGCGCTCTTCGCTGGCCTTGGTGAAGTCGCTCGGCGTTTCCTTGTAGACCAGCTTCCAGCCGGCGCGTGCCAGGCCGTCGAGCGGCGCGCCGCTGCCGTTGCCGTCGAGGCGGCTGCGCAGGAACGGCGCCCAGTCGAACGGCTGCACGCGGTTCAACGCGGCAACGACGTCGGCGAAGGTATAGAACACCGGCACGAAGCTGCCGTTGTTGATGCCGTAGAAGACGCGCGCAAAGTCGTCCAGCGAACGGGCGTCGCCCGACATCTCGCGGATCTTGGTGTCGACGTCGAGCCAGATGAACATGCCTTCGACGTAATAATCCTCGCTGCGCTGCCAGTTGCTCCAGCCCAGCGAACGGCGCCCGCTGATGATCGGGTCGTTGACGGTGTCCTGCACCGCGCGCCACGAGCGGCCCTGGACGTTGTCGTACAGCGCGGCCAGTGCGGCGATGCCGTCGCGCGTGCCGGTTTCCGAAATCAGGCCCGAGCGCGCCGCCAGCACCTTGCCCCAGTACTGGGTCTGGCCTTCGTACACCCACAGCAATTCGTTTTGCAGCGGCACGTTAAAGTTCGGCACGTTCTGGCCGGCGGGGCGGCGGAACTTGCCGTCCCACGAGTGGACGTATTCGTGCGGCAGCAGGTCGCGCCCCGACTCGCTCTTGGCCCAGTCGGTGAAGTAGCCCGGCTTGACGCCGTTCTCGCTCGACTGGTGGTGCTCGCGGCCGATGCCGCCGAACTCGTCCGACAGGGCGAACAGGAAGTCGTAGTGGTTGTAATGATGCGAGCCGAACAGCTTGGCCGCCTGCTTCACCATCGCGCGGTGCGCCTCGATCTGTTCCGGCTTCGCTTCCAGGCTCTCGGGATTGTCGGCGACGATGTTCAGGTGCACCGGCACCTTGGCGCCGGGATCGAGGTCGATGCGCCTGAAGTAGCGGCCGGCGAACAGCGGCGAATCGATCAGCGTTTCCAGGTCGAGCGGCTTGAAGACGACTTCATTGCCGTTGCGCGCGGCGGTCTCGAGCGCGCTGCCGAACTGCCAGCCGTGGGGCAAGGTCAGGTTCGGCTGCACCGTGATGCGGCGGCTGTTGTAGCCGGCCGGATAGAGGGTCACCGACGGCCACTGCACGCCGAGGATGTCGCTGGTCATCGTGATGCGGCCCTGGGCGCCGTCCAGCGGCGACAGGAACTGGTATTCCGCTTCCAGCGTGCCGACGCCTTCGGGCACCGTCACGTGGAAGGCGTGCACATGCACCGGGTCGCGCACCCAGGCGACCGGCTTGCCGTTGCCCGAGAACTTCAGGCCGGCGAGCTGGGTCAGCGGGCCGCTCGGACCGTGGTTGCCAGGCAGCCACTGCGGATACAGCATCGTCAGCGGCCCCGGCTTGACCGGAATCGACATCTTCATGCGGAAGATCTGCTGGCTCAGGTTGGTCGCATCGACCTTCAGCACGATGGTGCCCGGATAGGGCTGGTCGAGCGGCGGCGGCACCTCGGCGCGGGCCGGCAGGGCGATCGCGGCGAGCAGCGCGACGAGGGGCAAAAGGCGGAGCTTGAACGGTGCGGTCATGGGCAGAATGAAAATTATTTGAGGGTTCAAGGAAACAGGTTTCGGAGTGTAGCACGGGGCAAAAGGGCGGATGTGTCAGCAAGTATCGGCAAATTTTTTTCGGTGCATTGGGCAAAAAACCGTATTTTTCAAGGCCTTGAAAACGTCCGAACCCATCACTAGATTGGACGCAACGGATGCTCATCGGAGGTCCGTCAACTTATCGCTTAACTTCTAAAAGGATATTTATCATGCGTACTTTCGACCTTACCCCTCTCTATCGTTCCGCTATCGGTTTCGACCGCCTGGCCAACCTGCTTGAGCAGCGCGCCGACGCCCAGCCGAGCTACCCGCCGTACAACATCGAGCTGGTCAACGAAGACCAGTACCGCATCGTCATGGCGGTTGCCGGCTTCGACCGTTCGGAAGTGGAGATCATCGCCGAGCGCGATTCGCTGCACATCACCGGCCGCAAGCAGAAGGATGACCAGCAGCGCACCTACCTGCACCGCGGCATCGCGGCGCGCGACTTCGAGCAGCGCTTCCAGCTGGCCAACCACGTCAAGGTCACCACCGCCACCTTCAACAACGGCATGCTGACGATCGAGCTGGTGCGCGAAGTGCCGGAGGCGCTCAAGCCGCGCAAGATCGTCATCGACGGTGGCGACAATGTGCAGGCGCTGGAGCAGCGCCAGGCCGCGTAATTTCGCGACCGCAAATCGGCGCACATCGGGGTCAGACCTTAGTCTGACCCCGATTTGATCGTGGTTAAACACAGGGGCGCTCGCATGAACGGGGCGCCCTTTCGCACACTTAAGGAAGCTCTAAGTCTGCAGGTGCACACTGCATTCATTGACAACCCACTATCTCGCAGGAGTACGACAATGCATAACCCAAGTGCCGTTACTGCCATCACCGCAAAGAAGCTGACGCTGGCCCTGGCCGCTGCCGGCGCAATCGGCGGCGCGGTAGGCGCGATCGCAGTCAATCACAATAACGCAGTCGCATCCGGCGCCTCCGCCGCGACAGCGGCGGCGCCATCGAACTACGTGGCGCCGGCGCCGCTCGCAGCGGTCGGTTCCAACGTCGCGATGGCGCTTCCCGACTTCACCCAGATCGTCGCGCGCATGGGGCCCGCCGTGGTCAACATCCGCGTCACCGGCAGCACCAAGACCGCGATGACGGGCCAGCAAGGCCGCCGCGGTGGTCCGCAGCTGGAAGAAGACGATCCATTTTTCGAGTTTTTCCGCCGCTTCCAGGGACCGCAAAATCCCCGCGGGCAGCAGCGGAATGCTCCCGTTATTGGCGCCGGATCCGGGTTCATAGTAAGCCCGGACGGCGTCATCCTTACCAACGCGCACGTGGTGCGCGACGCCAGCGAAGTCACGGTCAAGCTGCAGGACCGCCGCGAATACCGCGCGAAAGTGCTCGGCTCGGATCCGAAGACCGACGTCGCCGTGCTGAAGATCGATGCCAAGAACCTGCCGGTGGTACCGATCGGTAAATCGAACGACCTGCGCGTCGGCGAGTGGGTGCTGGCGATCGGCTCGCCGTTTGGCCTCGACAGCAGCGTGACGGCCGGCGTGGTCAGCGCCAAGGGCCGCTCGCTGCCGGACGACAGCGTGCCGTTCATCCAGACCGACGTCGCCGTCAACCCGGGCAACTCGGGCGGGCCGCTGTTCAACACCCGCGGCGAAGTGGTCGGCATCAATTCGCAGATCTACAGCCAGACCGGCGGCTACCAGGGCCTGTCGTTCGCCATTCCGATCGACGTCGCCAACAAGATCAAGGAGCAGCTGGTCGCGACCGGCACCGTCAAGCACGCACGGCTGGGCGTGACGGTGCAGGAAGTGGGACAGGGTTTTGCCGACGCCTTCAAGCTGGAGTCGCCGGAGGGTGCACTGGTGTCGAATGTCGAAAAGGGCGGGGCAGCTGACAAAGCGGGTATCAAGTCGGGGGACGTGATTCGCAAGCTGAACGGCCAGTCGATCGTCGCCTCCGGAGACCTTCCGGCGATGCTCAGTGTCGCCAGCCCCGGCGACAAGGTCACGCTCGATGTCTGGCGCGACGGCAAGATCGTCCAGCTCGGCGCGCGCCTCGGCGACGCCAGCGAAAAGCCGCAGCGCGCCGAACGCGAAGTGGCCGAGGCCGACGACACCGGCTCCAAGCTCGGGCTGTCGCTGCGCCCATTGCAGCCGATGGAGCGGCGCCAGTCGGGGATCGCATCCGGTCTGGTAATCGAAGAAACCGGCGGCGCGGCAGCCAGCGCGGGCGTGCAGCCGGGCGACGTGCTACTGTCGATCAACGGCCGTCCGGTCACCAGCATCGAGCAGGTGCGCGACGTCGTCGGCAAGTCGACCAAGTCGGTGGCCTTGCTGATTCAGCGCGGCGGTGACAAAATCTTCATTCCGGTGCGGATCGGCTGATGGCGGTAATCCTCCATCGGTAATGCAAACAACGAGGTAGCGATGCGCTTACTGCTGGTGGAAGACGATGCGATGATCGGTGAAGTGGTGCTCGACCTGCTCAGGGCCGAGCACTACGCCGTCGACTGGGTCAAGGATGGCGAGATGGCCGACACCGCCCTCATGCAATCGCAGAACTACGACCTGGTCATCCTCGACCTCGGCCTGCCGCGCAAGGACGGCCTGGAAGTGCTGCGCGCCATGCGCGGCCGCAAGGACCGCACCCCGGTGCTGGTGGCCACCGCGCGCGACGCGGTCGGCCAGCGCATCGCCGGGCTCGACGCCGGCGCCGACGACTACGTCCTCAAACCCTACGACCTCGACGAACTGTTGGCGCGCATCCGCGCCTTGCTGCGCCGCTCCGCCGGCCGCGGCGAACCTGTCTTCGAGTACAAGAACATCTCGATCAATCCGGCCACGCGCGAAGTGACGGTCGACGGCGTGCCGGCCAGCCTGTCGGCGCGCGAATGGGCCGTGCTCGAAGCGCTGATCGCGCGCCCAGGCGCCGTGCTGTCGCGCGCCCAGCTCGAGGAAAAGCTTTACAGCTGGCGCGATGAAGTGTCGAGCAATGCGGTCGAAGTCTACATCCACGGTCTGCGCAAAAAGCTCGGCAGCGACCTGATTCAGAACGTGCGCGGGGTCGGCTACATGGTGCCGAAATTATGAAGGTGACTCACTCACTGCGCGGGCGCCTGCTGTGGTTCCTGCTGGCGGCGATCAGCATCGCCGCGATCGCCCAGGCGTCGATCGCCTATCGCACCGCGCTCGCCGACGTCGACCAGATATCCGACTATCACATGCAGCAGATGGCGCTGTCGCTGCGTTCGGGCGCGGCACTGTCGAACATGGAAGCTCCCGCCGGCATCGACGCCGCCGCCGAAAACGGCGACCTGGTGGTGCAGGTGTGGACGCCTGACGGGGTGCAGGTGTTCCGCACGGTGTCGCGCGCGCGGCTACCGCAGCGCGCGGTGCTTGGGTTTTCCAACGTTGAAGCGAACGGCAAGACATACCGCATCTTTTCGGTGCAGACCAGCAGCCAGACCGTGCAGGTGGCGCAGGACATGGCGGCGCGCCGCCGGATGGCCGGCAACGTGGCGCTGCGCACAGTCGGTCCGATCGCCGTGATGATGCCGATCCTGATGCTGGTCGTCTGGTGGGTAGTCAGCGGCTCGCTTGAGCCGGTGGCGCGGGTGAGGAAACAGGTGGCCTCGCGCCAGGCCGACGATTTGTCGCCCGTGTCGGAAGCGGGCCTGCCGGATGAAGTGCGCCCGCTGGTGCAGGAGCTGAACCTGTTGTTCGGGCGCGTGAAGACCGCATTCGACGCCCAGCAGAATTTTGTCGCCGATGCCGCGCACGAGCTGCGCACGCCGCTGGCCGCGCTCAAGCTGCAGGCGCAGGGCCTCGAACGTGCCGACAGTGCCGATACGCGCCAGGTCGCGGTGGCGCGCCTGACCGCAGGCATCGATCGCGCCACGCGGTTGGTCGAGCAGTTGCTGGTGCTGGCGCGGCAGGAAGCCAGTGCGGCCGGCGGCGCCAAGGCGCAGCAGGTGGCGCTGGCCGACCTGGCGCGGCGCACCGTCGGCGACCTCGCCGCGGTAGCGCAGAACAAGGGCGTCGACCTCGGGCTGGTGCAGGCCGACGAGGCCAGCGTGAAGGGGCAGGGCGACGCGTTGATGATCCTGCTGCGTAACCTGGCCGACAATGCGATCAAGTACACGCCGCCGGGCGGCACCGTCGACCTGGCGATTCGTGCCGATGCGGCGGGCGCGCGCATCGTGGTGGAGGACAGCGGTCCGGGGATTCCGGCCGAAGAGCGCGAGCGCGTGTTCGACCGCTTCTACCGGATTGCCGGGGGCGAGGCGTCGGGCAGCGGGCTAGGCCTGGCGATCATCAAGGCGATCGCCGAGCGGCATGGGGCGACGCTGACCTTGGGGCAGTCGGAGCGGCTCGGCGGCTTGAGCGCAGTCGTGTCGTTTCCGAAGGCCGGGGTCTGACGGGGACTCGGCGTCGCCGTCAGGCCCCGGTGGGGCAGGCGGCTGAAAGGCGGCTTAGAACTTGTGCCACAGGCGCGCGAAGTACGATGTGCCGTTCAATCCGAACTGCACGCTCTCGTACTTGAAGCCATTGTCGGTCTCGTTCGGATCGTGGGCGGTCGGCTTGACGTTGAAGATGTTCGCCGCGCCGACGGTGAACTTGGTGCTCGGCGTGAACGCATACGTGAAGGCCAGATCGGCGGACGTCTTCGGCTCGTACTTCATCAACGGCGTCGGCGGCCCGGAGAAGGTGCCGAGCGACTGCGGGCCGAAGTGGATGATCTTGAACTCGGTGTTCACCTTGCCCAGCGTGTAGTCGAAGCCCAGCGTGGCCTTGCGGCGCGGGCCGCCCTGCTCGATGAACAGGCGCTCGCGCTCGGACAGCAGCACGTCCTCGAAGCCGGCCAGCGATTTCGGCGCCTTGATGCTGGTGACGTCGGTGGTGCTGAAGTTCAGCGCCAGGAAGGTATTGAGCTTGCCGCCCATGACGTCCGCCTTGTTCGCCACCGTCAGGTCCAGGCCCTGGGTGCGGGTGTCGATCGAGTTGACGAAGAACTGCGCCGACGCCACGCCGAGGTTCAGCAGGATGTCGCCGAGGGCAGGGTAGTTGTCGGAGTCGAAGCGGCCGGACAGGACGATGCGGTCGTCGATGTCGATGCGGTACAGGTCCGCCGTCACCGAGGTTGCAGCGGTCGGCGTCCAGGTGGCGCCCAGGGTGAAGCTCTTCGACTTTTCTTCCTTCAGTTTCGGAATGCCGGCCGCGTTGGTGACGTTGCCGCCGTTCGGCGCGAACACGACGTCCTTGGCGACGCCGCCGACGAAGTCGGTGAAGGTCGACGAGAAGTACACCTGCTGCAGCGACGGCGCGCGAAATCCCGTGCTGGCCGAGCCGCGCAGCAGCACCGCATCGGCCAGGCGGAACGAGCCGGCCAGCTTGCCGGTGACGGTGGAGCCGAAGTCGCTGAATTTTTCGTAGCGCACGGCGCCCTGCAGCTTGATGCGGTCGCTGACATCGGCCTCGAGGTCGAGGTAGGCGGCGCTGCTATGGCGGTCCTTGTCGGTGGCGTCGCTCGGCTGGAAGCCGGGGAAGCCCTGGCTGCCGGCGTTGCCGCCGACGCCGAGGCCGTCGACGTCGTTGTACGAGCCTGGCTCGCCGGCGAAGATCTTGTAGTTCTCCTTGCGGTACTCGGCGCCCACCGCGACGTTCAGGCCACCGAGGATGTCGCCGTAGAAGCGGCTGAAATCGGCGTTGGTGGTCAGCTGCTGGAATTCGAAGCCGCCGGCGTCGAACTGGCTCGGGCTGATGCCTTTGCCGCCGTTCAGCAGGTCACGGTTGGCGATCGACGCGTTCAGCGTGTTGCTGATGTTGTAGACCATCTTGTTGAAGCCATAGGTCTGCGACAGGTCGGCATTCCATTCGCCGACGCGGGTGCGGTAGCCGATGGTGCCGAAGCGGTCGTCGACGTCGGCGTTGATGAACGGCGCGAAGCCGTTCGGGTACATAGCCGCCGAGTTCTTCGACGGGATGTCGTCGGAGCCGATACCGCCGCGGCCCCACGCCGCGCTCGAACCGAAGCGGTCCTGCACGCCGCCGGTGAAGTACACGCGGCCGGCGGCGCCGGTCGGGATCTCGCCGTTGACGTACAGCGTGCGGTTCTTGACCAGCGAGTCGCCGATGATGCGCGGGCTCTCTTCGACCTCGCGGTTCGAGCGGCCGCGGTTGAGCGCTTCGCCGGTGATGCCGATGACGCCCTTGTCGCCGACCTGGAAGCCGCAGTAGGCCGAGCCGAGGTAGTTGCGGCCGTCGCCCGCCGAATACTGGCCGGCGCCGACCACGGTTTCGCAGCCGAGGCTTTTCTTCATGTCGATGTTGATCACGCCGGCGATCGCGTCCGAGCCGTATTGGGCGGCGGCGCCGTCGCGCAGCACCTGGACATTTTTGATCGCCAGCAGCGGGATCGCGTTCATGTCGGTGCCGGTGTTGCCGCGGTTGCGGGCGCCGAAGATGTTGACCAGCGCGGTCGTGTGGCGGCGTTTGCCGTTCATCAGCACCAGCGTCTGGTCGGAGCCGAGGCCGCGCAGCGCCGCCGAATCGACCAGGTCGGCGCCGTCGGCGCCGGTCTGGCGCGTCGAGTTGAACGACGGCGAGATATAGGTCAGCGTCTGCGCCAGGTCGAACTGGCCGCCCTGTTCGGCGATCTTGGTCATCGGGATGAAATCGACCGGCACCACCGTTTCGGTGGCAGACGTGTTGGCGGCGCGGCGCGAGCCGACCACGTTGACGGTCTGCATCTCGTCCTTGGCGACGGCGGTGGCGCTCTGGGCGAAGGCGGCGGGCGCCAGGGCGGCGAGGGCGGCGAGGGCGGCGCTGCCGTACAGGCTCAGCAGGACGGCTTGACGGAGGGTCTTAGGCTGGAACACGCGGCTTCTCCAAAATGAAAAATTTCATTTTAAACACTTGAACCCGTGTCGAACGGGCAAGTGTGGAAATGCCGCAACGTTATCGAGATATAGATGAAACGAATAGGTTGCCTGACCTAATCCGTGCTAGTGCATGCGCCCTGGACTAGGTGGCGTTCATTTCGCAATCGCCTGCAGCAGCACGAATCCTTCATGGCGGATGATGCTTTGCGCCGCGGCCAGTTCTTTGCTGGCCTTAACGAAGGCAGGGCGCTGCATGTCCTTGCGCTCGGCGGCGGTGGCGACGGGCGCGACCGGTGCGCCGATGCTCGGCCGGCTGTTATACATCGCGTGGACGATTTTCTTGCCATAGCTGGAAGAATAAAAGCGCGCCATCTCGGTGGCCGTTTCGGCGCTGATGGTGCGCGCCAGCGGGTAGGCCAGGCGCGCGTAGATCTGCGCCGGCGGCACTTTCTCCAGCTTGGCGTAGGCGGCGCTGCGTTGCGTTTCGCTGGCGTAGCGGCTCGAGCCGGTAATCGAGCGCATCATCTTCTCCGCCTGCATCGCCGCCAGCAAGTCGGTGACCGCGCGCACGTGGCCGTTGGTGACGACGAAGGCAGCCGGCGCCGGCGGTGGCACGGCGGCGAACGAGGCGGCGGAGGAAGCGATCAGCACAGCCAGGCCAAGCGTTGTCATCGATTTCATCATGTACCTTTAGATAATCTTTTCTCAGCGCAATCATATCATTGTGGGCCATGTCTGACATCAAACCAAACGTTGGTGTCAGAAACGTTGGTGTCAGGTCTGACATTCGGACAAATTGCGGTCGAGCCGTCCTCCGCACAGCGTGTTCATCCTCCCGTCGCTGCGGATTTTACGAAACAATGTCCGAATGTCAGACCTGACACCAGCACGTTGCTTTTCTTGTTGCGCGGGAGCGGTAAGATATACTGTGTTTATATACAGTATTTTGATGCAGCACCTCAAGCCATGTCTTCACCGTCAATCCCAGCGAACCGCCTGCCCGACTACGCCGAGCTGTTCTGCCTGTCGAATTTCACCTTCCTGCAAGGCGCCTCGCACGCCGAGGAGCTGGTCGCGCGCGCCGTCCAGCTGGGCTACTCGGCGCTGGCGCTGACCGACGAGTGCTCGCTGGCCGGCGTCGTGCGCGCCCACGCCGAAGCGAAGAAGGCGGAGCTGCCGCTGTTGATCGGCGCGCATTTCCACCTGAAGAACGCCGACGGCAGCGCGGCGCTGTCGCTGGTGCTGCTGGCGCAGAACCGCAACGGCTACGGCAACCTGGCGGAGCTGATCACCATCGCCCGCACCCGCAGCGAGAAGGGCACCTACCTGCTCACGCCCGCCGACTTCGCCGCGCCGCCGCCCAGCCATGTACACCTGCAAGGCATGCCGGACTGCCTGGCGATCCTGCTGCCGGCCTATCCGGGGCACGACGCCGCCGACGTCGATCGCCTGCACCGCCAGGCGGCGTGGATGGCGGCGACTTTTCCCGGCCGTAGCTGGATTGGCCTGAACCTGCTGTATCGCGCCTACGACGACGCCCACCGCGCCACGATCGAGGAAGTGGCATGGCAGCACGCGCTGCCGATCACGGCGGTCGGCCACGTCGTCATGCACGTGCGCTCGCGCAAGCCTTTGCAGGACACGCTGTCGGCCATCCGCATCGGCAAGCCGGTGTCCGAATGCGGCTATCAGCTGGCCCAGAACGCCGAACAGCACCTGCGCGCGCGGCTGCGCCTGGCCAACATCTACGCCCCGGAGGTGCTGGCCGAAACGGTGCGCATCGCCCGCCTGTGCACGTTTTCGCTCGACGAGCTGCGCTACGAATATCCGAACGAGGTGGTGCCGGACGGCCACACGCCGGCCAGCTACCTGCGCAGCGAAACCTATATCGGCGCGCACCGGCGCTTTCGCGACGGCATCCCGGCCAAGGTGCATGCGCAGATCGAGCACGAGCTCGAACTGATCGGCGACATGCGCTACGAGCAGTATTTTCTGACCGTCTACGACATCGTCCGCTTCGCCCGCTCCAACAACATCCTGTGCCAGGGCCGCGGCTCGGCCGCCAATTCGGCGGTGTGCTATTGCCTCGGCATCACCGAGGTCGACCCGGCGCGCGCCAACCTGCTGTTCGAACGCTTCATCTCGAAAGAGCGCAACGAGCCGCCCGACATCGACGTGGACTTCGAGCACCAGCGGCGCGAGGAGGTGATCCAGTACATCTACAACAAGTACGGCCGCACGCGCGCCGCGCTGGCGGCGGTGGTGATCAGCTACCGGCCCAAGAGCGCGCTGCGCGACAGCGGCCGCGCGCTCGGCATCGACCTCGCCATCGTCGAGAAGGTGGCCAAGACCCACCACTGGTTCGACAGCAAGCAGGACCTGGTCAACCGGCTGGCCGAGAGCGGGCTCGATCCGGAGTCGAGCCTGGCGCAGCAGTGGGCGACCTTGGCGCAGCTGCTGCTGGGCTTTCCGCGCCACCTGTCGCAACACCCGGGCGGCTTCGTCATCGCCCAGGGCAAGCTGTCGCGCCTGGTGCCGATCGAGAACGCCGCGATGGCCGAGCGCAGCGTCATCGAGTGGGACAAGAACGACCTCGAGGAACTGGGCCTGATGAAGGTCGACGTGCTGGCGCTGGGCATGCTGTCGATGCTGCGGCGCGGGCTGGAGCTGATCGGCACGCGCCACGGCACCGTGTTCGAGATGCAGGACATCCCGCACGACGACACCCCGACTTACGACATGATGTGCGCCGCCGACACCGTCGGCGTGTTCCAGATCGAGTCGCGCGCGCAGATGAGCATGCTGCCGCGCCTGCTGCCGCGCAAGTTCTACGACCTGGTGATCGAGGTGGCGCTGGTGCGCCCCGGCCCGATCCAGGGCGGCATGGTGCACCCGTACCTGAAGCGGCGCCAGGGCTTCGAGCCGGTCCATTACCCGAAGCCGGAAATCCGCGCCGCGCTCGAGCGCACGCTGGGGGTGCCGATCTTCCAGGAGCAGGTGATGCAGGTGGCGATCCTGGCGGCCGGCTTCACGCCCGGCGAAGCGGACCAGCTGCGGCGGGCAATGGCGGCCTGGAAGCGCAAGGGCGGGCTGGAAAAATACTACGAGCGCATCGTCGGCGGCATGCTCGAACGCGGCTACGAGATGGCGTTTGCCGAAGCGATCTTCAGCCAGATCCAGGGCTTCGGCGAATACGGCTTTCCGGAGTCGCACGCCGCCAGCTTCGCGCTGCTGGCCTACGCCAGCGCGTGGATGAAGCGGCACGAGCCGGGCGCCTTCCTGTGCGCGCTGCTCAACAGCCAGCCGATGGGGTTCTACAGCCCGTCGCAGCTGGTGCAGGACGCCCGGCGCCATGGCATCGAGGTGCGGCCGGTCGACATCGCCATCAGCGGCTGGGACTCGGCGCTCGAAGAAGTCGATGACGCGCGTGCGCGCCAGCCGGCGGTGCGGCTGGGCCTATCGCTGCAGCGCGGCATGCGGCGCGAAGTGGCGGCGCGCATCGAGGACGCGCGCGCGATCCGGCCGTTCGACAGCGTCGCCGACCTGGCGCGGCGCGCCGGTCTCGATCGCGGCGACCTGCAGGTGCTGGCGGCGTCGAACGCGCTCCATTCGCTGGCCGGCAACCGCCGCCAGGCGCTGTGGCAGGCGGTCGGCGCGGTGCCCGACAAGGACCTGCTGCGCCCGACCACGCCGGACGAGGCGGTGCCGCAGCTGCGCGCGCCGACCGAAGGCGACGAGATCGTCGGCGACTACCGCTCGCAGGGACTGACCTTGGGACGCCATCCGCTGGCGCTATTGCGCCCGCAACTTCTCAAGCAGCGCTTCATGACCGCGGCGACGCTGAACGACTACAAGAACGGCCAGCTGGCGCGCCACTGCGGCATCGTCACCGTGCGCCAGCGTCCCGGCACCGCCAAGGGCGTGCTGTTCATGACGCTGGAAGACGAGACCGGCAACGTCAACGTGATCGTCTGGCCGAGCCTGGTGGAAGAACAGCGACGCGAAGTGCTGCGCGCGCCGCTGCTGGGCGTGTACGGCATCTGGCAAAGGGAAGGGGAGGTGCGCCACCTGGTGGCCAAGCGGCTGGTGGACATGTCGGCATTGCTGGGGCGGCTGGGCACCCAAAGCCGCGATTTCTGCTGATGCAAAGAGCCGGTGTCAGGTCTGACATTAAGACATTCGCGCGCGAATGTCTTAATGTCAGACCTGACACCAGCGTTTACACCGGCGTTTATTTACACCGCGCTGGTGCCGTAGTAGCCGTGGATCTGGCTGGCCCAGCTCTGGTCGGCCATGTCAGGCCAGTTGTCGGTGTCGAAGCCAGGCGCGGCGTCGATCTTGGCCTTGTCCATGTTCATCGTCATGCGGTGGTTGGCGGTATCGAGCGTGAGCGCCTGCCAAGGTACCGCAAACAGCTTTTCGCCGATGCCGAGCAGGCCGCCGCTCGACATGACCGCATAGGCGATTTTGCCGTTACGCATGTCCAGCATGATTTCCTTGATTTCGCCGAGGTGCTCGTTCTTGAGGTTGTGGACGTGGTCGCCGATCAGCGTGTCGGCGCCCATCAGTTCAGGACCCGGGCCCTTGTTGTTCTTGTCCGAGTACATGCCAAAAGTGTCGCGTTTCAGGTAAGACATGGTGACCTCCGCAATAATATGTAAAGGTCAAGCATCGCCGATGCGCGCACACGGGTCTGTTCGCTTCCGCACGCTGCCGCTACGGCCGCGCCCCCTTGCGCAGGCGCTCGCCGCGCTCGTGGCTGGCCGGATGGCTGGCCATGTAGGCGATGCTGTCGGCCATCCAGCGCGGCAGCCGGTGCGCCGGATCGTCCGCATCCCGCTTTTCCAGCGAATCGAAGAGGTCGGCCAGCGGCGCCGTGGCGATGCCGTTGTTGTTCAGCAGCGCGATCGCGTAGCCATCGGCCTCGGTTTCCATGTCGCGTGAGTAGCGCATGTTCATCAGCAGCGCCGGCAGGCCCGCCGCCACCGCGCTGAAGTCGCCGAACAGCGCGGCCGAGGCCGCCGCGGTCAGCGACGAGGGCGCCATCGTGCGCACGCTGTGGCGCGCCTCGATGTGGCCGATCTCATGGGCCAGCACCCCGGCCAGCTGGGCCTGCTGGCGCTCGTCGAAGCCGTCCTCCTTGCCGACGATGTGCAGGATCATGGCGTCGGTGACCATGATGGTGGCGTCGGGCAGCGCCAGCGCGTTGGCGCCGAGCCGCGGCGAGTTGCGCACCAGCAGCCGCAGCGGCACGCGCGGGCGCGCCGGCGCGATCGAACGCAGCACCTGTTCCACCTGCGCCACCCGTTGTTCGCTCAGGAGGGTCGGCGCCACCAGCCGGCCTTCGAGCGCCTGCCGCGCGCTTTCCCCGAGGCGCCGCGGTAGGCGCCGGCGGTCGAACCGCTGAAGTCGAAGTGCAGGCCGCGGTACTGCGTATTGTGAAGGCGGAAGCGCAGCGCGCTGCGCAGGAAAAACGGCAGCGCCAGCAGCAGCGTGGCGACGATGCCGAGACCGATCGCCAGCGAAAAGCCGAACGCATAGTGATAGGCTGCCAGCAGCACCACCGCCAGCAGGCGGCCCTTGAGGATCGCTTTCGGCTCGCCGCGAAAGTCGAACGCGGCGCCGGCGAAGCTGGTGTTGCGGTCGAACTACTGCAGCCGGCGCACCTTCGCCCAGGCCGAGTAGATGCCCAGCGTGGCGACCGTCAGCAGCAGGTTGACGATCCAGATGCGGAAGTATTACTGGCCGCTGCCGGTGAAAATGAAGTTGTGGGTTTCGGCGGCGGCCGCGCTGTCGTTGGCGGCCGGCGCCAGCGCATGGGCGGTGAAGGGGGAGTCAACTGTTTCGGAATGCTCATGCATCGCGGCGCCCTAGTTGTCAAAATATACATCGCATTCTAGCGATGTCTTTCTCCCTTTGGTGAATTTATCAAGATTGCTTGACCGCCCTCTATGCCTGACCCCGGCGGGGTCAGTGCCGGCATTCGTACACGGGCTCATGCGCAGGCGCTGGTTTTGCGGAAGTTGTGGCCGGTTTAAGGTATAATTTCAATTTCCCGCACGTGCCGTTCGGCACCATCTGCAATGACCAAATTTGTCTTCGTCACCGGTGGCGTCGTGTCTTCCCTTGGAAAAGGGATTGCCGCCGCCTCTCTCGCCGCGATCCTCGAATCGCGCGGCCTCAAAGTCACCATGCTCAAGCTCGATCCGTACATCAACGTCGATCCGGGCACGATGAGCCCCTTGCAGCACGGCGAAGTGTTCGTCACCGACGACGGCGCCGAGACCGATCTCGACCTCGGCCACTACGAGCGCTTCATCAGCACCCGCATGAAAAAGGTGAACAACTTCACCACCGGCCAGATCTACGAATCGGTGATCCGCAAGGAGCGCCGCGGCGAATACCTGGGCAAGACGGTGCAGGTGATCCCGCACATCACCAACGAGATCCAGGACTACATCTACCGCGGTGCCGAAGGCGCCGACGTGGCCCTGGTCGAAATCGGCGGCACCGTCGGCGACATCGAGTCGCTGCCGTTTCTCGAAGCGGCGCGCCAGCTGTCGCTGCGCGCCGGCCGCAAGTCGTCCGCTTTTGTGCACCTGACGCTGGTGCCGTACATCGCCTCGGCGGGCGAACTGAAAACCAAGCCGACCCAGCACAGCGTGCAGAAGCTGCGCGAGATCGGCATCTCGCCGAACGCGCTGCTGTGCCGCGCCGACCGCCCGATTCCGGCCGACGAGCGCGCCAAGATCTCGCTGTTCTCGAACGTCGAAGAAGCCGCCGTCATCTCGGTGTGGGACGTCGACACCATCTACAAGGTGCCGCAGGTGCTGCACGACCAGGGCCTCGACGAGATCATCCTCGAAGCGCTCGGCCTGGAAGCGCCGCCGGCCGACCTGTCGATGTGGACCAAGCTGATTTACGCGCTCGAGCATCCGAAGACCGACGTCACCATCGGCATGGTCGGCAAGTACGTCGACCTGACCGAGTCGTACAAGTCGCTCACCGAAGCGCTGCGCCACGCCGGCATCCACACCGAAAGCCGCGTCAACATCGAGTACCTCGATTCGGAAGACATCGAGACCAAGGGCTCGGCGCACCTGGCCAAGTACGATGCGATCCTGGTGCCGGGCGGCTTCGGCAAGCGCGGCGTCGAGGGCAAGATCGAGGCCGCCCGCTACGCGCGCGAGCACAACATCCCTTACCTCGGCATCTGCCTCGGCATGCAGGTCGCGCTGATCGAATACGCGCGCCACATGGCCGGCATGACGAACGCCAATTCGACCGAGTTCGACCCGGACACCGACCAGCCCGTGGTCGCCCTCATCAACGAGTGGCAGAACCACGACGGCAAGGTCGAAAAGCGCGACGAACGGTCGGACCTGGGCGGCACCATGCGCCTCGGCGCCCAGACCTGCGCGGTCAATCCGGGCACGCTGGCCGCCGAGATCTACGGCAGCGTCGTCACCGAGCGCCATCGTCACCGCTACGAAGCGAACAACCACTACCTGGCGCGCGTCGAAGCGGCCGGCCTCATCGTGTCGGCGCGCACCCCGACCGAAGACCTGTGCGAAATCATGGAACTGCCGCGCAGCGTGCATCAGTGGTACATGGGCGTGCAGTACCATCCTGAGTTCAAGTCGACGCCGCGCACCGGCCATCCGCTGTTCATTTCGTTCATCAAGGCAGCGCTTGCGCACAAGGCCGCGGCGTCCGCGCCGGCCCTGCACGCGGTTGCCGAACCAGTTTTGCAAGGAGACGCAGCATGAAGCTTTGCGGATTCGACGTCGGCCTCGACCAGCCGATCTTCCTGATCGCCGGCACCTGCGTGATCGAGTCGCGCCAGATGGCGATGGACACCGCCGGCGCGCTCAAGGAAATCACCTCGGCGCTCGGCATCCCCTTCATCTACAAGTCGTCGTTCGACAAGGCCAA
This sequence comes from Pseudomonadota bacterium, assembly GCA_040386255.1. Lineage (GTDB taxonomy): Bacteria > Pseudomonadota > Gammaproteobacteria > Burkholderiales > Burkholderiaceae_D > JAFCUW01. Next base: position 32,039 of record JAZKFW010000091.1, read on the forward strand.
CCGCTCCTCGGGCACCACCTTCCGTGGTCCCGGCATGGACAAGGGCCTCGAGATCCTCGCCGACGTCAAGCGCGAGCTCGGCGTGCCGGTGCTGACCGACGTCCACACGATCGAAGAGCTGCCCGCCGTGTGCGCGGTGGTCGACGTCATCCAGACGCCGGCCTTCCTGTGCCGCCAGACCGACTTCATCGTCGCTTGCGCCCAGACCGGCCTGCCGGTCAACATCAAGAAGGGCCAGTTCCTCGCGCCGCACGACATGAAGAACGTGATCGACAAGGCGCGCGTGGCGGCCAAGGCTGCCGGCCTGAATGAAGACAACTTCATGGCCTGCGAGCGCGGCGTCTCGTTCGGCTACAACAACCTGGTGTCGGACATGCGTTCGCTCGCCATCATGCGCGAGTCGAACTGCCCGGTCGTCTTCGACGGCACCCACTCGGTGCAGCTGCCGGGCGGCCAGGGCACCTCGTCCGGTGGCCAGCGCGAGCACATCCCGGTGCTGGCGCGCGCCGCGGTCGCCGCCGGCATCGCCGGCCTGTTCATGGAGACCCACCCGAACCCGGCGGTGGCCATGTCGGACGGCCCGAACGCCATGCCGCTGGCGCGCATGAAAGAACTGCTGACGACGCTGGTCGACATCGACCGCATCGTCAAGAAAGCCGGCTTCCTCGAAACCAGCTTCGCCTGATGCAGAATGAAACCTTCCAAAACCGGGGTCAGACCCAGGTTTTGGAAGCGTCCAAAACCTGG
>JAZKFW010000092.1:0-3649 GCA_040386255.1 Pseudomonadota bacterium
AGATGTGCGCCGACTTCGGCGTCGAATTCCTCGGCGCCTTGCCGCTGACGATGGCAATCCGCGAGCAGACCGATTCGGGCCGCCCGACCGTGGTGGCCGAGCCGGACGGTCCGGTGGCGCGCGTCTACAAGGACATCGCGCGCAAGGTCGCCGTCAAGATCGCCGAGAAGGCGAAGGACATGACGAGCAAGTTCCCGAGCATCGTCATCAAGAACGACTAAAGTGCAGCTGGACGTCATTCGCCAGCGTTTGCGCGCGTTGGGCGCCCAGCGTTTGCACGAACAGCGCGTGTTGCGCGACTGGGTGCAATGCCAGCCGCACGACCAGGGCCGGCGCCGTCCCGACGATTTCCTGCCGAAGCCCGTGCGCGAGGCCTTGCCGGCGCTCGACGCCGAGCTGCAGGCGATGGCGCGGCTGATCAGTTCGCACCCCGCCGAAGACGGCTCGGCGCGCCTGCTGGTGGGACTGGCGGACGGCCAGGCGGTGGAGACGGTGCTGCTGCCGCGCGACGGCGTGTGCGTGTCGAGCCAGGTCGGCTGCGCGGTCGGCTGCCAGTTCTGCATGACCGGCCGCGACGGCCTGATCCGTCAAGTGACGAGCGGCGAGATCGTCGCTCAGGTCGTGCTGGCGCGCGCGCAGCGGCCGGTGAAGAAAGTTGTGTTCATGGGCATGGGCGAACCGGCCCACAATCTCGACAACGTGATCGACGCCATCGAACTGCTCGGCACCGAGGGCAACATCGGCCACAAGAACCTGGTGTTCTCGACCGTTGGCGACGTGCGTGCGTTCGAGCGCCTGGCGGCAGGCAGGGTGAAGCCGGCGCTGGCGTTGTCGCTGCACACCACCAAGCATGCGTTGCGCGAACAGCTGCTGCCGCGCGCACCGAAGCTGAGTCCGCGCGAACTGGTCGAGCATGGCGAGCGCTACGCTCGCCTGACAGGCTACCCGGTGCAGTTTCAGTGGACGCTACTGGAGGGCGTCAACGACGGCGCCGACGAGATGGATGGCATCGTCGAGCTACTGAAGGGCAAGCACGCGGTGCTCAACATGATCCCCTACAACACGATCCCTGATCTCGCGTTCAAGCGCCCGAGCTGGGAGAAGGCGAGGGCGATTGCGGCGGCGCTGCACCAGCGCGGCGTACTGACGAAATTGCGCGACTCGGCTGGGCAAGATGTCGACGGCGGCTGCGGCCAGTTGCGCGCGCGCGCCGCCAACCCCCGCACGATCCCGATACGCAGCGCGTCAACAGGGGTCTGACCCGGTTTTTCAGTTGGGGTCAGACCCCGGTTTTACTAGCCCCTGCACACGAAGCTCTTAACAACGTAACGTGGGATCTATCGGTGGGGTTCGGAGTGGATCAATTCCGAGAACGCTTCGGCGGGATCCTTGCCGATGTCGCTCACAAACGACTGGTCGATATTGAGCGCATGGACCGGAAAGCGCTGTAAGTACGAAAGGCTCGAATAGCCGGTGCCGAAGTCGTCGACCGACAGTCGGATTCTCATGTCCATCGGACACGAAATGCAATCTTGCAGTTTTTATTTCTTAGGAGTACTATTTGTCCTGGACAATCCGCCTCTACTCCTTTGAATCGGATAGGTGTCCTATTTAAATGAGGATGAGGAAATGTCAATTAATCAGCTGATCTACATAAGCCAGGCCACCCGTAAGATGTCTCCAGAGGATCTCTCTGAAATCCAGAAGAAGGCAGTGGCCAACAACGGGCCGCTCGACGTGACCGGTAGCCTGTTTTACAACGGCGGTTGGTTCTTGCAAGTCTTGGAAGGTCCTGCGTCGACCCTCGATAAACTGTATAAGAAGATTGAGCTCGATCCGCGGCACAAGAATTCGCGGGTACTCTACAACGAAGCGGCAACCTTCCGTACCTTTCCGCGCTGGAACATGAACATGACAAACTTGAACGACAGGCAAGCTGACAAGTACGATGAACTCGTTGAAGTCCTGGAAGCAGCTCAAGCGAACCGCAAGATCGGCTCGGCGTCCCCGGCAGTGACATTGCTGAAGATTTTCAAAAGCTGAACGCCTTGTGCCTGCTGGCGACACCCGATACTCTCCCTGGCTGAAGGCGCCGAGTCACGTGTAACTGCACAGTCAGCTAGAATATGTTACTAGCATGTTAACCGAACGAGAAAGCTCATTCATGTCAGATCTGCTGCAAGCATTGCGTTGGCGCTATGCCACCAAAAAAATGAACCCGGCTAAATCGGTTCCGCACGAAGCGGTCGAGCACATTCTGGAGGCGGTCCGCCTGACTGCCAGTTCCAGCGGCCTGCAACCGTACGAACTATTTGTCGTCACCGCCCCGGCGCTGCGTGAACAGATCCAGGCCGTCGCCTGGAACCAGGCGCAGGTGACCGATTGCTCGCACCTGCTGGTGTTCGCCGCTTGGGATAACTATACGGTCGAGCGCATCAACGCGATGTTCGACCTGGTCAATGCCGAGCGCGGCGTGGTAAATGCTGGCTGGGAAGCCTATCGTCAGCAGTTGCTGAGCACCTACCCCCAGCGCGATGCCGAAACGAACTACCAGCATGCCGCCCGCCAGGCGTACATCGGCGTCGGTACCGCGCTGATTGCCGCCGCGGAGATGAAAGTCGACTCGACGCCGATGGAGGGTTTCGATCCAGCCAAGGTTGACCAGATCCTCGGCCTGGCTGAGCGCGGCTTGCGCTCCGTCGTCATCTTGCCGCTGGGCTATCGCAGCGAAGAAGGCGACTGGCTCGTCGGCTTGAAAAAAGTGCGTCGTCCACGCACGCAGTTCGTCACTGAACTGGCGTGAGCGCCGTCGCCACCGGCGCGCGAACCGGTCAGATACTGCACGGACAATGACTGATCAGGGCCGCTGTAACTGGCCGATGACGCTCGCGACTTTGGTGGTAATGACATCGACTGCCGGCCCGTTGGCGCCGTGCGGCAAAATGACATCAGCGTAGCGCTTGGTGGGCTCGATGAATTGCTTGTGCATCGGACGTACTGTTTCCAGGTACTGGTCGACGATGCTCTCCAGCGAACGACCGCGTTCCGCAATATCCCTTTGCATGCGCCGGATGAAGCGGACGTCCGGCGCAGTGTCGACAAAGATCTTCAGCGACATCATTTTGCGCAAGTCCGCGTCGTACAAGGCAAACAGGCCTTCGATCACGATGACCGGGGCCGGTTTGACGGAAATGGTCTTGTCGGAGCGGTTGTCGATCGTGAAGTCGTACTCCGGCATCGCGATCGTTTCGCCATTGCGCAGCGCCTGGACGTGCTGAACCAGCAGTGGCCAGTCGAAAGCCTGCGGATGGTCATAATTCTGCTTGCGGCGCACTTCAGGGGCGAGATCGGATTGGTCGCAGTAGTAATCGTCCTGCATCACGACAGAAACCATTTCAGCGCCGAACGAGGCCAGCACTTGCTGGGTCACCGTTGACTTGCCACTGCCGCTTCCGCCAGCGACACCAATGATAAACGGAGGGGGAGAAATCTGATTCATTCCCGAATGATACCGGAGCGGCAGCAGAACTACCCGCAAAACTGAGCTTCTCGTCTTCCGCTGAAGCTGAGTGGAACCGGAGCCGAGGAATGTAGACGCGACCGGTCAATAGGGGGCTGACCCTGATGTTTCAGTCGAGGGTCAGACCCC
>JAZKFW010000092.1:3749-6084 GCA_040386255.1 Pseudomonadota bacterium
GGGTCAGACCCCTTTTGTGAGTCCTGAGCGGAGACTGCATGTGCCGGTCATTGCTTATGACGCACTGCCGCAAAAATCTCCAATCCCCTTCCTCAGCCGCGAACTCACCCGCGCACGATTGAATCTCCCAATCGGAAATCCCTCGACAGTTGATAAACTGAAGAATAGACTATTTAGCACTACTCAATAAGGAAGCTCGCATGCAGTTGGGCTCGGAGACAAGTATCGCCACACCAATCGCGCAGTCCGCGATCCTGCCACTGCCGCAGGAAGAGCAGGCGCGCGCCGACATGTATGGCCTGGTGGCGCGCCTCCTGCTGGCGCCGCCCGACGACGCGCTGCTCGACAGCCTGGCCGGCGCCGACGCGATCCTCGCTTCCGACTCCGAGCAGCCGCTCGAGCGCGCCTGGTACGAACTGTCGCTGGTCGCGCGCCTGATCCCCTTCGAGCTGGTGCGCGCCGAATTCAACGAGCTGTTCGTCAGCACCAGCATCCCGCGCGTCAGTCCCTACGGTTCCCTGTACCTGGCCGGCTTCCTGCACGAAAAGCCGCTGGCGGCATTGCGCACCGACCTCGCCAGACTGGGCCTGGGCCGCCGCAACGGCGCCGCCGAAACTGAAGACCATCTCGGCGCGCTGTGCGAAACCATGCGCCGCCTGATCGTGGGCGGCCACAGCGTGTCGCGCCAGCAGGAATTTTTCGAGATGCACATCGCGCCGTGGACAGCGGCGTGCCTGGATCACCTGCGCCAGGCTGACGGCGCCCAGTTCTACCAGCGCGTGGCCGACCTGGCCGGCGCCTTTTTCGATATCGAACGTGAAGCATTCCAGGTGGCCGAAGATTATGCGGACGACTGAACAACCCAACACTGAGAGCGTGCCTATGGACAAGGACAAAGACAAGACGGTCAACCCCACGCGGCGCAGCTTCCTGCGTGCGGCCGGCGGCGCCGGCGCGCTTGGGGCGCTGGCGGCGGTAGCGGCCGAGTCGACCGCGGCGCCGGCAGTGGCGGCGCCGGTAGCCGCCGCGCCTGAGCCGGCCGGCTATCACGAAACCGAGCACATCCGTCAATACTATCGCACCGCGCGATACTGGTAGATCACGAACAGGAGCGATCGCATGCCCGTCGTTAAAAAATCAGCCGTTGGCACCGCCGTGGCAGGCGCCACCTCCGCTTTGCAGCAGGGCCTGGCGCGGGCGGCTGCGGCCACCGTCAAGCGCCGCAGCTTCCTGGTGCGCGCCGGCCTTACCGCCGGCGCAGCCGGCCTGGCGCGCACGCTGCCGTTCAACGTGATCGAGCCGGCGCAGGCGGCCGACCCGAAGGCGGCGCCAGCCGGCACGGCCGAAATCAAGCACACCGTCTGCACCCACTGTTCGGTCGGCTGCTCGGTCGAAGCGGTGGTCAGCAACGGCGTCTGGATCCGCCAGGAGCCGGCCTTCGATTCGCCGTTCAACATGGGCGCCCACTGCGCCAAGGGCGCCTCGGTGCGCGAGCACGGCCACGGCGAGCATCGCCTGCGCTATCCGATGAAGCTGGTGGCCGGCAAGTACCAGCGCATCTCGTGGGATACCGCCATCAACGAGATCGGCGACCGCATGCTGGCGCTGCGCAAGGAAGCCGGGCCGGATTCCATCATGACGATCGGCGGCAGCAAGCACAGCAACGAGCAGGCTTACCTGATGCGCAAGTTCGTGTCGATGTGGGGCACCAACAACTGCGACCACCAGGCGCGCATCTGCCACTCGACCACGGTGGCCGGCGTCGCCCAGACCTTCGGCTACGGCGCGATGACGAACTCGTTCAACGACCTGCACAACAGCAAGGCCGTCATGTTCATCGGCTCCAATCCGGCCGAGGCGCACCCGATCTCGATGCTGCACTTCCTGCACGCCAAGGAACTGGGCGCGAAGATGATCGTCATCGACCCGCGCTTCACGCGCACCGCGCGCTTCGCCCACCATTACGTGCGCATCCGCCCCGGCACCGACATCGCGCTGGTGTGGGGCATCCTGTGGCACATCTTTGAAAACGGCTGGGAAGACAAGGCCTTCATCGAGCAGCGCACCTACGGCATGGAAGATGTGCGCAAGGAAGTGGCCAAGTGGACGCCGGACAAGGTGTCGGACGTCACCGGCGTGCCGATGGCGAGCGTGCGCATAACTGCCGAAATGCTGGCCAAGAACCGGCCGTCGTCGGTGGTGTGGTGCATGGGCATCACCCAGCACCACGTTGGCACCGCCAACGTGCGGGCGCTGGCCATCCTGCAGCTCGCGCTCGGCAACATCGGCGTGGCCGGCGGCGGCGCCAACATCTACCGCGGCCACGACAACGTGC
>JAZKFW010000093.1:0-3572 GCA_040386255.1 Pseudomonadota bacterium
TCGGCGCAGCTCGAGCAGCACTTCGGCGACAAGGTCTTCAAGACCATCATCCCGCGCAACGTGCGCCTGGCCGAGGCGCCGTCGTACGGCGTGCCTGGCGTGGTGTTCGATCCCGCCTCCAAGGGTGCGCAAGCCTACATCGCGTTCGGCGCCGAAATGGTCGAACGCATCAAGACAATGTAATCACTGAACTGACGAAGACAATCATGGCGACCAAAAAACTCAAGGGCCTCGGCCGCGGACTCGAAGCGCTGCTCGGCGGCGACGGCGACTTCACCCAGCAGCCGGCCGATGCCGGCGCGCCTTCCTCGCTGCCGGTGGCGCAGCTGCAGGCCGGCAAATACCAGCCGCGCACGCGCATGGACGAAGGCGCGTTGAACGAACTGGCGGCGTCGATCAAGTCGCAGGGCGTGATGCAGCCGGTGCTGGTGCGCCCGGTCGGCGAGGCCGGCGGCGCGATGCGCTATGAAATCATCGCCGGCGAGCGCCGCTTCCGCGCCGCCCAGCTGGCCGGGCTCGAGTCGATTCCGGTGCTGGTGCGTGACGTCGACGACCAGGCCGCGGCGGCAATGGCGCTGATCGAAAACATCCAGCGCGAAGACCTCAACCCGCTGGAAGAGGCGCAGGGCATCCATCGCCTGATCGACGATTTCCACTTTACGCACGAGCAGGCCGCCAACGCTGTGGGCCGTTCGCGCAGCGCGGTGTCGAACCTGCTGCGCCTGATGAACCTGGCGCAACCGGTGCAGACGATGCTGATGGCCGGCGACATCGACATGGGCCACGCGCGCGCGCTGCTGGCGGTCGACGCCGCCAGCCAGATCACGCTGGCCAGCCAGGTCGTCGCCAGGCGCCTGTCGGTACGTGAAACCGAAAAGCTGGTGTCGCGCACGATGGAGGAAGCAGCGAACCCGACGGCGCCGCGCCAGAAAGATAAATCGGGCGACATCGTCCGTCTCGAAGAAGAGCTGTCCGACAAGCTGGCCACGCCGGTGCTGTTCAAGATGGGCGCCAAGGGCCGCGGCCAGATGATCATCGACTTTGCCGACCTCGACATCCTCGACGGCGTGCTCGCCCGCCTGCGCGCGTAGTGTCCCACCCCGCCGGGGTCAGTGCCGACATTCGGACACAAGCTCTGCACTGGCCCGGAGCAAAACACCTGCTACTGATGAGGCCGTGTCCGAATGTCGGCACTGACCCCGGGTGTGGGTGATGCTCCTGGCAAACATTGTTAAGCGGGAACAGGCGACAATATTGCCCGCACCACCATCGAACATCCGTGTCATTTGAACCAAATTGCGTACCAACAAGGTGCGGCAACGTTTGACGCCTATCTGCATAAACCTTATAATCCCGTTGATTCACGTAATCCACCACCCGCAACACAGCTTATAAAGCCCTGCGCGAAGAAGAAAAAATGTTGCGCATTGTCTCCCTGCAATTGATGGCCACAGTGGTCGCCGGCGTAATTGCCGCGCTACTCGGTGGAAAAGCTGCGATGTTTTCGGCTGTGCTCGGTGGATTGTGTTGCGTCGTGCCGAACGGCTTGTTCGCCTTGCGCCTGTTTTCCAGCGCGAAGCGGGGCGCGGCAAACCCGATGTCGTTCATGATCGGCGAATTTATAAAGATTGCTTTAACGCTGGCGCTGCTTGGCGCCATCGCTTGGCTGTACCGCGATTTGAACTGGCTCGCACTGATTTGCGGCTTCATCGTGGCACTCAAAAGTTACATCATCTTATTGTTTAGGCAGAAATGACAACTGAAATTGCAGCGGGTGCAGCCCCCACAGCCGAGCACACGGTCACGGCAGGCCAATACATCACTCACCACCTTGGCCACAACGCCTCGGCCAAGCAGGTCGACATCATCGACTTCAGCATCATTCACTATGACACAATTCTGGTGTCGGTGATCCTCGCCGCGCTGGCCTGCATTTTCCTCGTCATCGCCGCGCGCCGCGCGACGGCCGGCGTGCCGACCCGCTTCCAGGCGGCTGTCGAATTCGTCGTCGAGCTGGTCGAAGACCAGTCGAAAGCCATTGTCCACGGCAACCGCTCGTTCATCGCGCCGGTCGCACTGGCCGTGTTCGTCTGGGTACTGCTGATGAACTCGATGGACTTCCTGCCGGTCGATACCTTCGCCGGCATCTTCCGCCTGCTCGGCATTCACGGCGCCGACGGCCACGAGCCATATTTCCGCGCCGTCCCGACGGCCGACCTGAACGGCACCTTCGGCATGGCGCTGGTCGTGCTGACGTTGATGCTGTACTACAACATCAAGATCAAGGGCCTCGGCGGCTTCATCCACGAACTGTTCTGCGCGCCGTTCGGCGCCCACCCGGCGCTGTGGATCTTCAACTTCGGCCTGAACCTCATCGAATTCGCTGCAAAAACGGTGTCGCTGGCAATGCGACTGTTCGGCAACATGTTTGCCGGCGAACTGATCTTCCTGTTGATCGCCCTGCTCGGCGCGCAGTGGGTAGGCTTCACGACTCAGAGCGTGTTGTTGTCCGGCCTGCATATCGCAGCCGGCTCGATATGGGCAATCTTCCACATCCTGATCGTGTTGTTGCAGGCTTTTATTTTCATGATGCTGACGCTGGTGTACATCGGCCAGGCGCATGAGGGTCACTAAGAACGCAGCATTGGTAGTAAGCAGGTTTGCAGTATCTCGATTTTCAATTTTTTAATTTTTATATCTAGGAGTTTTCATGACTAACGTCGCTTTTGTAGCTTTGGCTTGCGGTTTGATCATTGGTTTGGGCGCGATCGGCGCATGTATCGGCATCGGTATCATGGGCGGCAAGTTCATCGAAGCTTCGGCTCGTCAGCCTGAACTGATGAACACCCTGCAAACCAAGATGTTCCTGCTGGCAGGTCTGATCGACGCGGCGTTCCTGATCGGTGTTGGTATCGCGATGATGTTCGCGTTCGCTAGCCCATTCCCTGCCTAAGAGCTGATTCTCAATAGCCGGGCTCGCGATTTTGCCGGCCCGGCGTATGTCATTCTGAGAAGGAAACTGCTGTGAATTTAAACGCAACGATGTTCGTGCAGTACATTGTGTTTTTCATCCTGTGCTATGTCATCGCGAAATTCGTGTGGCCGCCAGTGGTGGGTGCACTCGACGCACGCGCTAAAAAAATCGCTGAAGGTCTGGCTGCGGCCGACCAGGGCAAATTGGCCATGGTTGCCGCTGAGAAGCGCATCCAGACCGAACTGGCAGGTGCACGCGACGAAGGCCAGAAGCGTATCGCTGACGCCGAAAAGCGCGCCCAGATGGTCGCCGACGAAATCAAGGCAAACGCTACTGCTGAAGCTGGCCGTATTGTTGCGCAAGCGAAAGCGGACGCCGACCAGCAAGTGACGAAGGCGCGCGAAGAACTGCGTTCCCAGGTTGCCGCACTGGCCGTCAAAGGCGCCGAGCAGATCCTCAAGCGTGAAGTGAACGCAACGGCGCACGCCGACCTGCTGTCGCAACTGGCTACCGAGCTGTAATCATGGCTGAAATCGCAACCGTCGCCCGTCCTTACGCCGAAGCGTTGTTCCGTGTCGCCCAAACCGGCGACATGGCC
>JAZKFW010000094.1:0-5512 GCA_040386255.1 Pseudomonadota bacterium
CATCCCAGACACCTGGCCGGGATGTTGTTTCTTAAGAGACCTGACACCAGCGTTTCGTTTTAGCAGCCCCCCGCGTTCGCGACGACGACGTGGATTTTCACTCACCGCGCGCTGGTGATAAACTGCAAACTCTGCGGCTCACCCCGCGCCCAGTCAGAAAGGCACTACGCATGCGCGATATAGCAATGGAAGTCTACGAAAAAATGAAGGTCGGCAGCACCGCATGGATCCGTCCGGTAGCCGCCAAAGGGGATACCATGGAATCGTTCCAGGGCGTCCACGAGCAAGCCAAGCAGATGGCCGATGAAGGATTGATCACGATCTCCACCGTCAAGCGCCAGGAAGACGGCCTGATCGACGCGATCCGGATCCTGCGGCTCGCCTGAACCGAATCGCCCGCCGAGGCCGCCGGGTCAGCTTTTGCCCGGCTTGCCCTTAGTCGCGCGCGCCTTGCCGTTGGCGCCGTTCGGCGGCGCATCCTCGGCTGCCTTGTCGTCGGACGCGGCCGGTTTCGGCGCCACCGCGGCGCCCATCCGCGTGGCCGCCTCCTGCGCCATCGCATTCGCCTTCTCCATCGCCTCCGGCGACATCGTGCTGCTCACCGCCTGCTTGAATTGCTCCTGCAGCACGTTCCACCACATCGCCGGATCGGGCATGAAGGGCGAAGCCGCGGCCGCCTCGCTTGCCTTCGCCGCCTCGGGCGGAGCTGCCGCTGCTGCCGCCGCCGCCGGCGCGGCGGCCGCCTGGCCGAAGAATGCCGATGCGAACGGCGTCGACGCCATCACCGATTTCTGGTCGGCGCCCGGCTGCTTCATCGCTTCGGCCATCGAGGCACCCATCGATTTCAGCGTGGCGATGGTGCCGCGCTGCACTTCCAGCGCCTGCACCGTGCCGCGCAGCATCGCCACGTTGACATTGAGCCAGGCTTCGACCGCCTTCAGGTCGGCTATTTTCTTGTCGAGGTCGTCGAGCGACAGGGCCGGCGCGCCGAGGCCGGGAATGCTCATCCCCGGCACGCTCATGCTGCCCCACAGGTTCTTGACGAAATCGAGCGAGTCCGTCACGGCGCCCACACCGGGCATCTGAGGCATTTGAGGGTTCATTGCGCGTCTCCGTTTGATTGAGCCTTCAGCGTATCAGATAACCAACATGCGTTCAAAGAATCTCGTGTGCGGGGGAGGCGGGCAGCCTCTGTCAGCGGAAAGCGCGGCGGACACGTTAAACTACACGGATGACCTTCGCCTCGTTCGCTTCGTTGGTAACCCGGTATCGGCGCACGCTGGCGCTGTTCGGCGCCTCGGTCCTGCTGCACCTGCTGGCGCTGTGGTGGATCTTGCCGCGCATGCGTGCGCCAGGCGGGCCGGAACCGGCGCCCTCGGCCATCGTCGCGCGCCTGATTGCCGAACCACCGCCCGTGCTCGTGCAGCCACCGGTGCCTTCGCCCGCGAAACCGCCGAGCCCATCGCCGCGCAAGCGCCCGCTCCCGGCGCCGGCGCCGGTGCTGGTCGATGTGGAAGCGCTGACCAGCGCGCCGGCGATGACGGCGCAAGCTGGCGCGGCTGAAATATTGGCTGCCGTACAATTTGTCGAGCCGGCAACAGCGCAGCCGGTGCCGGAGCCGGTCGTCGCGGCGCCCGTTCGCTACCGCGTCGATCTGCCGCCATCGGCCCGCATCGCGCTCGACGTCGCCCGCCGCGATGCCGACGGCACGCGCTGGCACGGCGAAGCGGAGATGGCGTGGCAGCTCGAGGGCGGGCGCTACCGCATGAAGGTCGAGGCCGGGATCAGCGTGCTGGTGACGCGCGTCAACCTGGTGGTGCTCGAAAGCGAAGGCAGCATCGACGAAGCGGGATTTGTGCCGGCCTTGATGACCGAAAAGCGCCGCGGCCGCGGCCAGACGGCGACCCGCTTCGGCGACGGCCGCATCACGTTTTCCGCTTCGCTGGCGGCGTTCGACCTGCTGCCCGGCGCGCAGGACAAGGCGACCGTGCCGCTGCAACTGGCGGCCATCGCCCGCGCCGACAGCGGCCAGCTCGCGGCCGGCGTCGAGATGCTGGTCGGCGAGGACAAGGATGCCAGCGTGTTCCGCTTCGTCCTGCTGGGGCAGGAAACGCTCGACACGCGGCTCGGCAAGATCCAGGCATGGCGCCTGTCGCGCCCGCCGAAAGCCGGCGCCTACGCGTCGCGCCTGGATATCTGGCTGGCGCCGGCACACGGCTGGCTGCCTGTACAGATCAGCAACATTGAAGCAAGCGGCGCGGTAACGACCCAGACGGTCAACAAGATAATCATCACGGATGCGGGAACCTGAAATGCGTACTCAATTGCTTCACATTACTACCTGCATGCTGCTGGCCGTCGCCACGGTCGCCGGCGCCGCCGAGCACGTATCGGTCAGGCGCCCGGTCGACGTGCCGCCCTCGGCCGACCTCAGCTATTCCATCAAGGCCCGCCAGAAAGGCTTTTCGCTCAGTGGCGACGCCAGCATCGCCTGGCGCGTGACGGGCGCCAAATACACGCTGCGCGCCGACACCCGCGCCGCGCTGTTCGGCAGCATCCTGGAAAACCGCAGCGAAGGCGCAATCGACGGTTACGGCATCGCCCCGGCGCAGTTTTACGAAAAGCGCATCCGCCGCGAACCGTCCACCACCACCTTCGACCGCGGCGGCAAGACCATCAAGTTTACCGAAGGCAAGGAGACTTATCCGCTGATCGGTGGCGAGCAGGACCGCAGCAGCATCACCTGGCAGCTGGCCGCGACGGCGCGCGCGGCGCCGGAAAAATTCACCCCCGGCTCGCAATGGGTATTTTTCGTCGCCGGCCGCCGCGACGCCGAGCCGTGGACCTTCAAGGTGGTCGGCAAGGAGCGCATCCGCACCGGCCTCGGCCCGGTCGACACGCTGCACCTGGTCAAGCTGCCGCCGCCCGATTCGAAGGAGCAGACGCTCGACATCTGGCTGGCGCCGTCCCACGAGTGGTATCCGGCGCGCCTGCGCTTCACCGACCACGACGACGAATTCGTCGACCAGACGCTCGAAAAGATCACCAGGAAATAGCAGCCGGCGTCACAGCCCGCCACTACCGTCAGACCGTCGTCCGCGCGAACGCGGGACCCAATGTCGTCGAATTTCGTCGGCTCCCGTGCGGTAGCACCGCATGGAATTGCATTTCGACAACGCCTTTTCGCCTGCCGGCGCAGCCGTAGCTGATATACTGACGCCCCGCGAGCAAGCTGGTGTACACCACCAAGCGGTCGAAACTGGTACCCGGAGCGCAATGATCGAATTAACCGCAGGTGCGGCGCTGGCCGCAGAATCACTGACACTTGGGCAGGACGACGCCAGTTCGCTGCAGGCGCACTTCCACGCCGGCATTTCGGCCGACGAAATCGAGCAGGTGTTCCACCTCAAGCGCGCGCAGCCGACGCTGCAGGCGTTCACCGCCCTGTTCCACGGCGGCCAGGACGGCGTGCTGATCCGCCTGTTGGTGCTGCGCGAGCTCGCCGCCGACAGCACCACCTCCGCCTTCTCGCGCGCCGACATCAACCAGAAGCTGGCCTACCTGATCCCCGAAAGCCTGGAGACCGTGCTGACGCGCCTGCGCTCGCACGGCCTGCTGGCGTGGGACGCCCAGGCCGCCGTCTACCGCGTCACGCCGATGGCGCGCAACGTGCTGTCCGCGCTCGACACGCTGCTGGCCATGGGCCAGGCCGACGACGAAGCCGAGATGGGCTTCCTGCTGTCGCAGGTGGCCGGTGCCCAGGCGGTCGGTGGCGTCACCGTCGACCAGCTCAAGCACCTGCTCGGGCGCCTGGTCGACCTCACCGAGGAATTCCGCGACGCCATCGCCTCCGGTTCCGAATTCCGCCTGCGCACCTCGCAGGCCAAGTGGCACATGGCCTGCGACTGGGTCGAGAAGGGCTCGCAGATCCTGCGCGCCATCCTCGCCGACGACGCCGCCGATTCGGCTACCCACAAGGCGGCGCAGGCGATCGGCCGCGCCCAGAGCGCGCTGCTGAACATGCAGGGCATGTTCTCGCGGGCGCTGAACCAGATCGAACGCCAGCGCGTCCACCTCGGCCAGTCGGGCCTCTCCACCACCGACGTCAAGCGCTGGCTGCTGGCCCACGACGACCTGGCCAGCCTCGCGCGCGGCGCCATCGACCGGCCCGTGGTGCCGCTGTTCGGCACTCCCGCCGAGATGATCGACGTCGCCGAAACCGAGCTGCTGGCCGAACGCAACGCCGTCGTCGGCCCGGCCGGCCTGCCGGTCGGCCAGGACGCGCCGCTCACCGTCAACGACGCCCCGGCCGTCCAGGCCGAACTCGACGACTGGCTGGCGCGCCTGTCCGACTTCGCCAACCTCGGCAACTTCCCCAGCTTTTCCGAAGACGGCCCGAAGTCGGTGCCGATCCAGGACTCGCTGCTGCCGGCCACCTTCGCCATCGCCTCCTACCGCGCCTCGATGCTGCCGCTGCTCGGCGACGCCGCCGAAGCGAGCCTGCAAGGCGCCACCGCCCAGCTGGCGCGCCTGCCGATCACCTTCGCCCCGACCGACGACATGGTCCAGCTGAACGATCCGCACGTCGCGGCGATGTCGATCGCCACCCTCTCACTTGACCTCGAAAGCGGCCCGGCCGATGAATGACGATTCCCAGATCCTGATCGCGCGCCTGCTCACCCATCAGACGCTGCGCCGCGACGACAAGATGGTCAAGCGCGTGCTGTCCGATGAACTGTTCCGCGCCGAAGTCGACAAGCGGCTGCTCGAGTCGGGCCTCAAGATGCTCGACAACGTCTACGCCGACCACGTCACGCTGGCGCTGCACCGCGCGGTCGAACCGAAGATCTTCGGCGCCAAGGACATCTGGCAGAACAATAACTTCGGCCTCACGCGCGACGGCGTGGCGCTGCTGGTGGTGCTGTGGGCGCAGATCATCCTGCCCAAGCGCGAACGCCAGGAAACGCACCAGCATGCCGACGACGACCAGGACGACATGTTCGACAAGGACAAGCCGATGCCGCGCGCCGAAGACACCTCGATCGGCATCTCCTACACCGCGCTGCTGTCCGACTTCGGCGACAAGCTTGGCAAGAAGACCCGCATGGACATGAACCTCGGTTCCTTGTCGAAGCTGGGATTTATCGAACGCCGCGGCGATCTGATACTGGAAGGCCCGCTGCTCGACCTGATGATGGACACCGACGTGCTCAAGGAGCGCATCATCAACGGCGCCCTCGCCGACGTCTTCAAGCGCGCGCCGATCACGGTCGCCGTGCCGCGCAAGGTCGTTGACGCTGTCGTTGATACTGCCCTTGATGCTGTCACCGATCCGGTCACCGAAGTCGATGTCGAAGCCGACGCCGACGACGACACCCCAATCTGAGAGAACCCATGTTCCATATCAAATCGCTAGAGCTGGTGCACTGGGATTACTGGCAGCGCATCAAGAACATTCCGCTCGACGCCAAGATCATCACCATCGCCGGCCAGAACGGCTCCGGCAAGACCA
>JAZKFW010000095.1:0-32885 GCA_040386255.1 Pseudomonadota bacterium
GACAAACCGGCCAAGATAGTTGTCGTCTACCGGCCAAGATAATTGTCGCTCACCAGCTTTTCGCCTGATAGGTCCGCGACGCGGCGGCCTAGTGTACGGCTAGGGTGGCGGCGTCAGCGAGGTGTTTTCGGACTGTCGAACCGGGAATGGACAGGCGAAGTTGAGTGCAGCGAATCCGCCGCATCGAGGATATCGCTCAGGGAAGCGCGCGAATCTGTTTAGCCAATCGTGACCGTGCTGGCCGAGCGACAGTTGTCGGACAGTTGGGCTGATTCTCGCGTCAAGTAGCGTCTGACGAGATTGGTGGTTCCCGGCAATTAATTCACTCGAAGATTAGTGACAATGTCGCAGTATTTGGCCCCTTTTTTTGGTCCGCAGCCTAGCGGCGCTGGTTCCGGCATCGGCGATGTACCGGTCGAAGTGAGGCGCGCCGCAGCGCCAAGGGCCTCAATCAGTATGCGCAGCGTGCGTGGCTCGATGGTGACGAGCTCTTGCGACGGCCGAGCTGCTCCGCACCGGGCTTTCCCACTCAAGGACCGATCACCAGTTAGACCGTTCCCCCGGCATCGAGTCCGTCAGTATTCCACGGTGCCAACTTCTTCAGCAACTTTGAATCCGCACCGTCTGGCAACCGAAGACACGATCTCATTTTTCGAACAGCTGATCATGACCGGCGTAATCCCTTTCTTATGCATAGCACTGGATAGGGACGATAGCAGCATCTTGCTCAATCCCGCATTCCTGTGCTTGGTGGATGTGAAGAGTTGCTGAATGAGACAGAACTCTCCGTCCTCGACGGTATATTCAGCGGTCGCTTCAATGATCCCGTTAACTTCTAAACCGATATACTCGAATCGACATTCTTGCCAAAGCTCCTCCGGAGGTAATCGACTCGCGATCTCCTCACTAAATTTAAGATCTGAAGGCATGGAGTTGAAGGTCTTTGCTTGCGCTGCCGAAGTACCGACAACATCAACCGGGCAGTGAGAGACCCAAATTTTGTCTGTCCCGAGCTTATCCTCAGGGAAATGTTTAAGGATCGTCCTAATGATGTTGGGGTGAAAGTACAGCTTTGGAGATTTCAGGCCTTGCTTCAGGAACTGACACAAAGCTGAGGTCGCAGCATTGTTCTCACCGAACACCCAATGGAATTGGGCTTCAGGTCGCCTCAAAGGAATGCCGCCGATTGCGAACGCTGCCGATTCAAATCCCTGACACAGGGGAACCTTCCCATTGGGTACGACCTTTAGCAGGTACCGTGGGACAATTCCAGAAAGACTGCTCTTTCGCAGCTGGGGGACCAGCGTGGACAGAGGTGCAAAGTAAATGGTCGATTTATTAGACAAGGGTTTGCTGGTCATGATTGAATAATCCTTGGGGTATTTTTTCCGCTAGTAGAATTAGCTCGCCGATTGAGGTTTCCGAGCAAGCGACGATAGACCAGTCGTTTGCCAAAGCTATATCCTTGAGATGTTTTTCATTTCTCATTCTCTCCCGCACAATAGCTTCGAACATGTCATAAGAAGGCACACCGTTGGCCATTCTATCGAGCATCAAAAATTCACCTCTAACGACTAGGTTCGAGTAGCCACTGTAGGCATTGGAGCCGACGAACTGCTTTCTGCTGGCGAAAGACCTATATTTATCTAACGTCCGTATACTTCGTTCTGCCCAGAATTCCGCATATCTAGAGGCGCTATCGATGCGAAGCAGACCTGTAGCATTGACGTTGAGTCTCTCCGACCAGTTGATTCCGTCCGCACTTAGGTCCAAGCTATGTGAGGTCCGTGGAAAGTTGCTGCCGAGATCTTTGAGCGTTAACTGATATAACTCGATCCAACCGCGAACTACCTTAAGCAGCAGTTCCTCTGGGACTTGAGTGAAAAATCCCTTATTTTCTCGACCAAGTCTCTTCATGAAGGACTCGTGCAACTTCAAGAATCCACCGATCAAATCAGAATGCGTTGTCTCTCTCAGCACCCAACTAGCCGCCACCAAGTCGTTCAGAAAGAACTCAAACTTGTTTGCATCTACGGATATCGGATATGATAATTGGCGCATGAGTATGGGATCAGATGGATTTCTACCACCCCCCCCATCCCCAGTCTCGCGACAAAGCCTTGTTGGTCCCGGTTGAGGCCAGTCCCAGGTCTACGACGACCCCCTCTGGGAGATCCCATGCATCGGTATTCCAGCCCCAGATCTTGTTGGAATCCGGTATCACTTCAATTTTTGGATTTGCTTGCTTTTTGGACTTTTCATCGCTTGTTGCCATTTTTGATCGCCTCCCTAGGTTAACTCAACGAACTGACATCACCGATAGAACTGACCGCTATACAGGTAGCGGCGTGAGACTGCATATTTGCATTAGCTGCGAGCGTCCAATCTAACCGCCCGTTTACCTTCTAGCGCGTAGGTGGAAAGGGAGCGCTTGCGCATATCGCCGCGACGCCTCTCGATGCAAAAATGACACGATCTCACCTTACCCGAATCTTACTACTTCTGCAACTAGCATCGTTCAGGTGTTGCTGCAGAGTGATTTTTGGGGGCCGAAAGCCCTAGCGTAGTACACGCCACCTCCCCCTTACATCAAGCGGACTGGCCATCGGCAAGCCCTTATGCCAAATGTTGGTTAGCTGTCTTCTTTGTACTGAACGAATGCTATTGGCCATTCGCCGCCGATCGATGGTCATTACGACAATGGTCAACTGTACATTATTCTGGCTTCCTGATGCACGAAGATTTTCATGGCACGAAGAAAAATAGCCGCGATATCCGAATATCGCGGCCCGTTGAGGTTTGCTTTCAGCCTACGTTTTGTTGACGAGGTTGGACACAAGCTGCGACGTATTGCGCAGCGTGCTCGATGCCAGGTGGGCGTAGCGCTGCGTGGTGACGCTGGAGGCGTGGCCCAGCAGCAGCTGTACCTGATACAGCGACGCTCCCTCGTTCACGAGCATGCTCGCGAACGCGTGGCGGCAGTCATGCAGCCTGCACTTGTCCACCTTGGCGGCAGTGAGAATACGATGCCACGCCTTGGTCGGGTTATTGAGCGGCTTCATCGGGGCCTTGCCAGGGAAAATCCAAGGCGAGTCGAGCATACGCGGCGCGCTCTTGAAGACCTCGATGGCGGCATCATTGAGGACGACGTGACGCGAGCGACCGTTCTTGGTCTTGGGCAGGAACAGCGAACCCTTGTCCAGGTCGAGATGCTCATAGCGGCTCTGTAAGATTTCCTCACGGCGCAGGCCGGTCAGAATCAACGCGGAAATCGCGCGGGCCGCCACCGGGTTCATGTCCAGCACGGCGGCAGCCAAGATACGGCGAATGTCGTCCGGCGACATGAAATGGTCTTTCTTGTTGGCCTCCTTGAGTTTTTTCAGATGCGCGCAGGGCGAATGCGCGATACGCTTCCACGAAACGGCAAGATTGAAGAACACGCTCAGCAGCGCGTGGACCCGGTTTACGGTTGCTGGCGACAGGGTTCCCTTTAGGCCGCCCAGTAGCAGTTGGATATCACGCGGGGAGACGTCGGACAGGCGCAGATCGCCGATCACGGGCAGGATGTGATCGCGGAATTTGGCGATATCGTTTTTGTACGTGAGTTTACTGAGCTTGGCCTGCTCGACTTAGTCATCGGCGAACTCGCGCACCAGAGGCATTACTTTAAGCTGCTGGCGGGCGTCTTGTGGATTGCTGCCGAGGTCGACTGTAGCGCGGTGTTGCTGCGCCGATGCACGCGCCTGCTCAATGCTCATGGGGCCAAACTCGCCAATGCGAACAGCGAGCTTGTCGCCACGATATGTATAGCGGAACCAGAAGAACTTGCGGCCCGTCGTGCCGACTTGCAGCTTCAGCCCTGCGGTTTGCGGGTCAGTAATTTCATAGTTGCTCGACTTCGCGCCCTGGGCATGCGCTGCCAGCTTCTCCAGCGCCGCCTTGGTCCATTTGATGGATGCTGCCATGTTTGATGCCTTTCTGTATGGTGGTTTTTGATGAATCGTTAATGCGGATCAGGTCTTGCTGGAACGGACTTTACGGGCTAGGACGGAATGCCTCAGCCGGGTTCACTCTCGCGGGCGGAGACTATCCGAATGCTATTGTTCTGAATTGGGTCAGCAAAACAAACAATCTTAAGCGCACAGCAAAGGACATTAGCTTTGTTGATGAGATTAATTCGGCGCAGATAATCGACGGCCAGCATCGAGTTGCGGGAATTCGCGCAGCTATTGAAGAACGGAAAAGTATTGGAGATCTTGAGCTTCCTGTAGTGATCTACAATGGGCTAACGACAAAGGAGTGCGCTGATATCTTCCTTTCCATTAACGAAGAGCAAAAACCCGCACCTCGTAGTCTTGTGTTTGATCTTTTTGGCCTTGCGAGCAGCGAACTCGTTGATCCTGCTGCTGTTCGTGCGAGAGACATTGCACTGATGCTTAATGAGGAACCTACGTCTCCTTACAACGGCGAAATTAAGTTGCCAGGCGGGAAAATGCGTAAGGGGGGTGTTGCGCTATCAACAGCTGTCGTTGCGATTAAGCCGCTTGTGGACGATAAGGGATCGTTTGAGCAAATTGGACTATCGAATCTCGAGGATCAGCGGCGGGTCATTCTTAATCTTTTTCTTGCTCTCCAGAGTAAGTACGGCGACAAATGGGACGACAAGGATAGTGCCTTCTTGTGGGCCGCAGGATTTGCCGCTGCTATGCAATTCTTGCATCTGAAGTTGATGTCTTATTGCAGTGGCAAGCATTCATTTGAACAAAAAACAATTTCGGATGCACTCACATTAGATGAGGAAAGCCTCATTCGACAATCCGACATTAAGGGCCTTGGAGGCAGCAATGCAGCAGCCGAGGTATATAACCGACTGGTCCAAGCATTCGCGCCAAAGCAAAATAAAACAACAAAGTTCAAGCTTTGAGTGCAAAGATCATACATCACACTCAGGCGTTTATCGACACGTTGGGAACGGGCGGTGCATTTCTGGATCGAGGCCTCACTAACGCCGAGGCTACGCAAGCTCAATTGCTTCTGCAAGTGGATGCAGTAAATTATTTGTACTCCGCTTGCGTATCGATTGGTGATTCAATTCAAGCTATTGATCGCACACTGTTTACTTGGGCAACTGTCAAACTTTATTATTCCAACTTTTACTTGCTTCGCTGTTTACTCGCTTTATCTGGGTTTGCCTTGGTCTATGATGGTAGTAAGCCTAGGATGATCACTTGTAAGGCGGGAGAGGGGCCAGTCCCTTTGAATGGCGTCAAGGGAACTCATAAGGCTGTCGTTTCCTTTTTTACACGGTCGTTTCCCAACAGTCCATTGCTTTCCCAAAGTATTGGCGGTGATCAGCCGTTTGAATGGTTGATGCGCCACCGTGAAGAAGCTAATTATGGCTCAGCGCGATTCAGCGATCCTCAATGCCCTGCACACTTTTCGATGATTGCCAGCAATGGTGTTCGCCGCACACTGACAAGTTATGTTGAGGACACTACGTATCTGTACACGTTCGACCCCGACCATGCAATGCTTGCACTTCCAATTGAAGCGCTCAAGATCGCGATCGCTCATCCTAACCTGAATCTTAGTGCAAATACGGGCCTAGATACACAACGGTTCTTCAAGGATATTTTTGCAGATAAGGCGGGATCAATGCCGACAATGCTCCATCTCTTGAAAGTTTAGGGGGGCAGGCTGTCGCCACAGGCTTCTTCTCGGTACTGGTCTAAAGATGGCCAGGTTGAATGAGGGTACACCGGACGAGTCGGTGGGCATATCGGCGGGGGGCAGTAGCAAACCGGATGTGCCTTAGAAGTGGAGGCTCTGATTTCGCTCTCACCGCGCCTTGC
Source organism: Pseudomonadota bacterium (assembly GCA_040386255.1). Lineage (GTDB taxonomy): Bacteria > Pseudomonadota > Gammaproteobacteria > Burkholderiales > Burkholderiaceae_D > JAFCUW01. The sequence continues at coordinate 5,853 of JAZKFW010000095.1, forward strand.
TGAAACATCGTGTGGTGTGTACATGCGGAGCAGGTGCCTTAGGGGCAATTTGCCCTGCTGGTTACGTCAGAATAATATATGCCGGAAATTGCCGCCGATTCGGCGAGCAGATTGGGCGATTTGGCCGACGTCCTGGCTTTGGTCGCGGTGACGTCAGGAGGCGGCAATTGACCGGACACTAGGAATACGTGTACCAGCAATGACAACGCCCACTTGAATGCATTAATGCCAATGAAGAAATTCTTACCCTAATCAGCTGCTTGCAAGGGCGCCGCTGAAGACTAATATCTTCTATCTGCCAAATAGTTTCACCTGAATCGCAGCATTCAACGCACAGCAATTGACAATCTCTGCAATGGCCGGGCCACCGATATTGCGCAGTTGTATGACGCCTAACGCGAAAATATAAGCGCTTAGAGTGGCGAAATAAAAACCTTCATAACGGTCCAACGTGGCCTTGCTTGTCCTGAATGGACTAAGCATATTCCCATGAGCGCGTTCATTTCGGCTTATGAAAAGGAATAACGACAGAAGAAATTCTATCCGCTTGGCAGAACTCGGGATGTTCGCCTTGTCGGACATGTCTAGCTTCAAATGTGTTGCCGGTTTGGCCTTGGTTGCCAAATTTCCTGAAATATATAATTTTAAGAAATTTGTAACTTTTTGAAGATTTTCATAAGGAACTTCACCGCTGGCTGTTAGTGGAAAAGGCGTTACGAACTTGGCAAGAAACTGAGCATATCGGGACGGACCGAAAAAATCCGAGGCGCGGCCAGAAATTTGTGAACTTTGTGGGTCGGATCCGAAATGAGCTTGGTAGATTCTCTTGGCAACGTAGCGATAGGAAGACAGTGGCATAAGCGCCGTTAATTGTTGCGATATAGTTGCCCACTCGTTCGGATCACTTGCGTTGAACTTGACGCCCAAACCCTGAACAATACCCTTAATGCCTTTGTTTGGGAAAATAGGTTTGGCCCCACAGTCTATTACGCGGAAGCAATGATCAAAAAAATAGTCTGGTCGAAATGGCAGTGCCTCTAGTCCATCCACAAAGTGACCGACAAATATCTGATATTCCGCTCCAGTACTGTAAGGAATATCCGCCGGGAAAAATATCGACGCCTGATTTTTTGTATCGATCAAGTTTCGAAACTGTTCCTCCGCCTTGAACATTTTCTTTTTGGGCCACTGATTGTGTAAGTCCACACGTTCTTTTTTGAAGTCCAAAAGTTTCTCCTCATTGTCGTTGAAAAAATAACTAATCCTACAACACTGCATCTGTTGAGTCAGAAAAATTTTGTCCGCGCTGCCACTCAATGCGGGCTACTACTCTGAGGACTCGAAGGCGACATGTGAAGGCTGTAGATATAACGCAGACCTGCATGGGTTAGCGGATTCTAGTAACGAAGACGGGGGCGAAGCCAGAAGTTCTGGCAGATATTAGGAAGTATTTCAGCACTCAACTGCGGAGGTCGGAGTCGCCCCAATCGCAGAGGGGGGGCATCGGTTTGGCTTTGACTTTTTCCGTTTCGTTGAACGTTTTAGACGGGTTGGTCAGCAGTTTGAACATGGTGCAGCGAAACGCTGTACCGGAAATAGACCGGATACGAGGACTGCCGGCTCCACAAACAACAACGCCAACCAGTGATGGTTGGCGTTGCGTGAACGATGTTCTTGGTGGCCCGGGGCGGAATCGAACCACCGACACAAGGATTTTCAATCCTCTGCTCTACCGACTGAGCTACCAGGCCAAGGGACGTGATTATAGCAGAGTGGATGCCGCCGATGCCGTGGCCGGCAGGCGCCTGCGAGCTGTCTGACAGTGCTAGCCTGCTGGTGCAAGCGCTGGATCGCCTTGGGCCGCGTCCACCACGTCGACCCGCGCGAACTTCAGGTTCTCGTAGCCGTGAATCCGGCCGACCACCGGCCACCAGTCGTACAGGAAGATCTGCACTGGCCGCCACATCGCCACCCATCCGATGATGGTGAGGCTTTCGCGCGCGATGCTGCCCGCCGCGCCCTGGCCCGGATGGGTCAGCAATTCCGCCGCCAGCAGGCATGCAGCCACGAAAGCCACGCCGATCGCCAGGCTGATCCTGCCCTGCCGCAGCAGTTGCCGCAATTCCGCCCGTACCAGGTCCGCCTTGTAGCCGTAGTGGTTGTGGATCGCCTCGGCCATCAGCGCGCTGGCGTCCTGTGTCGCATCGAGCCGGTCGACGTGGATCGTCAGCTGCAGCCGGCTGCCGCGCGCCAGCGGCAAGGCCCAGCTCTCGATGTAGGACTCGGCCGACCGGGCCAGGTCCTTGGTGAGAAAAGGCGAGGGATCGAGCGAGTTGAACAATTGCTGCAGCTCGCGGACGCGCAGTTCGAGGATATGGACGGGAAGGGCGTTGGGATTCATATGCATGCAGGGTACCCCGACCATGCGTTTCCTGCTCGGAAAGCAAAAACGCCAACCTGCAGGGGTTGGCGTTGCTTGAAACAGTGTCTTGGTGGCCCGGGGCGGAATCGAACCACCGACACAAGGATTTTCAATCCTCTGCTCTACCGACTGAGCTACCAGGCCAAGAGGCATGATTATAGACACCCCGACGAAGGTTTGCAAGGCCGAGTATTCACTTAACAAATAAATTGCTGTGCCGCCCGGTAAAACTGTCGCCTTTCCAGCCGTTATAATGGTTCGGATGAACAGCCCAACTACCTCCGCCGCACGGCACGACAGCGATGTCTGCATCGTCGGCAACGGCGCGATCGCCAAGACCACCGCACTCGGCTTCGCCCAGGCCGGCCACAGCGTCACCTTGCTGGTGCCGCCGTCCGGCGCGCCGGCCTCGCCGCCGCCGCAAGGCGCCGAGCAGCCGTGGGACGTGCGCGTCTACGCCCTCAATCACACCGCCCACACGCTGCTGGCATCCCTTAAAGTGTGGGGCGCGCTCGACGCGGCCCGCGTGGCGCCGGTCGAATCGATGGTGGTCAGCGGCGACGGCAAGCAGCCGGGCGACGTCGAATTCGACGCTTTCGGCGCCCACGTCGGCTCGCTCGCGTGGATCGTCGAAGACCGCAACCTGAACCAGGCGCTCGACGCCGCGCTCAAGTTCGCCCCCAACGTCAACATCGTCAGCGGCCGCGCGGTCAGCCTGGCCAACGGCAGCGCCGGCGCCACCGTCACGCTCGATGGCGGCGCCGTCATCGCCTGCGCGCTGGTGGTGGGCGCCGACGGCGGCCAGTCGTGGGTGCGCGGCCAGTGCGACATCGGCCTCGATTACCGCTCGTACCACCAGCGCGCCGTGGTCGCCAATTTCAGCTGCGCCAGGCCGCATCACGGCGTCGCCTACCAGTGGTTCACCGGCCACGAGGGCATCGTCGCGCTGCTGCCGCTGCCCGGCGAGCGGGTGTCGCTGGTGTGGTCGGCGCCGGACGCGCTGGCCGAGACGCTGATGCGCGAGTCGCTCGGCGAAATGGCGGTGCGCCTGGCGGTGCTGGCCGAAGAGAAGCTCGGCGAACTCAAGCCCCTGCAGCCGGAGTCGGTCAAGGACGTGCCGCTGATGCTGATCCGCCCGCACGCAATCGTCGCGCCGCGCGTGGCGCTGGTGGGCGACGCCTCCCACGTCGTGCATCCGCTGGCCGGCCATGGCATGAACCTCGGCTTCGCCGACGTCGCCCAGCTGCTCGAAACGGTCGCCGCGCGCGAAGCCCAGCGCAGCATCGGCGACGAGCGCGTGCTGGCCCGCTACGCCCGCGCGCGCAAAGAAGACGTGCTGCTGATGCAGCTGGCCACCGACGGCCTGGCGCGCCTGTTCGGCGCCGACCTCGAGCCGGTGCGCCTGGCGCGTAATCTCGGGATGAACTTGTTGAATAAGCTGCCTATGCTCAAGCGTCGGCTGATGGCCCACGCGATGGGAAAATAGTATTTTTTGTAACGGATTCGGAGTAAATCATGGGTAAATCAAAAATCGCGCTGCTGCTGGCAACCGCGCTGGTGGCGGCATGCGCCGGCGCCGAGTCGCCGGTCGAAGCAAACATCAAGAAGGTCGTCGAGCCGCGCCTGGGACCAGGCGTCAAGATCGACTCGGTCAAGGCCACGCCGTACGCCGGCTTGTACGAGATTCGCGCCGCCGGCGATATCCTCTACACCGACAAGAACGGCGAGTACCTGATCGTCGGCCACGTCTTCAACGCCAAGACCTCGCAGGACCTCACCAAGGAGCGCCTCGACGAGATCAACAAGATCAAGTTTTCCGACCTGCCGCTGGAGTCCGCGCTCAAGCTGGTCAAGGGCGACGGCAAGCGCGTGATCGCGGTGTTCGAAGACCCGAACTGCGGCTACTGCAAGCGCTTCCGCCAGACCACGCTCAAAGAGCTGGACAACGTCACCGTCTACACCTTCATGTACAACATCCTGTCCGAAGACTCGTTCGCCAAGTCGAAGAACATCTGGTGCGCGCCCGACCGCAACAAGGCATGGGACGAGTGGATGATCAACGGTAAAGCCGCTCCCGCCGCCGCGGCCAGCTGCGCCACGCCGAACGACAAGATCCTCGCGCTCGGCCAGAAGATGCGCATCCAGGGCACGCCGGCCATCTTCTTTGCCGACGGCAGCCGCATCCCGGGCGCGGTCGACATCAAGACGCTCGAAGCGAAGTTCGCCGCCATCAAGTAACTACATGGTCACCCTCCATATCAATGGCCGTGACATGCAGGTGGAGGCGGATCCGTCGACGCCCATCCTGTGGGCGCTGCGCGATAACCTCAACATGACCGGCACCAAGTTCGGCTGCGGCGCCGCGCTGTGCGGCGCCTGCACCGTGCACCTGGACGGCGACGCCATCCGCTCGTGCGTCACACCGATTTCGGCGGCCGCCGGCAAGAAGATCACCACCATCGAGGCGATGGCGGAGGACAAGGTCGGCAAGGCGGTGCAGGATGCGTGGGTAAAACACGACGTGCCGCAGTGCGGCTACTGCCAGAGCGGCCAGGTGATGAGCGCGTCCGCGCTGCTGCGCGCCAACCCGGCGCCGACCGACGGAGACATCGACGGCGCCATGAATGGCAACATCTGCCGCTGCGGCACCTACCAACGAATCCGCGCCGCCATCAAGGACGCGGCGAAGACGCTGGCGTGACGATGAGCCCTGTCGGTATCCTCCTCGCCGCCGGCAGGGGCCGCCGCTTCGATCCATCCGGAACCCGCAACAAGCTGCTGCAGACCTTGGCCGGCGGCGAGCCGGTGGTCGTCGCCAGCGCGCGCGCCATGCTGGCCGTGCTGCCGAAAGTGATCGCGGTAGTCGCGCCCGATGACGGTGGCGTGGCCGGCGCCTTGCGAGCGCTCGGTTGCGACGTCACCACTTGTCCGGACGCGGACCAGGGGATGGCGCATTCGCTGGTGCACGCGCTGCGCCATTCGCTGCCCGAAGCGCAGGCATGGCTGGTCGCGCTGGGCGACATGCCGCAGGTGCGCGAATCGACCATCAGGGCGCTGGCCGATGCGGTGGCCGCCGGCGCCGTCATCGCCGCGCCGCTGTGCGGCGGCAGGCGCGGCAACCCGGTCGCATTCGGCGCCGCCTGCCTGCCCGAGCTGCTCGCGCTGCGCGGCGACGAAGGCGCCCGCCACATCCTTCAGCGTCATCCCGTGACGCCGGTGGACGTGGACGATCCCGGCATCTTCCAGGACATCGACCAGCCATCCGATTTATAGGTGCGCTACACTCATAGAATATTTAACGTCGTCCTCGCGCACGCGGGGACCCCATTTCGCGACGCCGCCCACAACATGAAAAAAACACCCCAACTCCCGCCCGCCATCCACTACGCGATCGTGCCGAAGGACCTGGCCGGCCACCTGTTCGAAGTCACCCTCACCGTCGCTCTTCCGGCGCCTGAAGGGCAGGTGCTGGCGCTGCCGGCCTGGATCCCGGGCAGCTACATGATTCGCGAATTCTCGCGCAACATCGTGCAGATCGGCGCCGAGTCGGACGGCAAGGCGGTTGCGCTGACAAAGCTCGACAAGCATTCGTGGCGGGCGGCGCCAGTGGCCGGCGCGCTCACGGTGCGTTACGAGGTGTACGCGTGGGACCTGTCGGTGCGCGCCGCCCACCTCGACCAGACCCACGGCTTCTTCAACGGCACCAGCGTCTACCTGCGCGTGCTGGGGCAGGAAGAGATGGCGCACCAGGTCGACATCCAGCGCCCCGCCGATCCCGCCGCGGCGTCGTGGCGAGTGGCGACTTCGCTGCCGGAACTGGGCGCGAAGCGCTACGGCTTCGGCACCTACGTCGCCGCCGACTACGACGACCTGATCGACCATCCGGTGGAAATGGGCGACTTCGCGCTCGCCACCTTCAAGGCCCACGGCGTACCGCACGACATCGTCATTTCCGGGCGCGTGCCGAACCTGAACATGGCGCGCCTGCAGGCCGACCTGAAGGCGATGTGCGAAACCCAGATCGAGTTCTTCGAGCCGAAATCGAAGAAGGCGCCGATGGACCGCTACGTGTTCCTGACGCTCGCGGTCGGCGACGGCTACGGCGGCCTCGAACACCGCGCCTCCACCGCGCTCATTTGCGCGCGCGCCGACCTTCCGACCGCGGCGACGCCGAAAAAGCTTGAGGCGACCGACGGCTACCTCAAGTTCCTGGGCCTGTGCAGCCATGAGTACTTCCACACCTGGAACGTCAAGCGCATCAAGCCGGACGCGTTCGCGCCGTACGACCTGCAGGCCGAAACGTACACGCCGCTACTATGGCTGTTCGAAGGCTTCACCAGCTACTACGACGACCTGCTGCTGGTGCGCTCCGGCCTGCTCGACGAGCCGGCCTACCTGAAGCTGCAGGCCAAGACCATCGGCAGCGTGTTGCGCGGCAGCGGCCGCACCAAGCAGAGCGTGGCCGATTCCAGCTTCGACGCCTGGGGCAAATACTATCGGCAGGACGAGAATGCGCCGAACGCCATCGTCAGCTATTACACCAAGGGCTCGCTGGTGGCGCTGATGTTCGACCTCACCATCCGCGCCAAGACCGACGGCAAAAAGTCCCTCGACGACGTGATGGCGGCGCTGTGGCAGCGCTACGGTCGCGACTTCTATGCGGCGGCGGCGCGCGGCGTCACCGAGGCCGAAGTCGAGGCGCTGTTCGACGAGGTCAGTGGCCTCAAGCTCAAGCCGCTGTTCAACCGCTATGTGCGCGGCACCGACGACCTGCCGCTGGCAAAGCTGTACGCGCCGTTCGGCGTCAAGCTTGCCGACGAGCGCAAGGACGCCAAGCCGGCGCTGGACGCCAGCACTGGCCGCGACGGCGGCGACTGCAAGCTCACGCAGGTGCACGAGGGCGGGGCGGCGCATCGCGCGGGCCTGTCGGCGGGAGACATGCTGGTGGCGGTCGATGGTTTGCGCGTGTCGGCGAATCCCGTCAATCTGGATGGGCTGCTGGGGCGCTACCGCGTCGGCGACACGGTCGAGGTGCACGCGTTCCGGCGCGACGAACTGCTCACCTTCAGGGTCAAGCTGCAGGGCGACCGGACGCCGGCAATTACGCTGGACGCGACCGCCGGCGGCAGGAAGCTCAAGCGCCCGAGCCTCTGATATTGTTGCTGTCAATGCCGTCGTCCTCGCGAAAGCGGGGACCCCATCTCGCGCGAGTAGCCTACGGCAGATGCCAGCAATCTTCGACGCAAAATGGGATCGCCGCATTCCCGAGGAGTCAGCTCAGTCCGCGGTCTGGATCGGCGCCAGCGTGCGCAACTGGAAGCGGTAGTCGGCGTTGAACAGGAAGGTCTCCGAAAACGTCAGCGACCGCCCGGGACCGGTGGCGAGGTTGAACGGCCGCGGCAATTGCCCGGTGCGCTGCATCGACGCCAGCGCCACCTTCGACGCTTCTTCGTTACGGGAACGCTGCACCGACACGTCGGTCATCCGGCCCTCGCGATCGACCGTGATCCTGAGGACGACGACGGCCGGCAGCATCGGCGGCAGCTTGCCGCTGAATGTGTGGGCGCTGTTGTAGCGCATGATCAGCGCGGCGACGTCGTCCTTGTACGCGTCGATGCTGGCGAACACGGCGCGCTGGCCGCCCGCCGCCGCGCGCTGTGAAACCGGCGTTTGGCCGGCATGCTGCTGTGCTTGTCCCAGCTGCGCCAGCGACGCCAGCCGTGGCTGGCTGCACGCGCAGACGAGCGAAGTCAGCAGGACCGCGCAGGCGGCCCTGGTATTGCGGATAAGTTTCATGGTCTAGTCGAACAGCCTGGCAAGTTCCACACCGGGGTCAGGCGCGCGCATGAAGGCCTCGCCGACCAGGAATGCATGCACGTTCGCGTCGCGCATGCGCTTGACGTCATCCGGCGACATGATTCCCGACTCGGTCACCACCAGCTTGCCCGGCGCAATGCGCGGCAGCAGGCCGATCGTGTTCTGCAGCGAGGTTTCGAATGTGCGCAGGTTTCGGTTATTGATGCCGAGCAGCGGAGTGCGCAACTTCAGCGCCGCCGTTAACTCATCGTCATCATGTACTTCGACCAGCACATCCATTCCAAGTTCCATCGCACAGGCTTCCATTTCGCCCATCAGGCCGTGATCGAGCGCGGCGACGATCAGCAGGATGGCGTCGGCGCCCATCGCGCGCGCTTCGTAGACCTGGTACATGTCGACCATGAAATCCTTGCGCAGCACCGGGATCTCGCAGGCGGCGCGCGCCTGCTTCAAATATTCCGGCGAGCCCTGGAAGAAGGGCGCGTCGGTCAGCACCGACAGGCAGGCTGCGCCGTGCCGCGCGTAGCTTTCGGCGATGTTGGCGGGGCGGAAGTTCTCCCGCAGCACGCCGCGCGATGGCGACGCCTTCTTCACTTCGGCGATGACGCCGGCGCGGCCGGCCGCGATGGTGTTGCGCAGGCTCGCTTCGAAGCCGCGCAGGCCGGCGCGCAGCTCGGCGTCGCCTTCGACTTCGCCGCGCAGGCTGGCCAGGCTGCGGTGTTTTTTGGCGGCGGCTACTTCGTCGGCCTTGACGGCCAGGATATTGTTGAGGATGTCGGACATGAATGGGGACTCGATATTATTTGGAGAGGGCCAGCTTGATGCCGAGCCAGACGAAGACGCCGCCGGTGGCGCGGTTCAGCCACAGAGACGTGCGCGGGCTGACCTGCATGCGTGCCTTGGCGCGCGCGGTGAACAGCGCGAGGGCGAAGCACCACAGCATGCCGTTGACGTTGAAGATGAAGCCGAGGACGATGAAGGCAAACGCCTTGTACTGTGCGTCGGCATGGATAAACTGCGGCACGAAGGCGAGGAAGAACAGCGCGACCTTCGGATTCAACACATTGGTCAGGAAGCCCTGAGTGAAGATTTTCGTGAACGGCAGCGGCGCGACCGGCGCGGCGTTGACGGCAGCGCGCGGCTTGCTGCGCAACAGGCCGAACGCCAGGTACAGGATGTAGGCGGCGCCGACGTATTTGACGACCGTGAAGGCGGTGGCCGACGTCGACAGGATGGCCGACAGCCCGAGCGCCGCGGCGAACATGTGCACGAAGACGCCGGCGCCGATGCCGAGCGCCGCCACGCAGCCGGCGCGCGCGCCCTGGGTGGCGCTGCGCGTCATGATCAGCAGCGAATCGGGGCCCGGCATGAGGTTCAGCAGCAGGCCCGAGACGACGAACAGGCCGAGGTCGTGGATGCCGAACATGGTCAGCCCTGGCCGAGCTGCTGGGTCACTTGCACGAACTGTTCGAGCTTGGCGCGCGCCGCGCCGGAGGTGATCGCGGTCCGCGCCATTGCCAGGCCGTCTTCGATCGACGCGGCGACGCCGGCGGCGTACAGCGCGGTGCCGGCGTTGAGCGAGACGATGTCGAAGGCGGCGCCCGGTTCGCCCGTCAGCGCTTCCATCATCATCGTCTTCGATTCGGCGGCGCCGGCTACTTTCAGGTTGCGGCTGGCGATCATCGGCAGGCCGAAGTCTTCCGGATGGATTTCGTATTCGCGGATTTCGCCGTCGACCAGTTCGCCGACCATGGTGGCCGCGCCCAGCGAGACTTCATCCATGTTGTCGCGGCCGTACACCACCACCGCGTGCTGGGCGCCGAGGCGCTGCAGCACGCGCACCTGGATGCCGACCAGGTCGGCGTGGAACACGCCCATCAGGATGTTCGGCGCGCCGGCCGGGTTGGTCAGCGGCCCGAGGATGTTGAAGATCGTGCGCACGCCGAGTTCGCGCCGCACCGGCGCCGCGTGCTTCATCGCCGCGTGGTGGTTCGGTGCGAACATGAAGCCGATGCCGGTCTGCGCGATCGACTGCGCGATCTGCTCGGGCTTCAGGTTGATGTTGGCGCCGAGCGACTCGAGCACGTCGGCGCTGCCGGACGACGACGACACGCTGCGCCCGCCGTGCTTGGCCACGCGCGCGCCGGCCGCCGCCGCCACGAACATCGACGCGGTCGAGATGTTGAAGGTATGCGCGCCGTCGCCGCCGGTGCCGACGATGTCGAGCAGGTTGGTGGTGTCGGCCATCGGCACCTTGGTCGAGAATTCGCGCATCACCTGGGCGGCGGCGGCGATCTCGCCGATGGTTTCCTTCTTCACGCGCAGGGCGATGGTGAGCGCGGCGATCATGGTCGGCGACATTTCGCCCGACATGATCTGGCGGAACAGGTGCAGCATCTCGTCGTGGAAAATTTCGCGGTGTTCGATACAGCGCAGCAGTGCTTCTTGTGGGGTGATTTTCATGGCAGGTCCGGTATGGGGTATCAGCGTTCGAGGAAGTTCTGCAGCAGTTTGTGGCCGTGTTCGGACAGGATCGACTCGGGGTGGAACTGCACGCCCTCGATGTCGAACTCCTTGTGCCGTACGCCCATGATCTCGCCGTCGTCGGTCCATGCCGTCACCTCGAGGCAGGACGGCAGCGAACTGCGCTCGATCGCCAGCGAGTGGTAGCGGATCACCGTGAACGGGCTTGGCAGGTCGCGGAACACGCCGACGCCGGTGTGGGCGATCAGCGAGGTCTTGCCGTGCATGACCTGCTTGGCGCGGATGACGTTGCCGCCGAAGGCGGCGCCGATCGCCTGGTGGCCAAGGCACACGCCCAGGATCGGCAGCTTGCCCTTGAACTCGCGCAGCACGTCGACCGAGACGCCAGCTTCCGCCGGCGTCTTGGGGCCGGGCGAGATGCAGATCCGGTCCGGCTTCATCGCGCTGATGTCGGCCAGCGTGATTTCGTCGTTGCGCAGCGTGCGCACTTCCTCGCCCAGCTCCCCGAAGTACTGCACCAGGTTGTAGGTAAACGAGTCGTAGTTGTCGATCATCAGCAGCATGTCAGAGCTCCCCATCCAGGCCGTCCTGGACCTGTTCGGCAGCGCGCAGCACGGCGCGCGCCTTGTTTTCAGTTTCCTGCCATTCCATCTCGGGGATCGAATCGGCGACGATGCCGGCGGCGGCCTGCACATACAGCATGCCGTCCTTGATGACGCCGGTGCGGATCGCGATCGCGACGTCCATCTCGCCGCCAAAACTGAGGTAGCCGCAGGCGCCGCCGTAGATGCCGCGCTTGGTCGGCTCGAGTTCGTCGATGATTTCCATCGCCCGCACCTTCGGCGCGCCGGTCAGCGTGCCGGCCGGGAAGGTCGCGCGCAGCACGTCCAGGTTCGACATGCCGTCTTTCAGTTTGCCTTCGACGTTCGAGACGATGTGCTGCACGTGCGAGTACTTTTCCACCACCAGCCGCTCGGTGACGCAGACGCTGCCCGTTTCGGCGATGCGGCCGATGTCGTTGCGGGCCAGGTCGATCAGCATCACGTGTTCGGCGATTTCCTTCGGGTCGGCCAGCAGCTCCCTCGACAGTTCGGCGTCGCGTTCGGGCGTGGCGCCGCGCGGGCGGGTGCCGGCGATCGGGCGCAGCGTGACCTTCTTGCTGCCGTCAGGCAGGGTCTCGTTGCGCACCAGGATCTCCGGCGAGGCGCCGACGATCTGCATGTCGCCGAAATTGTAGTAGTACATGTACGGCGAGGGATTGAGCGACCGAAGCGCGCGGTACAGCGTCAGCGGCGAATCGACATAAGGCTTCCTGATGCGCTGGCCGATCTGTACCTGCATCAGGTCGCCGGCCATCACGTATTCGTGCGCGCGGGCGACCGCCTTCAGGTAGTCCTCCTTGCTGAAGTCGCGGATCTCTTCGGTGCGCACCGAGCTCGATGTGACCGGCGCATCGACGCCGCGCCGCAGCATCATGCGCAGGTCCTTCAGGCGCTGGCGCGCTTTCGAAAACGCTTCCGGGCGCGTGGTGTCGGCATACACGATCAGGTACAGCTTGCCCGACAGGTTGTCGATCACCGCCAGTTCCTCGGTCACCATCAGCTGGATGTCGGGCAGGCCGAGGTCGTCCTTCGGCGTGGTGTCGGCCAGCTTGCGCTCGATGTGGCGCACGGTGTCGTAGCCGAAGTAGCCGGCCAGGCCGCCGCAAAAGCGCGGCAGGCCGGGACTCAAGGCCACCTTGAAGCGGGCCTGGAACGATTCGATGAAGTCGAGCGGATTGCCGTCGTGGGTTTCGATCACGCTGCCGGCCTTGACGATTTCGGTGCGGCTGCCGAAGGTGCGCAGCACGGTGTCGGCGGGCAGGCCGATGAACGAGTAGCGGCCGAAGCGCTCGCCGCCGACCACCGATTCGAGCAGGAAGGTGTTCTTGCCGGCGTTCTGGGTCTGCGCCAGCTTCAGGTACAAGGTGAGCGGCGTTTCGAGGTCGGCGAATGCTTCCGAAATGAGCGGAATGCGGTTGTAGCCGGCGTTGGCAAGCGATTTGAATTCGAGTTCGGTCATGCTTTTTCTCCAGGCGGCCGGGGAAGGGCTGCGGTGGTGGTCAAAAAACCTGCCGGCGCACGGGGGCGGCCGACAGCAATCAATACGGGTTACTTAGCCCAGGATTGCCAGCGTCGCCAAAGCCAGGCCTCAAGCGGGCCGGTTTGGTTGACAGTGTGTTTTTTGGTCAAAAACATGCGGTTTGCTTCAGTTAGCGGTACGGTTGTGCGAACTTATCAATGATGCCGCTTCCAGCAGCGAACTTACTATACCATCGGAATCGATTTCATGTACAGCCTGCCCATGGTTGTAGCCGTAGGGGACGGCGAGCACGAAACAGCCTGCCGCGCGCGCCGCTTCGGCGTCGTTCGACGAGTCGCCGATCGCCACCATCTGGCCGGGTTCGAGCGCGAAGTCGGCGCACACCTGCAGCAGCGGCATCGGGTGCGGCTTCTTCTTCGGCAGGCACTCGCCTCCATATACAACTTCAAAGTAGGGCGCCAGTCCCTTCTTGGCCAGCAGCGGCGCCGCGAACGCGATCGGCTTGTTGGTGACGCAGGCCATCCGCAGTCCCATCGCCTTCATCGCGTCCAGGCCTTCGATCACGTCTTCATACAGCGCGCTATGGTCGCCGTTGATCGCCAGGTAGTGGCGCTGATAGGCATCCATCGCCTGCGCGTAGTAGCGCTCGACGCCGGCCTGGTCAAAATCGACCGCCAGCACGGCACGGATCAGGTTCTCGGAACCTTTGCCGACCATGTCCTGGATGCGGTCCTGGCCGATCGCGGCCAGGTCGAATTCGGCGCGCATGCGGTTGATCGCGACGTGGAAGTCGGGCACCGTGTCGAGCATGGTGCCGTCGAGGTCGACGATGACGCCGCGGATGGCGCCGTGGTGGGCATAGTTAGAGTCGATAAACATGAAATAGCGCCGGTCGATAATCTTTCATTCTATCGGAACCGGTGGGAATTGCTTGCTCGCCTTGATTCCCCGTCCAGGTTTTTACGCCGCGTTTACACGACTGGCCGACATCTTTAGAAAATCTTTACGGTTTGCTTGATACGCTTATTCCACTCGATAGCGCACGGCTGATGCGTATTCATTTTCTGACGAATAACCGAAGGGACCGATGTGAAACCTGTACTCCTTGTAGTAACTTTGATCGCTGCTTTTGCGGCGGGCAATGCCCGCGCCGATGACGCTGCATCCCCGACCAGCCTTGCCTTCAACGCTGCGGTCGCGAGCGACTACCGCTATCGCGGCATTTCCCAGACTCGCTTGAAGCCTGCGTTGCAAGGCGGCGCCGATGTTGTCCACGACGCGTCCGGCATCTATGCCGGCGCCTGGGCGTCGACTATCAAATGGACGAAAGACGCCGGCGGCGATGGCGACATCGAGATTGACCTGTACGCGGGAAAACGGGGCGAATTGTCGGCGGACCTCGGCTATGACGCCGGCGTGCTCACCTATGTCTACCCATCGAACAAGCTGTCCGGTGTGCCCGGCTTCGTCAACGCCAACACCACCGAGCTGTATGGACAATTGTCGTATGGGCCAGCGCTGGTTAAATATTCGCACGCAGTGACGAACTTGTTCGGCTTCGTCGACAGCAAGCACAGCGGATACCTGGACCTGGCGGCCAACCTGGATGCCGGCAAAGGGCTGATCGTCAATCTCCATGCGGGGCGCCAGCGTGTCGCGCATAACGGCGCTGCCAGCTACACCGACTGGAAAGTCGGCGTCACCCGCGACTTTGGGATCGTCACCGCAGCCCTCGCCTATGTCGGCACCGATGCGGGCAAGCTTGCCTATGCCTCGCCCGCCAACGGCAAGTTCCTGGGTAAATCGGCACTGGTGCTCACCGTGTCCAGAACTTTTTGATACTGACTGCAGGAGGGATGAGATGGATGCACTTTATATCGCGCTACTGGTGCTGTTTTTCGCACTGACATGGGCGTTCGCTGCCGGCTGCGAGAAGCTGGGAGGCAAGTGATGGAAATCTGGCAAATTGGCGCGTTCGTCGCCGTGGGCCTGCTGGCCTACCTGATCCATGCACTGCTGAACGCGGAGGAACTGTGATGACCGTGCAATCGTTGGCGCTTCTGGGCGCCTTCCTGGCCGTACTGCTGGTCCTTGCCTGGCCTCTGGGCCTGGTGCTGGCCCGGGTTGGCGACGGTGGCGCGGTCCCCGGCCTGACCTGGGTCGGGCGTGTCGAACGCCTGCTCTACAAGGCCGGTGGCGTGGCGCCTGGTGCCGACATGGACTGGAAAGCCTACGCCGTCGCCCTGCTGGTATTTAACAGCATCGGCGCGCTGGTCGTTTTCGCGGTGCAGCGCCTGCAGTTCTGGCTGCCGTTGAACCCGGAATCGCTGGGCAATATCAGCCCGGACTCGTCGTTCAATACGGCGGTCAGTTTCGTTGCCAATACTAACTGGCAAGGGTACAGCGGCGAACAGACCATGAGCTACCTGACCCAGATGCTCGCGCTCACGTGCCAGAACTTTTTCTCGGCCGCGACGGGCATGGCGGTCGCCTTTGCCCTGATCCGCGGCTTCAGTGCGCGCTCGGCCAAGACCATCGGCAATTTCTGGGTCGACCTGACGCGCTCGACCTTGTATGTGCTGTTGCCGCTGTCGCTGCTGTTTGCGGTGTTCCTGATGGGGCAGGGCGTGATACAGAATTTTTCCGCGTACCAGCAGGTCGAACTGATCGATCCGGTCACCTACGCGATGCCGGCAACCGGTAACGATGGCCAGCCACTGATGGGCGCCGACGGCAAGGCGGTCATGCACAGCGTTGCCACCAGCACCCAGACGATCGCCATGGGGCCGGTCGCTTCGCAAGAGGCGATCAAGTTGATCGGCACCAACGGCGGCGGATTCTTCAATGCCAATTCGGCCCATCCCTATGAGAATCCGACGCCGCTGTCCAATTTTGCGCAGATGCTGGCGATCTTCCTGATCCCTGCCGGGCTGTGCTTTGCCTTCGGACGCCTGGTCGGCGACGTGCGGCAGGGGATTGCCGTGCTGGCGGCGATGAGCCTGATCTTTGTCGCCGCCACCCTGATGGTGATGGGCGCCGAGCAGGTTGCCCACCCACATTTGGCGGCCCTTGGCGTGGACCAGAGCAGCAACGCCCTGCAGGCCGGCGGCAACATGGAGGGCAAGGAAACCCGCTTCGGCATTGCGGCCTCGTCGCTGTTTGCCGCGGTGACCACCGCTGCCTCGTGCGGGGCAGTCAACGCCATGCACGATGCGTTCTCGCCACTCGGCGGCGCCGTGCCGATGCTGTTGATGCAGCTCGGCGAGGTAGTCTTCGGCGGCGTCGGCTCGGGCCTCTACGGCATGCTGGTGTTCGCGATCCTGGCGGTGTTTATCGCCGGCCTGATGATTGGCCGCACGCCGGAATACCTGGGCAAGAAAATCCAGAGCTACGAAATGAAAATGACCTCGATCGCCATCCTGATCACGCCAGTGCTGGTGCTGGGCGGAACGGCGCTGGCCGTCATGCTCGGCGCCGGCAAGGCCGGCATCGCCAATCCGGGCGCGCACGGTTTTTCCGAGGTGCTGTACGCCTTCAGTTCGGCCGCCAACAATAACGGCAGCGCCTTCGCCGGCCTGTCCGCCAACACGCCGTTCTACAACACCATGCTAGGCATTGCGATGTGGTTCGGGCGTTTCGCGGTGATCGTGCCAATCCTGGCCATCGCCGGCGCGCTCGCCGCCAAGCCGCGCCTGGAGGCCAATCCTGGAACCATGCCGACCCACGGGCCGATGTTTGTCGGATTGCTGGTCGGGGTCGTCCTGCTCGTCGGCGTACTCAATTACGTTCCCGCCCTGGCCCTCGGACCGGTGGCCGAACACCTGCAGCTCTACAGCAAGTAACCACCAATGGCCACGGAGTTCACGATGTCTCAAGCAAAAAACCTACCTCCCGTCGCAACGTCGCGTCCGACGCTGACGCTGTTCGATGCCAGCCTGATCTGGCCGGCAATGATCGACGCCCTGATGAAGCTCGGCCCGCGCACGCAGGCGCGCAGTCCCGTCATGTTCGTCGTCTATGTCGGCAGCATCCTGACGACGCTGATGTACTTCAGGGCAGTTGCCAACGCGTCGGCGGGCGCCACCAGCGGCTTTATCCTCGCGGTGGCGGTGTGGCTATGGTTCACGGTGCTGTTCGCCAATTTCGCCGAGGCGTTGGCGGAAGGACGCAGCAAGGCCCAGGCCGCGTCGCTGCGCGGTCTGAAGCAAACCGTCATGGCAAAGAAACTGGCGACGCCGAAACATGGAACGACGTGGCTGCCGGTGCCGGGCGCCGACCTGCGCAAGGGCCACACGGTACTGGTCGAGGCGGGCGATGTGATTCCCATCGACGGCGAAGTCGTCGAAGGGGTCGCCGCCGTCGACGAAAGCGCCATCACGGGCGAATCGGCGCCGGTGATCCGCGAGTCCGGCGGCGATTTTTCAGCCGTGACCGGTGGCACGCGCGTGTTGTCGGACTGGCTGGTGGTGCGCGTTTCGGCCAATCCCGGCGAAACCTTCTTGGACCGCATGATCTCGATGGTGGAAGGGGCGAAACGCCAGAAGACGCCGAATGAAATCGCCTTGACGATCCTGCTGGTGGCGCTGACCATCGTGTTCCTGATCGTGACGGTGACGCTGCTGCCATTCTCGCTGTTCGGCGTGGCCGCGGCCGGCGCCGGCTCCCCGGTCAGCATCACGGTATTGATTGCGCTGTTGGTGTGCCTGATTCCAACCACCATTGGCGCGCTGCTGTCGTCAATCGGCGTGGCCGGCATGAGCCGCATGATGGGCGCGAACGTGATCGCCACCTCCGGCCGCGCGGTCGAGGCGGCCGGCGACGTCGACGTCCTGTTGCTTGACAAGACCGGTACCATCACGCTGGGCAATCGCCAGGCGGCGGGCTTCTTCCCGGCCCCTGGCGTCGCCGAGCAGCAACTGGCCGACGTCGCGCAACTGGCCTCGATCGCCGATGAAACGCCGGAAGGCCGCTCGATCGTTGTGCTGGCCCGGCAAAAGTTCAGTATCGGCGAGCGCGACATGGCCAGCCTGCACGCAGTGTTCATTCCGTTCAGCGCCAACACGCGCATGAGCGGTGTCGATATCGGCGCGCGCCAGGTGCGCAAGGGCGCTGCCGACTCGGTACGCCAGCATGTCGAGGCGCTGGGACTGCCGTATCCGGCGGAAATGGCGCGCCTGGTCGACGACGTGGCGCGCCGTGGCAGCACGCCGCTGGTGGTGGTGGACGGCGGCCGCGTGATGGGGGTGGTCGAGCTGAAAGATATCGTCAAGGGCGGCATCAAGGAACGCTTTGCCGAATTGCGCCGCATGGGGATCAAGACGGTGATGATCACCGGCGACAACAAGCTGACCGCTGCCGCCATTGCCGCCGAAGCTGGCGTGGATGATTTCCTGGCCGAGGCGACGCCGGAGGACAAGCTCAAACTGATCCGCGACTACCAGTCGCAGGGCAGGCTGGTGGCGATGACGGGCGACGGCACCAACGACGCGCCGGCGCTGGCCCAGGCCGATGTCGCCGTGGCGATGAACTCCGGGACGCAGGCGGCCAAGGAGGCCGGCAACATGGTCGACCTCGATTCGAATCCGACCAAGCTGCTCGAGATCGTCGAGATCGGCAAGCAGATGCTGATGACGCGCGGTTCGCTGACGACGTTCTCGATCGCCAACGACATCGCCAAATACTTTGCGATTATTCCGGCAGCGTTCGTCGGCACCTATCCGCAGCTGAAGGCGCTCGACATCATGCAGCTGACCAGCCCGGATTCGGCCATCATGTCGGCCTTGATCTTCAACGCCCTGATCATCGTCGTGCTCATTCCGCTGGCCCTGAAGGGGGTGCAATACCGCGCCATCGGCGCAGCCGCTCTGCTGCGCAGGAATCTCCTGATCTACGGTGCGGGCGGCATCATCCTGCCTTTCGTCGGCATCAAATTGATCGACATGGTGTTGTCGGTCCTTCACCTCGTATAAAGGAACACGGTCATGAAATCCACTCTGCGTCCCGCCCTCGTGCTGTTCGGCGCGCTCACGCTGGTCGTCGGCGTGCTTTATCCCCTGGCAGTGACCGGTATTGGCCAGCTTGCTTTCGCCGACAAGGCGTCAGGCAGCCTGGTGCTGCGCGATGGCAAACCGGTCGGCTCGATCCTGATTGGTCAATCCTTCTCATCGGCCCGCTACTTCTGGGGCCGGCCGTCGGCCACCAGCCCGATGCCCAACAACGGCAGCGGCAGTTCCGGCGCCAACCAGGGCCCGCTCAACCCGGCACTGGTCGATGCGGTCAAGGGCCGGATTGCCGCGCTACGCGATGCCGACCCGGGCAATACCGCGCCGGTGCCGGTTGATCTCGTGACAACGTCTGCGAGCGGACTCGATCCGGAGATCAGCGTGGCCGCCGCGCGCTACCAGGCCGGCCGGGTGGCCGCGGCGCGCAATCTGCCGCTGGCCCGTGTGGAGGCCCTGATATCGGCGCATACTGTCGGGCAGAGGCTGGGGTTTTTCGGCGAAGCGAGGGTGAACGTGCTCACTGTAAACCTGGCGCTCGATGCCGAGGCGCCAGTCAACCGCTAACCGTGCCGGAGAACTGAGCCGATGCTTCAGAATGACAGCCAGCGCCCCGATCCCGATGCGCTGCTTGCCCAGGTACAGAGCCAGCAGCGCAAGGACGCGCGCGGGCGCTTGCGTATCTATTTCGGCGCGTCGGCAGGGGTTGGCAAGACCTACGCCATGCTCGCTGCGGCCCGCAAGCTGCAGGCCGAGGGACACGCGCCGCTGATCGGCGTGATCGAGACGCACGGGCGTGCCGAGACCGCCGCCCTGCTCGAGGGACTCGCGCTGCTGCCCGCCAAGATGTTCGATTATCGGGGCAAGTCGCTTGGCGAATTCGACCTCGACGCGGCGCTGGCACGGCGGCCCGGTCTGATCTTGATGGACGAACTGGCGCATTCGAACGCGCCCGGCTCGCGCCACCCCAAGCGCTGGCAGGACGTCGAGGAATTGCTCGACGCCGGCATCGATGTGTTTACCACTGTCAATGTGCAGCATCTGGAAAGTCTGAACGACGTGGTCGGCGGCATTACCGGCATCCGCGTCGCTGAAACGGTTCCCGATAGCGTCTTCGACGCCGCCGACGAAGTGGTGCTGGTCGACTTGCCTGCGGACGAGCTGCTGGCGCGTCTGAAGAGCGGCAGGGTGTACCAGGCTCCCCAGGTCGAGCGCGCCTCCAGGAATTTCTTCCGCAAGGGTAATCTGATCGCGTTGCGCGAACTGGCCTTGCGTCGCACCGCCGACCGCATCGAAGACGACGTCCGCGCCTACCGCGTGGAAAAGTCGATCGACACGGTCTGGAAAACCGCGGGCGCCTTGCTCGCCTGCGTCGGCCCGCGGCCCGGCAACGAACACGTCGTGCGCAGCACCGCGCGTCTTGCCGGACAATTGGGCGCCGACTGGCATGCGATTTATGTCGAAACGCCGCAGCTCCAGCGCCTGCCGGCCGAACGACGCGAACGCACGCTGCTCACACTCAAGCTGGCGGGCGAGCTCGGCGCCACCACGGCCGTGCTTGCCGGCAGCGATATCGGCGCCGCCATTGTCGACTACGCGCGCGAGCACAACCTGTCCAAGGTCGTCATGGCGCGCGGCCACAAGACGTGGCCGTGGCGGACCCCGCACTCCAGGCGCGTCACGGCGATGGCGCCCGATATCGACCTCGTTGAAATCGGCGACGCCAGCCATGCGGTCGCGCCGGCGCCAGCACAAGGGCCGATGGCGCAGGCGGTCATGGCAGGCAAGCGCCGGTGGCTGTCGTATTGCATCGCCGCGGCCAGCAGCCTGGCGATGGCGCTGCTGGCCACGCCGTTGCTGCCCTACCTGGACCTGGCAAATATCGCCATGCTGTTTCTGCTGGTGGTCGTGCTGATTGCCGTACGCCTGGGCCGCGGCGCCTCGGTCGTTGCAACGTGTGTCGGTGTTGCCTGTTTCGACTTCTTCTTCGTCGCGCCGCGATTCTCGTTCGCCGTGTCCGACCTGCAGTACCTGATCACGTTCGGCGTCATGCTCGCGGTGGGCCTGACTACCGGCCACCTGACTGCCGGGCTGCGATTCCAGGCGCACGTCGCGGCGCACCGCGAACGGCGCTCGCGCGCGCTGTACGAGTTCGCACGGGAACTCTCCGGCGCCCTGCAGACCGAGCAGATCTTCGACGCCACCCGCGACTTCATCCAGCGCACCTTCCGCGCGCGGGCGATCTTGCTGGTGCCCGACCTGGATGGCCGGTTGCAGGCGCCGGCTGGCGGCGACGGCGCCGGCACGCCAGATCTGGGCATCGCGCAATGGGCCTACGATCACGCCGCCAGCGCCGGTTTCGGTACCGACACCTTGCCGGCGAGCCGCTTCTTCTACCTGCCGCTGGTGGCGCCGATGCGCACGCGCGGCGTGCTGGCGATCGAGCCTGAACAGCAGCGCTGGCTACTGATTCCGGAACAACGCACCCAGCTCGATACCTTCGCCGCGCTCGCCGCCATCGCGCTCGAGCGGGTGCACTATATCGAGGTCGCACAGGGCGCCTTGGTGAGCATGGAGACGGAACGCCTTCGCAATTCCTTGCTCGCCGCGCTCTCGCATGACCTGCGTACGCCGCTGACGTTGCTGGTGGGGCTGTCCGAATCGCTCACGCGGGCGAAACCGCCTTTGCCGGCATCCCAGCTTGAATTGGCGCAAGGACTGCATGGCGAAGCCCTGCGCATGAGCGCCCTGGTGGCGAATCTGCTCGACATGGCCCGCCTGCAGAGCGGCGCGGTGCAGCTGCACCTCGAATGGCAGCAGATCGAGGAGGCCGTCGGCACGGCCTTGCGCTTGACGGCCGCGGCGCTGCGCAGCCATGTCGTGACGGTCGATATTCCCGCCGATCTGCCGCTGCTACGCTTTGACGCCGTCCTGCTGGAGCGGGTGCTGTGCAACCTGCTGGAAAACGCTGCGAGATATACCGCATCCGGTTCCCGCATCGACATCTGCGCCGCGCTCGATGCAGCGTCGGCGACGCTGACCATCGCCGACGATGGCCCGGGCGTCGCCCCCGGGCGGGAGGAGGAAATGTTCGAAAAGTTTTCGCGCGGCGAGCGCGAATCGGCCAGCAGCGGCGTTGGCCTGGGCCTGGCAATCTGCCGTGCGATTGTCGAGGCGCACGGCGGCACGATCGGTTACGCCAGGTCGGCGCTTGGCGGCGCCGCCTTTATAATCACGCTGCCGCTGGGGCAGCCGCCGCCAGCGCCGGACCTCGAAATGGAAGCACGGAACACGGCATGAACGACACTGCGCCACTTGCGCTGCTGGTTGAAGACGAACCGCAGATTCGCCGTTTTGTACGCGCGGCCCTCGAGGAAGAGGGCTGGCACGTGCACGAGGCCGCCACTGCCCAGCGTGGCCTGAGCGACGCCGGGACGCGTAGTCCGGACCTGATCATCCTCGATTTGGGCTTGCCCGATGGCGACGGCATCGACTTCCTTGGCGATCTTCGCAAATGGTCGAGTGTTCCTGTCATCGTGCTGTCGGCACGCACCGGCGAGGCCGACAAGATTACCGCGCTCGATGCGGGCGCGGACGATTATCTGACCAAACCGTTCAGCGTGGGCGAGTTGCAGGCGAGGGTCAGGGCCACGGTGCGGCGACAGCGCCAGCCCGGAATCGACAAGGCGGGGCAGGTGCAGTTCGGTAACGTCACGGTCGACCTGAAAGACCGCAGCGTATCGAAGGGGGGCGTGAGGGTGCACCTGACGCCGACCGAGTATCGCCTGCTCGCTGCGCTGGCAGGCAGCGCCGGCCGGGTGGTCACGAACCCGCAGCTGCTGCGCTCGGTCTGGGGGCCGTCGCATGCCGAAGACGGCCACTACCTGCGCATTTACATGGGCCACTTGCGCCACAAGCTCGAAGACGATCCGGCCCAGCCGCGCTACTTTCTCACTGAAACGGGCGTCGGCTACCGGCTCTCGACCGTCGCCCCCTAGCGCTTGCCAGCCGCCGCGTCAGCGGCCCGACTTGGCCAGCTCGGCGCGCATGGCGTCGATCACGCCCTTGTAGTCGGGCTGGCCGAAGATGGCCGAGCCGGCGACGAAAGTGTCGGCGCCCGCTGCCGCGGCGGCGGCGATGTTGTCGATCTTGATGCCGCCGTCGACTTCGAGCAGGATGTCGCGCCCGGATTCGTCGATCATGCGGCGCGCGATGCTGATCTTTTTCAGCGCCTCGGGGATGAACGACTGGCCGCCGAAGCCGGGATTGACCGACATGATGAGGATCATGTCGATCTTGTCCATCACGTGGTTCAGGAAGTGCATCGGAGTGCCTGGATTGAACACCAGGCCGGCCTTGCAGCCGTTGTCGCGGATTAGCTGCAGCGTGCGGTCGATGTGCTCGGACGCCTCGGGGTGGAAGGTGATGATGTTGGCGCCCGCCTTGGCGAAGTCGGGAATGATGCGGTCGACCGGCTTGACCATCAGGTGGACGTCGATCGGCACCTGCACGTGCGGGCGGATGGCCTGGCACACCAGCGGTCCGATCGTCAGGTTCGGAACATAATGGTTGTCCATTACGTCGAAGTGAATGATGTCGGCGCCGGCGGCGACGACATTGCGCACTTCCTCGCCCAGGCGGGCAAAGTCGGCGGACAGGATGCTGGGGGCGATGCGGAAAGTGGTCATGGCGGGGCGCAGGTTATGAAAAATAAGATCCGCTATTTTACGCTGTTGCCTGCGACGGCCGCGCCCGGCCCGCCGTTTTGCGGTGCGATGTATGATGAACCTTGCTCGAACAATAATAGCTTCACTAAGGAAACCCCATGGCACCCTATGAATTGACTGTCACTGTCAGGACCCAGTACCTG
Organism: Pseudomonadota bacterium; assembly: GCA_040386255.1. Lineage (GTDB taxonomy): Bacteria > Pseudomonadota > Gammaproteobacteria > Burkholderiales > Burkholderiaceae_D > JAFCUW01. Next base: position 29,527 of record JAZKFW010000095.1, read on the forward strand.
CCGGAGCAATCCGATCCCGAACGCACCAGTTATGTGTTCACCTATACGATCACGATCAAGAACACCGGCACCGTCGCGGCGCAGGTGATTTCGCGCCACTGGGTCATCACCGACGCCCATAACCATGTCGAAGAGGTGCGCGGTCTGGGCGTGGTCGGCCATCAGCCGCTGCTGCAGCCCGGCGAACAGTTCGAATACACCAGCGGCACGCAGATGGCGACGCCGCAAGGCTCGATGGTGGGCGAATACTTCTGCGTGGCCGAAGATGGACACCGTTTCGAAGCGAAAATCCCGGAATTCGTGCTGTCGCTGCCGCGCACCCTGCACTAGTCAGGGCTGCGGGCCGTCCAGCCGGTCCGGCTTGTCGGCCTTGGGCGGCTCGATTGCCTCCTGCTCGTCGTCCGTCGCCTTCGGCCCCGAATACATCGTCCACCAGACGATAAATACCAGCAGGAACAGCGCCACTGCCGCTTCAACCATCAAAATCCACATACCCATCCTTATGTTAGCTACTCGCCGCAGTTTACTCGTTTCGCCGGGCGCCGTCGCCTTCGCGCTGGCCGGCTGCGTCAACACGCAGCCGGCGCCCGAGCCCGAGCCCCGGCCGCCGATCGTGATGCCGCCGCCGGTCGGACCGGTGGCGGTGCCGGCGCCGGAGCCGAAGCCGAAGCCCAAGCCTGACCCTGGCCGTTGACCTGCCAGCCGGAAGGGCTACAATCCAGCTATTGACGTTCCTATAACCAATACAGGGGTAGCCCATGCAGTATGCAGATTTGCTGATCGAAACCCACGGCCGCGTCGCCGTGATCCGCCTGAACCGTCCGAAGGCGCTGAACGCGCTGAACGACAACATGATGAACGAGCTGGGCGACGCGCTGCATCGGTTCGATGCCGACAGCAACATTGGCTGCATCATCCTGACCGGGAGCGAAAAGGCCTTCGCGGCCGGCGCCGACATCGCCGCCATGGCCGAATATACCTACGCCGATACCTATCCCAACAACTACATCGGCCGCAACTGGGAGCACATCCTCAATATCCGCAAGCCTGTGATCGGCGCGGTGGCCGGCTTCTGCCTCGGCGGCGGCTGCGAGCTGGCGATGATGTGCGACTTCCTGATCGCCGCCGACAGCGCGCGCTTCGGCCAGCCGGAGATCAAGGTCGGCGTCACGCCCGGCGCCGGCGGCACCCAGCGCCTGCCGCGCACCATCGGCAAGGCGAAGGCGATGGACCTGCTGCTCACCGCGCGCATGATCGACGCCGCTGAAGCCGAGCGCACCGGCTTGGTGTCGCGCGTGGTCCCGGCCGACAAGCTGATGGAGGAAGCGCTGGCCGCGGCCACCATCATCGCCGGAATGTCGGTGACGGTGGCGATGGCGATCAAGGACAGCGTCAACCGCGCCTTCGAGACCACGCTGACCGAAGGTGTGCGCTACGAGCGCCGTTACTTCCACGCGGCGTTCGGCACGCCGGCGCAGAAGGAGGGCATGGCGGCCTTCCTGGCGAAACGTCCGCCCGACTTCAGCGGCCTGTAATACCTGCCGGGCCGGCCACGCGCATGCGCTGGTTCCTTTCCCCGGCACTGATACTGGCGCTCGCGCTGGGCGGGTGCGCGCGCCTGCCCGCGCTGGACAGCCGCGTCGCTTCCACCGCCTTCACCGATACCGCATCGACGCCGCTCGGACGGGCAGTGGCGCCGCTGGTGGCGGCCCATCCGGGGCAATCCGGCGTGTACGGGCTGCTCGACGCCCGCAACGCGTTTACGGCGAGGGCGGTGCTGGCCGATGCCGCCACCCGCAGCCTCGACGTCCAGTATTACATCTGGCGTAACGACATCAGCGGCGCATTGCTGTTCGACGCGCTGCGCGCGGCAGCGCAGCGCGGCGTGCGCGTGCGCCTGCTGCTCGACGATTTCGGCACCTCCGGCATCGACGCCACGCTGGCGCTGCTCGACGCCCATCCCAACATCGAAGTGCGCTTGTTTAATCCTTTCGCGCTGCGCCGTCTGCGCCTGCTCGGCTACCTCACCGAATTCGGCCGCCTGAACCGGCGCATGCACAACAAGTCGTTCACCGCCGATGGCATGGTCACCATCATCGGCGGGCGCAACATCGGCGACAAGTACTTCGACGCCGCTGGCGACACGCTGTTCGCCGACCTCGACGTGCTGGCGATCGGCGCGGTGGTGCAGCCGGTGTCGGACGACTTCGACCGCTACTGGAACAGCGCCTCGGCCTACCCGCTGCACCTGATCGTGGAGCCGCAACCCGACGCGGCGGCGGTGCGGCGCGAAGCGCCCGACGTCGATGCCGGCCCGCCGGCGCAGGCCTATCAGGTGGCGCTGCGCGCCTCGCCGCTGCTGCCGGGCCTGGCGGGGCAAACGCTGCCGCTCGAATGGGCGCCCACCCGGCTGGTCAGCGACGATCCGGCCAAGGCGCTCGAACGCGAACCGCCCGACAGCGGCGTCGAGACGCAGCTGCGCCAGCTGATTGGCACGCCGGCGCGCGAGTTCGACCTGGTGGCGCCGTATTTTGTGCCCGGACCTGCGATCACGGCGGAGCTGGTCGCGCTGGCGCGCAGCGGCGTGGCAGTGCGCGTGCTGACCAATGCGCTGGAAGCGACGGACGTCGGCGCCGTCCATGCCGGCTACGGCAAGTGGCGCGCGCCGCTGCTGCAGGCCGGCGTCAGGCTGTACGAAATGCGCCGCAGCTGGCCGCTGGAGGATCGCAGCCGGCGGCCCGGTCCCCTGATTTCCTCGGGCAGCAGCCTGCATGCCAAGACGTTTGCCGTCGACGGCGCGCGGATGTTTATCGGATCGCTCAATTTCGATCCCCGTTCGATCAACCTGAATACGGAAATGGGCTTCCTGATCGACAGCCCGGCGATGGCGCTTCAGCTGAAGGCGACGCTCGACGGCGGCCTGGCCCAGCGCGCCTACGAAGTGAAGCTGGCGCCGGACGGCTCGATATACTGGATCGAGGACCAGCAGGGTGTCGCGATCCGCCATGACACCGAACCGGGCACCAGCTTCTGGCGCAGGCTGGGCGTGCGCGTCATGTCCTGGATGCCGATCGACTGGCTGCTTTGAATTAAGTGAGCTCTGCAAATCAATCCTTGCCAAGCTGCATTGCGGTTTGCTATAGTTCGCCTCCCCGATGAAACGGTTATCAAAAACGAGCTTTGGGGACGTCGGAAACGACGGCGCGGTAGAAAAAAAGAGGTTGACGAAATAAGCGAAACGCTTCATACTCTTCCTCCTTCGCTGCTGATGAACACAACGCTTCATCACTGAGCAGCAGGCAGTACCGAATAAGTTCTTTAAAAATTAACAGTCGATAAGTGTGGGCGTTTGATGAAAG
>JAZKFW010000096.1:0-16975 GCA_040386255.1 Pseudomonadota bacterium
CACCGCCTACGGCTGCACCACCTGCATCGGCAACGCCGGCGACCTGACGCCTGAAATGAACACGGCGATCATCGACAACGACATCGTCGCCTCGGCCGTCCTGTCGGGCAACCGCAACTTCGAAGCGCGGATCCACCCGAACATCCGTTCGAACTTCCTGGCGTCGCCGCCGCTCGTGGTCGCCTACGCGATCGCCGGCAACATGACGCGCGACCTGATGACGGAACCTGTCGGCCAGAACGCCGCCGGCCGCGACGTTTATCTGGGCGACATCTGGCCGACCTCGAAAGAAGTGTCGGCGCTGATGAAGCACGCGATGAACTCGGAAGTGTTCAAGGCCAACTACGCCGACGTCAAGGGCGCACCGGGCAAGCTGTGGGAAAAAGTGACCACCACCGAGGGCCAGGTCTACGACTGGCCGGAATCGACCTACATCGCCGAGCCGCCGTTCTTCGGCGACTTCGAGATGATCCCGAAAGCGGCCGCCACCGGCATCAACGGCGCCCGCGCGCTCGGCGTGTTCGGCGACTCGATCACCACCGACCACATCTCCCCGGCCGGCTCGATCCAGGAAAACGGCCCGGCCGGCAAGTGGCTGAAGGCGCACGGCGTGATGAAGGAAGACTTCAACTCCTACGGCTCGCGCCGCGGCAACCATGAAATCATGATGCGCGGCACCTTCGCCAACGTGCGCATCAAGAACCGCATGATCCCGGCCAAGGCCGACGGTTCCGCGGTCGAAGGCGGCATCACGGTGCACCAGCCGTCGGGCGAACAGATGTCGATCTACGACGCGGCGATGAAGTACGTCGGCGACGGCGTGCCGACGATGGTGTTCGGCGGCGAAGAATACGGCACCGGCTCGTCGCGCGACTGGGCCGCCAAGGGCACCCAGCTGCTGGGCGTGAAGGCGGTCATCTGCCGCTCGTTCGAGCGCATCCACCGCTCCAACCTGGTCGGCATGGGCGTGCTGCCGTTGCAGTTCATCGGCGACGACAGCGTGCAGACGCTGGGCATCGTCGGCAACGAGACGTTCGACCTGGTGGGCCTGGAAGGCGAGATCAAGCCGCAGCAGCTGGCGACGCTGGTGATCCACCGCGCCAATGGCGAGACCCAGCAGGTGATGGTCCTGCTGCGCATCGACACCCCGATCGAAGTCGACTACTACAAGCATGGCGGCATCCTGCCGTTCGTGCTGCGCCAGCTGCTGGCCGCGTAAATACGGCAAGATAGCACGTCGTCATTGCGGCTTCGCAGGAAGCGCACAAAAACGCCGGATACGTCCGGCGTTTTTTTTCGCCCCTGCTTGCGCCGTGTTCATGGTCTGTGGCCGAATCAACTACAATACGGGTGATGAGGGCGGCTTTCTTCCCGATGACCGCCAGCTCATACCATTTATAAAGATCCTACCAGCGCCATGCGTCGTCCACCCAAAGATCCCTCCCACAAACTGTCCGTCGACAGCCAACGGCTCGTCAGTTTCTCCATGGCCATCGCGCAAGCTGCCAGCCGCATCGAAGAGCGGGCCTGGGAACATCAGCTGGATACGCAGCTCCAGAAGCTGCTCAAGACCGGCCACCAGGACACCGTCGACACCGTGCTCAACGCCCTGTTCAAGGACGACCTGAACGGCTACGACGTGCTGATGGAAGCGGTCGAGGCAGTCAGCGAATCGTCCGTCATGGTCGACCTGGTCGACGGCGTCGAAACGAGCTGGCAGGCGCTGCTGGTCGCGGCGCCGATCCTGGCCTGGACCCGCTTTGCGATCGGCTCCGGCCCGATTCCTGCCGAGCTGGCCTCGACGCTGTCGGCGCACTTCTCGGCGCACCTGCTGGCCGAAGGCACCCGCATGGCGATGGCGCCGACGTTGTTCGCCATCGACCAGCTGCCGCGCACTCACGCTGAAACGTACGCCGTGACGCACAAGCTGGCGCAGGCCGCCTTCAAGGGCAGCGCCATCAAGCCGGCCGCGCGGCCGCCGGAAACGGCGCCGTTCCTGGCCGACACGCGCTACCTGCTGATCGCCGTCGTGGCGCCGCTCGGCGCGCCGCTGTTCCGCTGGCAGGAGCCGCAGCACCAGGTCAATTTCGCCGTCGAGCGCGCCAACGCGCTGGAGCAGTGGCGCGAGCAGGCCACGCCGAACATCGCGCGCCTGCTGCCCGGCTGCGGCATCGAGCTGCTGCTGCCGGAGGCGTACTACGTCGCCTGCCGCGAAGCGGACAAGCTGATCCGGCCGGTGTCGATCCGCGCCGCCGTCCACTACCTGACCAACACGCTGGCGGTCGAACCGTCCGACCTGCGCGCGGTGGTGGCCGGCTTCGGCGAAGAGGCGGCCGAAGGCCAGATCGACGAATACCGCGTCGCCTTCACCTTGCGCCAGACCGCCGACGTCATCTATGGCATCGTCTGGCCGCTGTACGGCCAGGAAGACGAGGACGGCACCCCGGTCGAAGGCCTGATCAACGCGGGCATCGCCGGCATCGAAGAGCAGAAGGCGCCGCTCGATGAAATCCTCGCGCACCTGAACGAGGCCGGCATCACCCACGTCAAGAAGCACAGCGAACACTTCGTCGCCGAATATTGCGACGACTGCGGCGCGCCGCTGTTCGCCGACCCGGCGGGCGAACTGGTGCACGCCGAAATGCCCGAGGACACGCCGACCGGCGGCGAGCACTTCCACTAAAAACGAAGCCCGGGCAACCCGGGCTTTTTTTGGCCTTGGTACAAGCTTCGGCACGCGCCAGTCGCACGTCGTCCTCGCGAAAGCGGGGATCCAATTTTCGCGGCGCGGTGAAAGCGCATGCCTTCGGCAACCCATCGACATGGGGTCCCCGCGTTCGCGAGGACGACAGCACTAGCCGCGGTGGTAGGTGCCGATCAGTTCGGCCTTCTCCAGCACGTGGCCCTGCATCGCCTGTTCGAGCTCGTGCTTGGTAGCTGGCGCCAGCACAGGCAGTTCCACGTTCAGCGCGTACAGCTTGAAGAAGTAGCGGTGCCGCCCGATCGGCGGACAGGGCCCGCCGTAGCCGGTGCGCCTCCAGTCATTGCTGCCCTCCTGCGTACCGTCCGGCAGGCGGCGCCCGCCCTGCTCCAGGCCGGTCGCATCGGGCGCGATGTTGTACAGCACCCAGTGAACCCAGGTGCGTTGCGGCGCCGCCGGATCGGGCGCGTCCGGATCGTCGACGATCAACGCCAGGCTCTTGGTGCCGTCCGGCACGCCGGACCACGCCAGCGGCGGCGAGACGTCGCTGCCGTCGCAGGTGTAGACAGGCGGGATCGGGCCGTTAGCGTCGAATGCGGTCGAGCTCAGTGTCAGCGCCATCGCGTCCTCCAGGTAAGCATTCGGAGAACCCAGTGTGTCACGGATGCCGGCAATCCGGCGCACCGATCAGCGAGCCGGGATCGCCTCGATGACGCGGCGGACGAATTCGGCAGAGTTGCCGGCATGCCAGCGCCAGACGATGACCAGGTCGTGGTCGGGCGACACGGTGATCGTGTTGCTGCCGGCGCCCAGCGCGCCGTAGGCATTCGCCGGCAGGCCCGGGAAGTTCTTGCCCTTGGTGTTGAGCCACCACAGGTAGCCGTAGTCGGGGCCGTTGCCGCTTGGCGCCAGCGCGGCCTTGACATAGGATGCCGGCACGATCTGCTTGCCGCCCCAGGCGCCGCCGCGCAGCCACAGGTAGCCGAAGCGCGCCATGTCCCAGGAATTGATCCACATGCCGCCGCCCCAGCGCGTGCCGCCGCTGACCGACGCCGCGCGCTTGCCGCCCAGGTCGACGTAACTGTTGTGGTACGGCACCCATTTCCACGAATTCGAGGCGCCGATCGGCCCCATCACTTCATCCTGGAAGACGTCCGGCACCGGCTTGTCGAGCACGCGCATCAGCGACAGCGCCATGCGGTTGATGCGCACGTCGTTGTACTCGTAGAACGTGCCGGGCTGCTGCAGCGCGCGCGGCTTGCGTTCGCCCTGCCCGAAGGCGGCGGCGCCGACGAAATCATGCTGCTTGCCCCACATCGACCCTTCCCATTCGGATTCCTGCTGCAGGTGATGCTGCCATGTGACCCCGGCGTTGCGGGGCGTGTCGTAGCCCTCCTGCACGCGCTTGCGCACCGGCTCGTCGAGGCTGCCGATCCTGCCGTCGCGCTGCGCCACCGCGGCAACCGTCGACAGCATGCTCTTGGCCACCGAGTAGGCCGGGTCGACGAACGCGGTGTCGCCAAACTCGGCCACCACGAAACCCTTGTAGATCACCAGGCCGTTGGTATGCGCGCGGCGCGTCGGCATTGAGCCGAGCAGCGCACCGAAGGTGCGCTCCTGGTCGGAAAAGTCGAGCGCGCGCGTGGTCTCGTGCGCCTTGGCGTAGGCCACGGCAGCATCCAGCAGCGCCGGATTCAGGCCCATTTCGGCGGGCGTCTTCCTGGCCCAGTCGCCGGGCGGCGGGAAATACTGCGGCTCGGCGGCATGCACGGCAACCGGAAAGAGTACGGCGGCAAGGCACACGCGCAAGGCGGCGCGACGGGATGTGGTCATGGCAAACCTACCAGTGGGAGAACGGATGGCGCACCAGCGCGGAATTGAAATAGCGCGGGTCGTCGGTGACTTCGGCACCGATCCAGTCCGGCTTGTCGAATTGCTGGTCTTCGGAGTCGAGCTCGATCTCGGCCACCACCAGACCCTGGTTGGCGCCGAGGAACTCGTCGACCTCCCATGTATGGCCGGCAAAGTCGATGCGGCGGCGGTATTTTTCGACGATCGGCTGCTCGCACAGCGCGAGCAGCTCGTTGGCGTCGGCCAGCGGAATCGGATACTCCCATTCGCCGCGGGTGGCGCCGACGCTCTTGCCCTTGACGGTCATGAAAGCGCGCTCGCCTTCTACCCGCACCCGCACCACCCGCGCCGGATCGGACGACAGGTAGCCCTGGCGCAGCAGCAGCGGTTCGCCGAGCGCACGCCAGCCGTCGCCGCTGAGGACGAACTTGCGCTCGATCTCGACGCCCACGGTCAGTCCAGCGACAGCAGGATCGGCTGCAGGATCGCCGCGCCGAGCTCGCTGCTGCGGGCGCCGTTCCAGCCGGTGTAGGCATCCGGCAAGTCGGCGTTGTCCTTGAACGGCATTTCGAGCGTCAGCGACAGGCACTTGAAGGTGTGGCCGATGTATTTCGACGCCAGCGTCAGCATGTCTTCGTTGTACTTGCTGGCGGCATAACCGTAGACGTTCTGGAAGTCAGGGCTGGCCGCCATGTACTGGTCGACGAAGGCCTTCTGCCTGGCGGCGCGCTCCGGCGTGAAGTCGGCCAGCATCTCGTTGCCGGCGACGAAGTTGTACGGCAGCGCTTCGTCGCCGTGGATGTCGAAAAACATGTCGCAGCCGACTTCGTGGATCTTGTTCTTCACGCACAGCACTTCCGGGCTGCGCGCCAGCGACGGCGCCATCCATTCGCGGTTCAGGTTGGCGCCGGCGGCGTTGGTGCGCAAGTTGCCGCGGTAGGCGCCGTCCGGATTCATGTTCGGCACGACGTAGAACACGGCGCGCTGCAGCAGCTTGCGGGCGACCGGGTTGGCGTCGTCGAGCAAGGCGTCGAGCATGCCTTCGACGAACCATTCGGCCATCGTCTCGCCCGGATGCTGGCGCGCGATGACCCAGATTTTCTTCTTCGCCTTCGGATCGCCCACCACCACCAGGTTCATGTCGCGCCCGTCGACGGTGCTGCCGATGTCGGTAACGCGCGCCAGCGGGTTCTCGGCCACTTCGCCGAGCAGGCGCAGGTGGCGCTCCCACGAGTACGGCTCGAAGTAGGCGTAGTAGACGCTGTCGAGTTCAGGAGTGTGGCTGATCGTCATGACCTGGCCGTCGAAGCTGGTGGAGACCTGGAACCAGGTTTCGCCGTCGTAGCTGGCGCGCGCCTGGTAGCCCTCGAAGCCCTTCGGGTAGGTGGCCTGGCCGGCGTTGAGGAAGCGGATCGTGCACGCCTCGCCGCGCGCGCCCTGCAGGCGGAAGTGGAACCACTGGTGGATGTCCGCGTGCGAATCGCTGCGCAGGTTCAGGTCGATCCGGGCGGCGCTGTCGGCGGCCACGACGTCGATGGCGCCGGAGTCGAACAGCTGGCTGATTTTGATGGGCATGGGCTATCCTTGAAAAACGGGTTCACGAAGATGAGCATGATACCCGCATTTCAGGCCCCGCCGATAGGACCGGGCGCGCCGCCTCAGGCGTCGAGGTTGATCAGGTCGCCGCGGTAGTGTTCCATAATCTGGCGCATCAGTTCGACGTTCGCGCGGTCCATCAGCACGGTCAGGCCGGGCTTGCGGTCGAGTTCGATCGTCATGCGGATCGCATCCTTGAACTGCCTGCACTGCACGCTGAGCGCGCGCGGCGTAACGGCCTCGTCCCAGTCCTGCTGGTAGACCATTGGCGGCGCCGGCGGCTGCTGCAGGTTGGGATCCTGGTTGACCGGCAGGTGATGGAGCAGCCAGAACACGATCGACGCCGGCATGAACACACCGGAGTCCTTGCCGCCCTGGTAAGCAAACTTGACCAGCAGCAGATTGCCAACCGGATCGCACGACATGGACATGCTTTTGACTTGACGGATAACCGCTTGTTTCACCACGAAATTCCCCAGGGTAGATTGAAAGGCGCGACGATTCTACCCCATCCATTCTGGCTGTTGGGCGAAAAGCGAAGTGGGAATGGCAAAAAATAACGGGGAGCTTTCGCTCCCCGCCGTGTGACTCGCCTGGCCCGGGTTGCCGGCGTCGGTGCCGGCAGCCGATGGACGAGGATCACTTCTTGGAACCGCCCGACGAACCGGACTTGTCGCTGCTTTCGTGGCCGCTTTCGCTGCCGCTGCGGCTGCCGCCGCCGTGCTCGCTTTGCTTGCTGCCGCCCTGCTCCGTCTTGGTGCTGGTGCGCTCGCTGCTACGCGAACTGGCTTCGGCCGATTGACGGTTGCCGTGGCTCATGCTGCCGGCCTTGCGTGCTTCCTCGGACGTGAACTCGTGCGCCGTGCCTTTCTGGTGTGCTGCCTTGCCGCCCTCGCTGGCTATTTCGCGCTGACGGGCCGGATCCATGGATGCGAATCCGCGATTCTTGGTACCGCCCCCCTGGCTTGCGCCCTGGTTGCCGCTCTGCTTGTTGCCTTGGTTACCCTGATTACTTGAAGCCATGGTGAACCTCCCTCATCTGTTCAATCCGCCGCGATTGCGACAGGTCGATGCCCGATCCCTCCTCCGGCGAGGCGCCGTTGAGCGACCGGGTGAAATCATCTTATGCAGCGAGGATGGATGAGGGTATAGGACAGGAGCAGCCGACTTTGTAGGACAACAGGCGACAGAAAATGCGAAAAATAAACAAAGCCGCCCGGGAAGGCTCCCGTCAGTGTGTGTCCTACACGGATACGGTCGCTATTCCTATTCTACATTCGGTAACAAACCTGCAATATGGCAATCTGATACTGGCCGGCAGACCGCGCGGCGTTTCATCCAGTCAAAGGAAAACATCATGAATTCGAATCAACGTAGCCAGGACAACAACCAGTCGGACAACGGCGGCAACGAGCTCGACGTGTCGTCCTCGCGCGCCGGCTCGCAGGACGACGTCACCGCCAAGCGCGATGGGCTGGCCCGCGAACACGAGTCGAACGACGCCGCCGGCAGCTATCCGCAAAGTCCCGCCGGCCACCACCTGGCCGCCGACCAGAAGATGGACGACGACACCGGCCTGTCGAACACCGTCAACCAGCCGCCGGAAAATCCGAACCGGCAAGACCTGCAGAGCAATGTCGGACGCCGCTCCGACGGCACGCCGGACTAGGCTTACTTTGCCGGCGCTTCGACGCCGGAGAAGGCGAGCACCGCATCCGGCAGCCGCGCACCGCGGATCCGGATGGCCGCCACCGACCGGTTCAGCTCGGCAACTTCCGACGCCGACAACCGGATCGTTGCAGCGCCGACGTTGTCCAGCATGTGGGCCATCTGCGTGGTGCCCGGAATCGGCACGATCCACGGTTTGCCGGCCAGCAGCCACGCCAGAGCGATCTGAGCGGGGCTGGCCTGCTTGCTCGCCGCCCATGTCTTGAGCAGTTCCACCAGCGTCAGGTTGTGCGGCAGGTTGTCCGGGGAGAAGCGCGATTCGATTCTGCGGATATCGCCGTCGGCAAACCGCGTATTCGCATCGATGGCGCCGGTCAGAAAGCCCACCCCCAGCGGGCTCCACGGCACGAACCCGATCCCGAGTTCCTGGCACAGCGGAATGACGCTCTCTTCCGGCCCGCGCCACAGCATCGAATATTCGTTCTGCACCGCGCTGACCGGCAACGCCGCGTGGGCACGGCGCAGCGTGTTCAAGCCCATTTCCGACAGTCCCCAGTGCAAGACCTTACCTTCCTTCATCAGGTCGCTGACGGCCCCGGCGACGTCCTCGATGGGAACCCGGGGATCGACGCGGTGCTGGTACAACAGGTCGATGCGGTCGGTCTTCAGGCGACTCAGCATCCCTTCGACGGCCTGCTTGATGTGGGCCGGCCGGCTGTTCAGGCCCGGCAGGCGCTTGCCGGTCTCGAGATCGATGTTCCAGCCAAACTTGGACGCGATGACGATGCGGTTGCGAAACGGCGCCACCCCTTCCCCGAGGATGCGTTCGACCTCGTGCGGCCCGTACGCCTCGGCGGCGTCGAACAACGTCACGCCGCGTTCGAACGCGCTGCGGATGATGTTGTGCATCTCGGGGCGGCTGGGCACCGTCGTCTGGTAAGTCCGGCTCATGTTCTGGACGCCGAGTCCGATGCTGGACACTTCGAGCTTGCCCAGCTTGCGCCGTGCCATTGCGCCCGGGACTGCTTTTGCAGGCGACGCCTGCGCGGCCGCGTGCCCGACCAGCGGCGTGGCAGCCAGGCTTCCCGCCGCCAGCAGAAAGCCGCGGCGGCCGCCTTCCGATCCTTGTTTGGTAGCCATATTTCCCCTTCGTTTTATGTTGCCGTTACTGTAAAGCGGGCGCCGTCCTTTGATAAGGCTGCTTATTCGACATACGGCCATGAGCCGTGCTCATGAATCGGACAATGGAACCGGCTGGCCTATTTCCGTGACGCAGCCAACGTAGCGCTGCGATTCTGGGTAAGCGGGTATATTGTTAGCAAAAGAAATACACCTCATCAATCGAACAGCAGGAGAAATTCATATGAAATGGGAAGGCAACCGCGAGAGCGATAACGTAGAAGACCGCCGCGGCGACGGCGGCGGCGGTGGCGGCGGCGGCGGGTTTGGTTTTGGCGGACGTTCGATCGGCATCGGCACCATCGCCATCGCGCTGGTCGGATCCTACTTCCTCGGCGTCAGCCCGATGACGATCATCAACATGCTGAGCGGCGGCGGCGGCGCCGTACCGGTGCAGCAGGAGCAAGCTCCGGCGCAGCGCCCGCCCGCGTCCGACACCCAGGCCAGGTTCGTCTCGACCGTGCTGGCCGATACCGAAGACACCTGGAGCGAGCTGTTCCGCGCCCAGAACGCGCAGTACGTCAAGCCTAAGCTGGTGCTGTTTACCGGCGCCACCGCGACCGCGTGCGGCACCGGCCAAAGTGCTTCCGGGCCGTTCTATTGCCCCGGCGACCAGAAAGTGTATATCGACCTCGCCTTCTTCCGCCTGATGGAGCAGCGCTTCAAGGTGACCGGCGAGTTCGCCCAGGCCTACGTCATCGCGCATGAAGTCGGCCACCACGTGCAGCACCTGCTCGGCATCGACGAGAAAGTAGCCGCGGTGCGCCAGGGCGGCAACGAGCGCCAGGCCAACGCCGCTTCGGTGCGGCTCGAGCTGCAGGCCGACTGCTTCGCCGGCGTCTGGGCTTTCCACGCCAACCGCTCGCGCAGCATCCTCGAAAAAGGCGACGTCGAAGCGGCCCTCACCGCGGCCACGGCGATCGGCGACGATACGCTGCAGCGCCAGTCGCAAGGCACCGTCGTGCCCGATTCGTTCACGCACGGCACCTCGGCGCAGCGCGTGCGCTGGTTCAACAAAGGCATCGAAACTGGCCAGTTCGAGCAGTGCGACACCTTCAACGCGCGCCAGCTTTGAGTTGGCTCGCCATCGGCGCCAGCGTCGTCGTGCTGGTTGGCCTGGTTGCGTGCTCGCCACTGCGCGCGCTTAACGCGCTGACGCCCGGCAACGGGTCGGACAGCACCGTCGACATCGCTTACGGACCGGGCGCGCGCAACAAGCTCGACATCTACCGGCCCGCCAATGCCACCGCCGCCTCGCCGGTGGTGGTGTTTTTCTACGGCGGCAACTGGACTACCGGCCAGCGGGCCGATTACGCCTTCGTCGGCCGCGCCCTCGCCGCGCGCGGGATCGTCGTCGTCATTCCCGACTACCGGCTGTATCCGGAAGTGCGCTACCCCGATTTCCTCGACGACTCCGCGCAGGCGGTGGCGTGGACCGCCAGCCAGATCTCGCGCTACGGCGGCGACCCGGCGCGCCTGTTCGTGATGGGCCACAGTGCCGGCGCCTACAATGCCGCCATGCTCGCGCTCGATCCTCGCTGGCTCGGCAAGCAGGGCAGCGCCCCCGCCGCCTTGCGCGGCTGGATCGGCCTGGCCGGGCCCTACGATTTTCTTCCGGTCGTCAACCCGACCGCGCGGCCGGTGTTCCATTTCCCGAACACGCCGGTCGACTCGCAGCCGATCAACCACGTCGGCGCAACCAGGCTGCCGGCCTTGCTGATCGCCGCGCAGGAGGACAAGCTGGTCAACCCGGTGCGCAACACCGGCGGCCTGGCAGCCAGGCTGCGCGCGGCCGGCGCGCCGGTCGACGAAGTCTATTACGACAGCGTCAGCCACACCACCCTGGTCGCTTCGTTCGCCGCGCCGCTGCGCACGCTGGCGCCGACGGTGGACGCGGTCGCGAAGTTTGTGCAGGCGCCGCCGGCGCGCGCACTTGACGCAGGTTCAACCCGCGCCGCTCCGTAGGAACCGCCGCGCCGCCGGCGCAATCCAACCATGAACATCAGGTAGCGTTCGTGGGGGAGCCATGCCGTCGACACCAGTAAATACCGCTGACGCGGTCACGATCGAAGTGTCGGTGGTGGTGCCCACGCGCGGCCGGCTCGACCTGCTCGACCGCAGCCTCGACGCCCTGACGCGCCAGGACTACCCGGCCGGCGCCTACGAAGTGATCGTCGTCGATGACGAGCCCAGCCGCAACACGCTGCAGCTGCTGGCCGGCTGGCGCGCGCGCACGCTCGACCGCGGTCCGCGCCTGGTGTATGTCGCCAACGACGGCGCGCACGGGCCGGCCGCCGCGCGCAACCGCGGCTGGCGCGGCGCCCGCGCGCCCATCATCGCCTTCACCGACGACGACACCGTGCCCGCCACCGGCTGGCTGACGCAGGCGATGGCCGCCTTCGACGCCGGCACCGACGTCCTGTGCGGCCGCGTCGAAACGCCGACGCCGCGCCGTGGCGCCGCCAGTCCTGATCAAGCGGATGCCGAATCGGCTGACGAATCGTCCGAATTCGTCGCCGTCAACTGCTTCTGCCGGCGCAGCGTGCTCGAAGCGCTCGACGGCTTCGACGAGCGTTTCCGCGCCGGCTGGCGCGAAGACAGCGACTTCCATTTCCGCCTGATCAAGATGGGCGCCAGCATCGCCTGCGCGCCCGATGCGGTGGTGGTGCATCCGGTACGGCCGGCGCCGTGGGGCGCCAGCCTGTTCCAGCTGCACCGCATCAGCTTCGACGCCCTGCTCTACAAGAAGCATCCCGAGCTGTACCGCAAGAAAATCCGCCGGCTGCCCTGCTGGGAAGACTACGCCGTGCTGGCGGCGCTGGTGGCCGGCATCGCCGGCCTTGCCCTCAGCCACGAAATCCTCGCCGTCACCGGCTGGGGCGCCTGGCTGGTGCTGACGGCGATGCTGTGCATCAAGCGGCTGCGCGGCAACGCCACCAGCGTCTCGCACGTGGCGGACATGCTGGTGACCTCGGCGCTGATGCCGCCGCTGGCGGTGTTCTGGCGGATGCTCGGCGCCATCAAGTACCGCGTCCGCTTTGCCTGAGCGATGAAAGCGATAATCCTCGACAAGGAAGGCACGCTGGTCGACGAAGCCGCCGGTCCGCGCCGCTTCACGCTCAGGAGCGGCGCCGCGGCGGCGCTGCGGCTGCTGGCCATGCTCGACTACCGCTTCGTCGTCGTCAGCGACCAGGCGCCGATCTGGATTCGACCGGACGGCGCCGACGTCATGGCCGCGGTGGCGCACCGGCTTGGCGACCTGCTGTTTCGCGAGCGCCTGACGCTCGAAGGGTTCTACCACTGCACCCATGATCCCGAAGGCTCGTCCACGCGCTGCCTGTGCCGCAAGCCGCGTCCCGGCATGCTGCTGACGGCGGCGACGGAACTGGGCATCGATCTGCGCGGCTCATGGATGGTCGGCGCCACGCTGCACGACGTCGAGGCGGGCAATCGCGCCGGCTGCCGCACGCTGCTGGTCGACAACGGCCATGAAAAGGAATGGCGGCTCGGACCGCGCCGGGTGCCGACGCGCATCGCACCCGATTTGTATGCCGCCGCGGTGATGATTGCTGGCGAGGGCGAACTGCGCTAGCGGGCAATTTTGCCAGTCGGGCAACGCGGTGACCAGGGCTCTTGTATGCTCTGGTGATCGAACCAGGGAGAATCAAGCATGCGCGCAATCGAAATTACCCAGCCGGGCCCGCCCGATGTCCTGCAACTGTGCGAACGGCCGATGCCGGAAGCGGCCCCGGGCCACGTGCTGATCAGGGTGCATGCGGCCGGCATCAACCGTCCCGACGTGCTGCAGCGCACCGGCAACTACCCGGTGCCGCCGGGCGCCTCCGACATTCCCGGCCTCGAAATCGCGGGCGAGATCGTCGGCGGCGACCTGGCCGGCAGCGGCTTTGCGGCCGGCGACATGGTGTGCGCGCTGGTCCAGGGCGGCGGCTACGCCGAATACTGCAGCGCGGCGATCGCGCTGTGCCTGCCGGTGCCGAAAGGCATGAGCGTGCTGGAGGCGGCATCGTTGCCGGAAACTTTCTTCACGGTGTGGAGCAACGTGTTCGACCGCGCCGGCCTTGCCGACGGCGAAACGCTGCTGGTGCAAGGTGGCTCGTCGGGCATCGGCGTCACCGCGATCCAGCTGGCCAAAGCGCGCGGGCACAAGGTATTCGCGACCGCCGGCTCGGATGAAAAGTGCCGCGCCTGCGAAGCGCTGGGCGCCGACCGCGCGATCAACTACCGGACCGAAGACTTCGTCGACGTCATCAAGGCCGAGACTGGCGGCAAAGGCGTCGACGTCATCCTCGACATGGTCGCCGGCGATTACGTGCCGCGCGAAATCAGCTGCCTGGCCGACGATGGCCGTCTGGTGTTCATTGCCCTGCTTGGCGGCGCCACGGCGACCGTGCCGCTCGGCCAGATCCTGAGGCGCCGGCTGACGCTGACGGGCTCGACTCTGCGGCCGCGGCCGCAGGCGTTCAAGGCGAAGATCGCGGCGCAACTGCGCCAGCACGTCTGGCCGCTGCTCGAGGCCGGCAAGATCAAGCCGGTGATTTACCGGACCTTCCCGCTGGCCGACGCCGCGCAGGCACACGCGCTGATGGAATCGAGCGCGCACGTCGGCAAGATCGTGCTGGAGATCGTACCCGCTTAAAAGCAAAAAACCAGAAATTCTCACTGCAACTGTTTGAGCAGCGCGCGCGCTTCCTCGGCTTGCGCGAACTTCATGTTGCCGGCCAGGAGGACGTCGAGTTCCTTGCGCGCGGCCGCCTTGTCGCCGGCCTTGAACAAGCCCATCGCCACGTGGTAGCGGATGTCGCGCGCCTGCGGGGCCTTGGCGCTTGCCCGCTGCAAGATCGGCAGTCCCCGCGCGGTGTCGCCCTGCTCGACCAGGATCCAGCCGTACGTGTCCATGATCACCGGCTCGTCATTGGCCAGCTTGTACGCTTGCCCCGCCACCGCCGTCGCCCGCGCGTCCTGCGATTGCTGGTAGGCCAGCGCGAGGTTGTTCAGGGCGATCACATTGTCCGGCTGCCGCTTGAGGATGGCTTCGAAATGCTCGGCAGCCGGCTTGTACTGTTTGTCGGCCAGCAGCGTTTCTGCCTTGTACAACTGGACGCGCACGTCGTCGGGATGCTGCTTCAGCCACGCCGCCAGGCGCTTGCCGCCCTCGTCCTGCCTGCCGGCGGCGCGCAAGGCGTTGGCCGCCTTGATCGTCAACTCGCTCGTCTTGCTGAAAGCGATCGCCTGCTCATAGGCGTCGAGGGCCAGTGCCGGCTTGCCCTGCGCCATGTTGACGTCGCCCTCGAGCTGGAAGCCCGCGGCCGCCTTCGGGTGGTTGCGCTGCAGGCTCGCCGCCGTCATCAGCGCCAGCTCGTTCCAGCCCTTGCGCACGTACAGTTCCGCCAGCGCCAGCTGGGCTGCCGGAAAATCGGGCTGCATCGCCAGCGCGGCCTTCAGGTATTCTTCCGCCGCCGCGCTGCGCTTCATCATCAGGTGCAGCGCCGCCACCTGCATCTGCGCGTGCGCCGAGCGCGGCAACGCCACCGCCAGCTTCTTGTAGGTGTCGAGCGCGTTCTCCTTTTCGCCGTTGGCGAGTTGCCCCTTGCCGAGCAGGTCGAGCAGGTCCGGATTGTCGCGATGAACCACCTGCAGCTTGGCCGCGGTGTCGAGCGCCTTCTGGTTGAGCCCGGTCTGCAGGTATTGTCCGATCAGGTTCACCGCCGGCGCGATCGCGTTCGGATTCACCGCGCTGGCCTGCTCCAGCCATTTGGTCGCCTCCTCCTTCTTGCCGTCGCTCGCCGACAGCGACGCCAGCGCGGTCATCGCGTCGATGTTGGTCGGGTTCTTTTCCAGGAACGCCAGCAAGTGCTGGCGGGCAGCTGCCGGCTTCTTATTGCGCAGCTCGAGCTGGGCCAGGTTCGCGGCCGCCGGGAAATACGACGGCTGCAGCGCCAGCGCCTTGGCGAAGCTGGCGCGCGCCTGGGCCAGGTCCTGCTTGCCGACATGGACCAGCCCCTTCAAGTCCTGCACGGCGGCGTTGTCCGGCTGCGCCTTTTCCAGCGCGATCACGGCGGCGTAGGCATTGTCGATGCGCTGCAAGCCGAGCTCGGTGCGCACCAGCGCGATGCCCGCCTGCGGCGATGTGGCGTCGAGCGTGGTGGCCAGTTGCAGGTCGCTGACCGCCTGCGCCTGGTCGCCCTTGCCGAGCCTGCTCAATGCCAGCGAGGTGCGCAGCTTGGCCGCCTTCGGATCCATCGCGCTGGCCTTTTCGAACAACTCGGCAGCCTTGGTGAAGTCGCGCGCCTGCATGTACGATTCGCCGGCCAGCGCCAGCACCTGCACGTCCTGGCGCGGATCGCTCAGCGCCGGCGCCAGCACGCTCAGCGCGTCCGGCGTGTGGCCGCTGCGCAGCAGCGTCGACGCCAGCATCTTGCGCGCATACAGGTTGTCCGGGTTCTTTTCGAGATAGTGGCGCAGATGGTGTTCGGCCTGGTGCAGCGAACCGAGGTTCAGGCTGATTGCGCCGGCCAGCAACACGCTCGGCATGTGCTCGGGCGCCACCCGCAGCACGTTTTGCATCGCCTCCTGCGCGCCGGCGTACTTGCTTTGCGAGAAGTCCAGCAAGGCCTGCGTGTAGCTCACCAGCACGCTGCCGGGCGCCAGCTTGCGCGCCGCGTCGAGGTCGGCCTGGGCCGACTCGAACTTGCCCATCGCGGTTTTCAGGTAGGCTTTTTCGATATGGGCGGAACGGTGCTGCGGCGCGAGCGCCACCACCTGGTCGTAGGCGGCGAGCGCCTGCTGGGGCCGGTTCTGGGCGCGCAGCAGGTCGCCCTTGAACAACAGCGCATCGGTGTTGCGCGGTGCGGCCGCGAGCGCCTGGTCGGCGAAGGTGACCGCGCTGTCGACGTCGCGCGCCAGCACCGCCACCCGGCCCATCCCGATCAGTGCCGGCGTGAATGCCGGCGCGCTGGCCAGCACCGACTGATAGATCTGTTTCGCTTCGGCGTGCTTGCCGAGCGCCAGCAGCGCATCGGCCCGCACGCTGAGCAGCTCGGCGCCGTGCTTCACCTTCGATTCGGCGGCGGTTTCATCGAGCACTTTCTGGAACTGGCCCTGCATCTGCAAGGCCCTGCCCAGCACCGGCAGCGCGAGGTCGCCGCGATAGCCATGCTTGAGGGCCATGCGGATTTCCTTCTCGGCGCTGATGCCGTCGCCGGTGTCGAGGTATACCGTGGCCAGTTCGTAGCGCGTCTCGCCATGATCGGGGACCGCTTCCACCGCATTCTTCAGCACGATCACGGCCGCGCTCAACTCGCCTTTCTGATGGTATTGCTTTGCCTGTGACAACATCGTCGCGTGCGACTCCGCATCACAGCCGGTCAGGACCGACATGATGACCGCGGCCGCCAGGGCGCCGCGAAGGAAACGTTTGTTGTGCAAGTGCAACATGCCTTGGCCGAATATTGTTGTGCGTTTATTCATGTCGAATGTTGGCATGGATGCAGCCCAGTAGCAATATTTTTCCTATAGACAAGCTATTCTCGGTCGGCGTGTCAGGATTTCTTACACTCCCCTCGCGCACCCTGATTCCATATTTTCTAAGTCCATGTTTCTAAACAATTGTTTATTTTAGGCATGATTAATGCTTAAATAGACCAAAAGAATAAGGGATCGTCCAAATGAAAAACCTGTTTAGCGTGTTGATCGCGGGATGCGTCGCGTTCGTCATGTCCGGCGCCCACGCCGGCGGCATCAGCGACGTCGGCGTCAACGGCTACTGGGGCGCTGACGGCCACGGTTACGGCGACGTCATCGGCAACAGCACCTACGACATCAAGGGCGCGACCATTACCCGCGCCGGCAGCGTGCTGACCGTGACGATCGCGACCAACTTTGCCGGCCACGCCGGCGCCGAGCCGGGCAGCGCGCCTGGCGGCATCGGCTATGGCGACGTGTTCCTGTCGAAAATCTGGA
>JAZKFW010000097.1:0-18838 GCA_040386255.1 Pseudomonadota bacterium
CAAAACCGGGGTCAGACCCAGGTTTTGCAACTTTAAAATTGCAGAACCTGGGTCTGACCGCGGTTTTGGAACGTTCCTAGATGTCGTCGGCGGCGGCGGGGTTGAGGATGTTGAGGAAGGCGCGTACCACCGGCGCGTCGTCCTGCGTCGTGTAGGCGATATACAAGTTCGCCGACGGCGGCGCCGTCTTGATCGGCAGGAAAATCACGCCGGGCCAGCCGATCCGGCTGGTGGTCTCGGGCATCAGCGCCACGCCCAGGCCGGCGCCCACCATCGCCAGCAAGGTCTGCGGCTCGGACGCCTCCTGGAAAATCGTCGGCTGGAAGCCGGCATCGATGCAGCACTGGATCAGGTAGCGCGGAAACGCCGACTTGTCGAGCGCCAGCGTCAGCATCGGCTGGTCGGCGATGTCGATCAGCTCCACGTGCCCCTTGCTGGCCAGCGGATTGTGCTCGTTCACGGCCACGCACACGTTCTCGCGGAAGCACAGCTCCTGGCGCAGGTTGTCGTGCTTGAGTTCTTCCTCATTGAGCTTGGGCTCGCGCCAGAAGCCGACGTCGATCTGCTTGGCGCGCAGCGCCTCGTACTGTACGTTTGGCCCGGACTCGTGCAGCGTCCACGTCACGCGCGGATACTTGGTCTGGAATTCCTCCAGCAGGCTCGGGATCGGCCCCCACATCGCCGAGCCGACGATGCCGACCCGCAGCCGCCCGACTTCGCCGCGGTCGATCTGGCGGATCGTGTCGATCGTCATGCGCATCTTCGCCAGCAGGTCGGACGCCTCTGTCATCAGCGCCTTGCCCGCCACGGTCAGCTCGAACGTGCGCGTGGTGCGCGCAAACAGCTTCACCCCAAGCTCGCTCTCGAGCTTCATGATCTGCTGGCTGAGCGGCGGCTGCGAGATGTGCAGCCGCTCGGCCGCGCGGCTGAAGCTCTTTTCTTCGGCCACCGCAAGGAAGTACTTAAGCTGTTTCAGGTCGATGGACATGGCGCCCTTATCTCTCGGTTCAGGTCAGACCGGCTTCATGCCGGGGAAGTCGTGCAGCGCCAGCGCCAGCCGCGCTCCCACCAGCGCGTTGTGCTTGACCAGCGCGATGTTGGTGGCCAGGCTGCGCCCCTCGGTCAGGTCCTTGATGCGGCCTAACAGGAACGGCGTCACGGCCTTGCCGGTGACGCCGCGCTGCTGGGCTTCGGCCAGCGCCTGCGCGGTGATGCGGTCGATCTCGTCTTTCGGCATCGCCGCTGCCGCCGGCACCGGATTGCTGACCACCACGCCGCCGCGCAAGCCCATCGCCCACTTGGTGTGGATGAACGCGGCCTGCTCGAGCGCGCTGTCCATCTGGAAGTCGGCCGCAAAGCCGCTCTCGCGGGTGAAGAAAGCGGGGAAGTCGGCCTGGCCGACGCTGATCACCGGCACGCCGTGCGTCTCGAGATATTCGAGCGTCAGGCCGATGTCGAGGATCGACTTGACGCCGGCGCACACCACCGCCACGTTGGTCTGCGCCAGCTCCTGCAGGTCGGCCGAGATGTCGAAGCTGGTCTCGGCGCCGCGGTGCACGCCGCCGATGCCGCCGGTGGCGAACACCGCGATGCCGGCCATCTGCGCGCAGATCATCGTCGCCGCGACCGTGGTGGCGCCCAGCCGCCGCTGCGCGACGACGAACGGCAGGTCGCGCCGGCTCACCTTCATCGCGTCGGGCGAGGCGCCGAGCAGTTCGAGCTGCTCGCTCGACAGGCCGATGCAGATCTTGCCGTCGATGATCGCGATCGTCGCCGGCACGGCGCCAGCGTCGCGGATCACCTGCTCGACCTCGCGCGCCGTGCTTACGTTCTGCGGGTAGGGCATGCCGTGCGAGATGATCGTCGATTCGAGCGCGACGACCGGGGTGCCGGCCGCGCGGGCGGCTGCCACTTCTGGCGAAAACAAGAGAAACTGCTGCATGATCATTCCTGGTAGAGGGCGTTGAAGGGCTGCGGCGCGTCGGCCGCGGTGTCGAAGTCGTCGATCTCGACGAGGCTGTCCGCGTTCAGGGCAGGGGAGACCGTCTGCTCGCTCGCCAGTGTCATGCTTGAGAGCTTCAGGCCGCGCCGGCATGCCAGCGCAAGGTCGTCGCTGCCCTGGAACAGTGACCAGCAGACCGCCGCGGCAAAGGCGTCGCCGGCGCCGGTGACGTCGACGATCTGCGCCGGCGCCGCCGCCAGCTGCCTGACTTCGCCGCCGCTGGTGTAGCACACGCCGGCCGCGCCGCGCGTGACGATGACGTCGCGCGCGCCTTGCGCCTGCAGCGTGGCGCAAGCGGCGGCCAGCGCGCGCGCGCTGTCGATGCGCGTGCCGGCGCGCGCCGCCAGTTCGCCTTCGTTCAGGATCAGCAGGCGCAGGCCGTGCAGCGCGCGCGGCAGGCGCGCCATCTTCGGCTGCGACACCGCCACCACCACCAGCGACGCGGCGCCGTCGACCGTCGCCTCGGCCAGCAGGGCGGCGACGGTTTCGGCCGGCAGGTTCAGGTCCGCCACCGTCAATGCGGCCGGCGCGCGGCGCCGGCTTGCCAGGAAGTCCGGCGTGACAGCGTCGTACAGCGCCATGTCGGCCAGCGCCACCACCATCTCGCCGTGCGCGTCGAGTACCGCCGTGTAGGTGCCGCTGCAGGCGCCGCTCAGCTTCAGGGCGGAGCTGGTGTCGATGCCCGCTGCCTCGGCGTGCGCCAGCAGCGCCCGGCCCGAGGCGTCGTCGCCGATCGCAGTGGTCAGCGTGACCGGGGCGCCCAGCCGCGCCAGGTTCTCGGCGATATTGCGCGCCACGCCGCCGAACGATTCATGCTGGCGTGCCGGATTCGAGGTGCCCATCGCCAGCGGCGCTTCGGGCCGCAGCTTGCGGTCGATGTTGGCGGCGCCGATGCAGGCGATCGGGCGCGATCCCGGCAGCACGTACGCGCGCCCGAGCAGGCGGCGCTCGCGAATCAGGCCGGCGATGTGTCCCGCAACAGCCGAGCGCGACAGACGCAACTGGTCCGCCAACTCCTGTTGGGAGATGAAGGGATTTGCACGGATCAGTTCGTACACCTGATCTTTCTTGGAGGGCTCGCTCACATTTTCGCCAATATAAAACAATTGTTTTTAATGTTAAACACTTGTTTAAGCCGTGTCAATCGCCCATCGCATTCGCTCTCGGGCGCTGACTATGCCGCCGTTCGCACGCGCCGACTGGCCGTGGCTATTTATAGTATTTTAATATAAATAAGTAAGAAAAATGGTATTTGCCATACATATCCCCATTAATGCATAGTTATAATACTAGGCCGACCTTTCCGCCTCGCACGCGCCGCCGGCCGATCCATCAGATACCACGTCCATCCTCACCCAACAAGGAAAACCGCATGTCCAATAACACGCCATTTGAAGCCGCCGACCTGATCCGCGCGCGCAAGCCTGGTTTCGCGCCGCGCGTGGCGCTGATCCTCGGTTCCGGCCTGGGCGTGTTGGCCGAGCAGATGACCGGCGCGGTGTCGATCGGCTTCGACGAACTGCCTGGCTTCCCGATCAGTACCGTGCATGGCCACGCCGGCGAACTGGTATGCGGCACGCTGGCCGGCGTCGAAGTGGTGTGCATGAAGGGCCGCGGCCACTTCTACGAAGGCTACGGCATGGGCGTGATGACGTCGGCCGTGCGCACCCTCAAGCTGCTCGGCTGCGAGATGCTGTTCGTGACCAACGCCGCCGGTTCGCTGCGTCCTGAAGTCGACGCCGGCAGCCTGGTCGCGCTGACCGACCATATCAACCTGCTGCCGGGCACCCCGATGATCGGCCCCAACGACGATCGCTTCGGCCCGCGCTTCTTCAGCATGGCCAACGCCTACGACAGCGACATCCGAAACCTCGTCAAGGACACCGCCGCCGCCAAGGGCATCACGCTGCACGAAGGCGTGTTCGTCGCCTACCCGGGCCCGAACTTCGAAACCGCCGCCGAGATCCGCATGATGGCCAAGCTGGGCGCCGACGTCGTCGGCATGTCGGTGGTGCCGGAAGTGATCTCGGCGCGTCACTGCGGCCTGAAGGTCACCGGCGTCTCCGTCATCACCAACCTGGCCGAAGGCATGTCGCCGTTCCCGCTGTCGCACGAGCAGACCCTGAAGTACGCCGCCATCGGCGCCAAGGACCTGGTCACGCTGATCCTGGCCTTCCTCGCCGGCGTCGCCGAAACCGCGCGCGCCGAAGCCTGAGCCCCCACAACTTTAGCGAGCCAAAATCATGTCCCGTGCATTCATCCTTTTGCTTGATTCCTTCGGCCTCGGCGCCGCGCCCGACGCCGCAGCGTTCGGCGATGCCGGCGCCAACACCTTCGGTCACATTGCCAGCTGGGCCGCCGACGGCGGCAAGCCGATGTCGCTGCCGAACCTCGAGCGCCTCGGCCTCGCCGCCGCCGCCCACAAGGCCAGTGGCGAGTGGGCGCCAGGCTTTGCCATGCGCGACGGCTTCACCGGCGCATACGGCGCCGCGAGCGAGCGCTCGACCGGCAAGGACACCCAGAGCGGCCACTGGGAAATCGCCGGCGTGCCGGTGCTGTTCGACTGGGGCTACTTCCCGCGCGACGTGCCGTCGATCCCCGCCGCGGTGACCGACAAGCTGATGGAGATCACCGGCGTTCCGGGTTTTCTGGGTAACTGCCACGCCTCCGGCACCGAAATCATCAACAAGCACGGCGACGAGCATGTCGCCACCGGCAAGGTGATTCTCTATACCTCGGGCGACTCGGTGATGCAGATCGCCGCGCATGAAGAACACTTCGGCCTCGAGCGCCTGTACGCCATGTGCGAAGCGGCGTTCGAACTGGTCAAGCCGTACAACATCGGCCGCGTCATCGCGCGTCCCTTCCTCGGCGAGAACGGCAACTACCGCCGCACCAGCAACCGCCACGACTACGCCGTGCCGCCCCCAAGCGCGACGCTGCTCGATCACGTCAAGTACGCCGGCGGTGAAGTCATCGCCCTCGGCAAGATCAGCGACATCTTTGCCACGCAAGGCGTCTCGCGCGTGGTCAAGGGCGTCGACAACATGGCGCTGTTCGACGCGCTGCTCAAAGTCGAAGAAGAAGCCGGCGACAAGTCGCTCACGTTCGTCAACTTCGTCGACTTCGACCAGGCCTTCGGTCACCGCCGCGACATCGCCGGCTATTCGAACGCGCTGCACGAACTCGATGAACGCCTGCCTGAATTCATGGTCAAACTGAAGGAGGGCGACCTGGTGGTGATCACCGCGGACCATGGCTGCGACCCGAGCTGGCCAGGTTCGGATCACACGCGCGAACACATCCCGATGATTTTCTTCGGCCCTGGCGTGGCGCCGCGCGAGCTGCCGATCTCCGACACGTTCTCCGACATCGGCGCCACGCTGGCCAAACACCTGGGCGTCCAACCTCTCTCCAACGGAACACCGCTGCTATGACCCAACCTACCGCATTCAAACGCAATGAGGCCAGTGGCCTCGATCTCGGCTGGGTCAACCAGATCAAGGTCAACCGCAACGCCGCCGACCGCCGCGCCGCCAGCCTGGCCAACCGCCGCACGGTGAAGAAGGAATACCAGGCCGCGTGGCTGGTCCAGGCGATCAAGTGCATCGACCTGACCACCCTCGGCGGCGACGACACCCCAGGCCGCGTCGAGCGCCTGTGCATGAAGGCGATGCGCCCTCTGCGCAGCGACATCATGCAGGCGCTCGGCCTCGAATCGCTGTCGACCGGCGCCGTCTGCGTTTACCACGAGATGATCACCCCGGCCGTCAAGATCCTGCAGGGCCGCTTGCCGATCGCCGCGGTCTCCACCGCGTTCCCTGCGGGTCTCGCCAGCATGGAAACCAAGATCCGCGAGATCGAACTGTCGGTTGCCGCCGGCGCCACCGAGATCGACATCGTCATCACCCGCCAGCACGTCCTGAACGGTAACTGGCAGGCGCTGTACGACGAGATGCTCGCCTACCGCCAGGCCTGCGGCGACGCCCACGTCAAGGCCATCCTCGCCACCGGCGACCTCACCACGCTGGAAAACGTCGCCAAGGCCTCGTGGGTCTGCATGATGGCCGGCTCCGACTTCATCAAGACCTCGACCGGCAAGGAAGGCGTCAACGCCACCATCCCGGTCGCGCTGACGATGGTGCGCGCGATCCGCGAATACCACGAGCAGACCGGCTTCCAGGTTGGCTTCAAGCCGGCCGGCGGCGTCAGCTCGGCCAAGAGCGCGCTGCAGTACCTGTCGCTGATGAAGGAAGAACTGGGCCGCGAGTGGCTCGAGCCGCACCTGTTCCGCATCGGTGCATCGAGCCTGCTGACCGACATCGAACGCCAGCTCGAACACTATGTCACCGGCAATTACTCGGCGAACCACCGCCACGCGCAACCATAAAAAGTCATCGGATTCGTCATGCCAACTATTAACGAGATTCTCACCACCATGGATTACGGCCCAGCCCCCGAAAGCACCAAAGAAGCGCACGCGTGGCTCGACGGCCACGAGCGCCGTTTCGGCCTGTTCATCGACAATGCCTGGACGCCGGCATCCGACACTTTCGCCTCCACCAATCCTGCCGACGGCAAGGAACTGGCGCAGCTGACGCAGGCGGGCAGCGAAGACGTCGACCGCGCGGTGGAAGCGGCGCGCCGCGCCCAGCCGGGCTGGGTCGCCCTCGGTGGCCATGGCCGCGCGCGCGTGATGTACGCGCTGGCGCGCCTGCTGCAGCGCCACGCGCGCCTGTTCGCCGTCATCGAAACGCTCGACAACGGCAAGACGATCCGCGAAACGCGCGACGCCGACCTGCCGCTGGCCGCGCGCCACTTCTACCATCACGCCGGCTGGGCCCAGCTGCAGTCGGAAGAATTCGCCGACTACCGCGCCGTGGGCGTGGTGGGGCAGATCGTCCCCTGGAATTTCCCGCTGCTGATGCTGGCCTGGAAAATCGCCCCGGCGCTGGCCGCCGGTAACACCATCGTCTTCAAGCCGGCCGAGTTCACGTCGCTGTCGGCGCTGCTGTTCGCCGAGATCTGCCAGCAGGCCGGCGTGCCGGCCGGCGTCGTCAACATCGTCACCGGCGACGGCCGCGTCGGCGAAGCGATCGTCAACCATGCGGGCATCGACAAGATCGCCTTCACCGGCTCGACCGAAGTAGGGCGCCTGATCCGCAAGGCCACCGCCGGCAGCGGCAAGAAGCTCTCGCTCGAGTTGGGCGGCAAGTCGCCGTTCATCGTGTTCGAAGATGCCGATCTCGATGCCGCCGTCGAAGGCCTGGTCGATTCGATCTGGTTCAACCAGGGCCAGGTCTGCTGCGCCGGTTCGCGCCTGCTGATCCAGGAATCGGTCGAAGAGCGCTTCCTTAACAAGGTCCGCGCGCGCATGGAAAACCTGCGCCTCGGTTCCCCGCTCGACAAGTCGATGGACGTTGGCGCCCTGGTCGATCCGGTGCAGCAGCAGCGCATTCACGGCCTGGTCGAATCGGCGCGCGCCGAGGGCTGCACCATCTGGCAGCCGAACTGCGAAGTGCCGGCCGCGGGCTCGTGGTACCTGCCTACCTTGATCACCGGCGCCTCCACCTCGGCCGCCGTCGCGCAGGCCGAGATCTTCGGGCCGGTGCTGGTCGCGATGAGCTTCCGCACCCCGGCCGAAGCGGTCCAGCTGGCCAATAACACCGTCTACGGCCTCGCTGCCTGCGTCTGGTCCGAATCGATCAGCCTCGCGCTCGACGTCGCCCCGCAGATCAAGGCCGGCGTTGTCTGGATCAACACCGCCAACCAGTTCGACGCCGCCTGTGGCTTCGGCGGCTACCGCGAATCCGGCTTCGGCCGTGAGGGCGGCAAGGAGGGCATGTACGAGTACATGACCGCGCTGTCGGAAGATGCGCGTCCTGCCGCTCCGGTCGTCGAAGCGAAGGGCAAAGTCAGCGCCACCGAATCGGCTAGCGTCTTCGGCATCGACCGCACCGCCAAGCTGTACATCGGCGGCAAGCAGGCGCGCCCTGACGGCGCTTACAGCCGCGCCATCAACGGCGCCGGCGGCGCCTTTCTCGGCGACGTCGGCGAAGGCAACCGCAAGGACATCCGCAACGCCGTCGAAGCGGCGCACAAGGCGTCCGGCTGGGCCAAGGCCACCGCGCACAACCGCGCGCAGGTGCTGTACTACATCGCCGAAAACCTGGCGATTCGCGCCGACGAATTCGCCGCCCGCCTTGGCGCGATGACCGGCGCGAAGAACCCGGAAAAGGAAGTGCAGGCATCGATCGAACGCCTGTTCTACTACGCCGCGTGGGCCGACAAGTACGACGGCCTGGCGCACCAGCCGCCGATGCACGGCATCACCGTCGCGCTCAACGAGCCGGTCGGCGTGATCGGCATCATCTGCCCGAACGAAGCGCCGCTGCT
This sequence comes from Pseudomonadota bacterium, assembly GCA_040386255.1. GTDB lineage: Bacteria > Pseudomonadota > Gammaproteobacteria > Burkholderiales > Burkholderiaceae_D > JAFCUW01. The sequence goes on from JAZKFW010000097.1 coordinate 8,399, forward strand.
CGGCTTCATCTCGCTGGTCGCTCCTGCGCTGGCGTTGGGCAACCGCGTCATCGCGGTGCCGTCGGAAGCGTATCCGCTCGCCGCGACCGATCTGTACCAGGTGCTCGATACCTCCGATCTGCCGGGCGGCGCCCTGAACATCGTCACCGGCAGTGCCGACGAGCTGGCGCGCACGCTGGCGTCGCACTCCGACGTCGACGCCGTCTGGCGCCACGACGGTTCGGCCGAAGGCTGCGCCGAAGTCGAGCGCCTGTCGGCCGAATCGCTCAAGCGCACCTGGGTTGGCGGCGGCAAGGGCCGCGACTGGTACAGCACCAAGCAGTCCGGCGGCCGCGCGGTGCTGGCGCACGCCAGCCAGGTCAAGAACGTCTGGATCCCATACGGCGTGTAATGTTCCAAAACCGGGGTCAGACCCAGGTTCTGGAACAATACGGCTTCGTACGTTGCACAACCTGGGTCTGACCCCGGTTTTGGAACGAATCGAGGTCTGGTCCGAAACCGGGGTCAGACCCGGTTTTTTTATTGAAAGCGAGAATTTATGTTTTTGAATCAGGAAATCATCCGCAAGAAGCGCAACGGCGAAGCCTTGACCGCTCAGGAGATCCAGTTCTTCGTCGCCGGCATCACCACCGGCGCCACCACCGAAGGCCAGATCGCCGCACTCGCGATGGCCGTCTATTTCAAAGACATGAGCATGGACGAGCGCGTCGCCTTCACGCTGGCGATGCGCGATTCCGGCCAGGTCATGGAATGGCGCTCGCTCGACCTGCCCGGCCCCGTCGTCGACAAGCACTCCACCGGCGGCGTCGGCGACGTCGTCTCGCTGATGCTCGGACCGATGATCGCCGCATGCGGCGGCTTCGTGCCGATGATCTCGGGCCGCGGCCTCGGCCACACCGGCGGCACGCTCGACAAGTTCGACTCGATCCCCGGCTACTGCACCGTGCCCGATCCGGCGCTGTTCCGCAAGGTCGTGCGCGAAGTCGGCGTCGCCATCATCGGCCAGACCGCCGAACTGGCGCCGGCCGACAAGCGCTTCTACAGCATTCGCGACACCACCGCCACCGTCGAATCGGTCGCCATGATCACCGGTTCGATCCTTTCCAAAAAGCTGTCCGCGGGCCTCGACGCGCTGGTGATGGACGTCAAAGTCGGCACCGGCGCCTTCATGCCGACGTTCGACAAATCGGTCGAACTTGCCGAGAGCATCGTCGCCGTCGGCAATGGCGCCGGCACCCGCACTTCGGCCATCCTGACCGACATGAACGAGTCGCTCGGCCCCGTCGCCGGCAACGCGCTGGAAGTGCGGCTGGCAATGGACTACCTCACCGGCCGTTCGCGCCCGGCGCGCCTGCACGAAGTGACGCTGGCGCTGTGCTCCGAAATGCTGATCCTCGGCGGCCTCGCCGCCACCGACGCCGAAGCCCGCGCCAGGCTGCAGGCCGGCCTCGACTCCGGCGAAGCTGCCGAACGCTTCGGCCGCATGGTCGCCGCGCTCGGCGGCCCCGCCGACCTGCTCGAGCGCCCCGACGCCTACCTCGAATCGGCACCGGTCATCGTGCCGGTTCCGGCGCTGCAGGCGGGCTTCGCCACCGCCACCGATTGCCGCTCGCTCGGCCTCGCCGTGGTCAGCCTCGGCGGCGGCCGCCGCCGTCCGGAGGACGCCATCGACTTCGCCGTCGGCCTGTCCGGCCTGGCCGAACTGGGCGCGCAGGTCGAAGTCGGCCAGCCGCTGGCGATGGTCCACGCCCGCACCGAAGCGGCCGCGCAGCAGGCGATCCGCGAAGTGCAGGCTGCCTACCAGGTCGGCGCCGCCAGGCCGGCGCCGAATCCGGTCACCTACCGCACCATCCGTCCTTAAGCAGGAGCACCATGAACTACGAAAAATTGATCGACGAAGCACGCGCCGCGCGCGAACTGGCCTACGTGCCTTACTCGAACTTCCAGGTCGGCGCCGCCCTGCAATGCAAGGACGGCCGCGTGTTTCGCGGCTGTAACGTCGAAAACGCCTCCTACGGCTTGTGCAACTGCGCCGAGCGCACCGCCTTCTTCAGTGCCATCGCCCACGGCTACAAGCCGGGCGACTTCACCGCGCTGGCCGTCATCGGCTCGACCGAGGGCCCGATCGCGCCGTGCGGCGCCTGCCGCCAGGTGGTGCTCGAATTGGGTGGCAACGACCTGCCGGTGATCCTCACCAACCTCAAGGGCGACATGCTCGAGACAACCGCCGCCGGCCAGCTGCCCAATGCTTTCGGCGGCTGGGACCTGAAAAAGTAAGGTGAAGAAGACGATCGACGTGCAGGCCGCGGTGGCGATTGCCGCCGCCGAGGCCATCGCCGCCAAGGCGCAGGGAACCTTCGGCGTCGGCGGCGTGCTGCTCGACCAGCATGGCAACGTGCTCAAGTCGCTGCCCAACAACGTCGTGCGCGACGACCTGATCTTCGACCCCACCGCGCACGGCGAGCGCCAGCTGATCGACTGGTACTTCGCCGAACGCGCCAAAGGCCGCGCGCTGCCGCAGCCGCACGACATCACGCTCGTCACGTCGCTCGACCCGTGCGCGATGTGCGCCGGCGCCATCCTCGCCGCCGGCTTCAACGTGGTGGTGGCGGCCAACGACCCGAAAGCCGGCATCAACCACGACGGCGGTGGCGACTTCGCCTCGCTGCCGCAAAGCCTGCGCGCGCAGGCCGCGGCCAGCTTCTTCTACCCCGCCGTGCTGGGCTCATCGGGTTACGCGCGCGACAGCATCGGCGCGCCGGCGAAGTCTTTTTTCATCGGTAAAACCATCGCCGAACCGACCCAGGCCTTGTGTTCGCTGGCGCTGGAAGCGACCTCCGACAAGGTGCAGGCCTTTCTCAACAGCGACCTGCCGCAGGCCGAACTGCGCGACCCCGCCACGCTGGCCTCGAGCCACCCGATCGTCCGCAAGCTCAAGTCGCTGTATCCGAACGCGCTGTCCTACCGCTGCGCGCCGCATGCGCCCGACGCCGGCCTGGCGCCGTTCCTGCTCGCCGCGATGGCGCAGGACCGGCGCCAGGGCGGCGACGGCGACGCCGCGGCGCTGCTCGACGGCTTCGGCAACCTGCTGCTGTGCGTGCCGGGCCGCCGCGCGCAATCGGCGATCTGCACCGCTTTCATGGAATGCACGCGCCAGTACGCGCAGCTGCGCTACCAGCTGATGCTCGGCGCCGGCGCCGACGTGCGCGAAGCGGTGCGGCGCTACCTGGCGCATCCGAAGGAGGGTACCTTCGTTTTCGCGCGCGGACCGGGCGCCGGCGCCGACAGTGTGATGGACCTGGGCGCCTATGGCTCGACCATGGAAGGCCCGCTGCCGAAAAACAATCCCGCGCAGTTCCAGTACGTCCTGCCACGTCTCGACGAGGCGGCACTGCGCGCGCTGTGCGAGGCGATGCCGCCGCTGTACCGCGACACCATCCGCATCCGGCCAATGCAGGTGGCGGATCGCGCGCTGGTTGACGCGCTAGGCTAGCCGGGCCCGCCGAGCAGGTTGGCGTCGCGCGCCAGGCGCCACTTGCCGTCCTCGCACTTGCGCCAGATCGACAGCGTGGTGCCGGTGCGCTGCAGCGGCAGGTTGCCGTGCTTCGACGTGATCGTCACCGACAGCGTCGTGCGCGTATACGCGAAGTCGCAGTGGGCCGCGACGACGACCTCCTCGATTTCGCTCGACGACTCGATCGCATGCGTGGCGAGCATGCCGCGCAGGCCCTTTTCGAACGCATCGCGACCGTGCATTGCCGGCTGCCCGGGCACCAGGAACACCGCGTCGGGCGTCATCAGGTCGAGCACCGTCTCGACGTCGCCGTCGCGCGTGGCGCGCAGCCAGGTGGCGATCAACTCGCGTATCGCTTCTTCGTCCGGATTCATTGTTTGCACTCTCAAAATCGGGTCAGGCAGCGCTGCCGTCGGGCTGCATCATGCCGAAGATGTTGCCGTCCGGGTCCTTGATGTACGCCAGCCAGCCGATGCCGGGCACCGCCATCTTCGGCACCGCCACGGATGCGCCGCCGCCGATGCTGCCGACCTTCGCCAGCAGCTCGTCGAGGTCGTCGACAATGACGGTGACGACGAACGCATTCACGGCCGCCATCTCGGCCGGCGGCGCACCGCGGCGCGGCAGCAGGCCGCCGTTGATGCCGGGCTGATCGTCCGGGCCGGTGTGGATCATCCAGTAATCGCCGCCCTCCCATTTGTTGAAGGTCCAGCCGAACAGTTCGGAATAAAAATCCATCAGCACCGGTGGATCGGATGCCTGGATTTCAAAGTGCATTGGGCGTGCCATGATCGCTCCTTCGGGGTTATTCCTGCCAGGGGTCGTAGGTACCGATGCTCCAGATGTGGCCTTCGAGATCGCGGCAGGTAAAGCCGCGGCCGCCGTACTCCTCGTCGACGATGTCGATCACGATCGCCGCGCCGGCCTCCAGCGCGCGGCCATAGACGGCGTCGGCGTCGGCCACCACCAGGTAGGTGGTCTGGGTCTCGGCGCCGCCGATGTCTTCGGGCTGCACCACCAGCTTGCCGTAGGCGCCTTCGTTGCTGGCCGAGCCCAGCATGATCATGCCGCCGCCATGGTTCAGTTGCGCGTGCGCGATGCTGCCGTTTTCGCCTTCCACCACCAGGTGGCGCGCAAAGCCGAACACCGCGCACAGCCAGTCGATCGCGCGCGGCGCGTCGCGGTAGCGCAGGCAGGGAATGACGGTGGAGCCGGGGTTCGCTGGCATGGCATTCCTCTCGAAGCTGTGATCGAAATGCTATGGTATGCCTTTTTTCGGAGGCTGCCTACATCTGCTGGAACAGGTGCGCGTGGTTGCGGCTGACCTCCAGCTCCTCGGCGATGCCGTTCACCTTCAGCATCTGGCGCCCGCGCATGTCGCGCGTTACCGCGGCGATCGCGTCGACCCGCACCAGCGTGGAACGGTGGATCCGCCAGAACTCGTCCGGATCGAGTTCGTCCGCCAGCTCCTTCAGCGTCTTGCGGATCAGCAGTTCGGCCTGCGCCGTCTGCACCCGCGTGTATTTTTCGTCGGAGCGGAAGAACAGCACCTCGCGCGTGCTGATCATGCGCAGGCTGCCGCCGACCTGGGCCTGGATCCAGCGCAGGTACGACGGCTTGGCCATTCCGATGCCGCCGTTCTGCAGCGCCGCCGTCAGCTGCGCCAGTTTCTGGCCGATATCCTCGGGCGGCGCCGTCAGTCGCTGGCGCAGCCGCGCGCACGTCGTCGCCAGCCGCTCCGCCGTCACCGGTTTGAGCAGATAGTCCATCGCCCCTTGCTCGAACGCGTCGAGCGCGTACTGGTCGTACGCGGTGACGAACACGATGTGGCAGCGGTTGTACAGCTGGCGCGCGGCCTCGATGCCGCTCTGGCCCGGCATGCGGATGTCGAGAAAGACGATGTCCGGCTGGTGCGCCGCGGCCATCGCCACCGCTTCGACACCGTTGGCCGCTTCGCCGACGATGTCCAGCGCCGGCCACGCCTCGCGCAGCCGCGCGCGCAGCTGGTCGCGCATCGGCGCCTCGTCGTCGACGATCAGGGCACTGGCCATGTCAGGCCGCCATCATGGCGTAGGGGATGCGGATCGACGCCAGCGCGCCGCCTTCGGGTGGCGCCTCGATCACCAGCTCGCCATCCTTGCCGTACAACAGATGCAGCCGCTCGCGGATATTCGCCAGGCCCACGCCGTCGTTGGATTTCATGTCGAAGCCGGCGCCGTTGTCGCGCACGTCGACGTTCAGGGTTGCCCCCACCACCTTCGCCGTGATGTCGATGCGCCCGCCCGCGATCTTCGGTTCCAGCCCGTGCTTGATCGCGTTCTCGATCAGGATCTGCAGCATCATCGGCGGGAACGGCGCGCTGCCGAGGAAGTCGGGCACGTCGAACTGCACCTGCAGACGTTCTTTCATGCGTGCCTGCATGATGGCCAGGTAGGCCCTCGACAGCTCGACCTGCTTACCGAGCGTGGCGCCGCCGGCGGCGCGCATCTGCGGCAGCGTCGAACGCAGGTAGTCGATCAGGTGCGCGTGGACGCGCGCCGCCTCCGCCGGATCGGTTTCGATCAGCTGGCCGATCAGCGCCAGCGTATTGAACAGGAAGTGCGGCTCCACCTGCGCCTGCAGCGCCGCCATCTGTGCCTCGGTCAGCTTGCGCTCGAGCGTGGCGACGTCGGCCTGGCGGCCCGCCGCCGCCGCGTCGAGCTCCGCCTTGCGCTTGCCGCCGGCCAGCACCTTGACGCCGAACGAGATGAAGATGAACCACAGCGCCGGCTCCGGCGTGTGCGTCAGGCCGCCCACGACCATCACCAGCAACCAGATGATCACCAGCCGGCGCCATTCGATCACCGCCAGCCAGTCGACGAAACGCCACCAGGTGGTCTTCACCACTTCGGCCGCTTCGCGCACGATCTCGGTAGCGCGGTTCAGCTGCGACGCGCTCACGTTCATTCCTTCTGGCGGCGCGAATTGACCACGATCGCCGCCACCGCCAGCTTGACGATGAGGAACACGATGAACAGGAAGATCGCCAGCGGCAGGATGGTGATCGCCAGCGCCAGGCCGATGCAGGCGACGATCATCTGTGGCAGCGACATCGTCGCGATCGCCCGTGCGCCGTAGCGGAACGCCGCGGCGAAGGCGCGGCCGATCTCTTCCAGCAGCATCCCGATCGATGAGAAGGTAACGTTTTTCATGCAAGTGCTCCTGAGGGGCGGTTGTCGATGGATGGACTGTAGCAAGCGCGCCGCCACGTTGCGATGAGCGTCCGACGAACCGCCCAAACGGTGGGATAAGCGGTCATCGGGGGCGATTAGCGGGAATCCCAGTCGCTTCTCAGGAGGCCGTAGAAAGCAGTGTCGCAGATCTCGCCGGCGACAATCCAGCGCTCGCGCAGCAGCCCCTCCTGGACGAAGCCGAGCTTTTCCAGCGCCCGCATGGAAGCGGTATTGCGCGGGTCGACGTCGGCTTCGATCCGGTTCAGCGACAGCTGCGCGAACCCATGGTCGAGCAGGGCGGTCATCGCTTCTGTCAGGTAGCCCTTGCCCCAGTGCGCCCGTCCGAGCGCATAGCCGATCTCGCAGCGGCGGTTCTGCTGGTCGAAGTGGTGCAGGGCGAGTTGCCCGATCAGCTGCCCCGTTGCCGCCACCGCGATACCGAGGCGCAGCATCGTGCCGTCGGCGAGGTCCTGCGCGGCGCTCGCGATGTACTGGTCCGCCTGTTCGCTTGCGCCCCACGGGCCGCTGCTCCAGTAGCGCATCACTTCCGGATCGGAGAACACGGCAAACAGATCGGCTGCATCGTCCGCCTTCAATGGGCGCAGCAGCAGCCGCGCAGTGCCGAATGTCGTCGTCTCAAACATCGGCAGCTCGCGGGATGGCCACCGCGCACAGCACCATGTCGGCGATCAGCTTCTCGGCGTCGGCAAAGTCCGTTGCCGTCAGCTTGCGATCCAGGACCAGCGCCATCTGCGCGGCGAAGTCGGCGTACGACTGCGTCATCGCCCAGATCGCAAACAGCAGGTGGGTGGCGTTGACCGGCGCGATGCGCCCCTGATCGATCCAGCGTTCGAACACCTCGATGTCCTTGCGCACCAGCGGCACCACGCGCTCGCGAATCTGCTCGCCGTACAGCGGGGCGCCGCTGATCACCTCCATCGCATACACGCGCGAACCGAGCGGGTGCTCGCGCGAAAAGCGCAGCTTGGCCTGGATGTACGCGCGCAGCATGTCCTGCGGCTCCTGCGCCGGATCGGCCAGCGTGTCCATCCGCTCCAGCCATTCGTCGAGCACGTCGTCGAGCACGCGCTGGTACAGCGCCTGCTTGGTCGGGAAGTAGTACATCAGGTTCTGCTTCGACAGGCCGGCGTTGTCGGCGACCGTGGCAACCGAGGCGCCCTCGTAGCCGCTTTCGGCGAACACGCGCACCGCCTCGAAGGCGATGTCCGCTTCCAGCTTGTCGCGGTTGAGCACCCGGCGCTTGACGGTGGCGGTGCGGATCGCATTGACGGTCTTGGTGATGGCCATGGTCTCTTTCAGCGCAGCGACTGCAGGAAATTGATCAGCGCCGGCGTGTCGGCCGCATACGCGACATTGAAGCGGAACCAGATCGAACCCGATGGCCGCAGCATGAAGAACTCGTTCGGCGACAGCAGGATGCCGGCCTTCAGGGCCAGGTCCGCGATGACCTTGCCGTTCCACTCCGGCGTCGGCGCCACCTGCCAGCCCGCGCTGACGAACATGCCGCCGCGCGGCCTGGCGATCGGCGCCATGCCCGCTTCCGCCAGCCGCTCGATGGTGCGCTCGCGCCCCGCATCCAGGCGGTCGACCAGCTTCTCGACCATCCGCTTGTACGGCCGCGCCGACACCGCGTGGTACACCGCGCGCTCGTTGATTTCGGACGTCGTCAGCCCGGCCAGCATCTTCACCCGCAACAGTTCCGGCACCAGCGAATTGGACGCGCAGATCGAGCCCACCCGCAGCACCGGCGACAGCGTCTTCGAAAAACTGCCGACCCGGATCACCCGCCGCAGGCCGTCCATCGCCGCCAGCGACGCCTCGCCGCGCGCCGCCAGTTCGCGGTAGATGTCGTCCTCCACCAGCCAGAAGTCGAACTGCTCCGCCACGCCAAGCAGGCGATGCGCCTGCGCCTGCGTCAGCGATGTACCCAGCGGGTTTTGCAGCACCGTGTTGACGAACATGAGCTTCGGATGCGTGGCCGCCGCCTGCGCCAGCAGTACCTCGAAATCGAGCCCCGTCTCGTTGCGCGGAATGCCCACCGCGATGCAGCCGTGGTGGCGGATCAGCGAAGTCAGGTTGCTGTAGCCGGGATCTTCGACGAACACGGTGTCGCCCGGTTTGGTCAGCGTGCGCAGGATCAGGTCGAAGGCGTGGGTGGCGCCGTGCGTCAGCAGCACCTGGTCCGGCTCCGCCGCGAACAGGTCCTCGGCCAGTGTCGCCGCCAAGTGCTGGCGCAGCGTCGGAAAACCGAGCGGGTGGCCGTAGCCGCGCAGCCGCGACGCCGGGATCTTCATCGCGTGGCGCACCGCGTCGAGGATGGTGGTCTCGCCATACCATTCCGGCGGCAGCCAGCCGGCGCCCACCGGCAGCGCATCGGAGACGCCGGAATACAGGTCGGGGGTGAGGGCGTCGATGGCGATCGGCGTGGCCGCCAGCGCCAGCATTGGTGCCGCCGCGATATCGCTGCGCGCGACAAAAAAGCCCGAACCTCTGCGCGACGACAGCAGTCCAACATTGAGCAGCCGGTCGTACGACTCCACTACCGTGAAGGTGCTCACGCCGTTACATTTCGCGAATTGTCGCACCGATGGCATTTTTGTACCAACCCGTAATTCCCGCTGGTTTACCATCTGCGCGATCGCTGCCACAATCTGATCGACCAGGCTGCCGCGTTTGGCGCGGTCGATCGCCAGCACCGGCCAGTCCGCGGCGCCGGTGCCAACAGGAATATTTTCAGTCGATGCCGCCGTTTCGTCCATCCACAGCTCCTTTTGCTGCGCCGAGCAAAACTGTACAGTTTTCGGCACCGATACGGTTGGCCGGTTTTGCGGTTTGTGTATATGTGTGATCGTTGTCTCGCTGTCTATTATTGCACCATCATTTTGCCAACTGGTAAATAATTTTTTTAGCCGTAAAAATTTTCGGAGAGCCGCATGAATCAATCAAGGCCAGCATCGATGTCCTCATTTTGGATGCCGTTTACCAATAACCGCGACTTCAAGGCCCACCCCCGCCTGCTGGTATCGGCCGAAGGCATGTATTACAAGGACGTCGACGGCAACAGCGTGCTCGACGGCACCGCCGGCCTGTGGTGCGTGCCCTGCGGCCACGCCCAGCCGAAGATTGTCAGCGCCGTGCGCGAAATGGTCGGCCAGCTCGACTTCGCGCCAACCTTCCAGATGGGCCACCCGGCCGCCTTCGACCTCGCCGAGCAGCTGATCGAATACGCCGGCCACAAGTTCGGCCACGTCTTTTACACCAACTCCGGCTCCGAAGCGGTCGACACGGCGCTGAAGATGGCGCTGGCCTATCACCGCGCGCGCGGCGAGGGCACGCGCACGCGCCTGATCGGCCGCGAACGCGGCTACCACGGCGTCGGCTTCGGCGGCCTGTCGGTCGGCGGCATCGGCGGCAACCGCAAGAGCTTCGGCCCGCTGCTGCCGGGCGTCGACCACCTGCCGCACACCCATGATCTCGACAAGAACGCCTACACCCGCGGCGAGCCCGAATACGGCACCCACCTGGCCGACGAACTCGAACGCCTCGTCACGCTGCACGACGCCTCCAACATCGCCGCCGTCATCGTCGAGCCGGTGGCCGGCTCCACCGGCGTGCTGATTCCGCCAAAAGGGTATCTGAAGCGCCTGCGCGAGCTGTGCACCAAGCACGGCATCCTGCTCATTTTCGATGAAG
>JAZKFW010000098.1:0-2558 GCA_040386255.1 Pseudomonadota bacterium
ATTTATCGGCAACTCAAGGACAAGGTCATCGGCATGATGCTCGACGGCGCCCTGAAGGCAGGCGATGCCCTGCCCTCGGTGCGCAACGTTGCCGCCGAATACCAGCTCAACCCAATTACCGTTTCCAAGGCTTATCAGGAACTGGTCGATGACAATCTCGTGGAAAAAAGAAGGGGAATCGGCATGTACGTAACCGAAGGCGCCAGCGAAAAACTTTTGGCAAGTGAACGTGAGCGCTTCGTGCGCGAAGAATGGCCGGCGATGGTCGAGCGGATCCGCCGCCTCGGCCTCGACCTCGAGCAGTTGCTGCGCGCCACCCCGCCTGGAGCGCCGGCATGAGCGCCGTCGTTTCCGCCAAGGGTCTGTCGAAGCGCTACGGCAAGCAGGCCGCCGTCGACAACATCAGCTTCGACATCCCGGCCGGACGCATCGTCGGCCTGATCGGCCCCAACGGTTCGGGCAAGACCACGACGCTGAAGGCGGCGCTGGGCCTGGTGCCGTTCGACGGCGAGCTCAAAGTGCTGGGCCTCGACCCGCGCACCCAGCGCGACGAGCTGATGCAGGACGTCTGCTTCATCGCCGACGTCGCCATCCTGCCGCGCTGGCTGCGCGTGTCCGAAGCGATCGACTTCGTCGCCGGCGTGCATCCGCGCTTCGACCGCGAAAAGGCGATGCGCTACCTCGCCATCACCAAGCTGAAGCCGTCGATGAAGGTCAAGTCGATGTCGAAGGGCATGGTGGTGCAGCTGCACCTGGCGCTGGTGATGGCGATCGACGCCAAGCTGCTGGTGCTCGACGAGCCGACGCTGGGCCTCGACATCATCTACCGCAAGCAGTTCTACCAGAACCTGCTGGAAGATTATTTCGACGAGCAGAAGACGATCATCATCACCACTCACCAGGTCGAAGAAGTCGAGCACATCCTCACCGACCTGATGTTCATCCGCGACGGCAAGATCGTGCTGGCGGCGTCGATGGACGAAGTGGGCGAGCGCTACACCGAGGTGATGGTCCCGCACGACAAGGTCAACGCCGCCAACGCGTTGCTGCCGATCGACCGCCGCACCGTGTTCGGCAAGTCGGTGATGCTGTTCGACGGCGTGCCGCGCGCCCAGCTGGCGGGCCTGGGCGAAACGCGCAACATCAGCGTGGCCGACCTGTTCGTGGCGACCATGAAAGGAAGCTACGCATGAACACCATGAAATGGCTGCTGCGCCGCGAACTGTGGGAGAACAATGGCTCCTTCGTCAGGGTGCCGGTCATCATTGCGCTGACGATGCTGGCGTTCCTCGTCTGCATGCTCGGCTATGGCGTCTTCCAGACCGGCTTCGGCGATTCGGTGACGATCAACGGCCAGGCCCTCAGCAAGGTGACGATGTGGAACGCCATGCCGCTCGAGCGCCGCACCGAGATCGCCCAGGGCTTGGCCGGCGCCTACATCGCCTTTGCCGCGCCGCTGTTCCTGGTGCTGCCGCTGGTAACGTTCTTCTATTGCCTGGCCGCGCTGTACGACGACCGCCGCGACCGCAGCATCCTGTTCTGGAAGTCGCTGCCGATTTCGGACCAGGCGACGGTGCTGTCGAAGACGCTGACGGCGCTGGTCGTGGCGCCGCTGATCACGATGGCGGTTGGCACCGCGGCCGCGCTGATCATGCTGGTGATCGGCCTCGCCATAGCCAGCTTCAACGGTCTGAACATTGCGGGGCTGCTGCTGACCAGTTCGTCGTTCTACCTCGCGCCCTTGCGCCTGCTCGGCCTGCTGCCGGTGTACGTGCTGTGGGCGATCCCGACGGTCGGCTGGCTGCTGATGGTATCGAGCTGGGCGCGCTCCAAGGTGTTTCTGTGGGCAGTCGGCACGCCGCTGCTGGGGCTGTTGCTGGTGCAGTGGATCAATTTCATGGCGACCAATTTCCTCGGCGCCGGCCTGAACGTCAAACTGTTCGAGCACATCGTCGCGCGCGGGCTGGGCGGACTGATTCCCGGCATCTGGATGAAGTTCGCCAATGTCCCCGGTTCGGCCATGCTCGATCGCGGCAGCCGCAGCATCGACGCCGGCAGCATCTTCACCGAGTCCTGGATGACCTTGCTGCAACCGCAAGTATGGATCGGCGTCATTGCCGGCGCCGCGATGATCTACGTGGCAATGCGCCTGCGCCGCTTCCGCGACGAGGGCTAACCATGAACAAGGGAACACACCCAATGAACAATATGAAATGGCTGCTGCGCCGCGAATTCTGGGAAAACAAGGGGTCGTTCTTCTGGGCGCCGGCAATCGTCGCGCTGGTGATGTTCACCTTCGTTACCGGCTCGGTGGCGTACGCGTTCGCCGCCCACGGCGGCATCGGCGGCACCATCATGGTCGACGGCCACACCGTCAGCCGCGCCGGCAAGCTGGCCACGCTGCCGCTGTCGGCGCAGGCCGAAATTGCCGGCGTTGTCGCCAACACCTACCTCGCCGCCGCGCTGCCGCTGTTCGGGCTGCTGCCGCTGGTGGTGTTCTTCTACTGCCTGGCCGCGCTGTACGACGAGCGGCGCGACCGCAGCATCCTGTTCTGGAA
>JAZKFW010000099.1:0-33773 GCA_040386255.1 Pseudomonadota bacterium
AATAAACAGCGGCGATGTTGTGGATGAAGATCTCGATGCCGAAGCAGGCGCCGTAAGTGATGAACAGCAGCCAGACGCGGTAGTTGGCGCTGGCGGCCTTGAAGCTGTCCCAGCCTCCTTTCTTACCACCGTCAATCGGGATGCCGGCGGCGCGCATTTCGGCGTAGTTGCCTTGCGGGCAATCCTGGGTATAGCGGTAGTAGACGACGGCCATGACGAGCATCAGCACGCCAGGCACCAGCAGGGCGACGCGCCAGCCGAGCGTTTCGCTGACGCCCAGCATGATGACGGCGGCCATCAGCAGTGGCATCAGGACCTGGGCGGCGCCACCGCCGGTGTTGCCCCAGCCTGCCGCGGCGGCGTTGGCGGTGCCGACGACGTTGGGGGCGAACATGACCGAGGTGTGGTACTGGGTGATGACGAAGGATGCGCCGACCGCGCCGATGCCGAGGCGGAAGAAGAGGAAGCTTTCATAGCTTTGCGACAGGGCGACGCCGAGCACGGGGATGGCGCCGAGCAGCAGCAGGCCGGTGTAGGTCTTGCGCGGGCCATAGCGGTCGCACATGGGGCCGATGATCAGGCGCACCAGGATCGTGATGGCGACCGCGGCGATGTTGATGTTGGCGATCTGGGCGATCGACAGGCCGAATTCGCCTTTGATGACCGGCATCAGCGGGGCGCAGGCGAACCAGGCGAAGAAGCAGACGAAGAACGCCATCCAGGTCAGGTGGAACGCGCGCATCGGCGGCGTCGAGAAGGAGAAGAGTTTGATGCTGGTTGCTTTGCTGGCCATATGATTCCCGTAAAAACAAAAAGGCGTCCGCACAAGCCAGGTTGAATCAACCAGGTTGGGCGGACGCCGTTGTCCGTGCTGGTCCGCCTGTGGACCAGCCCTACTAATTTCAGGGGATCGCCGTTGATCCGTTATCTACCTATGAGCAGGAAGCGTGCCAGAGCTTGCTGCCCGTTGGGAGGTGAGAAGGGCCATCTGTTCCGCATCATGGCGGTGCGTGCACGCCCGAAAATGATGCGGTGCAGCGTAAAGCGTGCGTGTTGGCAGGCTTATAGGTCGGCAGTACTAATCGCGCCGGTGCCGAACGAGGCGGCGTAGCCGGCCGGGTCGCTGCCGTCCCAGGTCTTGCCATCCATGAGCACGGAGCTGCGCATCAGGGCGGCCGGGACCGGCGTGCCGGACAGGTCCGCCGCCTCGCGGTACAGGTCGACCTGGTTGATGGCGCCGGCCACCGCCAGGTAGTCGGGGTCGGCCTTCAGCATGCCCCAGCGGCGCTGCTGGGTCATGAACCACATCGCGTCCGACAGCCAGGGGAAGTTGACCTCGCCCTCGCGGTGCAGGCGCAGGCGGTCGCCGTCGGTCCAGCTCCTGCCGAGGCCGTCCTGGTAGCGCCCCAGCAGGCGCGCGGCGATCAGTTCCTGGCCGGCGTTGATGAAGGCCGGGCTGGCGAGCACCTCGGCGGCGGCCTCGCGGTGCGCCTCGTCGGCCTCGATCCAGCGCGCGGCGTCGAGCACGGCGGCGACCAGCGCGATGCAGGTGCGCGGATTGCGGCGCACGAAGCTGGCGCCGGCGCCGAGCACCTTGCCGGGATGGTTGCGCCACACCTGGGCGCTGGTGGCGACGGTGACGCCGCAGCTGTCCTGCACCGCGCGCGCGCTCCACGGCTCGCCGGCGCAGAAGCCGTCGAGGTGGCCGGCTTCGAGGCTGGCGGCCATTTGCGACGGCGGCAGCGTGACCAGGCGGACGTCGTGCTGCGGGTCGATGCCGTGGGCGGCGAGCCAGTAATTGAGCAGCAAGGCGTGATTGCCGCCCGGGAAAGTGTGGGCGAAGGTGAGGCGGCGGTCGGCCACCGCCAGCAGCGCCTTCAGCGAATGGCCGTCGACGGCGCCGCGGCTGGCGAGCCGGCGCGACAGCGTGATCGACTGGCCGTTCTGGCTCAGGCCCATCAGCACCGCCATGTCGCGCTGGCGGGCGCCGAGGCCGAGGTGGGCGCCGATGACCAGGCCGTACAGCGCGTGCGCGGCGTCGAGCGCGCCGTCGCACAGCTTGTCGCGCACCGACGACCAGGACATTTCGCGGCGCAGCTCGATCTTGATGCCGTAGCGCTGGTCGAAGCCGAGCACCGACGCCATCACCAGCGCGGCGCAGTCGGTGAGCGGCATGAAGCCGACCCGCACGGTGTCCTGCTCGGGCGCACCCGCGCCTGCAATTGCCAATCCTGCCATACCACTCCTTGTTGGTGCCGGGTCAGCCCAGCAGGTCTTCGACGTCGAGGATGCGCTGGGCGATCTCGGACAGTTTCAGCTTCTTGTTCATGGCCATGCTGCGCAGTTTCTGGAACGCCTGCTCTTCGCTCAGGTGCTGGTGCGCCATCAGCACGCCCTTGGCGCGCTCGACGATCTTGCGTTCGGCCAGCTTGTGGCGGGTGTCGGCCAGCTCGTCGAGCAGCTTCTGTTCCTGGCGGAAGCGCGCCAGCGCCACCCCCAGCACCGGCTTGATGCGTTCGGCCTTGAGGCCGGCGACGATGTACGCCGAGACGCCGGCCGCCATCGCCGCTTCCATGCTGGAGGCGGTGTCGTCCTCGGTGAAGAGGACGATCGGGCGGCGTTCGTCGCGGCTGGTGATGACGATGTGTTCAAGCACGTCGCGGGCATCGGACTCGGCGTCGATGATGATCAGGTCGGGCTGCAGCTGGGCGATGCGCTCGGGCAGGAACATGTCGGCCGGCAGCGAGGCGACGAGGTCGTAGCCGGCTTCGAGCAGGCCGATGCGCAAGGCATTGCCGCGCCGTACCTGGGCGGCGAGGGCTTCATCGTCGTGCTCGCCGGGCGGCACGATGGTGGTGGCGACGACGATGCGCAGCTTGGGGGGAGGAGGTTGACGCGATTTCATGCAGCCCGTGCACGCAAGATCCGTGCCGGGGCTGGGGGCGGATTAGCCGAGGCCGGCGATGCGGGCGTTGCGTTCGCGCTCGAGCTTGGTGATGTAGCGTTGCACCATCGCCAGGTTGGCGTGCGAAATGTCGGTGAAGTGGCAGCCGAGGCGGCGGTTGGTCTTGTTGTTAAGCAGCGTGAGCTCGACCGAATTGCGTATCTGCAGCGTCGTCATCACGGCGCCGATGTCGGGCAAGTCGATGCGGCAACCCTCGTAGTTGTTGCCGATGGTATCGCCCAGCACCAGCTTGTTGTCGAGGATGGCGATGCCGCCGCAGCTGATGTCCGACAGCGGGAAACTGGCGGTGCCGCCGCCGAGCTCTTCCGGCATGGGAATGAGCGCGCGCACCGGGTTGCTGACCGGCGTGGCCATGCGGTAGAACTCGCGCCGCTGCAGGCGGATCAGGGTGGCGGGCAGCGCGATCTTCAGGGCCGGCGCGTTGTCGTGCATGGTTTCGGTGACGGCCTCGCCGGCGAACAGGATGCGGATCTTGTCGAGCGTGGTCTCGAAGGAAACGCCCTGGGCGCGCAGGATGCGGCGGTTCTGGTCGCTGTCGATCGAGCGGTCGAGGACGACCGAATTGGTGTCGGGATCGACGTCCAGCACCGAGGTGACGCAGACATCGGACTCGCCCTGGATCAGCATGCGCACCAGCTGGTTTTTCTCGCTGATGCTACGCAGCAAGGAGATGATTTCACGGCGCGAGCCGATTTCGAAATCGTGCCAGTTTTCCAAACCTAAGTCGCTAAATGGTTGCATCGTTGCCAGCCGGGTGATTTAAGTATTGATGAGTCGGGCCACGTCGGGAGGCGTCGCTGGGCCGCCATTTCCTTGTGCAGATTCAACATGATATAGCCAGGCCAGCAGTTCCGCAATCGCCCGATACAGCGCCGGCGGAATCTGCCGGTCGAGGTCCACTTCCATCAGCAGCGCGACCAGTTCCTTCGACTCGTGGACGAACACGCCGGCGTCCTTGGCGCGCCCGATGATCTGCTGCGCCATCAGGCCCTTGCCCTTGGCGACGACCTTGGGCGCGCCGTCGCCGTCCTGGTAGGCCAGCGCGACGGCGTTCTGGTGCTTGCGGCTGGCAGCGTCGTCAAGCATCGCCGCTGTCCCTGGCGGCGCCGACGGTCAGCGAGGCCGGCGGATTGCCGGACGCCTCGAGCGAGCGCTGCAATTCGCCGGCGCGGGCGCGCAGCAGGTTGCCGATCGCGTCCGTTCCCGGCTGCAGCTGAATGTGCAGCTGGTCGCCGGCCAGCACGACGGTGGCGCCGATTTCGCCGAGCGCGGCGAAGCGCAGCCGCAGCGCGCTGCGCCAGGGCGCTTCCGGCGCCTCGCCGCCTGCCTGCTGGCGGGCGCCGCGCTCGGGCGGGTCGCGGCTGATCTGCCAGCTCATGTCCTGGCCCGGCCACAGCTGGCCCTGCCAGGCGACGCGGCCCTGCTCCTGGCTGGCCAGCTGCAGGTTGATGAACTGGGCGGTGGCGGGGTCGGCGGGCAGGGCGGCCGGCAGCGGCGCCGATGGCGATGCCGCCGCCGCCTGGGCCAGCGGCGCCGCGTCGGCGCGGGCGACGGCGGCGCGCTGCATCTGCGGCTCGCGCTGCAGTTCGGCGAGCGGGCGCTTGCCGGCCGACCATTCGGCGACGTGCGATTCGTAGAACAGGCCGCTGGCGCCGATGGCGTCCTTCAGCACCGCGGCCAGCTTGGCCGGGTCGGCTGAGGCGGCCGGCAGCAGCGGCAGCGGCGCCACGATGGCGGTCTGCGGATTGGGCGCGCGCGCCGCCGCGCCGAGCACGCTGGTGATGACGCGCGCCGCCTCGCTGATGGTAGAGCGGGTGCTGGCGCTGTCGGGTTCGGGCAGCAGGCCGGCGGCCGGCGCCTCGCCAAACAGGCTGGCGGCGCGCTGCATGGCGCCGGCCCTGGCGGTGGCGGCCGGATTGGCGGCGGCCGCATTCGGCGCCGCTTCGGCGAGGTCGGCGAAGGCCTGGAACGGCGCCAGCTGCGGCGCGTCGGTGACCTTGAAGGTGGGGCGCGGCGTGAGCGCAACGAGGGTCAGCGGCACTTCGGCACCAGGCTGCGGATTGGACGGCAGCATCATGCGCGCCGGCGTGCCGGCGACCCTGACGAGAAAGCTGCCGTCGGTCAGGCGCGACAGCACTTCGGCCTGCATCGACTTGCCGATCTGGCCGGCGAGGGAGCGCTGGAATTCCTGCTGGCGGGCGTCGGCGACCGCTTCGGCAGCGGAGGCCGGCGTGATCCGCCCGACCGGCGCGACGGTGATGATGTCGGCCGCGGGGATCATCGGGGCAGGGCGGGCAAGCTAGGTCAGGCGCCGTACGCCACCGACAGCTTGCGCGAGGCGCCGCTGCTGTTGATGAGGGCGGACAGTTCGGCCATCCACGGCGTCGTCAGGTTGCGGATTTCGCGGTCGTGGGCGAGGATCTGGTGGATGATCGCGACCTTGCGCGCGCGCGTGTCGCCGGTCAGCGCGGCAACCGGTTCGCCATCCTTGAGGCTCTGGATATGGCTGGCGCAGTGCGACTCGAGCACGGCGAGGTTTTCCCAGTCGCGCAGCTGGGCTGCCTGCAGCATCTGGCCGGTCAGGTCGGAGACGGTTTCGTACAGCGAAATTACTTGATCACTATTCATCATTATCCGGCGCTCACAAAAGAGGCAGTACGTGGGGCCAGGCTGTCGTAGGCCATCGGCCGCGGCGGCGTGGCGGCAGCCGGCTTGACGCTGTCGCCGATCGCATCCCAGGCGCCTTTCAGGTCGGCCAGCAGGCCGTGCACTTCGTCGAGGATGGCGGTGTCGTTGGTCAGGTTGGCGATCATCAGGCGCCGGCCCATGTAATCGTACAGGGCGTCGAGGCTGAGGGCGATCTGGCCGCCGGCTTCCTTGTCGAGACTGGCGCGCAGGCCGTTTTCGACGATCATGATGACCTTCGAAATTGCATTGCCTTTCTTCTCGATTTCGCCCGCCTTCATGTGCACGGCGGCAGCGCGCAGGGAGACCAGCGCGCCATCGAACAGCATCACGATCAACTTGTGCGGGCTCGACGCGACGACCCCTGTTTCGAGGCCCACTTTGGCGTAGGCGTTGGCTCCCTTGTGCGACGATCCAAACATGGACGGTTCCTTTTCTATTATCAGGTTACTGCGTCAGGTTACTGCGAAGCGAGGTTGGCGAACTGCGCCAGCTGCTGGGTCAAGAAATTGCTGGTGGTATTCATTTTGCTGATGGTCAGGTCGAGCGCGGTGAACTGCGCGCGGTAGCGCTTTTCGGTGACCGCCAGGCGCGTCAGCAACGCCTCCTGGTTTTTGCCGAGGCTCTTGATCGAGGCCGAGATGCCGTCGGTGCGGGCCAGCAGCGAACCGGTGGTGCCCAGGATCGAGGTGGCCAGCGTGTCGAACTGGTGCGCATAGCCCTGCGAGTAATTGACGGTGCCGCGTGCGCCGATGGCGCCGCCGCTGACGGTCAGGGCCAGACCGGCCGAGTCGCCCGAACTGCTGGTGAGGACCTGGCCGTTGCCGGTTGCCGGCAAACCGTTGACGGTGCCGGCGACGTCGAGTCCGGTCAGCACGGTGGCGCCGGTGGTGACGAAATTCAGGTTGGCCTGGCCGTTGCCGCCAGTAACAGAGATGGTCGACGCCGAGCCATATTTGTTCGAGGTCATCGACAAGACGCCGCCGGCGGCGCTGACCGCTACCGCCGAACCGGCCGCGGAAAACAGCGGCGCGCCGTTGATTTTCGACTGCACCTCGGCTGCCAATTCGGCTGCGGTGGTATAGGTTTTTTGGGTCAGCTGGATGGTTGAAGTCACGCCGTTGAGCAAAACCTCGAGGGTGTCGTTGCCGGCGCCAATCGTCAGCGCGGCGCCGGTTACCGGAGCGGTGCCGGTCGAGCTGCCCTTGGTGGCAAGCTGCGAAACGTCGAGTGCGTAGGCGCCGGGCTTGGTGGAGCTGGTGAAGCCCTTGTAGCCGACCAGGCTGTCGCTACTCTTGCCGACGGAAGCGAACAAGCCGGCGAAGTCGCCGAAGTTGTTGGTGATCGCGTTGCCGAGCTTGGTTGCATCGACGGCCAGCGAGCCGTCCTTCTGCACCGCCACGCCGATTTCCGACAGCCGCGAAAAGGCGCTGGCGCCGCCGGTCACCGGGCTCGACAGCACCGCCCGCACCTGGGCCTGCATGCCGCGCACCGACGCCTCGCCATTCAGGATCGCCGCCTGCTTGGTGCTGGCGTTGTAGGCGGTGGCATCGACGAAGTTCTTGCTGATCTCGTTATAGGCCTTGACGAAATCGTTGACGGCGGTGGTCACCGCGGCGGTGTCGCGCGCGATGCTGACCGTGGTCGGCGTGGTCGTCGTCTTGAGCAGGTTGAGGGTGACGCCGCCGATCACGTCGCTGACGGAATTGGTGGCCTTGGAGACGGCGATGCCGTCGATCGTGAATTCGGCGTTTTGCGCGGTCGCCTTCTGCGTCAGCGCCTGGCTGCCGGCCGGATTGTGGTTAAGCAGCGTGGCCAGGCCGGTGTCGGGCGCCGTATTGGCCACCGAGATCTTCATGCTGGCGGCCGCGCCGGTCGTGCTCGAGCTCAGCGACAGGCGGTACGGCGTGCCGCTGCCGTCGTTGACGATGGTGGCGGTGACGCCGATGGCGGCCTTGTTGATGGCGTCGCGGATGCCGCTGAGCGAATCGTTGCTCGCATCGATGGTGACGGTCTTGACGCCGGAGCCGGCGGTGGTGAAGGTCGAACCGGTGTACTTGCCGGTGACGGCGTCGTAGGCGCCGCCGGTGATGCTGCCGAAGTCGAAGGTGATGACGCCTTTGCCGACCGGTGCGATGTCGCTGGCGACGCCGCCGGCGACCAGTTTTTGCGCTTGCGCCAGCTGGGTGACATTGAGCGCGTAGTTGCCCGGTACGGCCGCGGCGGCGGCGGTGGCGGTGACGACGGTCGCGTCGCCGGCGCTGACTTTCAGGCCCTGGAACTTGCTGATGTCGGAGAGCGTGCGCACCGACGTCTGGAACGCGGTGAGGGCACCCTTGAGCGTTCCGAAGCCGGACAGCTTGGTCTGGTAGCTCGCTTCCTGCTTGGCCAGTTTCGTCAACGGCTGGCGCTCGACCGACATCAGCTTGCTGACGATGCCGTCGACGTCCAGGTTCGAGCCGATGCCTGCTGAGGAAAGTGCCATTTGTGCTCCCGCGAAAGTCTAGAATATAACTTGTTAACGGCAGCAGCTATTCGAACTTGAGAAGGGGATTCACCTTCTATTTCTGGCAAACACTAGGCTTTATCGCGGATAAGCAAACTGTCAAGGCGTTCGAGCGCCTTGGCGATCTCGAGCGCCTCTTTCGACGGCATCTGGCGGATCAATTCGTTGGTGTTGGTATCGATCACCTTGACGACGGTGCGCGCGCTGTCGTCGTCGACCGAAAACTCCAGGCCCGGCGCGCGCACCTGCAGCACCGTATTGATGCGCTTGAGGGCTTCGGGCAGCTGCTGCTGGTTTTGTTCAGATTCGTCCTTGACGGCGTCGGCGCCGCCGCTGCGCGTGGTGGCCTTCGGCGCCTGCGGTTCGATGGCCACTTTGCGCTCGACGCTGGCGGCAGCCGGCGCCGCGCTGCTGCTGCTGATTTGACTGATATTCATGGTAAGTCCCAAATGTAGAAAAACCCGGACCGGAAAATCCGGGCCGGGTCAGGCATACGACCGGATGCTTGGCGATTAGCCGCGCAGCAGGGCCAGCACGCCGTTCGGCAGCGAGTTGGCCTGGGCCAGCATCGCGGTACCAGCTTGTTGCAAGATCTGGCCGCGTGTCAGCGAAGCGGTCTCTTTGGCGAAGTCGGTATCCTGAATCCGGCTACGCGACGCCGACAAGTTCTCCGACGTCGTTTGCAGGCTGGTCACCACCGAAGCGAAACGGTTCTGGTAAGCACCGAGCGAAGCGCGCGAGCTGTTGACGTTGGCCAGCGCGGAATCGAGCGTGGTCAAGGCCGCCTGGGCCCCTGCAGCGGTGCTCAGGTTCAGCGAGGACACGCCGGCGCCGGCGGTAGCCGTTGCTCCAACGAACGCCACCGACAGGCCAGCCTTGGCCAGGCCGGTGGTGCCGCCGACGGTGATGCCTGCCGAGCCGCTCGAGGAGAGCGACAGCGTCGAGGTGGTGGTCAGGCCAGCGTTGGAGGTACCGGCATTCAGGCCGGTGGCGGCGCCGCCTGCGGTGGTGGTGGTGACGGTGATGTTGCGGCCATCGGCAGCGGCCAGCGAAACGATGCCGGTGCTGCTGGAGCTTGCCGTGACGCCCGTCTGGGCCGATTTGGCGTTGATCGCCGCTGCGGTCTGGGTGCCGCGATCGACTGCGTTGGTGCCGGCGCCGATGGCGCCGATGTCGACGCCGTTGATCAGAACGTCGTTGGCGCCGGTCGTGGTGAAAGCGGTTGCCACGTTGCCGGTTGCGGTGGTGATACCGGTGGTTGCCGTGACGCCGGTCTGGGCGCTCACTGCGTTGATCGCCGCTGCCTTGGAGATGCCGCTGGCGTCGCCGTTGGCAAACGAGACGCCGTCGGTGGTCGAGGCGCCGACACTGTAGCCGTTGATCGACAGTTCGCCTGCGGTCAGTGCGGCTGCAGTGACGCTACCGGTACCGGCCTTGGTGGCCGAGTAGCTCGAGCCGGAACCGACGCCGAGCGAGCTGGCTTTGGCGCTGGCGATGGCGTTGATCGAGATCTGGTCGTTGCTGGTGTTGTTGGCGCCAACCTGGAACGACTGCGACGTGAAGGTACCGTCGAGCAGCTTGTTGCCGTTGAACGAGGAGCTCGATGCGACGCGGTCGATCTCGGCGATCAGCGAAGTCGCTTCGTTGTTCAGGGAAGCGCGGTCGCTGGCGCTGTTGCTGCCGTTGGCGGCCTGCACAGCCAGTTCGCGGATACGCTGCAGGTTGCTGCCGATCTGCGACAGATCGCCCTCGGCGGTTTGCGCCAGCGAGATGCCGTCGTTGGCGTTACGTGCTGCCTGGTCGTTACCGCGAATCTGCGACGTCATGCGCTCGGAAATCGCCAGGCCTGCGGCGTCGTCCTTGGCGCTGTTGATGCGCAAGCCGGATGAGAGACGCTGCAGCGAGGTGGTCAGGGCGGTCTGCGACGAGCTCAGGTTACGTTGCGAATTGAGGGAAGCGGTGTTGGTGTTGATAAAAGCGGCCATGATATTTCTCCAAACTAGGTATTTCTGGGGTGGGCGACGGTGCCCTTGTTCACCTTGGTCTGTCCCGTTCTTTCCGGAACAATCAAACCGCAGTTGAATCTGGTTACGGTGACAAGTTCAAAAAGTTGATGGTAGAAAACATTCATTATTTCTTTTTTTTACCCTTGAATTGCGCCGCGGCGTTTCGCTAGTCGGCGGCGACGCGGCGATCTTTAGGGCAAATATAAATATATTTTTGTCCCGCGCGGCCGGCGGTTTGCTGACTGCTTGACAACAGATGGTGCAGGCACGCCGGCGACGACGATCGCAGAACGCAAAAAAGCCCGGACCGGAAGATCCGGGCCGGGCTGGGCGTTGTAGCGAGTTGCTTGGCGATTAGCCGCGCAGCAGGGCCAGCACGCCGTTCGGCAGCGAGTTGGCCTGGGCCAGCATCGCGGTACCGGCTTGTTGCAAGATCTGGCCGCGCGTCAGCGAAGCGGTCTCTTTGGCGAAGTCGGTATCCTGGATCCGGCTACGCGAAGCGGACAAGTTCTCCGACGTCGTTTGCAGGCTGGTCACCACCGACGCAAAACGGTTTTGATAAGCGCCGAGCGAAGCGCGTGAGCTGTTGACCGTGGCCAGCGCGGAATCGAGCGTGGTCAGGGCCGCCTGGGCGCCGGCGGCGGTGGTCAGGTTCAGCGAGGAGACGCCGGCGCCGGCGGTTGCCGTCGCTCCAACGAACGCCACCGACAGGCCGGCCTTGGCCAGGCCGGTGGTGCCGCCGACGGTGATGCCTGCCGAGCCGCTCGAGGAGAGCGACAGCGTCGAGGTGGTGGTCAGGCCAGCGTTGGAGGTACCGGCATTCAGGCCGGTGGCGGCGCCGCCTGCGGTGGTGGTGGTGACGGTGATGTTGCGGCCATCGGCAGCGGCCAGCGAAACGATGCCGGTGCTGCTGGAGCTTGCCGTGACGCCCGTCTGGGCCGATTTGGCGTTGATCGCCGCTGCGGTCTGGGTGCCGCGATCGACTGCGTTGGTGCCGGCGCCGATGGCGCCGATGTCGACGCCGTTGATCAGAACGTCGTTGGCGCCGGTCGTGGTGAAAGCGGTTGCCACGTTGCCGGTTGCGGTGGTGATGCCGGTGGTTGCCGTGACGCCGCTTTGCGAGCTGACCGCGTTGATGGCCGCTGCTTTGGCAATGCCGCTGGCGTCGGCGTTGGCGAACGAGACGCCGTCGGCAGTCGAAGCGCCGACGCTGTAGCCGTTGATGGCCAGTTCGCCGGCGGTCAACGCTGCCGTGGTGACGCCGCCGGTACCGGCCTTGGTGGCCGAGTAGCTCGAGCCGGAACCAACGCCCAGCGAGCTGGCCTTGGCGCTGGCGATGGCATTGATCGAGATCTGGTCGTTGCTGGTGTTGTTGGCGCCGACCTGAAACGATTGCGACGTGAAGGTGCCGTCGAGCAGCTTGTTGCCGTTGAACGAGGAGCTCGAGGCGACGCGGTCGATCTCGGCGATCAGCGACGTTGCTTCGTTGTTCAGGGAAGCACGGTCGCTGGCGCTGTTGCTGCCGTTGGCGGCCTGCACAGCCAGTTCGCGGATACGCTGCAGGTTGCTGCCGATCTGCGACAGATCGCCCTCGGCGGTTTGCGCCAGCGAGATGCCGTCGTTGGCGTTACGTGCTGCCTGGTCGTTACCGCGAATCTGCGACGTCATGCGCTCGCTGATGGCCAGGCCGGCGGCGTCGTCCTTGGCGCTGTTGATGCGCAAACCGGACGAGAGACGCTGCAGCGAGGTAGTCAGGGCAGTCTGTGACGAGCTCAGGTTACGCTGGGAATTGAGGGACGAGATGTTGGTGTTGATAAATGCGGCCATGATATTTACTCCGAAACTGGGTATTCTTGGTGGGCACCGTGCCCTTGGTAACATTGGTCTGTCTCGCTACTCTGGGACAATCAAACCGCTGTTGTTGCTGGTAACGGAGGCAGGTGTGAAAAGTTGATGGGCGAAAGTGTGAATAAATCCGCTTTTTAGCCCTCTAATTGGCGTGGAGCGCCCCGTTAGACGACAGTCGAATCCACATCTTTAGGGTGAAAATAGTTTTATTTTCGGCCGCTCAGGCGCCCCCAAACCTTCCCGGCAAGCGCCGATCGGCTTCCATCTGCCCGCGCGACCTTGCGAAGATGCCAATGCAGGGGCGCGCCGCCGTATGCCGCGCCGGCATAAAGTTCTGTACAAAGCAGTACAGTTGGGTAAGAATCGCCCGGTTTCTCGCGAATCGGTTACGCGCGCGGTCTGCGATCGAGGAACTGACTGCCAGGCGCTCACCTCATCTCAATTTCAAGGTTTTTGCATGAGCAAACCCAGGCAACAGGGCGCCACGCCCCCCCAGCTGCAGGCCGCCATCGAGCATCACCAGGCGGGACGCCTGCAGCAGGCCGATGCCATCTACCGCAAGCTGCCCAACAATGCCGATGCGCTGAACCTGTCGGGTGTGATTGCCTACCAGACCGGACGCCATGACCAGGCTGTCGAACTGATCCGCAAAGCCATCCGCGCCAACCCTGGCAACGCCACCTATCACTACAACCTGGGACTGAGCTACCGCGCGCTGGACCGGATCGACGACGCGCGCATGAGCTACCAGAAGGCCGTCGTGCTCAATCCGCGCTATGTCGACGCGCACAATAATCTCGGGGTCGTGCTGCGCGAGCTGGGCCAGTTCGATGGCGCGGTCAACTCCTATCAAAAGGTCGTTGCGCTCAATCCCAACCATGTCGAGGCATACAGCAACCTCGGCGCCGCGCTCAGGGACCTGGGCGCCTTCGCCGACGCGGCAGCATGTTGCCGCCAGGCGCTCGAGCGCAATCCCCACCATGTCGGCGCGCTCGGCAACCTGGGCGCCGCGCTCAACGAGCTGAAGTTGCATGACGAAGCGATCGCCTGCTCGCGCAGGGCGCTGGCGCTCGATCCCCATTTTGTGGATGCCCACAACAACCTGGGGGCCGCGTTGAAGGACCAGGGCAAGCTGGAGGAGGCTGCCATCAGCTATCGCACGGCGCTGGCGCTGCGGCCCGACTGGAGCGTTTTGCATTTCAACCTCGGCAGCCTGCTGGAAAGCGAGGGCAAGCCGGACGACGCCGCGGCCAGCTTTGCGCAGGCGCTGCAGATCGCACCCGGGTTCGCGGACGCGTCGAACAGCCTGGGTGCGGTCCTGCTCGGCCAAGCGAAGCTGCAACAAGCCATCGCGCTGTTTCAGCACGCACTGCAAGACGCCCCGACCCGCCCGAAGGCGTTAAATAATATGGGCAATGCCTTGCTCTACCACGGCAGGCTGGAGGAGGCGATCGCCACCTTCGAGCAAGCGCTGCAGGGCGGTGCCGACCCGAGCATCAGCTTCAGTAATCTGCTGTTCAGCCACAACTACCATCCGACCCTGTCGGCAGAAGCGATTTTCGCGGTCTACCAGCGTTGGAACGAGCAGCTCGCGGCGCCGTTCGCCAATTACCTGCCGGCACCGACGAATCGGCCCGACCCTGCCGCGCGCCTGAAGATCGGCTATTTGTCGGGCGACTTCCGCAACCATTCCGTCATCCACTTTGCGGCGCCGCTGATCGAACACCATGATCACTCGCAGGTCGAGGTTTTTTGTTACCACAACGCCCACGTCACCGATTTCCAGACCGAGCGCATCATGGCGGCGGCGGATCACTGGATACCGTGCCGGGCAATGTCCGACGACGCCCTTGCCGATCGTATCCGTGCCGACGGGATCGATGTGCTGGTCGACCTGTCCGGACACACCCTCGGCAACCGCCTGCTGGTGTTCGCGCGCAAGCCGGCGCCGGTGCAAGTGTCCTGGATGGGATTCGGCTATACCACCGGCCTGACGGCGATGGATTATTTCATCGGCGACGCCTTGTTCACGCCGCCCGAGGCGGACGCCCTGTTTGCCGAGACCGTGTATCGCCTGCCGTGCCCGCCCTGGGCCTACGAGCCCAAGGTGGAAGCGCCCGAACCGGGACCGTTGCCGGCGCGCCGACGCGGGTACGTCACGTTCGGCTGCGTCAGCACGACCACCCGTATCCATGCGCCGCTGATCGCCGCATGGGCGGCCATCCTGCATCGCCTGCCCGAGGCCCGCCTGCGGCTCGATACCGGCATGCTGCGCGACGCCGGCGTGCGGCGCGATTTCGAGGAGCGGTTCGCCGCGCTCGGCGTGCCCGCCGAGCGGCTCGAGATCGGCTTTACGTCGCCGGTGTGGCGGGTCTATCAGGATGTCGATATCGTGCTCGACTGTTTTCCGCACAACTCGGGGACCACCACGTTCGAAGCCTTGTGGATGGGGCTGCCGGTGGTGTCGCTGGCCGACCGGCCGTCCGTCGGCCGCTTCGGCGCCTCGATCCTGACCGCCATCGGCAAGCCGGAGTGGATCGCCACCAGCCATGCGGACTATATCGAGCGGGCGGTGGCGGTGGCGCGCGATGTGCCTGCCCTTGAACGCAGCCGCGCTTCGTTGCGCGAGACGATGCGTCAATCGCCTTTCCTCGACCATCCGGCATTTGCGCGCGCCATGGAGGCGGCCTATCGCGACATGTGGCAGCAGTGGTGTGCGCGTCAGCCGGCTGACACCCCATCGCTCGAGGACGCAATCGCGCACCATCGCGCCGGGCGCCTGCAGCAGGCCGAGGCAATCTATGCGGCGATGCCGGACAACCCGGATGCGCTGCACCTGCTGGGAGTGATTGCGTCCCAGCGCGGCGACGCCTCGCTGGCGGTGGCGCGCATCACCGGTGCCATTCGAATCAATCCCGGCCAGGCGGGTTATTACTGCAACCTGGGCTCGGCTTACCAGGCACTTCACCAGCTCGACGACGCCATCGCCAGTTACCGGCATGCACTGACGATCAATCCGGACTACGCCCTGGTGCTCAATAACCTGGGCAATACGCTCAACGAAGCCGGCAGGCCCGAGGACGCAATCGCCAGCTTCCGCAAAGCTCTTGCAGTTCAGCCTGATTATGCCAATGCACATAGCAACCTGGGCAGCTTGTTCAAGGGCCTGGGACGCAACGCCGAAGCCGTCGCCAGTTACCGGGCGGCGCTCGCCATCAATCCCGCGCTTGCCGAAGCGCATTTTAATCTGGGCAATGCGTTCAGCAATATTGGCAAGCTCGACGACGCGCTGGCCTGCTTCGAGAATGCGTTGGCGATCAATCCCGATTTTGCCAAGGCACACAGCAATCGACTCTATTGCGCCAACTATCATGCGACCCTGTCGGCGCAGCAGATCTTCGGGGCATACCAGCAGTGGAACGCGCTGCAGGCCGAACGCTTGGCCGGCCAGTTGCCGCCGTTTGACAATGCGCCCGATCCGGCTCGGCGCCTGAAAATCGGCTACGTGTCCGCGGACTTCAAGAACCATTCGGTCATCCATTTCTTCGCGCCGCTGATCGAACACCACGACAAGTCGCAGGTCGAGGTTTTCTGTTATTACAATCAGACCTTTCACGATGCGGGCACTGATCGCATCATGGCGGCAGCGCAGCACTGGATACCATGTCCGGCGATGTCGGACGATGAACTGGCGCGGCGCATCCGCGCCGACGGCATCGATGTGCTGATCGACGTTTCCGGCCATACGCAGGGCAACCGCCTGCTGGCGTTTGCCCGCAAGCCGGCGCCGGTGCAAGTGTCGTGGCTCGGTTTCGGCTACACCACGGGTCTGAGCGCCATGGATTACTTCATCGGCGACGACATGCTGACACCGGTCGGTGCCGACGCGCTGTTTTCGGAAACGCTGTATCGGCTGCCGCGCGCGTCCTGGGCATATCAGCCGCAGGCCTCGGCCCCATTGCCAGGCCCGTTGCCTGCACGGACACGCGGCTACGTGACGTTCGCTTGCGTCAGTACGACGATCCGCATCAACGACGCGCTGATCGAGGCGTGGGCCGCCATGCTGCGGCGGCTGCCGGAAGCGCGTCTGCGTCTCGATACGCGCAATTTCGGCGATGCCGACCTTTGCATCGAGGTCGAGAACAAGTTCGCGGCGCTTGGGGTGCCTGCATCGCAGCTTCAAATCGGCTTTACCTCGCCGGTGTGGCAGGTCTATCAGGAAGTCGATATCGTGCTTGACTGCTTCCCCCACAACTCCGGCACCACCACCTTCGAATCCTTGTGGATGGGGCTTCCCGTGGTGACGCTGGCGGACCGTCCGTCGGTAGGGCGCTTCGGCGCCTCGATCCTGACGGCGATCGGCAAGCCGGAGTGGATCGCCACCAGTCCCGCGGACTATATCGAGCGCGCCGTGGCGATGGCGCAGGACTTGGAGGGACTGGAACGGGAGCGGGCGTCGCTGCGCGAGGCGATGCGCAGTTCGCCATTGCTCGACCATGCTGGCTTCGCACGTGCGATGGAGGCAGCCTACCGCGACATGTGGCAACGATGGTGCGCCGGGCAGGTCGCCGCGCGGGCGCCATCGTGAAGTCGATGCCGGACTTCACCGTGCTCGGCGCTGGCGGCTTCATCGGCTCGGCGCTGGCGCAATCGCTGCGCGCGCATGGCCACTCCGTGTACACGCCGCGGCGCGCGGAACCGGCGATCTTCGAGGCCGATCTCGGCCACGTGATCTACTGTATCGGCATGACTGCCGACTTTCGATCGCGGCCGTTCGAGACGGTCGATGCGCATGTTGGCGTGCTGGCCGAGGTGCTGAGAAGGGCGCATTTCGAGTCGTTGCTGTATCTCTCTTCGACTCGCGTCTACGGCAATGCTTCGCATGGAGGCGAGCAGTCGCTGCTGCAGGTAGACCCGGCCGATCCGTCGGACCTCTACAATCTCACCAAGCTCACGGGCGAGTCGCTGTGCCGCAGCGGCAAGCCGGGAGTGAAGGTGGCGCGCCTGTCGAATGTGGTCGGTTCGGACCCTGAGTCTGCGAATTTCCTGCCCTCGCTCATACGCGAGGCCCTTGCAGGCCGGATTGAACTGCAATCGGATCCGGAGTCGGCGAAGGACTATATTCTGCTCGACGACGTCGTGGCCTTGTTGCCGGCGATCGCCGTGGGCGGCAAGCATTGGCTGTACAACGTCGCCAGCGGCCGCTCCCTGCGCCACGCCGAACTGGTCGCCCGGCTGGCGGCGCTGACCGGCTGCGAAGTCGCCGTCAGGGCGGCCGCGCCGCGGTTCGATTTCCCCGTCATCGATACCGCGCGCATACGCAGTGAATTCGGTTTTTCCGCCGGCTCCGTCATCGATCACCTGGACCGCCTGGTCGAGCAAGCTCGCCAGCGGCATGCATCCCCACCACCTGATTTTTTGGATCACGCTCATGGACCCAGTCGCACAATTTGAAGAAGACTCGCGCAAGCGCGTCGAGGAATACGGCGCCGACGAGGCGTTCCAGTCGCTGTCGCGCGACTGGCTCGAAGCGTCGATGCGACGCCAGTACGTGTATAACTTCCATCACATGGGGCGCCCGATCATCCAGTACCCGCAGGACATGGTGGCGATGCAGGACCTGATCTGGCGCGTGCGCCCCGACCTGGTCATCGAAACCGGCATCGCCCATGGCGGTTCGCTGGTGCTCAGCGCGTCGATGCTCGCCTTGCTCGACATGGCCGATGCGATCGCTGCCGGCGCGATGATCGATCCGAAGCTCTCCAGCCGCAAGGTGCTGGGCATCGACATCGACATCCGGCCGCACAACCGCGAAGCGATCGAAAGCCACCCGATGGCGAGCCGCATCGAGATGATCGAGGGTTCGTCGGTGGCGCCGGACGTGGTGGCGCAAGTGCGGCGTGTGGCGCAGGGCTATCAGCGCGTGCTGGTGTTCCTCGACTCGATGCACACCCACGATCATGTACTGGCCGAACTCGAGGCGTATGCGCCGCTCGTCACCGTCGGCAGCTATTGCGTGGTGCTCGATACCTTTGTCGAAGACATGCCGAAGCAGTTTTTCGCCGACCGGCCCTGGGACGTCGCCAACAATCCGAAGACAGCCGCCCGCGAATACCTGAAGACGCATCCCGAATTCGCGATCGATACGAGCATCCAGAACCGCTTGATGGTGACGGTTGCGCCGGATGGATTCCTCAAGCGGATCTGCTGATACCGGCTGTGTGTATCGGTCTACAGGCCGTCGGTCGGGTGGTGCAGCGCCGGGTCTTTATGGCGCAGCAGTTTCGGGCTGACGTTGCGGCAGATCTTGTAGAGCGGGCCGTCGAAGCGGCTGGCGTCCTTGACCGCGACCATGTTGAACCCGTGCGGCGGACCCTCGAGGTACACCTCGGCCGCCGGAATCAGTTCGATCGGCTTGCCGCGCATGTCGACGTTGGAGTTGAAGTCGCGCACCGCGAACACCTGGTAGCCGAAGCCTTGCAGGAAGCGTGCGATGGGGGTGTTTTCAAGCCCGTCGGTCCAGTCCACGTAGTCGCGGTGCACTTCGAACACGATGGCGGGCGCTTCGCCGGCCGGCTGCGCCAGGAACGCCGCGGCGCCGCGTAGCGCGCGCAATTCGGCGCCTTCGATGTCGAGCATGATCAGGTCGAGGTGAGCGACACCGGCGGCCGCAAGGTAGTCCTCCATGGTGACGGTCTGGAAGCCGCTGCTGTCGGTGCTCACTTCGGGGTGTGCGAAGGAATCGTAGCCGACCAGCTTCAAGGTGGTCGAGCTGTCGTCCCACAGGCCTTCGGCACGGGCCACGATATTGCCCAGGCCATTGAGCTCGGCGTTATGCACCAGCATGCGGCGCTGCTCGGAATTGGGCTCGAACGCGTGGACGGTGCCGCCGTTGCGCGACGCCTGCTTAGCCAGCAAGATCGCGTGGTCGCCGAAATAGGCGCCGCCGACCAGCACCTGGCGCGCGTTTGCGGCCAGGTCGATGAGCAGGCGCGAGGTCTGCGGCTCCCAGGCGTGATCCGGTCGCGCAGGCTCCGACAACAGGAAGTCGCGGGCGATTTTCGAGCGGTACAGGAAGTCGAGCCGGGTACCGTCGGCCAGCTCTTTGCGCACCACCTGGTCGTCGTCGTACAGCGCATCGACCAGAGGGCCGATCACGTCCTGGCGCACGTCGAGGCCAGCCTCGCCGATGCCGCGTTCGAACTGGAGCAGGTGCTCGATGAACATTTCGCGCCACGCGGGCCGGGCAGCGATCAGGTCAAACGATGCGATCAGTTTTTTCGGGTCCATGTCAGCGTCCAATCAGGCTAAGGGGTAATCTAAACAGTCGGCCAGCAGCGGCAGCTCGCGGTCGCGCGCGGAGATGATGCGGTCGGGCGCCGCCGGCCACGCAATCGCCAGCGCCGGATCGTCCCAGCGCAGTCCGCGCGCCGCCGCCGCGCAAAACGGCGCGCTCATCGCGTACGCCACTTCGCTGTCGGGCAGCAGGGTCTGAAAGCCATGGGCGACGCCGGGCGGGATGTAGAGCTGGCGGTGATTGTCCGCCGACAGCTCCAGCGCGTGCCAGCGCCCGTAGCTGGCGCTGTCGCGGCGCAGGTCGACGACGACGTCGAAGACGGCGCCGCGCGTGACCCGCACCAGCTTGTGCTCGGCCTGCGGGGCCTGGAAGTGCAGCCCGCGCAAGGTGCCGGCACGCGGATTCCACGACACGCTGTGCTGAACGAAACCGGCCACCAGGCCGTGTGCGGCGAACTGCTCGGCGCAGATAGTGCGCGCAAAAAAGCCGCGCTCGTCGCTGTGGGCGTCGATGTCGATGGCGACCACGCCGGCGATCGGCTGCGCGCTGAACCTCACGGCAGCACCGCCACCAGCGGAATCGGCAGCACGAACTGGCCGCCCCAGGCGCGGATGCCGGCCATTTGCGCGATCACCTCGTCCTTCAGGTTCCAGGGCAGGATCAGCAGGTAGTCGGGGCGCGTCTCGAACACGGCCTCGGGCGCGCGCACCGGAATCCGGCTGCCCGGCAGCAAGCGGCCCTGCTTGGCCGGATTGCGGTCGACCACGTAGTCGATGACGTCGGCGCCGATGCCGCAGTAATTGAGCAGCGTGTTGCCCTTGGCGGCGGCGCCGTAGGCGGCGATGCGCTTGCCCTGGTCCCTGGCGCCGATCGCGAACGACAGCATGGCGCGCTTGGCGGCGCGCACGCTGGCGCTGAAGACGGCGTAGGTGTCGATCCTGGCCAGCCCGGCATCGGTTTCCCTCTGCAGGCACGCCTGCACCGCGCTGGTGGCTGGGTGCGCCGCGCCGGCCAGGCAGGCGTAGACGCGCAGGCTGCCGCCGTGGGTGGGCAGGTGCTCGACGTCGAACACGCGCAGGCCGGCGCGCGCGAACACCGGCATCAGCGCCAGCAGGGACAGGTAGGAATAGTGCTCGTGGTAGATGGTGTCGAACTGGCAGCCGGCAATCAGGCTCAGCAAATGCGGAAACTCCAGCGTCACCACCGCTTCCGGCTTCAGCACGGCCGGCATGGCGCCGACGAATTCGTTCAGGTCCGGCACATGCGCCAGCACGTTATTGCCCAACAAGAGGTCGACGCGTTGGCCTTCGGCGGCCAGCGTGGCGGCGGTGGCGCGGTTGAAAAACTCGGTGCGGGTGTCGATCCCCTTGGCGCGCGCGGCGGCGGCCGTGTTGGCGCTCGGCTCGATGCCAACGCAGGCAATGCCGGTTTGCTGAAAATACTGCAGCAGGTAGCCGTCGTTGCTGGCAATTTCCATCACGCGGCTGCTGCCGTCCAGGTCGAGGCGCGCCGTCATCTGCTCCACATAGGCGCGCGCATGCGCCAGCCAGCTGCTCGAGAACGATGAAAAATAGACGTAGTTGTCATGAAAATGCAGGTCGGCGCGGGTGGCGTCGGCCAGTTGCACCAGCCAGCACTGGCTGCACACCATCGCGTGCAGCGGATAGAACATTTCGCCGTCGGCGGCATTGGCCGGATCGACAAACGCATTCGATACCGGCGCCAGGCCGAGATCGGCGAAGCTTTGCTGCAGTGGGGCGCCGCACGAGCGGCATGGGCGGGCAGGGCAGTCGTTCATGCGCAGAATTGGTCGAGTTGCTGTTCGGTGAAGGCCGGCACGCCAGCCGGGTCGCGCGCCGCGGCCGCGTACCACGCGGCGGTTTTTTCCAGCCCCGCCGCCAGCGGCCAGCGCACCTGCCAGCCCAGTTCCTGCCTGGCCTTGCTGGAGTCGAGATACAGCAGCACCGCTTCCTTGGCGGCGTGCTCGCTGTCGTCGCGGCGCCATGCCAGCTGCGGCCAATGTGCGCGCAGGCCGTCCAGCAGCGCCGACACCGGCAGGTTGTCGGCCGCGTCAGGCCCGAAATTGTAGGCGCCCGCGCATGCCGCATCGCCGTCCAACAGGCGCGCCGCCAACAGCAGATAGCCGTGCAGCGGCTCGAGCACGTGTTGCCACGGCCTGGTCGCGTTGGGACTGCGCACCGGCAGCGCCACGCCCTGCTGCATGGCGCGCACCGCGTCGGGAATCAGGCGGTCGGCGCTCCAGTCGCCGCCGCCGATGACGTTGCCGGCGCGCGCGGTAGCGATCAAGGGGCCGCCGGCGCTGAAGAAACTGCTGCGGTAGCTGTGCGCGACCAGTTCGGTGCCGGCCTTGCTGGCGCTGTAGGGATCATGGCCGCCGAGCCGGTCGCTCTCGCGGTAGCCCCACGGCCAGTGCTGGTTCTCGTAGCATTTGTCGGTGGTGACGATCAGCGCGGCGGCGACACTGGGGCAGGCGCGCACCGCTTCGAACAGGTTGACGGTGCCCATGACATTGGTCGACCAGGTGGTGACCGGGTCGGCGTAGCCGGGGCGCACCAGCGCCTGCGCGGCCAGGTGCAGCACCAGCTCGGGCGCCGCTTCGCGCATCGCGGCGGTCAGGGCTGCCTGGTCGCGGATATCTGCCACGACATGGTGCTCGAGCGTGGCGCTGACGCCCGCCAGGTCGAACATGGTTGGGGCGCCGGACGGCGCCAGCGCGTAACCGCTGACGCGCGCGCCGAGCTTGGCCAGCAGCAGGCACAGCCAGGCGCCCTTGAAGCCGGTATGGCCGGTGACAAACACGCGTCGCCCGTTGAACGAGCGCGCCAGTTCGTCCATTGCGCTCACGACCACACCTTCCATGGCGCCGTCCCGGACTGCCACATGTCCTCCAGCAGATTCTTTTCGCGCAGCGTGTCCATCGGCTGCCAGAAGCCGGCGTGCTCGTAGGCCATCAGCTGGTTCTGCAGCGCCAGCTTCTGCATCGGACCGGCTTCCCAGCTGCAGCTGTCGCCGTCGACCAGGTCGAGCACGTTCGGCTGCAGCACGAAAAAGCCGCCGTTGATAAAGCCGCCGTCGCCGGCCGGCTTTTCCTGGAACGCGGTGACGGCCGCGCCGTCGAGTACCAGCGCGCCGTAGCGGCCAGGCGGCTTGACCGCCGCCACGGTCGCCAGGCGGCCGTGCGCGCGGTGGAAGGCGATTTCGGCGCCAATGTCGATGTCGGCGACGCCATCGCCATAGGTGAAGCAAAACGGCAGGTCCGGTTCGAGGTATTCGCTGACGCGCTTGAGGCGCCCACCGGTCATGGTGTCGGCGCCGGTGTCGACCAGCGTCACGCGCCACGGTTCGGCGTGGCGCTGGTGCACTTCCATGCAGTTTTTCTGCATGTCGAAGGTCACGTCCGACATGTGCAGGAAGTAGTTCGAAAAGAACTCCTTGATCAGGTAGCCCTTGTAGCCGACACAGATGATGAACTCGTTAACACCATGGTGGGAGAACACCTTCATGATGTGCCACAGCATCGGCTTGCCGCCAATTTCGATCATCGGCTTGGGCTTCAGGTGGCTCTCTTCGAGGATCCTCGTGCCGAGTCCGCCGGCAAGTATGACTGCCTTCATGCATGCGTTCCTTGTGATTGCCGCCGCAGCGGCGCTGTCGGGCCAGGCTAGTTTGCCACGACCACCCGGTTCTTGCCCGATTTTTTGGCCTGGTACATCGCCTTGTCGGCGCGCGCGACCAGCGTTGCCTGCGTTTCGTTGGCGATGCGCAGCGCCACGCCGGCCGAAAAGGTGATCAGCAGCTTCTCGTTTTCGTGCAGGAAGAAATGCTTGGTCAGCTCGCGCTGCAGGCGCGTCATCGTCTGCGCCGCCGCCTCGACCGTGGTCTCCGGCAGCAGGATCAAAAATTCCTCGCCGCCGAAGCGGGCGATCACATCCATCGAGCGCAGCGTTTCCTTGATCACCTTGACGAGGTGCTTGAGGGCGTTGTCGCCGGCCAGGTGGCCGTAGGTATCGTTGAGGCGCTTGAAGTCGTCGAGGTCGAGGATGGCCAGGCACAGCGGCGTGCCGCGGCGGTCGGAACGGGCGGTCTCGCGCTCGAACACGTCGTCCAGGCCGCGCCGGTTGAGGCTGCCCGTCAGCTGGTCTTCGCGCACCAGCTCGCTCATGTGGCGCAGCTCCGCTTCCAGCGTGACGATGCGCTGCTCGGCTTCCTGCACTTCCTGGCGCGCGGCGATCATGCGGTCGCGCGACTTGAGCGCCTCGGTCTGCACCAGCCGCGTTTCGCGCAGCACGTCGCCGAGCACCACGTTGAGGTCCTCGATGTTCTCGGCCTGGCTGATCTTTTCGGAAAAGCCGCCGATCTTTTCGTGGAAGTCGCCGGTGCTGGCCGCCACCGAACCGAGCCGGTCGATAAAGGTCATCATCATGTTCTTGACGGTGACCTTGACGTCCGACAGGCTGTGCTTGAGCCGGCTCTGCTTGTAGATCACGTCCTTCAGGCTGCGCGTGGCGTCTTCCAGCGCGCGCTGGTCCATCGGGCCGCCGATCAGTTCCTGCACGGCGTCGATCTGGCCGCGCAGCCAGCTGTCGTCGTCGAGCAGTTCGCTGACGTTCTCCAGCAGCAGCTTGAACAGGCGCAGCAGCATTTCCTGCTGTTCGGCGACGTCGCCGCTCTTGATCTCGATCTGGTAGCACAACTGCTTCAGGCGCAGCGCGATGTCATTGAGCGCTTCGTCGCTGTGCGCCAGCTTGACGGCGGCGCCGAGCGATTCGGCCTCGCTCGCCAGCGACGGCGCGCCGGCCAGCAGCGAGGCGACGGCGAAGGTCAGCGTACGGCTGAGCATTTCGCGCAACTGCCTGGCGTCGCTGTTGTCCGCCAGCGGCGTCAGGTCGATCGCGCTGGCCTTGCGAAAATGCTTTTCCACCAGCTGGGTCAGGCCGCGCGCGTAGCCGTCCCAGTCGCGCGCCTTGACGGCACGGTGGAAGCTGCGGCCGAATTCGGACAACTCGCCCGACGTGCCCGTCAGCCTGGTGGCGAAGTCGCCGAGCACGGTCTCGGCGCCCGATACGGCAGGGGCCGGCGGCGCCACCTCGGCGGCGACGCCGGCGATCTCGTCGTAGATGGTGCGATAGGCGTCGGGGGTCGGCGCGATGCGGCGCGTGGCCAGGCGGCGGAACGCTTCACGCGCGATGTCGGCGGGATTCTGGGCAGGCGGGGCCGGCGGTTTTGCGGGAGGGAGCGACATGGCGAAACCGGCGACGGCTTGGGTTGGTATTTGATGGCGTAATGATAAGCGCTTTGCCGCAAAAACGAACGTTCGAATAGAAGGCAGAAATGCCTCTTACTCTGCGGCATCAAACGTGGTTATTCGATCAGCTGGTTCTTGATGGCGTAATGGGTCAGTTCGGCGCTGTTTTTCAGTTTCATCTTCACCAGCAGGCGGGCGCGGTATTCGCTGATGGTCTTCACCGACAGCGACAGTTCCTGGGCGATCGCGCTGACCGTCTTGCCCGACGCAATCATCGTCAGCGTCTGGTATTCGCGGTCCGACAGCGACTCGTGCGGCGCCGTCTCGTGGCCGTCGCCGAGCTGGCTGGCCAGTTCCTGCGCCAGCGCCGCGCTGACGTATTTCTGGCCGGCGGCGACTTGGCGGATCGCCACCACCAGTTCCTGCGGCGCGCTCTGCTTGGTCAGGTAGCCGGCCGCGCCCGCTTTCAGCGAGCGGATCGCGTACTGGTCCTCGCGGTGCATCGACAGCATCAGCACCGCCATGTCTGGGTGTTCCTTCTTGACCTGCTTGAGCACCTCGATGCCGCTGCGGTCCGGCATCGAGATATCGAGCAGCATCACCTGGCACTTGGCCTTGCGAAACAGCTTGATGGCGTCGAGGCCGTTCTCGGCCTCGCCGGCGACGACGATGTCGCGCTGTTCGGCCAGGATCTGCTTGAGGCCCTCGCGCACGATGGCATGGTCGTCGGCGATGAAGACGCGGATGGTGGCTTTTTCGGTCATTGGGGCGATTCGGTTCCTGGCGGCGCCAGCTTGATCTTGATGGTCACAATGGTGCCACCTCCGCGCGCGCGCGACAAGGCCATTGTGCCGCCGAGCGCCAGCGCGCGCTCGCTCATGCCGCGCAGCCCGAACGAGCCCGGCTTGATGCGGTCGGCCGCCTGGACGCCGCCGCCGTTGTCGCTGATCTTCAGGCAGATGTGCTGGCGCAGTCGCTGCAGCGACACCGTCACCCGGGTGGCGTGGGCATGCTTGGCGATATTCGTCAGCGCTTCCTGGAAGATGCGGAACAGCGCGCTGGCGTGGTCGGCCGGCAAATCAATGTCTTTCTCTGCTGACGTAAAGCTGCACGCCACGCCGATGTGCTTCTCGAATTCCTTGACCTGCCACTCGAGCGCGGCGACGATGCCGAAGTCGAGCATCGACGGGCGCAGGTCGAGCGAGATGCGGTGCACCGCCTCGATCGTGCGGTCCACCAGCGCATCGACATAGGCGGCCTTGTCGGCCAGCTGCGGCTGGTCCGGCGGCAGCCGCTTCGACAGCATCGCCAGCGCCATCTTGATGGCCGTCAGGTTGCCGCCCAGGTCATCGTGGATCTCGCGGGCGATGCGGGTGCGCTCCTGCTCCTTGACCTCCTCGATGTGGGCGGTCAGCTCGGCCAGGCGCGCGCGCGAGTTGGTCACCTCCAGCTGCTCGGCCTTGCTGGCGGTAATGTTGGTCATGATGCCTTCCCACTGCACGCCGGCGCCGTCCGGCAGCGGCCGCGGGCTCGAGCGCAGGTTGATCCACTTGACGTCCTTCCACGCATCGACCCAGATGCGGCCTTCCCAGTTCCAGGCCGTCAGCGCGGCGGCCGACTGGTGCATCGCGTCGGTGTAGCCCTTGCGGTCTTCCGGCAGGATCAGTCGCAGGAACAGCTGCGGCTTCTTCTGCAGCGCCGCCGCGCTCAGGCCGAGCAGCGCGGCGCAGCCTTCGCTGAGGTAGGGAAAGCTGATGGCGCCGTCGGCGCCGAGCACGAACTGGTACACCAGCCCCGGGGTATGGCTGACGATGGCGTTGAAGCGCGCCTGGTAGCGTTCCAGCGCCTCCATCAGGTCGGTTTCGCGGGCGGACAGCGGCGGTATGGTGGTCATGGTCAAGTGGGAGCGTCAGCGGCGGCGCGCGCGCCAGATGGCGATGAAGCGGCGCAGCATGCGCGCCGGGCGCGTGGCGCTGCGGGCGCCGAAGCCCTGGGCCGGGCGCAAGCGGGCGAGGGCGGCGCGGGCGGCGCCGCGCATCATGGCCGACAGCATGCTGACGCGGCGAAAGGCGTCGGTCGCTTTCAGGCGGCCGATCCAGTAATTCTTGAACGTCATGAACTTCTCGTGCCAGCGCGCGAACCATTGCAGCGACAGCAGGGTCGGCTTGGTCAGCACATACAGCCGCGCCACCAATGCCGCGCCGCCGACCTTGGCGACGACGATGACGGAGATGCCGGAAATCGGGTGGCCGCTGGCGATGGCGAACAGCGCCAGCAGCTTGACCGGCAGCAGCAGGATCGCCGGCAGCACGAAAGCGGCGAGCGCGGCGTACGGCGGCAGCGCGACGATGCGCCGCTCGAGCGCCTTCCACGGCGGCCAGGCAACGATAACCCGGACCAGGCGCAGGCCGAGGTCCCACAGCCAGTCCTCGAGCAACAGCAACAGCGCCGCCAGGTACACCAGGGGAGACAGCAGCCGGTTGCGCAATGTGCGGGAACTTTTCATTGCGGCCATGATACGTCAAAACCCCTGGCGCGGACATGCGGACAGGATGCCCGCCTGCCGTTACAATAGACTTATGAATAAAGCATTTGTCAAAGAGTCCGACAACGATGACGACGAGGAAGCGCTGGCCCTGGCGCAGGCGATTCCCGCCGGCGCCAAGAACTACATCACCCCGGCCGGCTACCAGCGCATCAAGGACGAGCTGCTGCAACTGATCGACGTCGACCGGCCGGAAGTGGTGCGCATCGTCCACTGGGCCGCCTCCAACGGCGACCGCTCCGAGAACGGCGACTACATCTACGGCAAGCGGCGGCTGCGCCAGATCGACGGCCGCATCCGCTTCCTGACCAAGCGCATGGACTCGGCCGCGGTGGTCGACCCGAGCGTCCATCACGGCAACGACCAGGTGTTTTTCGGCGCCACCGTCGGCTACCGCAATGCCGCCGGCGAAGAGCACACCGTCACCATCGTCGGCATCGACGAGCTCGATCCGCTGAAAGGCAAGATCAGCTGGGTGTCGCCGGTGGCGCGCGCGATGACCAAGGCGCGCGAGGGCGACATCGTCACCCTGCAGACGCCGCTCGGGGCGGAAGAGCTTGAACTGCTCAGCGTGGCGTATCCGGCGCCCGCCGAAGACTGAGACGCGCACGTTTTTTGCCGGGCGTCCGCGTCGGTTTTGTGATAATTTTATCCACCCAAGAACCCACCGGAGACGAGCATGCGATTCATGATTTTGTTAATGGCTGACAAGGATACCGAAGCAGGCAAGATGCCCAGCGAGAAGCTGCTCGCTGACATGGGCAACTTCAACGAGGAGCTGATCAAGGCCGGCGTGATGGAGGCCGGCGAGGGATTGCAGCCAAGCTCGAAAGGCGCGCGCGTGCGCTTTGCCGGCGACAAGGTCAGCGTCGCCGACGGGCCGTTCCCGCACGCTGGCGGGCTGCTGGCCGGCTTCTGGATCTGGAAAGTGAAGTCGAAGGAAGAGGCGATCGAGTGGGTCAAGAAGGTGCCGATGCCGATGGCCAGCGGCGAAGCGGAAATCGAGATTCGCCAGATCTTCGAAGCGGAGGATTTCGGCGCCGAGTTCACGCCCGAACTGCGTGCCCAGGAAGAGCGCCAGCGCGCCGAGCTCGCCGCGCGCAATTAGTTTTAACAATTGCCAAGGCTAGATTCACAAAAATCCAGGCACGTAAGCCGACAAATTTTTCAATCGTGCGTCAGTACATTCATTTCATTTGTTAATATAGCGACACGTTGCCGGCTTAGCTCAGTTGGAAGAGTGGATGAAGTGTAATCATCAGGTCGCCTGGTTCGAATCCGGCAGTTGGCACCAACGGTTTTGTAGTCGCAAGAAGGCCCGGCCTGCCCAGAAATGGGAGGTCGGGTTTTTTTACGCCGATCGACTTTTGGAGGGCGGCCCCTTGCATAAGGCCGGGACAGGCGCGATACTTCGATCAGGAAAGTCCCGGTGCGAGCAGCGCCCGATGCGGATGGAGGCGGTATGAAATACCTGGCAACCCTGTTCATTTCCCTGGTGCTGGCAGGCTGCGCGAGCGCGCCGCCGGCGTCGGACCCCTCCCGTCTGTTCAGTGACGCGGCGTTCGCCCCGCCGTCGGAGCGCGTCGGCGTCGACGACCTGTTCACGCTCAGCCCCGCCATGCGCGCCTACATCGACACGCCGGCCTTCCGCGCCGAGCTGCGCGTCAAGGGGCCAGAACGCGGCCTGTTCGACGCGCTCTATCGAAAAGGCGAGCTGCAGATCGAGTACAACGCGGCGACCACGCGCAATGCCGCCCAAACGTATGCCGCCGGCAGCGGCAATTGCCTGTCGCTGGTGATCATGACGGCCGCGTTCGCCAAGGAACTGGGCCTGTCTCCGCACTTCCAGAACGTGATAGTCGACGAAACCTGGAGCCGCGAAGGCGCCCTCTATCTTTCCAACACCCATGCCAATCTGCGCCTCGGTCCGCGCCTGGACTGGGGCGAAGCCGGCGACCCCGCGCGCCAGCTGACGATCGACTTCCTGCCGCCCAAGGACCTGGCCAGCTACCGCGCCTACCCGCTGATGGAACACGAGCTCAAGGCGATGTACATGAACAACCGCGCCGTCGAAGCGATGCTCGCCGGGCGCCTCGACGACGCCTACTGGTGGGCGCGCGGCGCGGTGACCGGCGATCCGGCCTCGGCTGTCGGCTACAACACGCTGGGCGTGATCTACCAGCGCCACGGCGACATGCCGATGGCGGAGCGCGCATTCCGGCTGGCGCTCGAGCGCGAACCGGAAAACCTGGTGGCGATGCGCAACCTGGTGCCGGTGCTGACGAAGCTCGACCGCGACGGCGAGTCGCAGGCGCTGGCGCGGCGTCTGGCTGCCATCCAGCCGGAGCCGGCTTTCCACTTTTTCACACTGGGCAGGGCGGCGATGGAGCGCGGAGATTTCGGCGCGGCAAAAGCGCTGTTTGCGCGCGAGGTCAAGCGCGCGCCGTATTACGACGAGTTCCATTTCTGGCTGGGGCTGGCCCACTTCTCGCTCGGCGAAACCGAGCAGGCGCGCGAGCAGCTGGCGCTGGCCTTAAAGACGAGCAATACGTCGGACGGCCGGGGACGCTATGCCGCCAAGCTCGATCGCATGCGCGCGCAAGA
Organism: Pseudomonadota bacterium; assembly: GCA_040386255.1. Taxonomy (GTDB): domain Bacteria; phylum Pseudomonadota; class Gammaproteobacteria; order Burkholderiales; family Burkholderiaceae_D; genus JAFCUW01. The sequence goes on from JAZKFW010000099.1 coordinate 29,723, forward strand.
TGGTCAGCGCGCGCCGGCTTTCTAGGTAATCGTCAGCCGCGCACGGCGGCTTCGATCGCGGCGATGTCGATCTTCTTCATCGTCATCATCGCGTTGAAGGCGCGCTTGGCCACCTCCCGATCGGGATTGGCGATCGCCGCGGTGAGGACGCGTGGCGCGATTTGCCACGAGATGCCCCACTTGTCCGTGCACCAGCTGCATTCGCTTTCCTGGCCGCCATTGTTGACGATCGCATTCCAATAGCAGTCGGTCTCGGCCTGGTCGTCAGTGGCGACCTGGAACGAAAAAGCGATGTTGTGCGTAATTCCCGGGCCGCCGTTCAGGCCGATACACGGGATGCCCATCACGGTGAACTCGACCACCAAGGCATCGCCTTCCTTGCCAGCGGGAAAGTCTCCCGGCGCGCGCATGATAGATCCCACCGAGCTGTCGGGAAACGTCTTCGCATAGAACTGCGCGGCTTCTTCTGCGTCGCCGTTGAACCAAAGACAAACCGTGTTTTTGCTGACCATTTGAGTTCTCCGATAGGTGACTTGGTGGATAGAGTACAAGATGAAAGGTGCGCAATCATTCTGCTGCCCGGCGTGCGAGCAAGTCGTCCGCTGGCCAATGCGCCGACAATTCTATGGCATAGTTAGATCTTGGAAGGGTGTCATGCCGATCGGTTCCTTCGAATTTATGATACCTCAACGACCTGTATCGTTGCAGGCCAGGAGCAGGAAAAACCTCCAGGCATGGAAGGCCTTTGTGAGTGCAGAGGCGGCGAAGACCTGGCCGGTGAATGCTCAGCCGTTCGCTGGGGATCTACGGGTCACTTTGGTCTACCTCGCCGCGGACGATGCAGCGGATGTAGACAATATCATCAAGCCGATTCAGGATGCCCTGGTGGGCATGATGTACAAAGATGACTTTACGGTGAGCGACATTGATTGTCATCGTCGATTCCTCAACGATCAGATCGACGTGACCGACCTGCCGCTGCTTTTGAAGGCAGGCGTTGCAATGGCTAAAGAGTGCGTCTGGGTGCGCGTGTCGCTTGCTTCTGAACTAAGGGACTATATATGATGGCCCAGAGTAATCGTTTCGAACATGACGCGAAAATACAGGAGCTCAAGGCCGGGTATGAACGCGACGGCTACGAGGTTCTCGTCGCGCCCGATCGACAATCGCTGCCGTTCGACCTCGACAACTACGTTCCAGATCTGTTGGCGCGCAAGCCGGACGGCGGTCTTATCATCGACGTCAAGACGGCGAACGCGAGGGTGTCCATTGAACGCTATCAGTCCGTGGCGCGTACCGTCCAACAGCACAGAGGTTGGCGATTTCTGCTCGTTACAGTCGACGACTTGAACATACCGGCTTCGGCGCAGCAGCTTCCCAGTTGGAGTGAGCTGGCAGCGAAGCTTGACATGAGCCGCTCGCTGATGGACAACGGGAATGCTGAGCCCGCAATCCTGTACCTCTGGTCGATCTGGGAGGCAGCGATGCGCAAGCTTGCCGGCGCCGTGGCATTGCCCATTGAAAGGCTACCTGCAACGAAGCTGATGAACCAGTTCTATACCTTGGGCTATATTTCAATCGATGACTTCACGACAGCGAAGCAGTTCTTGATTATGCGGGACTGCGTCACGCACGGCTTCAACATCGCTCTCGATGGCCCATTGCTGGAATCGTTCTTCGATGTTGTGTCCGGCTTCATCCGCGAATGGAAGAATGAACGCTTCGACAGCGAGATGCTGGGCGCGTAGGCACTACAACCGACCTCAGGCCCGTTCGCGCTCGACGCGAGTAACCCCGGCCACGCGCCGCAGATTCCTGATCAGGTGCGCCAGGTGCACCCGGTCCTTGATCTGGATCGTGAAGCGCAGCTGCGTCATCACGTGTTCTTCATCCTCGTCCATGCCGACGTAGGTGATGTTGGCGTCGGACTCGCCGATCTCGGCCGCGACACGCGCGAGGATGCCTTTTTCGTTGTTGATCAGCAGGCGGATGCGGCAGTCGAAGCGGCGGTTCAGCTCGGTGCCCCACTGCACCGCGATCCAGCGGTCCGGCTCTTTCATGCGCAGGCGCTTGGCCGGCATGCAGTCGCTGGTGTGCACCACCAGGCCCTGGTCGCGCCGCAGCTGGCCGGTGATCTGGTCGCCCGGGATCGGCAGGCAGCACGGCGCCAGCTGCACCGACACGCCTTCGCTGCCGTAGATGGTGACCGGATCGAGCTCGCTGGCGCTGGCATGCTGGTCGGACGGCAGCGCTGCCAGGTCGTCGTCGATCAGGCCGAAGATGTGGCGCGCCACCAGCGCGGCCATGCGCTTGCCGATGCCGATCTCGGCATACAGGTCGTCCATCGACTTGGCCGACGACTCGTTGAGCAGCTTTTCGATCGTCGGCTGCGGCAGCTCGGGATTGATGTTGAGCGTGGTGAGCGCCTGCGCCAGCAGTTCCTGGCCCAGCTCGACCGATTCGTTCAGGTTGATGGTGCGCAGGTGGTGGCGGATCGCCGAACGCGCCTTGCCGGTGCGTACAAAACTGAGCCAGGTCGGGCTCGGGCGCGAACCCGGGTCGGTGACGATCTCGACGATGTCGCCATTGCGCAGCTCGGTGCGCAGCGGCGCCGCTTCGTTGTTGATCTTCACCGATACCGTATGGTCGCCGATGCCGGTGTGGATCGTGTAGGCGAAGTCGAGCGCGGTGGCGCCGCGCGGCAGCGCGATGATCTTCGACTTCGGCGTGAACACGTAGACCGAATCGGGGAACAGGTCGACCTTGACGTGCTCGAGGAATTCGGCCGAGTCGCCCGTCTGCTGCTGGATGTCGAGCAGCGACTGCAGCCAGCTGTGGGTGCGTTGCTGCAGCTCGGTCAGGTTCGATTCGCCGCTCTTGTACAGCCAGTGCGCGGCCACGCCGGACTCGGCGGTGCGGTGCATTTCCTGGGTGCGGATCTGGAACTCGACCGGCGTGCCGTAGGGGCCGATCAGGGTCGTGTGCAGCGACTGGTAGCCGTTCAGCTTGCGGATCGCGATGTAGTCCTTGAACTTGCCCGGCATCGGCTTGTACAGGCCGTGCAGCGTGCCCAGCGCCACGTAACAATCGGCGAAGCTGTCGACCACCACGCGAAAGCCGTAGACGTCGAGCACCTGCGAGAACGACAGGTGCTTCAGGCGCATCTTCTTGTAGATGCCGTACAGCGTTTTTTCGCGGCCATACACTTCGGCCTGCATGCCGGCGGTGGCGAGCGTGGCCTTGACCGATTCGAGGATCTTCTTGACCACTTCGCGGCGGTTGCCGCGCGCCGCCTTGACCGCCTTCGACAAGGTGCGGTAGCGCATCGGGTAAAGGTGCGAAAACGACAGGTCCTGCAGTTCGCGGTAGATGTTGTTCAGGCCGAGGCGGTGCGCGATCGGCACGTACACTTCCATCGTCTCGGCGGCGATGCGGCGTTTCTTGACCGGCGCCATGTGCTCGAGCGTGCGCATGTTGTGCAGGCGGTCGGCCAGCTTGATCAGGATGACGCGCACGTCCGACGCCATCGCCAGCAGCATCTTGCGGAAGTTTTCGGCCTGCGCCTCGATCAGCGTCTGGAACTCGATCTTTTCCAGCTTCGACAGGCCGTCGACGAGGGTGGCGACCGGCGCGCCGAAGCGTTCGATCAGCTCCTCGATCTTGACGTCCTGGTCTTCGATCACGTCATGCAGCAACGCGGCCATGATGGCCTGGGCGTCGAGCTTCCAGTCGGCGCAGATTTCGGCGACCGCGATCGGATGGGAGATGTAGGGTTCGCCCGACTTGCGGACCTGGCCGAGGTGCATCTCGTCGGAAAAACGATATGCTTCCTTGACTTTTTTCAGTTCGGAAGGGGTGAGGTATTCGGACAGCTTGACCGACAGCTGGGTGATCGAGGCGACGCCCGGCGCGGGGGCCGGGGCGGCGTTGTCTTGCGACTTCGACGCCGCGCGCGCTGCGCGGGTCTTGGGCGTGCCTGAATGTGTCGAATCCGGAGTGGTCAGGTTCATACGCAAAGTCAATCAGCCGCAGTGTGATGAAAGGATACCAG
>JAZKFW010000100.1:0-2951 GCA_040386255.1 Pseudomonadota bacterium
GCTTAAAGGCTGTTTACGCGACAACTAGCTTGACAGCCACCGCATTCGGACATTCGGCCTACGAATGTCCGAATGTCAGACCTGACACCGGCGTTTGCGGTCCGCTACTTGTGGACGGCGGCGATCAGCCGCTCGGGTGCGAGGATCGAGAACTCCTGCAGATTGGCGGTGCCGAGCAGCGCGTCGCCGTGGTACACGCGCACCCTGCCCTGCTGCGCCGGCACGGCGACGTCTTCCTTGCCGAGCGCAAGGCGCTGGCCATTCAGGAAGCGTTTGGCAAGTTCATCGGTCAAATGCACCGCCGGGAACGATGACAGCAGCGCATCGACCGGCGCCAGCATCGACAGCGGCGCCAGGTTGGCTTGCAGCGTCTCCAGCGTGACCATGCCGTCGACCGTCAGCGCGCCGACCTGGATGCGGCGCAGCGCATTGAGGTGGGCGCCGCAGCCAAGCGCATTGCCGATGTCTTCGCCGAGCACGCGGATGTAGGTGCCCTTGCTGCAGGTGACCAGCAGCTTCAGGAACGGCGCCTCGTACGACACGAACTCGAGCTTGTGGATGGTGACGGGACGCGCCTCGCGCTCGAGCGTGATGCCTTCGCGCGCATATTCGTAATACGCCTTGCCGTCGCGCTTCAACGCCGAATACATCGGCGGCACCTGCATGATCGGGCCGCGGAACTGCGCCAGCACGGCCTCGATCTGCTCGGGCGTGACGCTCACTTCCCGCGTGGCGATCGCTTCGCCTTCGGTGTCGCCGGTGTTCGTGCTGATGCCGAGGTGGACCGTCGTCTCGTAGGTCTTGTCGGCTTCCAGCAGGTCCTGCGAGAATTTGGTCGCCTCGCCGAAGCACAGCGGCAGCAGGCCGGTGGCGAACGGGTCGAGCGTGCCGGTGTGGCCGGCCTTCTTGGCATTGAGCACGCGCTTGGCCTTGATCAGCGCGTCGTTCGACGACAGGCCGACCGGCTTGTCGAGCAGCAGCACGCCGTCGACCAGGTCGCGCACGCGCTTTACATGAGGCTGCTTCATTATTGCGGATCGGCTTCCGGCTTCACCGGATCCGGCTCGGCATCGGCGGCGCGGGTGGCGTTGGCCTGGTCGATCAGCAGCGACATTTCCATGCCGCGCGACGTCGAGGTGTCGTGCACGAAATGCAGCGCCGGCAAGGTGTGGATATGCAGCAGTTTGCCCAGCTGGTTGCGAATGAATCCGGACGCGGCCTGCAAGCCGTCGTTGGTGTTCTTGATCGCTTCCTTCTTGTCGTTGAGCATGGTGTAGAACACCTTGGCGTGCGCGTAATCAGGCGTGATCTGCACTTCGGTAATGGTGACCATGCCGATGCGCGGATCCTTCAGGCCGGAGGCGAGGATTTCGGCCAGGTCGCGCTGGATCTGGTCGGCCACGCGCAAGCCGCGGGCGGGAATGTTTTTGCTGTGTTTAGCCATGATTCGTATATTACTTCTTATAAAAAACACAGGGCGCCAATCAGCGTGTGCCGATTGACGCCCTGCGGTACTCAGTGTCGACCGATTACAGCGTCCGGGCGATCTCTTGGACTTCGAACACTTCCAGGGTGTCGCCAACCTGGATGTCGTTGTAGTTCTTCAGCGACAGGCCGCACTCGAGGCCGGCGCGTACATCCTTGGCATCGTCCTTGAAACGCTTGAGCGAGTCGATCTCGCCGGTCCACAACACGATGTTGTTGCGCAGCAGGCGTACCGACGAGGTGCGCTTGACGACGCCATCGGTGACCAGGCAACCGGCAACCGCGCCGACCTTGGACACCAGGATGACCTGGCGAATCTCGACCTGGCCGATGATGGTCTCGCGCTTTTCAGGAGCGAGCATGCCCGACAGAGCGGCACGGACTTCATCGATCGCATCGTAGATGATGTTGTAGTAGCGAATGTCCACGCCGTTCGACTCGGCCAGCTTGCGCGCCTGGGCATCGGCCCGGGTGTTGAAGCCGATGATGACCGCTTTCGAGGCCACCGCCAGGTTGACGTCGGACTCGGTGATGCCGCCGACCGCGGCGTGCACGACTTGTACGCGCACTTCGTTGGTCGACAGCTTCTGCAGCGAGCTGACCAGCGCTTCCTGCGAACCTTGCACGTCGGTCTTGATGATGACCGGCAGGTTCTTGACTTCGCCTTCGCCCATGTTGTCGAACATGTTCTCCAGCTTGGCCGCCTGCTGCTTGGCCAGCTTGACGTCGCGGAACTTACCTTGACGGAACAGACCAATTTCACGCGCCTTGCGCTCGTCGGCCATGACCATGACTTCTTCACCGGCAACCGGCACTTCGGTCAGGCCCTGGATCTCGACCGGAATCGATGGACCGGCTTCGGTGATCGGCTTGCCGTTTTCGTCGAGCATCGCGCGAACGCGGCCGAACGAAGAGCCTGCCAGGATCACGTCGCCGCGGCGCAGCGTACCCGACTGGACGAGGATCGTTGCGACCGGGCCCTTGCCCTTGTCGAGACGGCCTTCGACCACCAGGCCGCGTGCCGGCGCGTCGATCGGCGCCTTCAGTTCCAGCACTTCGGCCTGCAGCAGCACTTGCTCGAGCAGGTCGTCGATACCCTGGCCGGTCTTGGCCGACACCGGCACGAATGGCGACTCGCCGCCGTATTCTTCCGGCAGCACTTGCTCGGCGACCAGTTCCTGCGTCACGCGATCCAGGTTGCCGCCCGGCTTGTCGATCTTGTTGATCGCCACAACCAGCGGTACGCCGGCAGCTTTCGCGTGGGCGATCGCTTCCTTCGTCTGCGGCATCACGCCGTCGTCCGCCGCCACCACCAGGATGACGATGTCGGTCGCTTTCGCACCGCGTGCACGCATTGCCGTAAAGGCTTCGTGACCCGGCGTGTCGAGGAAGGTGATCATGCCGCGCGGCGTTTCGACGTGGTAAGCGCCGATGTGCTGCGTAATGCCGCCCGCTTCGCCCGATGC
>JAZKFW010000101.1:0-3741 GCA_040386255.1 Pseudomonadota bacterium
GGATCATCCAGTTGGCGAAGCCGACGAAGGCCGGCATGATGGCGCCGAACACCATCACCAGGCCGTGCATGGTGGTGAGCTGGTTGAAGAACTCCGGGCGGAAGAACTGCAGGCCGGGCTGGAACAGCTCGGTGCGGATCATCAGCGCCAGTACGCCGCCGGACATCAGCATGATCAGCGAGAACCACAGGTACAGCGTACCGATGTCCTTGTGGTTGGTGGCGAACAGCCAGCGGCTCATGCCGTGTGGATGGTCGTGCGCGTGATCGTGATCGTGCGCGTGATCTACAGTGGTTGTGCTCATTTGTTCTACTCCCGATTACTTACGTGCAGCCAGGACTTCGGCTGGTTGAACGATATTTTCCGCGGCCTTGTTCGACCAGTTGTTGCGGGTATAAGTGATCACCGCAGCGATGTCCGAATCCGACAGTTGCTTCCAGCCTGGCATTTCCGATGGGAATTTGCCGCTCTTCATGCCGTTCAGCAATACATTGATCTGCTCGGCTTTCGGGCCGTTGACGACCGGCGAGCCGTCGAGCGCGGCGAACGCGCCCGGGATGCCCTTGCCGTTGGCCTGGTGGCAGACCACGCAATTGGTGGTGTAGACTTTTTCGCCCTTGGTCTTCAGTTCGTCGATGGTCCACACTTTCGACGGATCGTCGGCCAGCGCCGCCATTTCCTTCTTCTTGCCGGCCACCCATGCGGTGTAGTCGGCGTCGGAGACGACCCTGACGACGATCGGCATGAACGCGTGCTCTTTACCGCACAGTTCGGCGCACGAGCCGCGGAAGGTGCCGATCTTCTCCGACTTGAACCAGGTGTCGCGCACGAAACCGGGGATCGCATCCTGCTTGACGCCGAACGCCGGGATCATCCAGGCGTGGATGACGTCGTTGGCGGTGAGCACGATACGGATTTTCTTGTTGACCGGGACGACGACTTCGTTGTCCACTTCGAGCAGGTAGTTGACGCCGCGCGGCGCGGTTGGCGCGACGCCAGGCGAACCGACTTGCGAACGCGGGGTCGACAGGTTCGACAGGAAGGAAATGCCTTCGCCCTCGCCCTTCAGGTAGTCGTAGCCCCACTTCCACTGCATGCCGGTGGCCTTGATGGTCAGGTCGGCGTTGGAGGTGTCTTTCATGCCGACGACGGTCTTGGTGGCCGGCAGCGCCATTGCGATGACGATCAGGAACGGCACCACGGTCCAGGCGATTTCGACCGCGGTCGACTCGTGGAAGGTGGCCGGCTTGTGGCCGAGCGAACGGCGGTGCTTGAACACCGAGTAGAACATCACGCCAAACACGGCGACGAAGATGACGACGCAGACGACCATCATCCAGGTGTGCAGGTCGTAGATCTCGGCCGCGATCTTCGTCACGGGCGGCTGCAGGTTCAATTGGTATTCAACCGGACGCCCCGTCACCTCTGGCTCGGCCATGGCCGGGATGCTGGCCGTAATCGCCAGACCGATCATCAAGGCTTGAAGTCGCTTTGCATATGTCATGTTTTCCCCAACCACCCAAAATTAAAATCTTTTATCGTCAACGAACCGGACTGCGGCCGCCGCACTTTTCGAAACATCGCGCAAAAAAGGCCCCTAGCAGGCCCGGCCGCATGAAATGCGCCGCTCCTGCTGGAACCATGACATCGGCCACCGGGTCAATAAAGCACACTGATGAACGCTGCTTGCTTTTGCTGCTGTCGACCTCATATGAAGCAGATGGCGACATGACTGCCTGAATTTCTTGCAATCACGAACCGGGTCGACAAAATTAGTCGTTGATTATACTCAATGAGTGGCCTAACCATCAAGGGGAAATCCACCCGCCAGCGGGTCAACGCGGCCGTTTTGCCGGCGGCGCGCCCACATTTTGATGCCATTCGCACAAGGTTCGCCGTCAGCACTTACTTGCGCGGCTGGAACCGCACGATCGCCTCGCCTGCCGCGGTGACGCGGGGCGCCGGCCGGAACGCGTGGCCGTAAATCACCTCGAACGTCAGCGCCAGCTTGCCGTCGGCGCGGCGGCCGCGCTCCAGCGCCGCTTGCAGGCAATCGCCAGCGCCGCGTCCCATCAGGCCGCGCCGACGCGTCGCCAGCGGATTGCCGCCCAGCGCGCGTACGTCCGCCAGCAATGCCGCCACTGTGTCGTACGTGACGGTAATGACTTCCATATCCATCACCGGCGTCGAGAACCCGGCCTCCACCAGCTGGTCGCCGAAATCGTGCATGTCGACAAACGGCAACACGTGGGCGTCCTGGTCGACCTCGGCGAAGGCGGCGCGCAACTCGCGCAGCGTGTCCGGCCCGAAGTTGGAAAACATCAGCAAGCCCTCCACCCTGAGCACGCGGCGCCATTCGGCGAACACGTGGTCGGGCTGCGGATGCCAGTGCAGCGCCAGGTTCGACCACACCAGGTCGAGGGAGTTCGGGCCGAACGGCAGATCGGCGAAGTCGCCCGCCAGCACGTCGACGCCGGCCCTGCCCGGCAGCAGGCGGCTCAGCAGCGACTTCGGGCCCGGCGCCTTCGCCGCTGCCGCCATCTGCGGCGCGCAATCGATGCCGAGGATCTGCGCCGCCGGGTAGTCGGCGTGCAACAGCGCCAGGTCGGCGCCGGCGCCGCAGCCGGCGTCGAGCACGCGCTGCGGCGCGATCTTCACCAGTTGCAGGCGTTCGTGCATGCGGCTGGCGATTTCGCGGCGCAGAAAGTCCGATGGCGCGATGCTGGCCGGCCGCGCGAACAGGCGGCGCACCCGCGCCAGCTCGATCGGCGCGCTCAGTGTGGAGGTCGATTGGGGTGAAACCATGGGCGTCGTGCGGCGAAATGAGATAATGGCGGCAGTGTACATGGTTGTTCAACCTTGCGAGGAGCCGATGCCTGACCGCCTGGGCCGCTGGCGGCGCCTTGCCCGCGCGCTGCTGCCGTCGTCGTGCGCCTTGTGCGGCGCGGCCTGCGACGGCGCCGTGTGCCGGCCCTGCCACGCGCAGTTCGTCGCGCGCACGCCGCGCTGCGTGCGCTGCGCCAATCCGGTCGGCGCGCTCGATTGCGGCCGCGAGTGCGCCGCCTGCCTCAAGCAGCGGCCGGCGTTCGACGCCACGCTGGCCGGCGCCGACTACCGGGCCCCGCTCGACCAGCTGGTGCTGCAGCTGAAATTCGGCGGCAAGCTCGCGCTGGCGCCGTGGTTTGCCGAAGTGCTGCGCGACGCCGTGCTGGACCACCGCGGCTTCGTGCTGCCCAACTTGCTGTGCCCGGTGCCGCTGGGGCCGCAGCGGCTGGTCGAGCGCGGCTTCAACCAGGCGCTCGAGATGGCGCGGCCGCTCGCGCGCCACCTCGGCATCGAATTGCGCGAACGGCTGGCGATCCGCGCGCTCGACACCCGCGCGCAGTCGGGCGTGGCGCCGGACCAGCGGCGGCGCAACATGCGCAATGCGTTCGCCGTTTCGCCGGACGCGCTGTCGGTGGTGCGCGGCCAGCACATCGGCGTGGTCGACGACGTCATGACGAGCGGCCACACGCTGGGCGAACTGGCCGCCACGCTCAAGCGCTGCGGCGCGGCGCGCGTGAGCAACTTCGTGTTCGCGCGCACCCCGCCCCATTAACCCTTTGAAGGAGAAGCATTTTGTTCCACGTCGTACTGGTCGAACCCGAGATCCCGCCGAACACCGGCAACGTCATCCGCCTGTGCGCCAACACCGGCGCCCAGCTGCACCTGATCGAACCGCTCGGCTTTCCGCTCGACGAC
>JAZKFW010000102.1:0-4768 GCA_040386255.1 Pseudomonadota bacterium
CCTTGTCGTACTGGCCGGCGCCGCGCTGCGGATAGCCGCAGCACAGGTAGCCGGGAGGCAGCACGGTCTGCACGCCGACTTCCCACAGCATCGCCTGGGTGGCCAGGCCCACTTGCGAGAACAGCCGCTCGGAGCCGCAGCCTGGGAAGTAGAACACCGCCTCGGTATCGGCGTTGGTCAGCTTCGGGTTGCGGATGATCGGAATGACCTTGTCGTCCTCGATGTCGAGCAGCGCGCGCGCCGTCTTCTTCGGCAGGTTGCCCGGCATTTTCTTGTTGATGAAGTGGATCACCTGCTCGCGCACCGGCGGCTTGCCGGTGGTCGGCGGCGGCGCCTTGCTCTGCTTCTTGGCAAACTTCTTCAGCAGCGTGTTGCCGAGCCGCTGGGCCTTGAAGCCGACGCCGACCATCGCCGCGCGCGTGGCGTTGATGGTGGTCGGGTCGGTGGCGTTGAGGAAGAACATCGCCGCCGCATTGGCCGGCTTGAAGCTCTTCTTGTCCATCTTGCGCAGCAGGTTGCGCATGTTCATCGAGACGTCGCCGAAGTCGATGTTGACCGGGCACGGCGTGACGCACTTGTGGCAAACGGTGCAGTGGTCGGCGACGTCTTCGAACTCTTCCCAGTGCTTGATCGACACGCCGCGGCGGGTCTGCTCTTCGTACAGGAAGGCTTCGATCAGCGCCGACGTGGCGAGAATCTTGTCGCGCGGCGAGTACAGCAGGTTGGCGCGCGGCACGTGGGTGGTGCACACCGGCTTGCATTTGCCGCAACGCAGGCAGTCCTTGATGCTGGTGGCGATCTCGCCGATGTCGCTTTGCTGCATGATCAGCGACTCGTGCCCCATCAGGCCGAACGACGGCGTGTAGGCATTGCGCAAGTCGGCGCCGAGGCCGTCGAGGTTGAGCAGCTTGCCCTTGTTGAAGCGCCCTTCCGGATCGATGCGCAGCTTGTAGTCGCGGAACTCGCTGATTTCATCTTCCGCCAGGAACTCGAGCTTGGTGATGCCGATGCCGTGTTCGCCGGAAATGACGCCGTCGAGCGAACGCGCCAGCTTCATGATGCGGCGCACCGCCTGGTGGGCGTCCTGCAGCATCGCGTAGTCGTCGGAATTGACCGGCAGGTTGGTGTGGACGTTGCCGTCGCCGGCGTGCATGTGCAGCGCGACGAACACGCGCGAACGCAGCACGCGCGTATGGATCGCGGTCAGCTCGTCGAGGATCAGCTTGAAGGCGGCGCCGTTGAAGATCTGCCGCATCTGGGCGCGGATCTCCTGCTTCCACGATACGCGCACGGTGCGGTCCTGCACGATGTCGAACACGGTGGCGTCGGGCTGTTCGGCCAGGCGCGCTTCGAACGCGGTGTCGAGATGCTGCATGCCCAGCCGGTACAAATTGTCGCGGGCGTCGGCCAGCGGCAGGTCGAGGCCTGCCAGCAGAGCGCGCCAGCGCGCTTCCGCCTCGGCCAGCACGGCGTCGGCCTGCGGCACGCGGTCGCCCAGCATTTCCGCGGCGCCAATCGATTCGCCGCTGGCATCGTCGCTCTTGCCGACCGGCAGATTGCCGGCGGCGAAGAAACCACGCAGCTGTTCGACCAGCTGCAGCTTGTTGCGGATCGACAGCTCGATATTGATGCGCTCGATGCCGTCGGTGTATTCGCCCATGCGGTTCAGCGGAATGACGACGTCTTCGTTGATCTTGAAGGCGTTGGTGTGCTTGGCGATGGCGGCGGTGCGGGCGCGGTCGAGCCAGAATTTCTTGCGCGCTTCGGCGCTGACGGCAACGAAGCCTTCGCCGACACGGGTGTTGGCAATGCGCACCACCTCCGAGGCGGCCTGCGCCACCGCGTTCTCGTCGTCGCCGACGATGTCGCCGAACAGTGCCATCTTCGGCAGCACCGCGCGCTTCGACTTGGTGGCATAGCCGACCGCGCGCAGGTAGCGCTCGTCGAGGTGCTCGAGGCCGGCCAGGCGCACGGTGGCGAACTGGGCGCCGCCCTTGGCCGGCAGGCCGTCGAGGTAATCCTTGATTTCGACGATAGACGGGATGGCGTCGCGCGCCTGGCCGAAGAACTCGAGGCAGACGGTGCGGGCGAACTTCGGCATCTTGTGCAGGATCCAGCGCGCCGACGTGATGAGGCCGTCGCAGCCTTCCTTCTGGATGCCCGGCAGGCCGGACAGGAACTTGTCGGTGACGTCCTTGCCGAGGCCTTCCTTGCGGAACTTGCGCCCTTCGATGACCAGCGTCTCGGTCTTGAACGGCGCGTCTTTCGATTCGCCGCGCACGTTCGGGTGGGTCCACTCGAGCTTGAAGGTGGCCACCGGCGCGTCGTGGATCTTGGACAGGTTGTGGTCCATGCGGGTCACTTCCAGCCAGTCGCCGTTCGGGTCGACCATCTTCCACGATGCCAGGTTGTCGAGCGCGGTGCCCCACAGCACGGCCTTCTTGCCGCCGGCATTCATGGCGATATTGCCGCCGATGCAGGACGCTTCCGCCGACGTCGGGTCGACCGCGAACACGAAGCCGGCCTTGTCGGCGGCGTCGGAGACGCGCTTGGTGACGACGCCGGCGCCCGAGTAGATGGTCGCGTATTCGCGGCCGACGCCAGGCAGCGTGGTCATTTCGACCGGGCCGAGGTCGATCAGCTTTTCGGTGTTGATGACGGCCGACATGGGCGTGAGCGGAATGGCGCCGCCGGTGTAGCCGGTGCCGCCGCCGCGCGGGATGATGGTCAGCCCCAGTTCGATGCAGCCTTTGACCAGGCCGGCCATCTCGTCTTCGGTGTCGGGCGTCAGCACCACGAACGGATACTCGACGCGCCAGTCGGTGGCATCGGTCACGTGCGACACGCGCTTGATGCCGTCGAAGCGGATGTTGTGCTTTTCCGTGTAGCGGCCCAGCACCTTGAGGGCGCGCTTGCGCAGGTCGTAGGTGTCGCGGAACTCCAGGCCGAAGTCGTCGACCGCCTTGCGCGCCGCGGCCAGCAGCAGTTCGACATTGGCGCTGCGCGCGCGGGCGACGTCAGGGTCGACGTCGTCGGCGCCATCCACCGACAGCCGGCGCTTGTCGACTTCGGCGAGCCGGTGGTGCAGCGCGTCGATCAGTTCCTGGCGCCGCTTCGGGTTGTCCAGCATGTCGTCTTGCAGGTAAGGATTGCGGCGCACTACCCAGATGTCGCCCAGCACTTCGTACAGCATGCGCGCCGAGCGGCCGGTCTGGCGCGAGCCACGCAGCTCGTCGAGCAGTTGCCAGGACGATTCGCCCAGCAGCCGGATGACGATTTCGCGGTCGGAAAACGAGGTGTAGTTATACGGAATTTCGCGCAGGCGCGTGGTCGGACCGTTCGGCGTTTCAGACAGCAATGCCTGGAGATGTGCTGGGGCGTTCATGTATGCGTAGACAATCTTGGCTGGTCCCTGGGAAAGTCCATTCTAGCGTATTGCGCTGCAACACGCTGGCGAGGGGCTGCGATCGGCAAGAGGTCAAACTCGGCTCGAACCATCAAAAATTCCGAGAAGTGGAGATCGACCGAATTAATGTCGCGCTCGAGGCGACATTGCGCATGAATATTCCAATATTGCCAAAAGCACCAAACCGCCGCGCTTCAGCCGACCAGGTGAGCGATCTGCTTCCAGAAGCCGTCCGGTACGTACATCAACAGCGCGGTCATCGTGACGTAACGGCCGAATTTGCCGACCATCATGTAGCCGACGCTGGACCAGAACGGCATGTGCAGCCAGCCGGCCATCGTGCACAAGGGGTCGCCGATGCCGGGCACCCAGGACAGCAGCATGGTCTTGGGGCCGTAGCGCGCCAGCCAGGCGAACCAGCGCGTCTCGCGTTCCTTGGCAAAAGCGACCTTGGCGCGGTAGCCGATAAAATAGTCGAGCGCGCCGCCGAGCGTGTTGCCGACGGTGGCGACCAGGATCGCCGGCCAGAACATGGCTTCGTTGGCCTTGACGACGGCAAACACCGCCGGTTCGGAGCCGAGCGGCACGAGGGTTGCGGAAACGAAGCTGATGATGAAGACAGAAGTCAGTCCGACTGCCGGGGCGGCAAGGGTCTTGAGCAGCCAGATAACTACGGATTCGATCATCGAGGCACTTTGAAGGCGGCGGAAGAGGTCTATTATAATGACGAACACTTCATGTACCGACACGATACGCCGAGCCCGCCACCAGCGCACCGTCATCGTACTGCCCGCTTCGGCCATCCGCCGACGAGAACAGTCCGCCGCATCGTCCAGAACATTCCGAATTTCGGCCCAGAATATATTGTCTGAAGACTATGACCATCGACTATCTCAAGAAAATCCTGACCTCGCGCGTGTATGACGTCGCCACCGAAACGCCGCTCGACCTGGCGCCGTCGCTGTCGCAGCGTTTCGACAACCGCATCTATTTCAAGCGCGAAGACATGCAGAGCGTGTTCAGCTTCAAGGTGCGCGGCGCCTACAACAAGATGGCCAACCTGTCCGAGGGCCAGCTCAAGCGCGGCGTCATCTGCGCCTCGGCCGGCAACCACGCCCAGGGCGTGGCGCTGTCGGCGGCCAAGCTCGGCTGCCGCGCGCTGGTGGTGATGCCGACCACCACGCCGCAGTTGAAGATCGACGCGGTGCGCGAGCGCGGCGGCGCCAGCGTGGAAGTGGTGCTGCATGGCGAATCGTATACCGACGCCTACAACCACGCGCTGACGCTGGAGAAGGAACAGAAGCTGACCTTCGTGCACCCGTTCGACGATCCGGACGTGATCGCCGGCCAGGGCACCATCGG
>JAZKFW010000103.1:0-37459 GCA_040386255.1 Pseudomonadota bacterium
CTGTGCACCAAGCACGGCATCCTGCTCATTTTCGATGAAGTCATCACCGGCTTCGGCCGCCTCGCCACGCCGTTCGCCGCCGACTATTTCGACGTCGAGCCGGACCTGATGACCACCGCGAAGGGCCTCACCAACGGCGTCATCCCGATGGGCGCCGTGTTCAGCAAAAAGCACATCCACGACGCCTTCATGGAGGCGCCGGCCGGCATCGAGCTGTTCCACGGCTATACCTATTCCGGCCACCCGGTCGCCTGCGCCGCCGCGCTGGCCACGCTCGAAGTGTTCAAGGAGCAGAACATCCTCGAACACGCACAAAGCATCCAGGGCTATTGGGAAGACGCGGTACACTCGCTCAAGGGCCTGCCGTACGTCACCGACCTGCGCACCATCGGCCTGATTGCCGGCATCGAGCTCGAATCGATTCCGGGCACGCCGGGCGTGCGCGCATTCAGCGCGTTCAAGAAGGCGTTCGCCGACGGTGTGCTGATCCGCACCACCGGCGACATCATCGCGCTGTCGCCGCCGCTGGTGCTCGAGAAAAAGCACATCGACGAATTGTTCGGCAAGCTCGCCACCGTCCTCAAACACCTCGACTGACCGAAAGCCCCATATGAATACGCTCGACACCATCACCCACTTCATCAACGGCCAGCAGGTCGATACCGGCAGCGGCCGTTACGCCGACGTCTTCAACCCGGCGCTCGGCGAGCCGTGCGCGCGCGTCGCCCTCGGCACCGCCGATGAGGTCAATACCGCCGTCGCCGCCGCCTCGGCCGCTTTCCCGGCCTGGTCGAACACGCCGCCGCTGGCGCGCGCGCGGGTGCTGTTCAAGTACCTGCAGCTGTGCCAGCAGCACACCGACGAATTCGCCGCCATGCTCACGCGCGAACACGGCAAGACCTTCGACGACGCCCGCGGCGAAGTCGCGCGCGGCATCGAGATCGTCGAATTCGCGGTTGGCATCCCGCACCTGCTGAAGGGTGAATTCACCGACCAGATCGCGCGCGGCATCGACGCCTGGTCGATGCGCCTGCCGCTCGGCGTGGTGGCCGGCATCACCCCGTTCAACTTCCCGGTGATGGTGCCGATGTGGATGTTCCCGGTGGCGCTCGCATGCGGCAACACCTTCATCCTGAAGCCGTCCGAGCGCGATCCATCCGCCTCGCTGCTGCACGCCAGGCTGCTCAAGGATGCCGGCCTGCCGGACGGCGTCTTCAACGTCATCCAGGGCGACAAGGTCACCGTCGATGCGCTGCTCGACCATCCTGAAGTGCAGGCCATCAGCTTCGTCGGCTCGACGCCGATCGCCCAGTACATCTACGCCCGCGGCAGCGCCGCCGGCAAGCGCGTCCAGGCCCTGGGCGGCGCCAAGAACCACATGGTGGTGATGCCCGACGCCGACATGGACATGACGATCGACGCCCTGATGGGCGCCGCCTACGGCTCCGCCGGCGAGCGCTGCATGGCCATTTCGGTGGTGGTGGCGGTCGGCGACGCCGGCGACAAGCTCGTTGGCGCGCTGGCCAAACGCGCCGCCGCGCTGCTCGTCAACGACGGCATGGAGATCGGCGCCGAAATGGGACCGGTGGTCACCAGCGCCGCCAAGCAGCGCATCGAAAAACTGATCGGCGAAGGCGTCGAGCAGGGCGCGACCTTGCTGGTCGACGGCCGCAACTTCAAGGTGCCCGGCCGCGAGAACGGCTTCTTCGTGGGCGGCACGCTGTTCGACCACGTCACCGCCGACATGACGATCTACAAGGAAGAGATCTTCGGGCCGGTGCTGTGCGTGATGCGCTCGCCCGACGTCGCCAGCGCGGTCAAGCTGATCAACGCCAACGAATACGGCAACGGCGTCGCCATCTACACGCGCGACGGCGGCGTGGCGCGCGAATTCGTGCGCCAGATCCAGGTCGGCATGGTCGGCGTCAACGTGCCGCTGCCGGTGCCGATGGCCTTCAACAGCTTCGGCGGCTGGAAGAAGAGCATGTTCGGCGACCACCATGCCTACGGCCCGGAAGGCATCCGTTTCTACACGCGCCACAAGGCCGTGATGCAGCGCTGGCCCAACACCGCCAGCGCCGGCGCCGAATTCGCATTCCCGCAAATGAAGTAACGCAGCAGCAGTCAACGACGGGGGAGGCCACAAGCCAGCCCCCGTGTGTCGCCATAATAAATATACCTATCAGGGATGCACATGATCGACTCACTCAAACACCTGCCAAGGTCTGTCGGGTCCGCGGACGCGTTGGCGCAGCAGTTCACCGATCTGGCGCCGCCGCTGACGGACCGCCAGGCGGCCATCGAAGCGGCGCGCTGCCTGTACTGCTACGACGCGCCGTGCACCCGCATCTGCCCGTCGGACATCGACGTCGCCAGCTTCATCCGCAACATCCACGACCACAACATCAACGGCGCCGCCGTCGGCATCCTCAAGCAGAACATCCTCGGCGGCAGCTGCGCGCGCGTGTGCCCGACCGAGATCCTGTGCGAAGACGCCTGCGTGCGCAATCACGACGCCGAAGGCCAGCCGGTCAAGATCGGCCTGTTGCAGCGCCACGCGCTCGATCATGCGAAGTTCGACGTCCATCCGTTCCAGCGCGCGCCGTCCACCGGCAAGATCATCGCCGTGGTCGGCGCCGGCCCTGCCGGCCTGTCGTGCGCGCACCGCCTGGCGATGCTGGGCAACGACGTCGTCATTTTCGAGTCGCGCGATAAAGCGGGCGGCCTGAATGAATACGGCATCGCCAAGTACAAGCTGACCGGCGCCTTCGCGCAGGAGGAAGTGGAGTTCCTGCTGTCGATCGGCGGCATCGAAGTGCGCCACGGCCAGACGCTCGGCGCAAACCTCAGCCTGCGCGACCTGCACGCGCAGTACGACGCCGTGTTCCTGTCGCTCGGCCTGAACGCCTGCCGCAAGCTCGGCCTCACCGGCGAAGACGCCCCCGGCCTGATGGCGGCGGTCGACTACATCGCCGCGCTGCGCCAGGCCGAAGACCTGTCGGCGCTGCCGGTGCCGCGCCGCGCCATCGTCATCGGCGCCGGCAACACCGCCATCGACATGGCCGTGCAGATCAAGCGCATGGGCGCCGAGGACGTCACGCTGGTGTACCGCCGCGGCGTCGAGTCGATGAGCGCGACCCACCACGAGCAGGACATCGCCAAGGCCAATTACGTGCGCATGAAGACCTGGGCGGCACCGCTCGAAGTGTTGCTCGACGACGACGGCCGCGTGCGCGGCATGCGCTTCGAAGAGACGCGCCTCGACGGCGGCCGCCTGATGGGCACCGGCGCCTTCATCGAGATCGCGGCGGACGCCGTGTTCAAGGCGATCGGCCAGAGCCTCGACCCGGCCGGCCTGTCCGACCAGATGGCGCAGCAGCTCGAGCGCAGCGGCGACAAGCTCAATGTCGACGCCCAGTTCCGCACCGCGCTGCCGGGCATCTACGCCGGCGGCGATTGCGTTTCGCCCGGCCAGGACCTGACGGTCGAGGCAGTCCAGCACGGCAAGCTCGCCGCACACGCAATCCACAACGACATCCAAACCAAAGCGGGGGCAGCATGGCCGACCTGAGCATCGATTTCTGCGGCATCAAGTCGCCCAACCCGTTCTGGCTGGCGTCCGCGCCGCCGACCGACAAGGCCTACAACGTCGTGCGCGCTTTCGAGGCGGGGTGGGGCGGCGTGGTGTGGAAGACGCTCGGCGAAGATCCTGCGGCGGTCAACGTGTCGTCGCGCTACTCGGCGCACTACGGCAAGAATCGCGAAGTCCTGGGCTTCAACAACATCGAACTGATCACCGACCGCAGCCTGGAAATCAACCTGCGCGAGATCACCCAAGTCAAGAAGGACTGGCCGGACCGCGCGATGATCGTGTCGCTGATGCTGCCGTGCGAAGAGCCGCTGTGGGCAGCGATCCTGCCGCTGGTCGAAGCGACCGGCGCCGACGGCATCGAACTCAATTTCGGCTGCCCGCACGGCATGCCCGAGCGCGGCATGGGCGCCGCCGTCGGCCAGGTGCCGGAATACGTCCAGATGGTCACAAGCTGGTGCAAGAAGCACTCGAAGCTGCCGGTGATCGTCAAGCTGACGCCGAACATCACCGACGTGCGCGGCCCGGCGCGCGCCGCCAAGGCCGGCGGCGCCGATGCGGTCTCGCTGATCAACACCATCAACTCGATCACCCACCTCGACCTCGACCGCATGGTGGCGTTCCCGATCGTCGGCAACGCCAGCACCCACGGCGGCTACTGCGGTTCCGCGGTCAAGCCGATCGCGCTGAACATGGTGGCCGAAATCGCCCGCGACCCCGCCACGCAAGGCCTGCCGATTTCCGGCATCGGCGGCATCGGCAACTGGCGCGACGCCGCCGAATTCATCGCTCTCGGTTCCGGCTCGGTGCAGGTGTGTACCGCGGCCATGCTGCACGGCTTCCGTATCGTCGAAGAGATGAAGGACGGCCTGTCGCGCTGGATGGACGAGAAGGGCTATGCGTCGATCGCCGAATTCCAGGGCAAGGCCGTGGCCAACACCACCGACTGGAAATACCTGGACATGAACTACCAGGTGATCGCCCAGATCGACCAGGACAAGTGCATCAAGTGCGGCAAGTGCTACGTCGCCTGCGAGGACACGTCGCACCAGTCGATCGCGCAGCTGATCGACGCGGCCGGCGTGCGCACCTATGAAGTGATCGAGTCCGAGTGCGTCGGCTGCAACCTGTGCGAGATCACCTGCCCGGTGGAGGCCTGCATCACGATGGTGCCGCAGGAAAGCGGCAAGGCGTACATGAACTGGACGCAGGATCCGCGCAATCCAAGGCGCGCGGCTTGACGTTCTCCCTGAGCTAAGATGGTGGGGGTTCCCGCGCAGGCGGGAACCCCCACCATGCTGAACTAGCCACGCACGCTTTACGCTACACTCACCTCGTCGACAACGTGATGGAGTCACTCAGCATGAGTAAAGATATGTCAGCCGCCACCGACCTGTGGAATCCCGATCTCGCGCCGACGACGGCGGCGCAGCGCACCTGGCGCTGGTACCACTTCGCCGCGCTGTGGGTCGGCATGGTGATGTGCATTCCGGCCTACACCTTGTCGGCGAGCCTGATCGAAGGCGGCATGTCCGGCTACCAGGCAGTGATGACGGTCTTCATCGCCAACACCATCGTGCTGCTGCCGATGCTGCTGATCGGCCATGCCGGCACCAAGTACGGCATTCCCTACGCGGTGCTGGCCCGTTCCTCGTTCGGCACCACCGGCGCCCGCATCCCGGCGCTGATGCGCGCGATCGTCGCCTGCGGCTGGTACGGCATCCAGACCTGGTTCGGCGGCAGCATGATCTACACGCTGCTCGGCGTCATGGTGGGCCACGAGATCGGCGGCGACAAGCTGCCGGGCCTGGGCATCAATCTCGCGCAGCTGGCCTGCTTCCTGGCGTTCTGGGCGATCCAGTTCTATTACATCGTGCACGGCATGGAATCGATCCGCAAGCTCGAAACCTACACCGCGCCGCTGAAGATCCTGATCTGCTTCGTGCTGCTGGCATGGGTCCACAACAAAGCCGGCGGCTTCGGCCCGCTGCTCGAGCAGCCGTCGCAGTTCGTCGAGGGCGGCAAGAAGGCCGGCCAGTTCTGGAGCACCTTCTGGCCCTCGCTGACCGCGATGGTCGGCTTCTGGGCCACGCTGGCGCTGAACATCCCGGATTTCACGCGCTTCGCCAGGACCCAGCGCGACCAGGTGATCGGGCAGACCGTAGGCCTGCCGGTGCCAATGGGCCTGCTGGCGATGCTGGCGGTGATCGTCACCTCGGCCACCGTTGTCTTGTACGGCAAGGCGATCTGGGACCCGGTCGACCTGGCCAGCCGCATGACCGGCATCGCCGTGCTGATCGCGCTGATCGTGCTGCTGGTCGATACCGTCAGCGTCAACCTGGCGGCCAACCTGGTCGGCCCTGCCTACGACTTTTCGGCGCTGGCGCCGAAGCGGATTTCGTACCGCACCGGCGGCTACATCACCGCCGGCATCGCGCTGGTGATGATGCCCTGGAAAATCCTCGAGACGACCCAGGGCTACATCTTCACCTGGCTGATCGGCTACTCGGCGCTGCTCGGCCCCATCGCCGGCATCCTGATCATCGACTATTACTTCATCCGCAAGACCGAGCTCGATGTCGGCCAGCTGTACCGCCACGACGGCATCTACTCCTACGGTAACGGCTGGAACATGGCCGCCGTGATTGCCTTTGCCGCCGGCGTGCTGCCGAATATTCCCGGCTTCCTCAACGCCGCGTTCCCGCAGTCCTTCCCGGATGTCGGGGCAGGTTTCAAGCTCGTTTATACCTACGCCTGGTTCGTCGGTATCGCCATTTCCGCCCTCGTGTACGGCGTCATGATGAAAGGGCGCGCCAGCCCCGCCATGGCCGCCGCCGCGCACCGCTAGTCCACTATCAGGAGAACGACGTATGAGCATCTTTATCCGCGGCGGTACCGTCGTCAATGCAGACCGGGCGTTCAAGGCCGACGTGGTCTGCTTCGGCGACAAGATCATCGCCGTCGGCGAGAACCTCGAGGCGCCGCCGAACGCCACCGTGATCGACGCGCGCGGCCAGTACGTGATGCCGGGCGGGATCGACACCCACACCCACATGCAGCTGCCGTTCATGGGCACCGTCACCGCCGACGATTTCTTCACCGGCACCGCGGCCGGCCTGGCCGGCGGCACCACCACCATCATGGACTTCGTGATTCCCGACCCGAAGCAGTCGCTGCTCGAGGCCTATCACACGTGGCGCGGATGGGCCGCCAAGTCTGCCGGCGACTATACCTTCCACGTCGCCGTGACCTGGTGGGACGACTCGGTGCACGCCGACATGGGCACGCTGGTGCGCAAGCACGGCGTCAACAGCTTCAAGCATTTCATGGCGTACAAGAACGCCATCATGGCGGACGACGAAACGCTGGTAAAGAGCTTTACCCGCGCGCTCGAACTGGGCGCGATCCCGACGGTGCACGCCGAGAACGGCGAGCTGGTATTCCAGCTGCAGCAGGACCTGCTGAAGAAAGGCATCACCGGACCGAGCGCGCATCCGCTGTCGCGCCCGCCCGAAGTGGAGGCGGAGGCGGCCAACCGCGCGATTGCGATTGCCAACGTGCTCGGCACGCCTGTCTACATCGTCCACGTCTCGTGCGCCGAATCGCTGGACGCCATTGCGCGCGCGCGCGCCAAGGGGCAGCGGGTGTATGGCGAAGCGCTTGCCGGCCACCTGGTGATCGACGACAGCGTTTACCAGAGCGCCGACCTCGAATACGCGCGCGCCCACGTGATGAGCCCACCGTTTCGCAGCAAGCACCACCAGGCCGCGCTGTGGCAGGGCCTGCGCGGCGGTAACCTGCACACCACCGCCACCGACCACTGCACCTTCTGCGCCGAGCAAAAGGCCGCCGGCAAGGATGATTTCACGCGGATTCCGAACGGCTGCGGCGGCGTCGAGGACCGCATGTCGATCGTATGGGATGCCGGCGTGGGAGCCGGCCTGCTGACGCCTTCCGAGTTCGTGCGCGTGACGTCGACCAATGCGGCGCAGATCTTCAACATGTACCCGCGCAAAGGGATCGTCGCTCCGGGCGCCGACGCCGACATCGTGGTGTGGGATCCTGAAGGCAGCCGCACGATTTCGGCCAGCACCCAGTTCGCCAAGGGCGGCTTCAACGTGTTCGAGGGACGCACCGTGCGCGGCATCCCGTCGCACACGCTCGCCGCCGGCAACGTCGTGTTCGCGCGCGGCGAACTGCGCGCGGTCGAAGGCGCCGGCCGCCACGTCGACCGTCCCGCATTCACCGCCACCAGCGCGGCCGCAGCATGACAACGGAGAGCACAATGAACGAACTGCGTATCGATGGCAGCCGCCTGTGGGCGTCGCTGATGGAGCTGGCCAAGATCGGCGCGACGCCGAAAGGCGGCGTCAAGCGCCTGGCCCTGACTGACCTCGACCGCCAGGGACGCGACCTGGTGGTCGGCTGGGCGCGCGAGGCGGGCCTGTCGATCACCGTCGACCAGATCGGCAACGTGTTCATGCGGCGCGAGGGCAGCAACCCGGCGCTGGCGCCGATCGTCACCGGCAGCCATATCGACACCCAGCCGACCGGCGGCAAATTCGACGGCAATTACGGCGTGCTGGCGGGTCTTGAAGTGGTGCGTACCCTGAACGACCGGAACATCACCACCGAGGCGCCGATCGAGGTCGCCTTCTGGACCAACGAGGAAGGCTCGCGTTTCGTGCCGGTGATGATGGGCTCCGGCGTTTTCTGCGGCGCCTTCAGCCTGGAGACGGCCTACGCCGCCAAGGACACCGAAGGCAAGACCGTCAAGGACGAACTGGCGCGCATCGGCTACATGGGCGAGCAGGTGCCGGGCCAGCATCCGATCGGCGCCTATTTCGAGACGCACATCGAGCAGGGACCAGTGCTGGAAGACGCCGACAAGGTGATCGGCGTGGTGCCGGCGGTGATGGGCCTGTCGTGGTACGACTGCGTGGTAACCGGCATGGAGGCGCACGCCGGGCCGACGCCGATGGGGTTGCGCCGCGACGCGCTGCAGGTGTCGACCCGCATCATGCAGGAGGTGGTGCAGATCGCCAACCGCTATCCGCCATACGGGCGCGGCACGGTGGGCATGGTGCAGCTGTTCCCGAACAGCCGCAACGTGATCCCCGGCGAAGTCAAATTCAGCATCGACCTGCGCAACGTGAACGACGAACTGCTCAACACGATGCACGAGGAGATGCTGGCGTTTATCGACAAGACCCGCGCCGACAGCGGCCTGGCGATCACCATCGAGCGCGTCTCGTATTATCCCCCTTGCCCGTTTCATCCCGACTGCGTCGGCGCGGTGAGGGCGGCGACCGAGAAGCTCGGCTACTCGACGATGGACGTGGTGTCGGGCGCCGGCCACGATGCCATCTACGCCGCACGGCTGGCGCCGGCCGGCATGATCTTCGTGCCGTGCAAGGACGGCATCAGCCACAACGAGATCGAGGATGCCAGGTCGGATCACCTCGAGGCCGGCTGCAACGTGCTGCTGCACGCGATGCTGGAGCGCGCCAAGATAGTCGAGGGCTGATTACTCCGGCGTGGCGCTGATCTTGTGGATCGACAGGTCGGCGCCGTCGAACTCCTGCTCGGGATCGAGGCGCAGGCCGACCGTCGCTTTCAGCACGCCGTACACGGCCAGGCCGCCGACGCCGGCGATCGCAATCCCCAGCGCGGTTCCGGCTAACTGCGACAACAGCGACACGCCTCCCAGTCCGCCCAGCGCCTTGCTGCCGAAGATACCCGCGGCCAGGCCGCCCCACGCGCCGCACAGGCCGTGCAGCGGCCACACACCGAGCACGTCGTCGATCTTCCACTTGTTCTGCGTCCAGGTGAACATGCCGACAAAGATCACGCCGGCGACGGCGCCGGTTGCCAGCGCGCCGAGCGGATGCATCAGGTCCGAACCGGCGCACACCGCCACCAGTCCGGCCAGCGGCCCGTTGTAGACGAAGCCGGGATCGTTGCGCCCCATCAGCAGCGCGGTGAGCGTGCCGCCGACGAGCGCCATTAGCGAATTGACGGCGACCAGGCCGTTCATCTTGTCGAGCGTCTGCGCGCTCATCACGTTGAAGCCGAACCAGCCGATGGTCAGGATCCATGCGCCCAGCGCCAGGAAGGGAATGCTCGACGGCGGATGCGCGGCCATGCCGCCGTCCTTGTGATAGCGACCGCGCCGCGCGCCGAGCAGCAGGATCGCCGGCAGCGCGACCCAGCCGCCGACCGCATGCACCACCACCGAACCGGCGAAGTCGTGGAATTCATGGCCGAACAGCGACTGCAACGCGGCCTGCACGCCGAAGCGGTGGTTCCAGGCGATGCCTTCGAACAGCGGATAGATGACGCCGACCAGCAGCGCCGTCGCCATCAGCTGCGGATAGAATTTCGCGCGTTCGGCGATGCCGCCCGAGACGATGGCGGGAATCGCGGCGGCGAACGTCAGCAGGAAGAAGAACTTCACCAGTTCGTAGCCGTTCTTGTCTACCAGCGTTTCGGTGGCGCCGAAGAAGTTGATGCCGTAGGCGATGCTGTAGCCGACGAAGAAATACGCGATGGTCGAGATGGCGAAGTCGACCAGGATCTTCACCAGCGCATTGACCTGGTTCTTCTTGCGCACCGTACCCAGCTCGAGAAAGGCGAAACCGGCATGCATCGCGAGAATCATTATCCCGCCCAGCATGATGAAGAGGGCGTCCGCGCCATTTGTGTGACTGTTCATGCTGAAAACTCCCCGAAAGCGTGCGGCGATCCGCCAATGGATTAACGTTGAGCAAAAAACGTGCCATTTCAGTGCGGCTTGCGAGGCGCCGAATCGCGTGAAAATTCCAGGGTTGCACCACGGTGGCGCAGATCCGCACTGTGGTGGTGCTGCGCGACTATTCAGTTGTGGGCAAATGCCTACACCGAATGCCGCGCTCCTCCGACAAGATAACTGAAGCAATATTGTTACGCTTGCCAGACATCCCGCTAATTAGCCGGGCAACCCATTCAGGAGATATAAATGCGAGCGCTCACTTACCATGGCAGCCATGAAGTCAAGGTCGACACCGTCCCCGACCCGATCTTGCAGGAGAAGGATGACGTCATCCTGAAGATCACGGCCACGGCGATCTGCGGCTCGGACCTGCACATGTACCGCGGTAAAATCCCGGCGATGAAAAGCGGCGACATCCTCGGCCACGAATTCATGGGCGAAGTGGTCGACGTCGGGCCGCAGGTCACCGCGCTGGCCAAAGGCGACCGCGTTGTCGTGCCCTTCGTGATCGCTTGCGGCAGCTGCTTTTTCTGCGACATGGACCTGTATTCGGCGTGCGAGACCACCAACCCGGACCGCGGCGCCATCATGAACAAGAAGAGCCTGCGTTCCGGCGCGGCGCTGTTCGGCTTCAGCCACCTGTACGGCGGCATTCCCGGCGGCCAGGCCGAGTACGTGCGGGTGCCGAAGGCGAACGTCGGCCCGATCAAGATCCCCACCAACCTGGCCGACGAGCAGGTGCTGTTCCTCTCCGATATCCTGCCGACCGGTTACCAGGCCGTGCTCAACACCGGCGTCACCAAGGGCGGCAGCCTGGCGATCTTCGGCGCCGGCCCGGTCGGCCAGATGGCCGCGGCAAGCGCCAAGATGATGGGCATCGACCGCATCTTCATGGTCGACCACCACAAGTACCGTCTCGACTTCGCCACCGAAACCTATGGCGTGGTGCCGTTCAACTTCGATGACGGCGATGCCGCCGAATTCATCCTGCAGGCGACCGACGGACGCGGTGTCGATGGCGTGGTGGACGCCGTCGGCTTCGAGGCCAAGGGCAGCAAGATCGAGACCGTGCTGACCGACCTGAAGCTCGAAGGCAGCAGCGGCAAGGCGCTACGCCAGTGTATCGCCGCGGTGCGGCGCGGCGGCATGATCAGCGTGCCGGGCGTGTACGCGGGTTTCATCCACGGCTTCCTGTTCGGCGACATCTTCGAGAAGGGCATCGGCATCAAGGCCGGCCAGACCCACGTGCAAAAGCACATGCCGGAATTGCTGAAGGCGATCGAGGAAGGCAAGCTGCATCCGAACGCGATCATCTCGCACCGCATGAAGCTCGAGCAGGCCGCCGAGGCCTACAAGATGTTCGACAAAAAAGAGGACAACTGCAGGAAGGTCGTGCTGACGCCGTAAGTCAGCGGTCTGCAAAATGGGGTCCCCGCATGCGCGAGGACGACGGCTCACAGTCCGTCGTCCTCGCGAAAGCGGGGACCCCATTTCGTATCAGGATTCGCGCGGCTTGAAATTGCGGAAGAAGTCCAGCAGCACCTGCGCGGCGACATCGGCATCGTCCGCGGTCATCGTCTCCAGCCGGTTGTGGCTGATGCCGCCGTTGCCGCAGCGCGTAAACAGCATCGCCACGTCGGTGAACTTCGCCATCGCCATCGCATCGTGCCCCGCGCCTGAAGGCAGGTCGTAGCGCGGCAGGCCTGCGCGTTCGACCGCCGCCCCGAGTTGATCCATCAGCCACGGCGCGCACGGCGCCGCCGCGGCCGACACCACCTGGCGCGCGCTGGCCTCCACCTGGCGCTTCGCGCAGATGCGCGCGATCGCGTCGAGCACGTCGGCCACCGCCGCCAGCCGCACCGCATCGTCGGCCGCGCGGATATCGAGCGACAGATTGCAGTGGCCAGGAATCACGTTGACCGACCCGTTCGGCACCTGCAGCTGCCCGACCGTGCCGACCAGCGACGGCGCCTGGCTGCAGCGTTCTTCGACCATCAGCACGATCTCGGCTGCCGCCGCCGCGGCATCCTGGCGCATGTTCATCGGCGTGGTGCCGGCATGGCTGGCCAGGCCGGTCAGTTCCACCAGGTAGCGCGAGCTGCCGGCGATCGCGCTGACCACGCCGACCGCCAGGCCGTGCTCGAGCAGCACCGGTCCCTGTTCGATGTGCACCTCGACGAAACCCAGCAGGGCTGCCGGGTCGCGGGCGATGCCGGCAATTGCGGCCGCATCGTGGCCCGCTTCGGCCAGCGCGGCGCGCATGGTGACGCCGTCGGCGTCGAGCGCGTCCAGCTGCGCCATGTCGAACTGGCCGGCGATGGCGTTACTGCCGAGGAAAGTGCTCTTGAAGCGGACGCCTTCTTCTTCGGCGAAACCGATGATCTCGAGGTCGAACGGCAGCCGCTCGTGATGCTGGTGCAGGTGGCGCACGATCGCCAGCGGCAGCAGGATGCCGAGACGGCCGTCGTACTTGCCGCCGTCGCGCACGGTGTCGTAGTGCGAGCCGGTGATCAGCGTCTTGGCGCCGGGGCGCCCGCAGGCAAGGCGGCCGACCACGTTGCCGACCGCGTCGATGTGCGCTTCCATGCCGGCGTCGCGCATCCAGTCGGCCAGCTGGCTGGCGGTACGGCGGTGCGCCGGCGTCATGTACGAGCAGGTCAGGCCGTCCTCGGCGTCGCTCCAGGCGCCGATCACTTCGGACCAGTGCATCACCGCGGGTCCGAAATCGAGCTGCACGCGCAGCAGGTCGTTGAGGCGGATTTCGGCGATGCGGTGGATCTGGCGCAGGCATTCGGCCATCTCGCCGGCGCGCTGTTTTTTAAGGCGCCGCGTGAAGGTGTCGATGATCGCCTGGCGCGTCAGGCCCTGGCCGTCCGGGCCCTTCACCGCGAGGATGAACGGGAAGCCGAACTTGTTGTTGTAGTCCGCGTTGAGCCGGTGCAGGGTCGCGTATTGATCGGCGCTGCACTGGTTCAGGCCCGACCTGGCTTGCTCGCTGGTCGATTCGGCCGTCAGCTCGCCGGCGACCGCGGCTTTGCCGGCCAGCTCCGGGTGCGCGCGGATCAGCTTGAGCTGTTCGTCCTCGGTGGCGGCGG
This sequence comes from Pseudomonadota bacterium, assembly GCA_040386255.1. Lineage (GTDB taxonomy): Bacteria > Pseudomonadota > Gammaproteobacteria > Burkholderiales > Burkholderiaceae_D > JAFCUW01. Next base: position 13,436 of record JAZKFW010000103.1, read on the forward strand.
CGACCGCCGCCTGCATCGCCAGCTTGAGGGCGGCGACGGTGGCGAACGGGCGCATGTGCGCGGCGCGCTGCGGGATCCAGCGCGAGTGTTCGTAGATGCCGTGCAGCGTGTCGGCGAATTCGGCTTCGCCGCAGCTGTTCAATTCCTGGAGTGTGGTCATGGCGTTATTGTGCGATATGGATAGCGTGGTGACAAGCTTACTTCGGCAGCGCGCGCGCCGCGGCGCTGACCTGGTCGCGCAGCCACTTGTGCTCGGGCGCCTGGTGCACGCGCTCGTGCCACAGCTGGTAGAAGCGCATCGGCGGGAACTTGACCGGCACCGTAAAGCTTTTCAGCGGCAGCGTCTTTTCGTAGTAACGCATGAACTGGCGCCCGGTGGTGAGCACCAGGTCGGTCTGCGTCAGCATGTACGGTATCAGGCCGAAGTAGGGCGACTCGACGGCGACGTTGCGGGCCATGCCCTGGCGCTCGAGGAAGGCGTCGATCACGCCCAGGTGCCCGGGCACCATCTGCGAGGGCGCCACGTGCGGCAGCGACAGGTAGTCCTCGACCGTCATGGCGTCGCTGGCGGTGCGCCTGGCGTACGGGCAGTCTGCGCGCATGGTGCAGATGATCGGGTCTTCGAACAGCTTCGAGATGTGCAGGTGCGCCGGCGGCTCGTCCCAGTTGGCGATGACCAGGTCCATGTCGCCGTCCGACAGCATGCGCGTGTAATCGATACCGGCGCCGAGGCTGTGGATCACCACGCGGCTGCTGGGCGAGCCGCGCCGCAGCGCCGCCACCACGTTGGGCAGGAACTGGCTGTCGAGGTAGTCGGGAGCGGCGATGTGGAAGGTGCGCGCTTCTTCCAGCGGCACGAACGGCGACTTCTTGACGAACAGGCTCTCGGTCTCGTCGAGGATGCGCTTGGCCGGCTTGAGCAGGCTCTCGCCGTGCTGGGTCGGCACCATGCCGCGCGCGCCGCGCACGAGCAGCGGGTCGCCGGTCAGCTCGCGCAGCTTGCGCAGCGACGCCGAGATCGAGGGCTGCGGCTGATTGAGCTTGAGCGCCACGCGCGAGACGTTTTTTTCGACCAGCAGCAGGTAAAGGATGCGGATCAGGTGCAGGTCGAGGTGGACGGGGAGGCTGGCCATGTTGGGTATATGAAAATGATTATGTTGAATATACGCGATTTTTCATGTCGCCGGCGGCGAATCAGGCTATCTTCGCTACACTCGCGCTACTATGTTCGCCGCGCCCGCAACCAGGAACCCCATGGAAGTATTCGACTATCTGATCCCGTACGCGCTGGACTGGCTTAACCTGCTGCTGCGCTGGCTGCACGTCATCACCGGCATCGCCTGGATCGGCGCGTCGTTCTACTTCGTCTGGCTCGATAACACGATTCGCCCGCCGGCGCCCGGGTCCGAGCTGGCCAACAAGGGCGTGTCGGGCGAACTGTGGGCGGTGCACGGCGGCGGCTTCTACAACCCGCAGAAGTACCTGGTGGCGCCCGCCGAACTGCCGAAGGAACTGCACTGGTTCAAGTGGGAGGCCTACTCGACCTGGCTGTCCGGCTTCGCGCTGCTCACCGTCGCCTACTACTTCAACGCGCAGGCGATGATGGTCGACAAAGAGGTGGCCGACCTGTCGAGCTGGCAGGCGATCGGCATCGGCCTTGGCAGCCTGGTGGTCGGCTGGACCGTGTACGACCTGCTGTGCCGCTCGAAGCTGGGCCAGCGCGACCTCGCGTTCGGCGTCGTCATGTTCGCCTTCCTCGTCGCCAGTGCCTGGGTGCTGAACAAATACCTGAGCGGGCGCGCCGCCTACATCCACGTCGGCGCGATGATCGGCACCATCATGGTCGCCAACGTGCTGATGCTGATCATCCCGGGCCAGCGCAAGATGGTGGCGGCGATGGCGGCCGGCGGCAAGCCGGACCCGATCCACGGCCAGCGCGCCAAGCAGCGCAGCGTGCACAATAACTACTTCACGCTGCCGGTGCTGTTCATCATGATCAGCAACCACTACGCGATGACCTACCGGCACGAACATGCGTGGGCGGTGCTGGCGGCCATCATGGCAGCCGGCGTGTTGATCCGCCACTTCTTCAACCTGCGCCACCGCGGCCGCACCGAGTGGCGCTATCCGGTCGCCGGCGTGGCGATCCTGCTGGCGCTGGCGGTGGCGATCGCGCCGAAGGCGCCGGTTGCCGGCGCTGCCGTGGCCGACCCGGCGGCGCAGTTCGCGCGGGTGCAGGCGATCGTCGCGCAGCGCTGCGTGTCGTGCCACTCGGAGCATCCGACCCAGCCAGGCTTTGCGACGGCGCCAGGCGGCGTGATGCTGCACACTCCGGACCTGATCCGCCAGAACGCGGCCAAGATCTACCAGCAGGCGGTGCAGCTGAAGGCGATGCCGATCGCGAACCTGACCCACATGACGGACGCCGAGCGCGCGCAGGTCGGCGCCTGGTTCGAAGCCGGCGCAAAATAAGGACAGCACATGCAAACCCAGGAACAACTGACCGGCTGGATCGACGCCCACTTCGACGAGGAAGTCGCCTTCCTGCAGCGGGTGATCCAGATCCCGACCGATACGCCGCCGGGTAACAACGCGCCGCACGCCGATGCGGTGGCCGACATGGTCGCAGGTTTCGGCTGGAGCGCCGAGAAGCACCCGGTGCCGGCGCAAGCGGTGCACGACTACGGCATGGAGAGCATCACCAACCTGATCGTGCGCCGTCCCTACCAGGCGGGCGGGCCGACCATCGCGCTCAACGCGCACGGCGACGTGGTGCCGCCGGGGGAGGGCTGGACCCATCCGCCGTACGGCGGCGTGATCGAGGACGGCTTTATTTACGGGCGCGCCGCTGCGGTGTCGAAATGCGATTTCGCGACCTTCATCTTCGCCGTGCGCGCGCTCGAGGCGCTGGGCGTGCCGCTGAAGGGCGGGGTCGAGCTGCACTTCACCTACGACGAGGAATTCGGCGGCCTGCTCGGTCCCGGCTGGCTGCTCGAACAGAAGCTGACCAGACCCGACTTCGTCATCGCCGCCGGCTTCAGCTACAACATCGTCACCGCGCACAACGCCTGCCTGCAGCTCGAAGTCACGGTGCGCGGCAAGTCGGGCCACGGCGCGATGCCCGAGACGGGATACGACGCCTTGCAGGCGGCCACCCGCATCCTGAACGCCATTTACGGGCAGCTGCCGGAACTGAAGAAGATCAAGTCCAAGGTGGCCGGCATCGACTCGCCGACCATGCTGGTGGGACGGATCGACGGCGGCACCAACACCAACGTCGTCCCCGGCAAGGTGGTGCTGAAGATGGACCGCCGCATGATTCCGGAAGAGGACCCGGTTGCGGTGGAGGCGCAGGTGCGCGCGCTGATCGAAGATGCGGTGAAGGGCGTGCCAGGCATCCGGGTCGAGATCAGGCGCCTGCTGCTGTCGCATGCGTTGCGGCCGCTGCCGGGATCGGACCAGTTGGTGGCGAGCCTGCAGAAGAACGGCCGGCAGGTAATGGGCGAGGAAATCACCGCGCAAGGCACGCCGCTGTACGCGGACGCGCGCCTGTATGGCGAACACGGGATACCGGCAGTGCTGTACGGCGCCGGCCCGCGCACGGTGCCCGAGTCGAACGCGAAAAAGGCCGACGAGAAGCTGGCGCTGGACGACTTGCGCAAGGCCACCAAGGTGGTGGCGTTGACGCTGCTCGACTTCCTGGCCGCGTAATCGAAAGAGAGCCTTTCAGTAGGATCTGTGGCGCCAGGCCATTCGCCTCGCGGTGATCTGGTTTTATTTCGCCTGGGCCGGTGCGTCGTTCCCTTCGGCCCGCTTGGGGATTACCGCGTCGTGCACCACCTGCCCACTCTGCATTGCAATCAGGCGCCCGGCACTGGCGATGGTCTCTGGCCGGTGCGCCACGATGATGCGCGTAGTGCCCAGCGCGGCGACATTGGCGTTGACGGCTTGCTCTAGCGCCACGTCGAGCGCGCTGGTCGCTTCGTCCATGAGCAACACCTTGGGGCGCTTGTATAGCGCGCGCGCCAGTAGCACGCGCTGCTTCTGGCCACCCGACAAGCTGTTGCCCATGTCTCCCACCAGCGTTTCATAGGCCATCGGCATGGCGTTGATGGCGTCGTGCACCATGGCCGTTCGGGCGCACTGGTCGCGCCATTGCGTGTCCGGTTGATGCTGAAAAAAGGTTATGTTATCGGCCATCGAACCAGACAGGAGCACGTCGTCCTGCATGACTGCTGCGAGCATGGTTCGGTAGGTGCGCAGTCCCAGTTGATCGAGCGGCACGCCGCCGTAAAAGATCCTGCCTTCAGTAGGAATCAAGGTGCCGAGGATCAGCTTGACAAGTGTGGTCTTTCCACAGCCAGAAGGACCGGTTATCGCCACCGATTCGCCCGGTTCGATGGCCAAGTTCACATGACGCACGACGAACGGCTCGGCATCGCTGTAGCGAAAGCCGACGTCGACCAGTTCGATGCGCGCTGTCAGCGCGCCGATGTCGCGCACGGCGGCCGTTTCCGGCTCAGCCGGCGCCAACACGATGTCGGCCAGACGCTCCGTGTGCAGCGACAGCATGCGGTACTCGATCCAAAGGCCGATCAATGACGACGCGCGCGCACCGAACTGACCGCTGTAGGCGGTAAACGCGAGCAGCATGCCGACCGTGAAGGTGCCGTCGAGCACCATGCCGATTCCTAGCCAGAGCACCAGTGCGCCCGACACGGCACCAATCATCTGGTTGATGTTGCCGAACCACAGGCCCATGAGTTGAGTGCGCATGCCGCGGTTGATGGAGTCGGTGCGCATGCTCATCCAGCGGGCGCGCCTGTCGAGCTCGCACCCGAACAGCTTGATCGGCCCGATCGCGCGGATTGTCTCAAGAAAACACGACTGCTCGCGCGCATCGAGGGCGAGCGCTTCCTGGCTGGCTTCGCGCAGCGGCCGGTACGCGACCGCTCGCACCAGGCCGTACAGCGCCACGGTGGCGATGACGATCGTGCCTAACATGACGTTGTAGGCCATCATCATGGCGCAGGTGGCGAGTGCCATGATACCGTCCAGCACGGCGCTGATGGCGCTCGTGGTCAGCAGGTTCTGGATCTGTCCGACCGAGCCAAATCGCGACAAGACATCGCCGAGTTGGCGTTTCTCGAACCAGCTCATCGGCAGATGCAGCATGTGATTGAGCACGTTGCCGACCCAGTGCAGGCTCAGGTGTGCGGACAGGCGCGTGATGATCCAGCCGCGCGCTTGCGAGAGCAAGGTCTGGATGCCGATCAGCAGCAGCAGGCCGAATACGAGTGCGTTGAGCATTGCCCGATCACCTGACACGATGACCTCGTCGAACATATGCTGGTTGATGACCGGCATGGCCAACGCCAGCGCTTCCAGTGCTGCCGCGATGCCAAAGATGATAGCCAGGTTCTTGCGCCAACCGGTCACCTTGCCGATCAGCGCGCCAAGCGACACGCGGCGGCGCTCGTCGACGGCCTCGAACTCTGGCCTTGGTTCGAGTTCCAGCGCGTTGCCCGTGAATTCGCGGCTGATTTCATCGCTTGTCAGGTGCCGCACGCCCAGCGCCGGATCGTGGATCACAGCGCCCTTGGCGTCGACCTTGTACAGTACGACGAAGTGGTGCATGCCCCAATGCAGAATGCACGGCAGTTGCAGTTCGGCGAGGTAGGCCAGATCGTCAATATGGACCGGCTGGCTGTTGAGCTTGAGACGGGCGGCGAACTCCATCAGAGTGGTGAAGTTGGCGCCTTTGAGCGAGAGAGAAAACCGGCCTCGGAGGGTCGCCAGGTCGGTGCGGTGGCCGTGGTAAGAGGCCACCATCGCAAGGCAAGCCAGGCCGCACTCGGCAACTTCGTTCTGAAGTATCAGCGGCAAGCGCCTGGTGCTGCCAATATGGAGCAAGTCGGTGTAGCTGTCGCGCCAATCGGCGGGGCTGGAAGTTGATTTCATCGTTGCTTGCTCCGGTCGTCGGGACGCAGCATTTCGGCGCGCAGTCCGCGCAGTATGGCCATTGGCCCATCCAGAACAAGTTCATGGCAGTGCATCAGAAGTTCGAGGTCCTGTTCGCCCCATTGCAACCACCGGGGAAACTTATGACGGTAACCGAAGCGTTCTTGCGGCATCGGTTGCTCGCTCGGAACGTAGCCTAACTTGAGCAGCCGCGCGTGCAGGTCAGTGAGGGCATGCCGCGCCTCGTCGTGGGTTGTCATTATCAGGCGGGCTGGCAGGAGAAGCTGCGCGCCACTGAGGACGATCAAGGGAGCGGCGAGGACAACGGGTATCAGCGACGAGGCTGGGTTAAGCGCATGTAGTACCGCGCCCATGATGGCAACTTCGACAGCCACTACGGCGAGTGTCTGCAACTGCGCGCGACGCGACTGGAACGGCCAGAAGTACCGCCACCAAGCGTGAGTGCGTTCCAATTCCGAAATAGTCACGCCGGGAATATTGGTCTTGTGCATGGCAGAGGGCTCCCTTATGTCTTGAGGAAAGCGTAGTCGTCGCGCCGCAGCAGTTGCGCGCGCAGCAGGTGCAGTACGAGGATCGGGGCGGTCAACACCATTTCATGCTCGCGCACCTCCAATTTGAGATAGTCCTGCGAATCACAGATCAGCCAGCGTGGCAGCTTGCTGCGGTAAAGGTAACTGCCGGGCGGAACTTGCTGTTCACTCTCCACACAGCCGTTCTTGATCAGCAGGGCTTGCAGGTCGGCGAGGTGGTGCCGCGCTTCGCTGCGGGTGGCCAGCGTTAGGCGCGCCGGCAGCCCCGCATAGGCGCTGCAAAGGAGGCCGCTGACGGCAGCACCGATCAGCACTATCAGCATATTCGCTGGATCCAGCATATATTTGATCATGCCGATGACCGACATCCCGAAGGCCTGCCAAATGAGGGCGGATCGCAGAGCGTGCCAAGTCTGGAACGGCCAAAAGTAAAGCCGCCGGGCATGTGTGTGCTGGACTAGTGAAACGGTAACGCCAATAATCGTCGTTTTGTCCATGGCTAATGTTCCTCAAGAAGGATGATCCGGCGCCACGTCATTCGCCGCGACGCCGGTTGATTGACAGCATTAAGGGAGGGTGACTCGAACGCGCCCGGCATACCTTTCTTCGTTGGCGGCGTATTGAAGTAGCCTGGTGGCGCCGTTGATGGCCAGTCCGCCCGCCGCTGCGCCAGCCAAGCCGGCAACCGGCGCAGCGACGATCGCGCCCACTCCCGTACTGGCCAGCCCGAGACCGACAACAGCCGTGGTGAAGCCACCCACAGCGGTACCCGCCATCCCAATAAGGAAGTTATCGAAGCCGCTGAGCGGAGCATTGCCTGGCAGCCCGATCGTTACGGTCACCATCGGCCCGCCCGCATACCCGATCCCCGCAGCGGCCATGGCCATGTCGCCGCCCGAAAACCCGCCGCCATTGCCGCCGCCCGCCAAGACCATGCCGGGGTCGCCGCCGGCAATGCGGGAACACTGGCCTGTAGTAAGCCGTGTGATACCAGTACGAGTTGTCTTCATGCAGAACTCCTTGCTTTCACATCAAGAAATAGCGGGCGCTATTACAGCGCCCGCCCCTTCGCGGCGCCGATCAGTGGCTCGAATAGCCACGCGAACAGCTTCCTGCGATCCTGGAGGACGGCGGCTTCCAGCTGCATCCCCGCTTCAACTGGTCTTGCCTTGCCGTCCATCTGCACGCTCTGCGCCGCCAGCGCGACCGTCACCCGGTACCGCGGGTCGGTGCCGGGTGCGACATCGGTAGCCGGGCTGCGATCGACCTGCGCCACCGTGCCGGCTTGCAGGCCGTATTTTTGGTAAGGGAAGGCGTCAATTCGCAACCACACCTGCTGGCCCGGCTCGATCTGCGCCAGCACCCGCGACGGCACCAGCAGCACCGCCTCCATGCTGCTTCCCGAGGGCAGGACGGTGGCCAGCGGCGCGCCGGCCGGCACCGACTGGCCTGGCTTGTAGGCGATTGCGGTGGTGGTGCCTTTGGCCGGTGCGGTCACGCGCATGGTGAGGCGTCCGTCATGTTCGGCCACTTGCTGCTCCAACTCGGCGAGGGCTTGGCGCGATTCGCTGCCGGCCAGTTCGAGCTGGCGGGCGTTGGCTGCAGCGTCCTGCCGCAACTGGGCCAGGTTGCGCGTGGCGGCGGACAAATTCATGGTCATGGCGTCGCGCTTGACCTGTTCGGCGTTGAGATTGTTCTTGATCTGCTCCACCTGCGCGGGCGCGACGAATCCCTGGCGGCGTAGTTTTTCGTAGCGCTGGAGGTTGGCCCTCGCGCTGCGGATTTGGTCGTTCTGGATGGCGATGCTGCCGCTGTGGGTGGCGATGTCCGCTTCGACCATGTGCTGTTGCGCGGCCAGTGCCGCGCCGCGTTCGGTCAGCTGGGCGCGGTGCAGATCGAGCCTTTGGCGCAGTTCGCGGCGGCGCGTGGCTAGCGAAGCGGTGATGCGCTCATCGACCGAGCGTTCGCCACTCACCTCGAACATCACCTGGCCAGCATTGACGGCATCGCCGTTGCGCACATGCTGGGCGACGATCCGCCCAAACTGTGGCGCGACCACGCGGATCGCGCCGGCACTTGGCTCGACCGTGCCGCTCACATGGACCTTGCGCGTGTGTTCGCAGCAGCCGAGCACCAGGCCGAGCGTGGCCAGCGTGGCGGCGGCGGCCCAGGCGGCCCGCTTGGCAAGTTGCGGACAAGGCAGCACGATGGCGCTCATATGACGCTGGCCGCGCGCATGCAGCACTTCACGGCGGATAGGCACGGCTTCATCATCGCGCGGCATGGCAGCTCCAAAAAATGCGCACATCCGGGAGGAATTGCGCAGCTAGTCGATACGGGGATCTCGGCGGACAGCGCGGGACGCTATTCACTTCGCCCAGTCCCTTGCAAGCGCCGCTTCGCGGTTCGCCTGAGAAAGCTCGTGCTCAGTGAGTAACAGCGCGGTCTCCCTTTGGAACTGTTTCGCAATCTCTTCATCGCCTTTGAGGATGAGGACGTTCTCGTGCCCACGGCTGGCCCGATAAGTCCAATTGAAGCTGCCGGTGATCACGGTGCTGCCGTCAACGATGCAAAACTTATGGTGCATGGAGCCCGAATCTTCGTCCGGCAGCCAGCGTAGCTGGCCACCCAACTCGGTAAATCGATCCCAGGGAATGGACGAACGCCGATTGATACAGTGATCAAGAACGACTACTGACACGACAACGTCGCGTCGCAGGCAGGAAATCAATGAGTTAAAAATGATGCAGTCGGTAAACCAGGCAACAGCAACCACGACGCTCACCTGGGCACCATTCAGATGTTGGACAATGACCTCGCGGATGCGAGAAAAATGTGCTTGTGTCGGCATTCTTTAACCCTGGCCTCGAAATAAATATCATAATTATCATATGTCTTAAATAACAACATTAAGGTGGGAAGCGTCACAGCCTAGGCTCTTCATCGTTGTGCAATGTCATGGAAGATTCGTGATCGACGGACGGCGTAAATGACGCGGACTCACTCGCGCAATGAAATCGCTTGGGCGTGTGGCAAGGGCGTTGTAAAGCAGAACAACCCGATCTGAACTACGATCGGGCTGTTCGCCACGGGCGCGTTTTTAGCCCATGCCGGGCGCCGGCGATCGCCGCGCGGCGCAGGCTCCGAACCAGGCGGCTAGCAGCGCCCGCGCGTGCCGGTGGCCAGGCCGTCGTCGCCGCGCGAACAGATCGGCATGTAGGTCTTCTCGGTCGCTTGCACCGCCAGCACGTAGGCTTGCCGCTCGAGCTTGTGGCGCAGCACCACCTGCGCGACGAAGGCCGGCGCCAGCAGCCGCTGCGCCTTGCGTTTGCCGAGGTCGAGGTAACCGAACTGCATGCTCTGCGATTCGATGACGTCGCCGGGCAGCTGCTCGCGGCCGGTGCCGAGCAGGCTTACAAGCTGCAGCGCCAGCTGGCGCGCGGCCAGTTCCGGCTCGATGATCCTGGCGGTATCGAGCCGTTCCGACGCGCTCGGCCGCACCTGCACCGTCAGCGCATCGACCGCGCCGGTGCCGGCCAGGCGCAGCGCCACCGAGGCCGCGCCCAACACCGGTATGCCGGCGACGGAATGGCGGTAAGCGCCGACGATGCGGCATAGCACCGGCTCGGCGATCTTGCCGGCCGGGTCGGCACCTTGCGCCTTCATCTGCCACAGGCGCTCGAAGGCGATGCTGCCCTGGTCGCCCGCCCATTCGGCGATGCCGAGCTTTTTCGCCGCTGCGTTGACTTGCCGCGTCAGCGTCTCCTTGTCGGCCACGTCCTTGAACAGCGCCTGCAGCGGCGTCAGCGCGGAGACGTATTGCATCGCGCCCGAAGCGTGGTACAGCATCGCGCGCGCTCCCTGCGCCAGCCGCACGGCAGTCTGCTCGTCGGTCGAGATCCAGTCGCCGCGATCGCTCACGCAGTCGTCCTCCTGCGTCGCCAATACAAGTGCCAGCAGGTGCCGGGTGCGCGACTTCAGCTCGTCGAGCGAAAACTGCTGGACCGCGATGATGTCGGCGGTGGCGGGCACGTCGATGGCGTTGTCCATCAGGCCCTGTATGAATTGTTGTGTGTCCATGGTTCAACCCTCCGTCCAATACCACAAGATGCAGGCCTGGCGGGCCGGAGCGAGGTCCGGTTCGACATTGCCATGGCCCCATAAACGATCGCGGTTCAGGGTGCTGCGATCCCAGCGGATGTTGCCGTTGTTCCAGGTCGCGGCGTCGCCGACGCACACCGTGATCGGGTGATTGTCGACCCACCAGTCGGACACGCCGTTGTGCCACGCCTGGCAGACGGTGTCGCCGTGGATCAGGTTGTTGCCGACATCCTCGCCGCATTCATCGGTCGTGGTGCCGTCCCACATCGTCCCCCACGCGCCGCAGTAGATGTGCAGCCGCGCGAAGATGTTCCACAGCGCGCTGACGCGGTTGCGGTCGACCGTGTCGCAGGAATACGCCATGACCCATTCGGCATTCCAGTTTTCGCCGAGCTGCCACTGATCCGAGAACGTGCGCCAGTTGGTCTGGGCCGTGTCGTAGAGCAGGCGCGCGCGGCCGTCGGCCTCGTGGTTGCCGTGCGTTTCGATCCAGAACAGGTCGACGTCGTCGACCCAGTGGACATCGTCGCCGCCCTTGTCGGCGTCGCGGATGTCGGTTTCCCAGGCATTGGTGTTGGCCCAGTAGAACGCGCGGGTATGGCCGGCGGAGCGCAGCTTGCCGTCGATGCCGTTCGCGCGGTTGAATGTATAGGTCAGGTCGCCGGCCGTGCTGACGCCGGCCGCGCGTGCGTGATTGAAATATCGTATTCCTTCCACCCCGAAGCGTGCCATTGCATCCTCCTGTTCAAACATCGGTGAACGCACATGCCGCTGATCAATGCTGGCAATCGCCGGCGTGTGCGAAGCAGACTTAACAGTAGCGGCGCAGGTGAGACGGACGGTGCTGTAGATCAGGGAAGGTAGCGAAAGGGCGCGATGTTCTTTTCGGCATGTTGGCGGTCGCGGCGCTGGCATGGGCGACAAAAAAGGCGCCCGCGGGCGCCTTCATGCTGTCTACTTCAGCGTTCGTTCGAACAGCTGGTAGATGCGCCGGTACTGGTCGTACCAGCTCTCCGGCTGCGTGAAGGCGTGGCGCTCGAGCGGGTAGCTGGCCAGCTCCCAGTTGTCCTTCTTTAGCTCGATCAGGCGCTGCGCCAGGCGCACCGAATCCTGGTAGAACACGTTATCGTCGATCATGCCGTGCGCGATCAGCAGGTTCCCGCGCAGCTTGTCGGCGTATTCGATCGGCGACGACTTGCGGTACGCTTCCGGATCGAGCTCCGGCGTGTTGAGGATGTTGGCGGTGTAGTCGTGGTTGTAGGTGGTCCAGTCGGTGACCGGGCGCAGCGCGGCGCCCGACTTGAACATGTCCGGCGCGCGCATCAGCGCCATGAAGGTCATGAAGCCGCCGTAGCTGCCGCCGTAGACGCCGACGTTCCTGGCGTCGCCCTGCTGGTGCGTCACCATCCAGTTGACGCCGTCGACGTAGTCCTCCAGTTCCGGATAGCCCATCTGGCGGTAGATCGCGGTGCGCCAGTCGCGCCCATAGCCTTTCGAGGCGCGGTAGTCCATGTCGAGCACGATGTAGCCGCGCTGGACCAGCATGTTGTGGAACATCTGCTCGCGGAAGTAGGTCGGATAGCGCTTGCTGACGTTCTGCAGGTAACCGGCGCCGTGCACGAACATCACGATCGGGTATTTCTTGCCCGGCTCGAGCTGCGCCGGGCGGTACATCTTGGCCCAGATGGTGCCGGCGCCGTGCGTCGACGGCACCGCCACGTACTGCGGTTCGACCCACTGCCGGGCCTTGAACGCGGCGCTGCGGGTGTCGGTCAGCACGACAGCGGCGCCGCCGCGCGCCGGCACCGTGGCGAGCTGGGTCGGCACATAGCTCGACGAGTAGTGCACCAGCAGCTTGCCCTGGTCGGGCGACAGTGCGAAGCGCTCGACGCCGCCGAGCGCGGTCACTTCGCGGATCGCGCCGTCGCGCGCGGACACCGCGCAGACCTCGTAGTCGCCCGGCGTCTCGCGGTTGCACAGCATGTACGCGGTGGCGCCGTCGGCAGACCAGGCGATGCCGGTCGCTTCCCACTTGCCCTGCGTGAGCGCGCGCGTCTTGCCGTCCGCGGCCATCGTGTACAGGTGCGCGTAGCCGCTCTCCTCGGACTGGAACCACAGGGTGGCGTTATCGGGCAGCCAGCCGAAGTCGTTGTTGCCGTTGTTGATCCAGGCGCTGTCCGACTGGCGATGCACGGGCTTGAGCCGGGCGGCGGCCAGGTCGACCGTCGCGATCCAGCGATCCTTGTTGTCGACCGAGCGCACCATCACGGCGGCCTGCAATCCGTTCGCGCTCCACTGGATGGCGGCGCCGTCGTCGTCGATGCGCACCGCGCGGTTGCCCTTGAGCGGATCGATTTTTTGCGCCGCGCGCATCGCCGCCAGCGGATCGGCGCCGATGCCGGGCAGGGTGTCGAACGACAGGTCGCGCACGGTGCGCGTGGACAGGTCGACCAGCTTCAGTGTGTGCGGCGCCGGCATGTTGCGGCCGACGCGGGTGCGCTGGTCGTCGAATTCTTCGTAGCCCGATTCGGTGACGTAGCGCGGCAGCTTGCCGATGCGGCCTTTTTCGCCCGATTTCGGCGCGGTCGCCAGCAGCAGCCAGCGGCCGTCGGGCGACAGCGCGCTGCCGTCGATGACGACCTTGTCGCCGAGGTAGATCGGCGCCGGCGCGCGGGTGGCGTCGGCGCGGCGCTCCTGGGCGTCGCGCTCGCGGCCGGCGTCGCGGTCGTCCTTCTGGCGCTGCAGCGTGGCGATCAGGCGCATCTGCATGGTGCGCATGGCGTCGTCGTCGGCCGGCGCCGCCGGATCCTTCGCCGCGCGCGCCATCGCGAGCGGCGAGAGCAGGCGGTCGGCGCGGTTCCAGCCGAGCCACTCGTGGCCGACGCGGAACTGGATGCTGCCTTCGTCGGCCGAATACTGCGGCGCGGCGACGCCGTTGGCGCCGCGCGTGACCTGGGTCAGAGCGCCGGTCTTGAGGTCGCGCTCGAACACGTCGCCGTTGCGCAGCAGGATGCTGCGGGTGCGCGCGCGGTTGTAGACCACGCTGGCGCCATCGAGGTTGGCCAGTTCGGCGTCGCCGACCAGACGCGGCGTTCCGGCGCCAGCTTCGAAGGTATCGCGCAGCGGCGAGCCGATGCGCTTCTGTTTATAGAACACGTGCTTGCCGTCCCAGCTCCACCAGGCGGTTTCCGCGGGGGTGCCGATCCAGTCGGGATGGGCCATCGCCTGGTCGAGGCTGATGGGCGTGGAGGCGGCGGCGGGCAGCGCCAGAAAGGCGGCAGCGAGTAAGGAAAGTGCAGAGAGTCGCATCGTGGGCGTGGAAAGTGGAAGTAGAGGGCGGCTTGCGGTATGGAGTTGCAAGCAGGCATTCTAGCTCAGCCGAAGGGCTGCAGGCATAGCGAGGAGGGCGGTGTTGCGGGGAAAGCACTTGCCGCCGCGGGGGACGCGCTCGGCAAGCTGGGACGGGAGGCCGGAGCGGCTTCCCCGGAGGGATTATTTCGGCTATGTCACCGGCAAGTCGGGGATTTTCGTCCTGCCAACTCGGCGGCGGCAGTGAAACCCCGACTTAACGGTGACATAGCCACTGTTTTACGGCAATGACGACGCGGAGTTGAACCAGACGAAGCGGGCCAGGAACGCGATACCGTACAGGCCGGCAACCAGATATTCGGTGAATTCCATGATCAATCCTTGGCGGCGATGAAGCGCAGTTCCGCGGCGAGGTTGGGCGACAGCGTTTCGTACTGCTTGGCGAGCGAGAAAATCTGGCGGCGGCCCTCGACCTTGGCGCGCTGCGAAACGGTAGCGGCCGAACGCACTTCCTGGGCGACGAACTGGCGGCCCTGGGCAGCGAACAGCGCTTCGGCGAAGGCACGGGCAGCGTTGCGGACGTCGGTGAGGTAGTGGCGCAGCGAACCGGCTGGCTGGTTGAAAGTTGCGGTGGTCATCATTGTTCCTTAAATTTTATCTCGTGTTGCGATGCAGTATAAATGCCCCAGATCAATAAATAAAATTTTGATTTGTGATGCCAGCCATAACCAAACTGGATATCTCGACCGCAGACGCTGGTGTCAGGTCTGACATTCGGACATTCGGCGGGTGAATGTCCGAATGTCAGACCTGACACCGGAACTTGGGGTTTATTTTGGTGCCAGCGTGAAATTCTGGCCGTTTACCTGGCCGCCCTTGGCCGCAACCCTGACGCTGCGCGGCCCGGGATCGGCAAGCTGCAACTCGTCGAGCTGCTGTGTCCAGTCCGGGCGGGAAAAACCGAGAGGTGGAGGGATTGCCAGGCGGGCGAGAGTGGGGGGCGATGCACGCTCTACAACTACTAGCGGTAATGAACAGCGCGGCGCCGCTGTCGGTGGATGCCCAAAAAGAAGGGGCAGAAATAACATCCTCGCGAATGTCATCTGCCCCGAAACGCATGAATGCGCAGAAAAAACCCGGGATGCCGCATGCACGCTGGGCGCGATTGTTACTTCCTCACTGCAGCCGACGGGAAAAACACCTGCTGGCCGTCGACCTTGAAGGCGGCGATCGCCTTTTGACCGTCGTTCGACGTGATCCAGTCGATCAGCTGGGTTGCTCCCTTGTAGTTCGCTTGCGGAAATTTCGTCGGGTTGACCGCGATGATCCCGTAAGGATTGAACATGCGGCGGTCGCCTTCGACGGCAACGATCAGTCCGGTCTTGGCCTTGTAGGCGCCGTAAGTGGCGCGGTCGGTCATCGTGTAGGCCCCCAATTCGGCGGCCATGTTCAGCACCTCGCTCATCCCGAGTCCGGCCGACACGTACGCCGCCCCCTGCGGCTGGGCGCCGACCTGCTTCCAGTAAGCCTTTTCCATCTGGTCGGTGCCGGAATTGTCGCCGCGCGAGATGAACTTCGCCTTGCTGTCGACGATCTTCTTCATCGCCGCGAGCACGTCCTTGCTGCCTTTGATGCGGGCCGGATCGCTCACTGGGCCGACGATGATGAAGTCGTTGTACATCACGTCCTGCCGGTTCACGCCATGCCCCTCGGCGACGAACTTGTCCTCGGAGGCGCGGGCATGGACCAGGGTGACGTCGACGTCGCCATTCTTCGCCAGTTCCAGCGCCTTGCCGGTGCCGACCGAGATAACGTGGACCTTGCTGTTGGTCTTGGCCTCGAACATTGGCAGCAGATAGGTCAGCAGGCCGGAATTCTCGGTGCTGGTAGTGGTCGACATGCGGATGATCTGCTGCGCCTGGACCGACGGTGCGATCAGCGCGCTGCTGACAAGAATTGCGAGTAGCTTGAATACGTGGCGGCGGTTCATTTTTCTCTTTGGCTGGTCTGATGGTTGAATCGCAATATATCACGGAATATAGCGCTGCTTGTCAAATTGTCGTTGTGCTTACAAAGATGGAATTCACCGTGTGGCTAGTTGCTGTCCGGTGCGCGCAGCAGGCGGGAGAAGGCTGCCAGATACGGCTGGACTGCGGCATCGGTCGCCGCCTGCATCCGCCGGAATTCGGCCAGCACGGCGAGGCCCGTCTCGGTCACGGTCGCGCCGCCGCCTTGCTGGCCGCCGGCGGCCGTGCGCACCAGCGGTTCGATGAAACTGCGGTTCATGGTATCGACCAGCAGCCACGCGCGCCGGTACGACATGCGCATCGAGCGCCCGGCCGCGCTGATCGACCCGGTCGCGATGATGGCGTCGAGCAGATCGGCTTTGCCCGATCCCATCGCCGGCTCGTCACCGCGCCAGATGCAGGTCTTGTTGTCGAGCTTGATGGTCATCGGAAGCGCTTGTAAAAGTAATGATTCATTATAGGGCACACCCCAGGCGCCTCGAATGGACACCAAAAAGCCCCGGCGAAGGGGCTTTGGAGGGGAAGTGTCGCGCTTTACTTTTGGATCAGCACCGGCTCGCCGAAGCCCAGGTCCTTCATCCTCGGCAACTGCGTCTTCGCATCGCCGACCACGAGCCACACCATTTTCGACGGATCCAGGTACTTTTGCGACAGCGCCTGAATCTGCGGCAGCGTCATCGACTTGACGATCTGCTCGCGGTCCTTGACGTAGTCGGGGCGCCAGCCGTACTTGCTGATATTGTCCAGCATGCCAAGCTTGGCGCCGGAAGTCTCGAAGGCGCGCGCATTGCTCTTGATGAGGAAGTTCTTGGTCGTCTCCAGGTCGGTTTCCGCGTAGGCCGGAGCGTAATCCTGCAGGATCTTTTTCACCAGCTGGGTGGACTCGAGCGTGACGTTGCTGCGCACGCCGCTGGCGATCGTGAATGGCCCGGCGCTTCTGCTGCCGGAGAAATTCGAACCGATGCCGTAGGTGTAGCCCTTACCTTCACGCAATTGCTGGGTCAGGCGCGAGGCGAAGCCGCCGCCGCCGAGGATATAGTTCGTCACCGTGGCCGGGTAGTAGTCCGGGTCCGTCACGGCCAGCGCGCGGTAGCCGACGCGCAGCACCGATTGCTTGGCATCCGGCACGTCGACGAAGTAGATTTTGGCGGCAACCTGTCCGGTTGCGGCGGTAGGCGCCGGCAGCGTGACCGGCTTGGCTTTCCATTCGCGATCGAGGTCGGCAAGCGAGCGGGCGATGGCGTCTTTCGGCAAGGCGCCGATCACATTCATGCGCGCAACGGATGGCGACAGGTTGGCAGCGTAGTACTGCTTCAGGTCGTCGATCGTGATGGCATTCACGGTGTCGGCCGTGCCAAGGATATTGCGCGAACGGATGTTCGTCTGCCCGTAGATCAGCGTGCTGTAGTTGCTGCTTGCCACCGCGTTCGGATCGGCTTCCTGCTGGCGAATCTGGCTCAGAACGCTTTGTTTGATGAGCGCGAATTCCTTCTCGTCCCAGCGCGGCTGCAACAGGATTTCCTGCACCAGCGCCAGCGTCGCCTGATAGTTGCGCGCCAGGGTCGTCACGCTGATGCGCACGTCTTCCGTACTCGCCGCGACATCGATCGTCGCGCCCAATTGCTGGATCGCCTCTTCGAGCTCTTGCGGCGTCCGTTTGGCGGTACCCTGCGTCATCATGCGCGCTGTCAGGTTGGCCACGCCTACCTTGTCGAGCTTGTCGAGCAGCTGGCCGCCGTCGATGGCGATATCGAACTGCACCAGCGGCACTTCGTTGTTCTGGATGCCATGCACGCGCATGCCGTTGGTCAGCGTCGTGTCCCACACCTGCGGCACCTTGACCGCGGGCGCTGCGCCATAGCCGGGCTCCTTGCTGCGATCAAATTTGGATGGCGTCTTTTCATAGGCTGCATTCGCGCTCGGGTCGACCGCATCCTCCGCCCCCTGCACAACCTTCTCTTCGACGACTTCGGCCTTGCCCGAGCCGCTCAGGGCCAGCGCCAGCTTGCCTTTCGGGACAAAGCTGGTCGCGACGAAAGGCTTGCCCTTGATGTAAGTGTCGTACACGCGCCGCACATCGGCAGAGCTGACCGCGAGCGTTTTCTTGACGGCTTGCGCGACATAGCCGGGATTGCCGCTCAAATAGTTATATTCCGCCAGCAGCGCGGACTTGCCGAGTACGCTCGAGACCGAGTTGTAGAACCGCGTTTCCAGGCCGGCCTTGATCCGGTTCAGGTCTTTTTCGGCAATGCCTTCCTGTTCGAACTTGGCGAAGGCCTTGTCGACCGCGGCGGCGACTTCATCGAGCGGCTTTCCCTCGAAGGCGCGCACTTTCAGCATGAACTGGCCGGCCAGTTCAGACGTGGAATTGCCCATCTGGACTTTCGAGGTCAGCTTGCTGTCTTCGACCAGGACCTTGTAGAACGGCGCGCGCTTGGTTTCGGAAAGATATTCGGCCAGCACTTCGAGCGCATAGGAATCCGGATGCAAGTCCTCGACGGTCGGCCAGGCCATGTTCAATTCGGGCAGCTTGGCGAAGTTGTCCTCGTGCGCCAGCTTCACGGTCTGCTTGACGACGCCAGGGCGCTTGGCCATCGGCTTGATCGTCGCGCCGCGCTTGATCTCGGAAAAATATTTCTCGACCCACTTGCGCGCCTGCACCGGATCGAAGTCGCCGGCCAGCACCAGGGTGACGTTGTTCGGCACGTACCAGAGCTTGAAGAATTCCTTGACGTCGTTCAGTTGCGCATTCTGCAGGTCGTCCAGCGAGCCGATCACCTGCCAGCTGTAGGGGTGGTCGGCCGGGTACAGCGCCTTGTTGATGACGTAACGGGTGTGGCCGTACGGCGCGTTGTCGACGCCCTGGCGCTTCTCGTTCTTGACGACCTGCTTCTCTTTCGCCAGCACCGGATCGGTAACCGTATTGATGAACCAGCCGAGCTTGTCCGCTTCGGCCCAGATCATTTTCTCCAGCGCATCCTTGGGAACCGTCTGCAGGTAATTGGTGCGGTCCTGCGAGGTCGACCCGTTGGCGCCGGAGCCGCCGATGCGCGCGCTCATCTTGTCGAGGCCGCCCTTGCCGAGGTTCTCCGATTCCAGGAACAGCAAGTGTTCGAACAAGTGCGCGAAGCCGGTGCGGCCTGCCTTTTCACGGGCGGAGCCCACGTGCGCGGTCAGATTCACGGCAACGACAGGATCGGAGCGGTCGATGTGAAAAATCACCTCCAGCCCGTTCGGCAACGTGAACTTCTGGAAGTCCACCTTCAGCACGGCGTTTTTTGGCGCGGCCGCTTTCGGCGTGGCGGCGTGCGCCGGGGCCAGCACGGCCGACGCGACACAGGCGGCCAGCAACAGGGAAGAGGGAACAGTCTTCATGCAATCAGATCCTCAGAAATAGAACGAACAGGCGGCATGCGCCGCAGCGTTCCAGATAGTATTGGAATTTACTGATTGCTACAACGTCAGAAGAGAGGGCTTATTTCGTTTGGAAGATCATCGGCGCACGCCGCAAGGACGAAAGAGGTCGCTGGACCACCTTCCGGCCTTGTTCACGCTTAAAGAGGACGGTCAGTGCGGTCGCTGATGACACCGTCGGCCATTGGGAGTAGCCAGACGAACAGATCGGCATCCCGGACTTTGAGATCGATTGTGCTCAGGGTCTTCAGGTCGATAGTTTGCAATCCCAGCTTCGTGTAGAAGCCGCTTGCGCCACCGTTGGTGCGGCCGACGAACAGCTTGTCGCCGACTTTGACAAAGTCCAGCACGACGCCGGCAGTTGCCTCAGTCGCCGGCAGTGGCTTCACCTCGCCTGCTGTGAACACCGGACTGCCGCTGCCATACACGAC
The DNA here is from genome assembly GCA_040386255.1 of Pseudomonadota bacterium. Taxonomy (GTDB): domain Bacteria; phylum Pseudomonadota; class Gammaproteobacteria; order Burkholderiales; family Burkholderiaceae_D; genus JAFCUW01. The sequence goes on from JAZKFW010000103.1 coordinate 33,230, forward strand.
GATCGTCCGCGTGCCTTCGAATTCGTGGCCCCCAGCCAGCAGGTCGATATGTCCGTCGCCGTTTATGTCTAACAGTTCGAGGGTGAAGTATCCGCCGAAGTTTGTGCTTGACGGGAAAGCGTTGGCCACTTCCGAGAACGTGCCGTCGCCCTTGCCCTTGAACATGCGCAGTGGCGCATCTCGCTTGTTGTCCGTGGCCACGTAGTCGACGATGCCGTCCTTATCCAGGTCCGCCGCAGCGACGCCGTGGTAGAAGCCGGCGTCGCCGATCCGGGTCACGTGGAACACCCCGCTCGGCGTGCTGGCGATCAGCATCATGCGCTCGCCCGGGAAGGTGCCGGCATCGTAGCCGGTACAGGCCAGCAGGACGTCTGGCTTCTTGTCGCCGTTGAAGTCGGCTACCACGGCTTTGCGCGCTTCGATACAGCTCACCGCGCTGTCGATCATGCCCGGCTCAGCGACCCAGGCGCCGTTTTTCTGGGTGTAAAAGCCCATCACGCCCGCAGTGGCTTCGGCCAGAGGTTTCTTGTTGTCATATGTGCGGTGCGATGAGAACAGCGTAATGCTGCCGTCGCCCTTGAAATCGGCGCGGGCGTAAGCCGCGGCCCAAACTTCCGCTTGCGGCAGCGTCACAGCCGCGAACCCCATCGATTTCGCATTTTCGTACGACGTTGGCCTTACGGCGATTGCTGGAGCGGGCGCCTCGCCGATCGAGACAGAGTAGGCCGCGCTTGCCGCGACGATGTTTTTGTTCAACGGAATCAACCAATCAACCCAGACGCTGCCATTCGAAAACTTACCAGTGTTCGAATAGACCACCTTGCTTGACAAGGTCTTGTAGTCAATCTGCTGAACGCCGTAGTTCGTGTAGAGCGGGCCAACCAGCGACAGGTAGATCGTTTCGTTCACGAACACGATATCGAGCGGATTGTTCAGCGGATAGCCGATCACGCTCGGCAACACCGTGCGAGGAGCGTTACGGAAGTCGCCGGCGCCGGGGTTCGTGAAAATCGCCGGGGCGAAGCCAACGATCGACTTGTCGTCGGCGCCACCGAGCCACAGATCGACCTTGCCGTCGCCGTTAAAGTCGATCAGTTCGACGCTGTAGATTTGCAACGGGCAGGCGACCGCGCACTGTGTGCGGTTCGCTTCGCTCGAGATTGGCATCCGGTTATAGTCGGGAGTAAAGGTGCCGTCCCTATTGTTCATCAGGAAGTAGGGCTGACTGTGTCCAATATTGTCCGTCACAGCGATATCCGGGTAACCGTCAGCGTTGATGTCAGCTGCCGAGGCGCCGTGGAAGTATCCGGTTGCCGCAGTCCCGGTATTTTTGTATGTGCCGTCAGGCTGCGACAACAGCAGGCGCGAGTACTCGCCAGCTTTTTCGCCAGCGGCCAGTTCACGGTCGATGCCGTGGCACGCTGCAAACACGTCAGGCTTCTTGTCGCCATTGAAGTCGGCGACGATCACCTTGCGAGGCGTAATGCACCCCGTTTGATCTTTCAGCACCGCTGCCGTGCTGTTGACCCAGTTCGCCCCGACTTTCTTGAAAAAGTAGACGCTGCCCGCGGTCTTTCCGTCAGGCGTGTAGTTTTGAGTGAACGTTACCAGGCTGTATGTGCCGTCCTGGAAAAAGTCGGCCAGTGCATAGCCGTTCTGGATATTTTCTGTGCGGTTCAGGAAATTGGCCGCTGCGGCATTGGGCAGGGTGATTTGCATGCCGACGCCTTTTGCGTTGGCGTACGAAGTCGACTGGACAGCGATTGGAGTGATCGCTGGCGCAGGCGCTACGATAACCGGGGGGGCGGGAGGAGGGGCGGGCGGCGCGCCTGCAGCGCCGCCGCCTCCGCCGCCACAGGCTGCCATAAGGCTCGCCAGGCTCACCATCGTCATCAAAATGGTCGCATTTTTCATTTCTTCTCCAGTGGGTGGCGATGCGCTGGGCGCGACGGATCGGCGACATCGATCCAAAAATTATAGCAGTAAGTACGAGAAATTGCACATGAGCAATTTTGTTTCCATCTCCGTGTACTTGCGGGGGGCGTTCGCCCAAGGGCGCTACGGCTAGGGGGATGTTGCTGTGTGGTCCGGGAGCTGTATGCGCGAGAGCAGCATCTTCATGGTGTAGATGACCAGCAGTGTGCCGATCAGATCGCCGACAACCATCACGAAAAAGCGGCGAATGAGGTCTTCGGTTTCGCCATTGACTGCAAACCAGAGGTGGTGGAGCAGGGGGCTGGCGACCGCGTAGCCTACGACGCAGCATAACAGCCGCTTCGCCGACAGATTTCGCAGCGAGGCCTGTAAGCCATAGAAATGCTGGGCGACCCGGTAAGCCAGATACGGGGCCGCTGCGGCGAGGATGCCGCCCATGAACGAGCGCACGTAGTCATCCGGGAAAAAGAAGAAGAAGCAAACCAGCCACGACACCAATAACAGCCCGACCGCGCCAGCTTCGGCGAACAGCAGTGTGCATAGAAGGCGCATACCCGCTGGCAGGTAGACCCAGTTGATGCCCCTTGCGAATTCAAACCTGGTAAACAACCACTCGTTTGCGATGAGCATCAGAAGAAAGGCGACCATGGTGACGGCGACCATGGACAGTTGCAGGCGGGCGTTTGACATTAGCGCAGGGTTCTCTCGTATAATCGGACTACTTCTTATAGCGCTGAGCCCGAAGAGTATCTCAGAAGCAACGTTCGCTGCAACCTGATTCTCATGCCAACAAAGCCGACCCGACCTGCCGATATCTACTTGCGTTTCCTGCAATTGGCGGAAGCGCTGAGGGGCTTGCCGTCGCTGCCGGCACTCGATCCGCTGGAAGAACGGATTCTCGCGCTAGTTGCGCGTGCTGGACAGAACAATGAACGCCTGTCGGTGCGGGACATGATGGCCAAGGACGAAATAGGCTCTCCCGCAACCATGCATGGCCGACTCAAATCAATGCGCGAGAAGGGCTGGATCATGCTGGCCGACACCGAGGACACGCGCCGCAAGCAGATCGAGTTGACGCAGGCGGCGCTGCTCCATTTCGACAAACTCTCGAAATGCCTGGTGCAGGCGGCGAACGGCTAACTGCCGGAGCCTTGGCGACCTTCAGTCCGCGCCACGCGCGGCTGTCCAAAGACTTAAAATTGTTGCGGTGCCGATTTTTTTCACCTAAACTGCTTTAAAATTTATAGCGGTTAAGGCGGGGGGGAGATTTTGAGCAATACCGACAACATGCAGGAGCGCGATAAGGATGGCGCAAGTATTGGGCTGGGCTTCGCTCCCGAAGAACTCGCCTATCTAGCCTATCGAAAGGCGCTCGCTGCACGCCGCGCCGAAAAATCCAGCGCCGCGAGTTCCGACGTCGATAGCTCTCTGAAGCAAGAATCGCTCTTGCGTGGCGCTGCGGTGCCAAGGTCGGTCGATATCTAATTCGGAAAAAATACGCGATGCGCGAAGCGCTGGTCGGGGTGAGAGGATTCGAACCTCCGGCCTCTGCGTCCCGAACGCAGCGCTCTACCAGGCTGAGCCACACCCCGACAGTAGAAGAATGACGTAGATTTTTAGTGTAAAAATCTTAATGGTTTCTGTCAACCGCGAACACGCACAGTTGTAACAGGCTTTGCTTGAATTCGCTCTCGGGCAGTCCGGCGATGGCCTCGGCGGCGCGGCGCGCGGCCGTTTCCGCCTGGCGCCGCGTGTAGTCGAGCGCGCCGCTGGTGGTCACCGCCGCCAGCACCGCCTCGAAATGCTGCTCGTCGCCGTTTTCGATGCAGTTGCGCACCAGCTCGCGCTGCTCGGGTGTACCGTTTTCCATCAGGTAGATCAGCGGCAAGGTCGGCTTGCCTTCGCGCAGGTCGTCGCCGACGTTCTTGCCGATGGCTTCGGCGTCGCCCGCGTAGTCGAGCACGTCGTCGATCAGCTGGAACGCGGTGCCGAGCGAGCGGCCGTATTCGCCGGCGGCATCGATCTGGGCGTCGGTGGCGCCGGAGATCAGCGCGCCCAGTTGCGCCGCCGCCTCGAACAGCTTGGCCGTCTTCGAGCGGATCACGTTCAGGTAGGCGTCCTGGCCGACGTCGGGGTCATGCATATTCAGCAGCTGCAGCACTTCGCCTTCGGCAATCACGTTGGTGGCGTCCGACAGGATCTGCATCACCCGCATGTTGTTCAGGCCGACCATCATCTGAAACGAGCGCGAGTACAGGAAGTCGCCCACCAGCACCGAGGCGGCGTTGCCGAACA
>JAZKFW010000104.1:0-20494 GCA_040386255.1 Pseudomonadota bacterium
CGCTGGTGACGTCGGTGAACCTGGCCTACCCGCTGCTGATCCTGATCGGCATCCTGTCGGGCTTCTTCGTGGTGCCGATGAACGCGCTGCTGCAGCACCGCGGCCACGTGCTGATGAGCGCGGGCCACTCGATCGCGGTGCAGAACTTCAACGAGAACCTGTCGATCCTGACGATGCTGGCGATGTACGCGATCATGATTTCGCTGAACCTTGACCTGAACGTCATCATCGTGCTGTTCGGCCTGTCGGTGGCCGGCACCATGTGGGCCATCAAGCGCCGCCACGCCGCCAACCAGGCAGTTCACGATTCGCTCGCGCTGATCGGCGAGCACAAACACTAGGCGCCGGCGGCCTGACGTTCTGCCGCACGGGCGCGCCAGTCGTCCGGCACGACGAAGCCGCGCGCCGTTTCCACCATCGCCCCACCCTGTTCGCGCAGCGCCGCCACCAGCACCGGCGCTTTCGCAGTTTCGAACGCCAGTGTCAACGCCGCCTGCAAGGCCGCGGCGGTCAATACTTCTGCCGCTTCGGCGCGGTACGGCGCCAGCCACTGCAAGCGCGGCAGCACCACCCAGGCCTGCTCTGCGAGCGCGCCGACTTCCTCCAGCGCGCACCAGAAACCGCGGCAATGAAGATTGGCGATGCCATCCATCGGCGCCGCGCTGCCGGCCGGGTAGAACAGCCATCCCTTGACCAGGGCGCGGGCGCGCAGCACGGGCCGCGGCAGCAGCGCCTGCGCCGCCGGATGGCTCGCCAGCGCCAGCTGCTTGTCGACGATCTTGCGCATCTTCGCGCCCAGGCTGTCGGCCAGGTTGGGGCCGACGAAGGTGTCGAAGCGCGACGCCGCCGTCCCCTGCAGCAGGTAGAACTTGGTAGCGAATTCGATGTGTTCGACGCCGTCCGGTCCGGCGTCGAGCAGGAAGTCGAACTCGCCGACTGTGTCGTTGCGGGCGGCGCGCACCTGCAGGCCGTGGGCAACCAGCTGGCCGTGCTGCTGGTAGTAGAACGCCATCAGCTTCTCGGCGTACAGGCCGATGCGCGTGTAGATCTTGCCGCCGAGCGCGGCGTCGAGCGGCGCCGGATCCTGGTCGAGCCGCGCCAGCCAGTCGGCGACCGCAGGCGTGACCGCCTGCGGCGCGGCGATCTTTCCGTCCCAGTGCGGGTCGTCGGGGTCCAGCAGGCCGGGCGCGTCGAGCAGCCAGGCCAGCGCGCGCACGTGCGGCCGCGCCAGATGGCCCCAGCGCCGCGCGAACTGCGCCTGGTAGTTATCGGTCGTTGGGGACATTGGCGGACTTCGCCAGGCACAGGTCGGCCCAGGCCAGCGCCTTGTCGGCGCCGCGGCGCAGCAGTTCGCCCGGGTGCAGCGTCGCCACCAGCGGCACGCCGTTCAGCTGGTGCACGCTGCCGCGGGTGCCGGCCAGCGGCTCCTGCAGTGGCTTGCCGAGCAAGGCGTTGGCGGCGATCTGGCCCATCGTCAGCACGGCGCCGGCGCCGCACAGCGCCAGCTCGCGCTCGAGGAACGGGCGGCACGCCTGCGCCTCGTCGGCCGTGGGCGCGCGGTCGCCGCCGGTGGCGGTCGCCGGCCGGCACTTGACCAGGTTGGTCACGTACACGTTCTCGTCGCGCGACAACTGCACCGCCGCCAGCATGTTCGCCAGCAGCTTGCCCGGCTCGCCCGCCAGCGGCTGGCGTTCCTGCTCGTCGGCGGCGGTGGTGGCGCCGGCGGCGACCATCCACACCGCCGCGCGCGCGCCGTTGCCGAGCACCGGCTTGCGGCCGTCCTTGCAGCCGCAGCGCGCGCAGGCGCCGATCGCCGCGTTCAGCGCGCGCCAGTCCATGCGGGCGATTTCTTCTTCGGTGGCCGGCGGCGGCGGCGCCGTGTCGCCCCAGGCCGAATCGATCTTGCTGCCAGGCGCAGGCGCCGGCGACGGCATTGCCTGGTACGGCAGCGGCGTTGCCGCGGGCGCAGGCGCGGGCGTTTCGACGACGGCGGGCGCCTCGGCTACCGGCTCGCTGCCGCGCACGCTCCACAGCGGCGTGATGCCCATCTCGGCCAGGAAGGCCGCTTCGCGGTTGGAAATCATAAGTCAAACCTCATCACGATGGCGTCTTCGCGTTGTCCGTTGTGTGCCGGGTAGTATGCCTTGCGGCGGCCGATTTCGACGAAGCCGTAGCGCAGGTAGACCTGCAATGCGCGCAGGTTCGTCGGGCGTACTTCGAGCAGCACCGACTCGGCCCCGAGGCCGCGCGCGCAGGCGGCCACCTTGTCGAGCAAATAGTGGCCGAGGCCCTGGCGCTGGCGGTTCGCCGCCACCGACACGTTCAGCAGGTGCGCCTCGTCAACAGCGGCCATCAGCAGGAAGTAGCCGGCCAGTTCGCCGCCGTCGCGCAGCGTCCAGGCGTGGTAGCCGGCGACGAGCGAATCGGCGAAATTACCGCGGCTCCAGGGATGCGGATAGACGCTCCGCTCCAGCGCCATCACCTCGTCCAGGTCCGCCGCCGTCATCGGCGCGTAGTCGAAGCGGTCGAAGGCGGCGCTGTCCGGCGTTGCCGTCATGCGGCGGCCTTGGCGGCGTTGATCACCTGGCGTTCCGCGCTGGTGAACGCGATCTTGTTGCGCAGGTAGAGCGGCTGCGCCTCGGCCGGCGACACGGTCCGGCCCGCGGCCAGTTCGATCAGCGCCAGCTGCGCCACCTGGCTTGCATGCGGCATCACTTCGGTCAACGCGCCGGCGGCGAAATCGCGCCCGGCGAACGCTTCCGGGTAGGCCGAAAAGCCATTGCCGCAGGCGGCCAGCGGCGCGGTCGTCGCGCTTGGGGCCACATCGCCCGGCGCCGACAACGCCGGCGCCGACACGGTATGCCAGCCGTCGGCGTAGCGGTACTGGGCCCAGTAGACTTCGCCCATGCGCGCGTCGAGCACCGCCAGCACCTCGGTGGCGCCGGTCAGTTCGCGGCAGGCTTGCGCCATCGCCGGCAGCGTCACCACCGGCACCACCGGCAGGCCGGCGCCGAAGGCCAGGCCCTGGGCGATGCCGCAGGCGGTGCGCACGCCGGTAAACGAGCCGGGGCCGGAGCCGAAGGCGATGGCGTCGCAGTCGCGCAGCGCGACGCCGGCTTCGGCCAGCAGTTCCTGCACCATCGGCAGGATCGACTGCGAATGGGTGCGCACGCCGGACGAGGAGCGCGCCAGCAGCGTGGCGCCGCTCAGCAGCGCGCAGGACGCCAGTTCGGACGAGGTTTCAATAGCGAGAATAATAGGCATCTGCGTATTTTAACCCGCCGAAGGTCGATTGCATCAGTCCAGCCCGTGTCCGATTGCCGGCACTGACCCCGGGGTCAGTGCCGGCAATCGGACACGGGCTGGACTGATGCAATCGACCTTCGGCGGGTTAAAATACGCAGATGCCTATTATTCTCGCTATTGAAACCTCGTCCGAACTGGCGTCCTGCGCGCTGCTGAGCGGCGCCACGCTGCTGGCGCGCTCCTCGTCCGGCGTGCGCACCCATTCGCAGTCGATCCTGCCGATGGTGCAGGAACTGCTGGCCGAAGCCGGCGTCGCGCTGCGCGACTGCGACGCCATCGCCTTCGGCTCCGGCCCCGGCTCGTTTACCGGCGTGCGCACCGCCTGCGGCATCGCCCAGGGCCTGGCCTTCGGCGCCGGCCTGCCGGTGGTGCCGGTGGTGACGCTGCCGGCGATGGCGCAAGCCTGCCGCGAACTGACCGGCGCCACCGAGGTGCTGGCGGTGCTCGACGCGCGCATGGGCGAAGTCTACTGGGCCCAGTACCGCTACGCCGACGGCTGGCATACCGTGTCGGCGCCGGCGTTGTCGGCGCCGGGCGATGTGGCCCCAAGCGCGACGACCGCGCCGCTGGCCGCCTGCGGCAATGGCTTTTCGGCCTACCCGGAAGCGTTCGCCGGGCGCGATTTCGCCGCCGGCGCGTTGACCGAAGTGATGCCGCATGCAAGCCAGGTGGCGCAGCTGGCGCTGATCGAACTGGCCGCGGGCCGGACCGTGTCGCCGGCCGAGGCGCAGCCGCTCTACCTGCGCAACAAGATCGCGTTCACCAGCGCGGAACGCCAGGTGATCAACGCCGCCAAGGCCGCCGCATGACGGCAACGCCGGACAGCGCCGCCTTCGACCGCTTCGACTACGCGCCGATGACGGCGGCGGACCTGGACGAGGTGATGGCGCTGGAGCGGAGCGTCTATCCGCATCCCTGGAGCCGCGGTAATTTCGCCGATTCGCTCGTCGCCGGCTACCACGCCTGGACGCTGCGCGACGGCGGCGAACTGGCCGGCTACTTCCTGCTGATGGCCGCTGTTGACGAGGCGCACCTGCTGAACGTGTCGGTGGCGGCGAACCGCCAGCGCCAGGGCCTCGGCCACTATTTGCTCGACAAGGTGGCCGCCTGCGCGCGCGGCCTCGGGGCCGAGTCGGTGCTGCTCGAAGTACGCCCGACGAACCTGCGCGCATTGCAGGTCTACCTGCGCTACGGCTTCGTCGAAATCGGCCGCCGCAAGGCATACTACCCGGCACACAACGGACAACGCGAAGACGCCATCGTGATGAGGTTTGACTTATGATTTCCAACCGCGAAGCGGCCTTCCTGGCCGAGATGGGCATCACGCCGCTGTGGAGCGTGCGCGGCAGCGAGCCGGTAGCCGAGGCGCCCGCCGTCGTCGAAACGCCCGCGCCTGCGCCCGCGGCAACGCCGCTGCCGTACCAGGCAATGCCGTCGCCGGCGCCTGCGCCTGGCAGCAAGATCGATTCGGCCTGGGGCGACACGGCGCCGCCGCCGCCGGCCACCGAAGAAGAAATCGCCCGCATGGACTGGCGCGCGCTGAACGCGGCGATCGGCGCCTGCGCGCGCTGCGGCTGCAAGGACGGCCGCAAGCCGGTGCTCGGCAACGGCGCGCGCGCGGCGGTGTGGATGGTCGCCGCCGGCGCCACCACCGCCGCCGACGAGCAGGAACGCCAGCCGCTGGCGGGCGAGCCGGGCAAGCTGCTGGCGAACATGCTGGCGGCGGTGCAGTTGTCGCGCGACGAGAACGTGTACGTGACCAACCTGGTCAAGTGCCGGCCGGCGACCGCCACCGGCGGCGACCGCGCGCCCACGGCCGACGAGGCGCAGGCGTGCCGCCCGTTCCTCGAGCGCGAGCTGGCGCTGTGCGGCGCCGGCGCCGTGCTGACGATGGGCCAGATCGCCGCCAACGCCTTGCTCGGCAAGCCACTGCAGGAGCCGCTGGCCGGCACCCGCGGCAGCGTGCACCAGCTGAACGGCGTGCCGCTGGTGGCGACGCTGCACCCGGGCGAACTGCTGCGCCGCGGCGCCGACAAGGCGCTGGCCTGGGCCGACCTGTGCCTGGCGAAGTCCGCCAATGTCCCCAACGACCGATAACTACCAGGCGCAGTTCGCGCGGCGCTGGGGCCATCTGGCGCGGCCGCACGTGCGCGCGCTGGCCTGGCTGCTCGACGCGCCCGGCCTGCTGGACCCCGACGACCCGCACTGGGACGGAAAGATCGCCGCGCCGCAGGCGGTCACGCCTGCGGTCGCCGACTGGCTGGCGCGGCTCGACCAGGATCCGGCGCCGCTCGACGCCGCGCTCGGCGGCAAGATCTACACGCGCATCGGCCTGTACGCCGAGAAGCTGATGGCGTTCTACTACCAGCAGCACGGCCAGCTGGTTGCCCACGGCCTGCAGGTGCGCGCCGCCCGCAACGACACAGTCGGCGAGTTCGACTTCCTGCTCGACGCCGGACCGGACGGCGTCGAACACATCGAATTCGCTACCAAGTTCTACCTGCTGCAGGGGACGGCGGCGTCGCGCTTCGACACCTTCGTCGGCCCCAACCTGGCCGACAGCCTGGGCGCGAAGATGCGCAAGATCGTCGACAAGCAGCTGGCGCTGGCGAGCCATCCGGCGGCGCAGGCGCTGCTGCCGCGGCCCGTGCTGCGCGCCCGCGCCCTGGTCAAGGGATGGCTGTTCTACCCGGCCGGCAGCGCGGCGCCGATGGATGGCATCGCCAATCTTCATTGCCGCGGTTTCTGGTGCGCGCTGGAGGAAGTCGGCGCGCTCGCAGAGCAGGCCTGGGTGGTGCTGCCGCGCTTGCAGTGGCTGGCGCCGTACCGCGCCGAAGCGGCAGAAGTATTGACCGCCGCGGCCTTGCAGGCGGCGTTGACACTGGCGTTCGAAACTGCGAAAGCGCCGGTGCTGGTGGCGGCGCTGCGCGAACAGGGTGGGGCGATGGTGGAAACGGCGCGCGGCTTCGTCGTGCCGGACGACTGGCGCGCCCGTGCGGCAGAACGTCAGGCCGCCGGCGCCTAGTGTTTGTGCTCGCCGATCAGCGCGAGCGAATCGTGAACTGCCTGGTTGGCGGCGTGGCGGCGCTTGATGGCCCACATGGTGCCGGCCACCGACAGGCCGAACAGCACGATGATGACGTTCAGGTCAAGGTTCAGCGAAATCATGATCGCGTACATCGCCAGCATCGTCAGGATCGACAGGTTCTCGTTGAAGTTCTGCACCGCGATCGAGTGGCCCGCGCTCATCAGCACGTGGCCGCGGTGCTGCAGCAGCGCGTTCATCGGCACCACGAAGAAGCCCGACAGGATGCCGATCAGGATCAGCAGCGGGTAGGCCAGGTTCACCGACGTCACCAGCGGCATGATCATGACGATGACGCCCATGGCGATGCCGAGCGGGATCACGGTCAGCGATTTTTTCAGCGGGATGATGCGCGCCGACGCCGCCGCGCCAAGCGCGATGCCGACGGCGACCACGCCGACCAGGGTGGTGGCTTTTTCGTACGGCAGGCCGAGCGACTTCTCGGCCCACTTCAGCACGATCAGCTGCAAGGTGGCGCCGGCGCCCCAGAACAGCGTCGTCACCGCCAGCGAGATCTGGCCCAGCTTGTCCTTCCACAGCGTCGCCGAGCATTCGGCGAAGTCGGCGATCAGCTTGATCGGGTTGCGCTCGGGCGGCGCGTATTTGGCGCCGGTGTCGGGGATGTACAGGTTGAAGACAGTGGCCAGCAGGTACAGGCCCATGACGACGCACAGCGCCGCCTCGGTCGGGGTGTCGATGCCGGTGTCGATCAGCGGCACGTCGAAGCCGAGCAGGAAGGTCGACGAGCGCACCGCCACCAGCGAGCCGCCCATCACGGTGCCGAGGATGATCGAGGTGACCGTCAGGCCTTCGATCCAGCCGTTGGCGGCGACCAGTTTTTCCGGCGGCAGCAGCTCGGTCAGGATGCCGTACTTGGCCGGCGAGTACACCGCCGCGCCGAAGCCGACCACGGCGTAGGCCAGCAGCGGATGGACGAGGAAGAAGATGAGCAGGCAGCCGAAAATCTTGATGAGGTTCGCGATGAACATCACTTTGCCTTTTGGCAGGGCATCGGCGAAAGCGCCGACGAATGCGGCCAGCAAGACGTAAAACAGCACGAACGACAGTTTCAGCAGCGGCGTCAGCGACGGCGGTGCGTTCATCGCAGTTAGCAGGCTGATCGCCACAAAGAACAGGGCGTTGTCTGCCAGCGACGAAAAAAACTGCGCCGCCATGATGGTGTAAAAACCACGATTCATTCGAGAAGTTCTAAAGTCTGGTCTGGGTTGCTTTATACCATGAATGATCCTGAAGCCAAAGAAATCAGCAGTGCAGCCCGCGTCGCGTCCGGTAAAATGCGTTCTTCGCATCCACTTCCTGATTTCACTATGCCACGCCCGCTCAGCGCAACCATCCACCTCGACTCCATGCGCCACAATCTGGCGCGCGCCCGTTCCTGTGCGCCGGCCGCGAAGATCTGGGCGGTGGTGAAGGCCAACGCCTACGGCCACGGCCTCGAGCGCGGCCTGCGCGGTTTTGCCGAGGCGGACGGCCTGGCGCTGATCGAGACCGACAACGCGGTGCGCCTGCGCGAGCTGGGCTGGACCAGGCCGATCCTGCTGCTGGAAGGCTTTTTCGAGGCGGCCGACATCGCCCTGCTGGCCGAATACGGTTTCAACAGCACCGTGCATTGCATCGAGCAGATCAAGATGCTCGAATACACCCGGCTGGCCAGCCCGATCGACGTCCACCTGAAGATGAACACCGGCATGAACCGGCTCGGCTTTCCGCCGTCCGAGTACGCCGCCGCGCACGCCCGGCTGCGCGCGATCCCCGGCATCCGCAACATCACCCTGATGACCCACTTCGCCAACGCCGACGAACTCGAACATCCGCGGCTGACGGTGCGCGAGCAGGTGCGCCGCTTCCAGCTCGGCGCCGAAGGGCTGGCCGGCGAGCGCAGCCTGTCCAATTCGGGCGGCGTGCTGCGGCAGTCCGAGTTGGCGGAGGCGCTGTCGAACGACTGGGTGCGTCCGGGCGTGATGCTGTACGGCGGCACCCCCGGCGTGCGCAGCGCCGAGGACTACCGGCTGCGGCCGACGATGACGCTGGCGTCGTCGATCATCGGCATCCAGCAGCTGGTGGCCGGCGACACCGTCGGCTACGGCAGCCGCTTCGAGGCGGCCGGCCCGACCACCGTCGGCGTGGTCGCCTGCGGCTACGCCGACGGCTACCCGCGCCACGCGCCGCATGGCACGCCGGTGCTGGTCGACGGCGTGCGCACCACGCTGATCGGGCGCGTGTCGATGGACATGATGACGGTCGACCTGACGCCGATCGCCAATGCGCGCGTCGGCAGCAAGGTGGTACTGTGGGGCGACGGCCTGCCGATCGACGAAGTGGCGACGGCGGCCGGCACCATCGGCTATGAATTGATGTGCGCGCTGGCGCCGCGCGTGCGGGTGATCGAAGGCCCGCTTGGCCAGCCGGCGTAGCCCACGCCGCAGAAACTGCGCAACCAGCATATAACCAGACTATTTAACGTCGTCCTCGCGAAAGCGGGGACCCCATTTGCGCGCAGGCCCGGGGCGGTCGCTTCACTGTGGCACGGAATGGGGTCCCCGCTTTCGCGAGGACGACGTGCTGAAGATAACGGATAAATCGATCATGGCCAAAGCAAAAACGAACTACACCTGCAGCGAATGCGGCGGCATCAGTAACAAATGGACCGGCCAGTGCCCGGCCTGCCACGCATGGAACACGCTGGTCGAGACGGTGCAGGAGACGCCCGGCGTCAACCGGCTGTCGAACCCGGTGCACCGCAGCCTTGCGCAGACCGCGCCGGTACTGTCGCTGGCTGACATCGAGGCGGTCGACGTGCCGCGCTTCGGCACCGGCATCGAGGAATTCGACCGCGTGCTCGGCGGCGGCCTGGTGGCCGGCGGCGTGGTGCTGATCGGCGGCGACCCCGGCATCGGCAAGTCGACGCTGCTGCTGCAGGCGCTGGCCAACATCTCGCAGTCCAAGAGCACGCTGTATGTCAGCGGCGAGGAATCGGGCGCCCAGATCGCGCTGCGCGCGCGCCGCCTCGGCGTCGAGGCCACAACGCTCAAGCTGCAGGCCGAAATCCAGCTCGAGAAAATCCTCGGTACCTTGGCCGACCTGAAGCCGGAAGTGGCGGTCATCGACTCGATCCAGACCGTGTATTCGGACGCGCTGACCTCGGCGCCCGGCTCGGTGGCACAGGTGCGCGAGTGCGCCGCCCAGCTGACGCGCGTGGCCAAGCAGACCGGCGTCACCATCATCCTGGTCGGCCACGTGACGAAAGAGGGCGCGCTGGCCGGCCCGCGCGTGCTCGAGCACATCGTCGACACGGTGCTGTACTTCGAAGGCGACCCGCAATCCAGCTTCCGCCTGGTGCGGGCCATCAAGAACCGCTTCGGCGCCGTCAACGAGCTCGGCGTGTTCGCGATGGGCGAGAAGGGCCTGAAGGGCGTGTCGAATCCATCCGCGCTGTTCTTGTCGAGCCACGACAGCGCCGTGCCGGGTTCGGTCGTGATGGTGACGCAGGAGGGCACGCGCCCGCTGCTGGTCGAGATCCAGGCGCTGGTCGACACCAGCCACCTGCCGAACGCGCGCCGGCTGTCGGTCGGCCTCGAGCAGAACCGGCTGGCGATGCTGCTGGCGGTGCTGCATCGCCACGCCGGCATCGCCGCGTTCGACCAGGACGTCTTCATCAACGCGGTGGGCGGCGTCAAGATCACCGAGCCGGCGGCGGACCTGGCCGTGCTGCTGGCGATTAACTCGTCGATGCGCAACAAGGCGCTGCCGCGCGGGCTGGTGGTGTTCGGCGAGGTCGGCCTGGCCGGCGAGATCCGGCCGGCGCCGCGCGGCCAGGAACGCCTGCGCGAAGCGGCCAAGCTCGGCTTCTCGATCGCCATGATCCCGAAATCGAACGCGCCCAAGCAGAAGATCGAGGGCATGACGATCGTCGCCGTCGAGCGCATCGACGAGGCGTTCAACAAGCTGCGCGAACTGGATTGATGCTCTCCGGAAATAGTATTGCCGCTATAATGTTGATCTGACTGTTGCTGCCACTGGATTGATTGTGTTTAACGAACAACGTACTTCGCCGCGCAAGGTCTTGAAGGCGCGCGCGCTCGTCACTTTCGACGGCGCCGGGCCGCTCGCCGCGCGTACCGTCGATGTCGGCGGCAATGGCGTGTGCCTGACCTATGCGCAGCCGATGGCGGCCGGCGGCGAGTGCGCGCTGCACTTCGAGGTTCTGCTGGACGGCAAGCTCCACACCATCAAGACGCGCTCCAGGTCGCTGTACTGCATCTTCAGCAACGGCGAATACAAGATCGGCTTCCAGTTCATCAGCCTCGACCTGGCCGCGATGACGCTACTCGCCAAATACATGCGCTGAGCCAACGCGCACCGCTGGGGTCAGGGCTGACATTCCGACATTTAGCCGGGGTCAGGTCTGACATTCGAACATTCTGCGTGTTTTACTCCCCAGCCTCGTCCGCTTGCGGCCAGTCGCGTAGCATAATCATGCTACGCGCACGGTCCGCCCCGTTGAAATATGTCGGAATGTCAGACCTGACCCCAGGGGTTTGTGCGATTGTCAGACCTGACCCCAGATTTTGCGCTGGGGGAACTCGAGGAAGATGTCGGCGGCTAACGAAAACGGCGCCTGAAGCGCCGCTTATTGAGCAAGATTTACTCGTGATACCGGTCCTGCAACCGGTTTCTGCCTCCGCGAACCTCGGAAACTATTTCATATAGCACCAGTCCAGCCATGCCGCCCAGAATGGCCATTACAATGATGTTTAACATAAATTCCTACCCGCCTTCGCGGCTCCTCCCCCTTGTGAATACCCTTAAAATCTAGCAGGTACAACTGTATTTACAAGGGGAGGGAGGGGCTTTATTTTACAATCATGTCGGGCGACATGACCGCCTTCAGGTAGAGGCTGTCGGGGTCCTTCGGGTCGCGCTGGGCAATCCACCACGCCGCCCCCTTCTTCACTTCCCACGGCTGCGGGCTGCCGCCGATGATCAGCGCGGCCACCCGGCCCAGCGTCGGCTGGTGACCCACCACCAGCACTGGCTCCTTGCCGTTGGGCCAGTTGGCGGCGCGCAGCACGTCCTGCGGCCCGGCGCCCGGCGCCAGCTCGGGCGCCACCTTGAACTTGCGCCCCAGCGGCTCCACCGTCTGCAAGGTGCGCAGCGCAGGGCTGACCAGGATCTTGCAGGCGTCGGGCAACTGGGCGTCGAGCCATTCCGCCATCCGCCGCGCCTGCTTCTGGCCTTTCGACGTCAGCGCGCGCTCCATGTCCGGTTCGCCTTCCTCCGCTTCCGCATGCCGCCACAAGATCAGGTCCATATCGTTCTCCTATGATTCGCTGCCGCTGTCTTTTGAACCGAGCAATTCCATCAGGTGGCGCTGCGCCGAAAACTCGGTCTGCTTGCCGCGCGCCTTGTGCCGGTGGTAATTGCCGTTCGCATCGAGCTCCCACGCGTTCGAGTTGTCTTTCAGGTAGGGGTTCAACCCTTCGGCAATGACCCGCCGCTTGAGCGCCTTGTCGAGTACCGGAAATGCCACCTCGACGCGCCGGAACAGGTTGCGCGTCATCCAGTCGGCGCTGGCCAGGTAGACGTCATGCTTGAGATCGTTGCGGAAATAGTAGATGCGGCTGTGTTCGAGGAAGCGGCCGATCACGGAGCGCACCTTGATGTTGGCCGACAGCCCCGGCACGCCGGGCCGCAGCGTGCAGGCGCCGCGCACGATCAGGTCGATCTTGACGCCGTCGCCGGACGCGGCATACAGCGCGCGGATCACCGATTCGTCCACCAGCGCGTTGATCTTGACGATGATCCGCCCCGGCCGCCCCGACTTGGCGATGCGCGCCTCGTTGCGGATCGCCTTGATGATCTCGGCCTGCAGCGCAAACGGCGCCAGCCACAGGTGGTTGAGCTTGTGCGGCTTGGTCAGGCTGGTCAGGTGGATGAACACCTCGTTGACGTCCTCGCCCATCTGCGTGTCGGCCGTCAGCAGGCCGAAGTCGGTGTACAGCCGCGTCGTGGTCAGGTGGTAGTTGCCGGTGCCGAGGTGGGCGTAGTACTGCAGGCCGTTCGGTTCGCGCCGGATCACCAGCGCCGCCTTGGCGTGCGTCTTCAGGCCGACCACGCCGTACACCACCTGGGCGCCGGCCTGCTCGAGCTTGTCGGCCCAGTTGATGTTGGCCTCTTCGTCGAAGCGCGCCATCAGCTCGACGATGACGGTCACTTCCTTGCCCGAGCGCGCCGCCGTCATCAACCCTTCCATCAGCTCGGAATTCATGCCGGTGCGGTAGATGGTCTGCTTGATCGCCACCACGTGCGGGTCGCTGGCGGCCACGCAGATAAAATCGATCACCGTCTGGAACGACTGGAACGGGTGGTGCAGCAGGATGTCGTGCTTGCGGATCTGCTCGAAGATGTCGAGGTTGGCGGTCTTGGTCGGCATGCCGGCGATGAACGGATCGAAGCGCAGGCCGGGCTGGCGCACTTCGTCGATCAGCTCGGCAAGGCGCACCAGGTTGACCGGGCCGTCGACCGCGTACAGCCGGCTGGGATCGAGGCAGAACTGGGCGAGCAAAAAATCGGACAGTTCGGGCGGGCAGTTCTTCGCCACTTCGAGCCGCACCGAGGTGCCGAACTGGCGCCCCTGCAACTCGCCCTTGAGCGCCTGGCGCAGGTTCTTGACTTCGTCCTCGTCGACCCACAGGTCGCTGTCGCGGGTGACCCGGAACTGCGAATAGGCAATCACATCGCGCCCGGTGAACATGTCCTCGATATGCGCGTGGATCACCGACGACAGCAGGCAGAACAGGGCGACGCCGCCTTTGCTCAGATGGTCGGGCAGGCGGATCACGCGCGGCAGTACGCGCGGCGCCTTGACGATGGCGATGGCGCTGCCGCGCCCGAACGCGTCCTTCCCGGACAGCGACACGATGAAATTGAGACTCTTGTTGACCACCTGAGGGAACGGGTGGGCCGGGTCGAGCCCGATCGGCGTCAGCAGCGGGCGCACTTGCTGCTCGAAATACTGCTTGACCCAGGCGCGCTGCGCTTCGTTGCGGTCGGTGTGGCGCACCAGGTGCACGCCCTTGGCGCGCAACTGCGGCAGCACTTCGGTATTGAGAATCTCATATTGATGCTTGACCAGTGCATGGCATTCCGCGCCGATACGCGCCAGCGTCGCATCGAGCGCCGGATTGTCGTGCAGGGCGCCTTGGGCCAGGAGGCTGGCCACGCGCACCTCGAAGAACTCGTCGAGGTTATTGCTGACGATGCACAGGTAGCGCAGCCGCTCGAGCAGCGGAATGCGCTTGTCCTCGGCCTGCGCGAGCACGCGCCGGTTGAACTGGAGCTGCGACAGTTCGCGGTCGAGGAATACGACGGCCTTCGGCGATTCGGCGTGCACGGGAATTTTTGTTGTCATCTTGGCTATGCGAATCTCTATTGTGACAATGACTTCATTCTAATAACGTAATATGACAGAGGCGTGACGGACCGAGCTCAATCGTGCGCCATACAAACCGGTTCCACCAGAGTATCACGCAGCGGAATTTCGAAATATTTCACGCAAGCGGTCGATGTCATAAACGTGTCACAATTGACCGCTAGACTGCGCAGCATTCACCGTCACACTCTCCAAAGGATTTGATATGCGCATGAAACTGTTATTTGCCTCGATGATCATCGGCACTTCCGCAATCCTGACGACCGGCGCCACCGTGGCCGCCGACATGACCGGCGCCGGCGCGACATTTCCCTATCCGATCTACGCCAAGTGGGCGGAGATGTACAAGAAAAGCACCGGCAACGGCCTGAACTACCAGTCGGTCGGTTCCGGCGCCGGCATCAAGCAGATCAAGGCCAAGACGGTCGACTTCGGCGCCTCCGACATGCCGCTCAAGGCCGAGGAGCTGGCCGCCGAAGGCCTGGTGCAGTTCCCGGCCATCATGGGCGGCGTCGTGCTGGTGGTAAACCTGCCGGGCGTCACCCCCGGCCAGATGAAGCTGACCGGCCCGGTCATCGCCGACATCTACCTCGGCAAAGTCACCAAGTGGAACGATGCCGCCATCGCCGCGCTCAATCCTGGCGTGCCGCTGCCGGCCGACGAAATCACCGTGGTGCACCGCGCCGACGGTTCCGGCACCTCGTTCCTGTTCACCGACTACCTGTCCAAGACCAGCCCTGACTGGAAAGCCAAGATCGGCGCCGGCAGCGCCGTCAAGTGGGCCGTCGGCGTGGGCGGCAAGGGCAACGAAGGCGTCGCCGCCAACGTGCAGCGCATCAAGGGCGGCATCGGCTACGTCGAGTGGGCGTTCGCCAAGAAGAACAAGATGTCGCATACCCAGCTGAAAAACAAGGATGGCGTGTTCCTGCAGCCGGACGACGAGAACTTCAAGGCTGCCGCGGCCAACGCCGAGTGGGCCAAGACCCCTGGCTTTGGCGTCGTGCTGACCGAAATGCCCGGCAAGGCGGCATGGCCGATCACCGGCGCGTCCTATATCCTGATGCACAAGACCCAGGCCGATGGCGTCAAGGGCAAGGAAGTGCTGAAGTTCTTCGACTGGGCCTACAAGAACGGCGACGCTGCCGCTGCTGAACTCGACTACGTGCCGATGCCGGACGTCGTCACCAAGCAGGTGCAGGATGCGTGGAAAGCCAATCTGAAGGACGCTGCCGGCAAGGCCATCTGGTAAGACCTGAAGTTCGATTCTCACTATAAAGAAGAAGTTGCCCATGAGTGCAAACCCACCAGCGGCCATGGCCGACGTGATGGCGCCGGAAGAAGTAGCCGAGCGCCATACCGCGATGTTGTCGACGATGCGCATGCAGCGCATCCAGGACTTCATCTTCCACAAGGTCACGATGGCGTTCGCCGCGTCGGTGCTGCTGGTGCTGGTGGGGATCATCGTTTCGCTGATCTACGGCTCGGCGCCGGCGTTCGCCGAATTCGGGCCGGCCTTCATCACCACCGTCGAATGGGATCCGGTCAACGACCAGTATGGCGCGTTGATTGCCATCACCGGCACGCTGGCCACGTCGTTCATCGCGCTGCTGGTGGCCTTTCCCGTCAGCTTCGGCATCGCCCTGTTCCTTACTGAAATTTGCCCGGTGTGGCTGCGCCGACCGATGGGTACCGCGGTCGAACTGCTGGCCGGCGTGCCGTCGATCATCTACGGCATGTGGGGCCTGTTCGTGTTCGCGCCGCTGTTCGCCGACCATGTCCAGCCGCTGCTCAAGTCCACGCTCGGCCCGCTGCCGTTCATCGGCCCGCTGTTTTCCGGCCCGATGATGGGCATTGGCATCCTCACCGCCGGCCTGATCCTGGCGGTGATGATCATCCCGTTCATCGCCTCGGTAATGCGCGATGTCTTCGAGATCGTCCCCGCGGTGCTGAAGGAGTCCGCTTACGGCCTCGGCTGCACCAAGTGGGAAGTGGTGCGCAAGGTGGTGCTGCCTTACACCAAGACCGGCGTCGTCGGCGGCGTCATGCTGGGCCTCGGTCGCGCGCTCGGCGAGACCATGGCGGTGACCTTCGTCATCGGCAACGCCAACAAGCTGTCGTGGTCGATGTTTGCCGCCGGTAACTCGATCTCGTCGACGCTGGCCAACGAATTTGCCGAAGCGTCGTCCAAACTGCACGTGTCGTCGCTGTACGCGCTGGCGCTGATCCTGTTCGCGATCACCTTTATCGTATTGTCCGCCGCCAAGCTCATGCTTGCCGGAATGTCCCGCAAGGAGGGCGTCAAATGAACTCCCCCCGTAACCCTGTCTACAACCGGCGCCTGTGGCAGCACCGCATCGGCATCGCCCTGTCGGTGGTGGCGATGTCGATCGGCCTCGCTTTCCTCGCCTGGATCCTGTCGACCCTGCTGATCAAGGGCTTCAGCGGCCTGTCGGTGATGATGTTTACCAACGACACGCCGGCCCCCGGCAGCGATGGCGGCGGCTTGCGCAACGCCATCGTCGGCAGCCTGATGATGGTCGGCCTGTCGACCGCGGTCAGCACGCCGATCGGCATCCTGGCCGGCATCTACCTGGCCGAGTACGGCGAGCGCAACAAGTTCGCCCAGGTGACCCGTTTCGTCACCGACATCATGCTGTCGGCGCCGTCGATCGTGATCGGCCTGTTTGTCTACGCGTTGTACGTCGCCAACGTCAAGCACTTCTCCGGTTACGCCGGCAGCATCGCGCTGGCGCTGATCGCCGTGCCGGTGGTGGTGCGCACCACCGACAACATGCTGCGCCTGGTGCCCAACAGCCTGCTCGAAGCGGCGTTCGCGCTCGGCGCGCCGCGCTGGAAGGTGGCAATGATGGTGCGCCTGCGCGCCGTCAAGGCCGGCGTCATCACCGGCGTGCTGCTGGCGCTGGCGCGCATCTCCGGCGAAACCGCGCCGCTGCTGTTCACCGCGCTCAACAACCAGTTCTTCAGTGCCGACATGAACGCGCCGCTGGCCAACCTGCCGGTGGTGATCTACCAGTTCGCGATGAGCCCGTACGACAACTGGCGCGACCTCGCCTGGGGCGGCGCGCTGCTGGTCACCTTCAGCGTGTTGCTGCTCAATATCCTGTCGCGCACCGTGTTCAGCCAGAAAACCCCGAATTAAGCCGAAAGCGACGAATGACTTTGCCTATGCCTAGCCCGATCCCGACCGTGACCCCGCCGGCCAAGACGATTGAAATCACCGGCCTGAATTTTTTCTACGGAAAAACCCAGAGCCTGACCAATGTCAACCTCGACATCCACGACAAGAAGGTGACCGCCTTCATCGGCCCGTCCGGCTGCGGCAAGTCGACCCTGCTGCGCACGTTGAATCGGATGTACGACCTGTATCCCGGCCAGCGCGCCGAAGGGTCGATCATGTACAAAGGGACCAACATCCTCGACCCCGGCCAGGACGTCAACATGCTGCGCGCCAAGGTCGGCATGGTGTTCCAGAAGCCGACGCCGTTCCCGATGTCGATCTACGACAACATCGCCTTCGGCGTGCGCCTCTACGAAAACATGTCGAAGGGTGAGATGGACGAGCGCGTCGAGTGGGCACTGAAGAAAGCCGCATTGTGGGGCGAGGTCAAGGACATCCTCGGCAAGAGCGGGTTATCCTTGTCGGGCGGCCAGCAGCAGCGCCTGTGCATCGCGCGCGGCGTCGCCGTCAAGCCGGACGTGCTGCTGCTCGATGAGCCGACGTCGGCGCTCGATCCGATCTCAACGGCCAAGGTGGAGGAGCTGATCAGCGAGCTGAAGCAGGACTACACGATCACGATCGTCACCCACAACATGCAACAGGCGGCGCGTTGCTCGGATTACACTGCCTACATGTACCTCGGCGAGCTGGTGGAATTTGGCGAAACCGACCAGATTTTCATGAATCCGGCGCGCAAAGAGACGCAGGACTATATTACCGGCCGTTTCGGCTGATCCAGGGATGCACCAGCACACAATAAGCGGAGAGCGGCAATGATAGGCGAACATTCATCCAAACAATACGACCATGACCTTGAGGCGATCCGCTCCAAGGTCTTGTTGATGGGCGGCATCGTGGAAACCCAGTTTACCGACGCGATGACCTGTTTCCGGGTCGGCGACATAGAGCACGCCGACCGCGTGATTGCCGGCGACGACGCCGTCAACCAGCTCGAAGTGTCGCTCGACGACGCCTGCAGCCACCTGATCGTGCGGCGCCAGCCGACCGCCAACGACCTGCGCACCGTGATGGCCACCATCAAGGTCATCACCGACCTCGAGCGCATCGGCGACGAGGCTGCCAAGATCGCGCGCATGTCGAAGAACCTGCACACGCGCGGCGTCGTCGGCGTCAACCACTTCGAGATGGTGCGCTCGATCGCCTCGGAAACATCGGACATGCTGCATGACGCGCTCGATTCCTTTGCCCGCCTCGACGGCAAGCAGGCGCTGGCGTTGATCGCCCACGACGTCGTCATCGACCACGAGTTCCGCTCGATCATGCGCAACCTGATTACCTTCATGATGGAAGACCCGCGCACGATTTCTTCGGCGCTGGACACATTGTGGGTGGCGAAAGCCATCGAACGCATCGGCGACCATGCCAAGAACATCGCCGAATATGTCATCTACGTGGTCGAAGGCAAGGACATCCGCCACACCAAGCCGGCGCTGGCAGCAGCCCAGCGCGACGAGTGACAGTCCACTGATGGCAAGCGAAAAAATCAGCGTTCTGATCGTCGAGGATGAACCTGCAATTGTCGAGTTGGTCAAATTTTCGCTGCGCGAGGCGCCATGGCAGGTCAGCTCGGTGCAAAACTGCGCCGAGGCGTGGAATTTCATTGTCGCGCGCGCGCCGCAGCTGATCCTGCTCGACTGGATGCTGCCGGATCAGACCGGCCTGCGCCTGCTGGCGCGGATCCGCGCCGACCGCAATTTCCAGACGATCCCGGTCATCATGCTCACTGCCAAAAGCATGGAAGAGGACAAGATCGCCGGCCTCAACACCGGCGCCGATGACTACGTCACCAAGCCGTTTTCGCCGCGCGAACTGCTGGCGCGTTCCAAGGCCCTGTTGCGCCGCAACGCGCCGGAACTGGCCGAGGCGTCGCTGACGGTCGGCCCGGTCACGCTCGACCCGGTCAGCAATAGTGTCGCCGTCGACAGTGCCCGCATCGACATCGGCCACGCCGAATTCAAGCTGCTGAAGTTCTTGATGGCGCATCCGGGGCGGGTGTTCTCGCGCAGCCAGCTGCTCGACAAGGTGTGGGGCAATGCCGCCGTCATCGAGGAACGCACGGTCGACGTCCACGTCCTGCGGCTGCGCAAGGCGCTGAAGGAGGCCGAGTCGCTCGTCAAGACGGTGCGCAGCGTTGGGTATATGCTGTCGGACAAATAATACAAGATCCCCCCGATGAATCCCAAATTGCTGTTCTGGGTGCCGGCGCTGTTGCGCCTGACCTTGATGTTCGTCATCGCCGGCGTGTGCTGGTGGATCGCCGGCCCGATCGCCGGCCTGGCGGTGGCGCTGCTGCTGATCCTGGCCCAGGTATTCCTGCAGCTGTCCTACCTCAGCCAGCTGGGCGCCTGGCTCGACGATTCGCACAACGCCAAGCTGCCCGACGGCTGGGGCGCCTGGACCGACGTCTTCGCGCGCCTGTACCGGCTGCGCCGCGACGACGACCGCAGCCAGAAGGAGCTGTCCGAATGGCTGGCGCGCTTCCGCCAGGCGATGCACCTGCTGCCGGACGGCGTCGCCATCATGGACGACGTGCTGTTCCTCGAATGGTGCAATCCGGCCGCCGAGCGCCACCTCGGCCTCACGCTCGAGCGCGACCGCGGCATGCGCGTGACCAACCTGGTGCGCCATCCCGACTTCATCGACTACATCGTGCTGGGCCGCTACGAGCAGCCGCTGACGCTGAGCCTGCGCGACCGCAAGCTGATCTGCCAGATCATCCCGTTCGAGAACCGCCGCCAGATTCTGGTGACGCACGACGCCACCGAGAGCGCGCGCATCGAAGAGATGCGGCGCGACTTCATCGCCAATGCCTCGCACGAGCTGCGCACGCCGCTGACGGTGATCGTCGGCTTCCTCGAGATCGCCTCCGGCACCCCCGACCTCGATCCCGCCACCCGGATGGCGCACCTGAAGCTGATGACCGAGCAGGGCCACCGCATGCAGCGCCTGATCGAGGACATGCTGACCTTGTCGCGGCTCGAGTCGGTCGACTACCCGATGCGCGCCGAGCCGGTGGCGATCGCGCCGCTGGTGGAGGACGTGCTGCAGGAGGCGCGCGCCTTGTCGGGCGGCCAGCACGAGGTCAGCGCGCGGGTCGACGGCCCGGATATTCAAGGCAGCCCCGAGGAGCTGCGCAGCGCGTTCGCCAACCTGGCGTCGAACGCGGTGCGCTACACGCCGGCCGGCGGCAAGGTGCAGCTGAGCTGGACGGACACGCCGGCCGGGCCGCAGTTCATCGTCAGCGATACCGGCATCGGCATCGACCAGCATCACATCGCGCGCCTGACGGAGCGCTTCTACCGCGTCGACAAGAGCCGTTCGCGCGAGACCCAGGGGACCGGGCTGGGGCTGGCGATCGTCAAGCACGTGCTGCTGCGCCACCACGCCACGC
>JAZKFW010000105.1:0-23471 GCA_040386255.1 Pseudomonadota bacterium
GCTAGTTATAAGAGAAAAACCCCGCGCAGAAATGTGTGGGGTTTTTTTTCGTCTGGACTTTTGTTGTTGGCGAGGTCAGCGCTGCTGACGCGCTGCCGTGACTTGCTCGAGCCACGCCTTCAGATCGGCAAACGGCCTGGTCGTATCGAGCTCGTTGAAGATTTCGTGGTACATGCCGTCGTAGACGTGCATTTGCGCCAGGCCCGGCGGCGCCTTCGCGAAGAAGCGCTTGCTGCCCTCCGGATCGACCAGGCGGTCGTCGCCGGCGACCAGCATCAGCGTGCGAACCGCCAGCGAGCCGGCATGCGCCGCGCAGTACTCGACCGACGACAGCATCGAGCGCAGCAGCCGTGCGCTGATGCGCCCGTGCACCAGCGGATCGGCCTTGTAGGCGGCGACGGACTTGGGGTCGTGCGACAGGAACGATGCGTTCAGGCCGTTCGGCACGCCGAGCGTCGGCGCCAGTTTTTCCAGCACCGCCAGCATCTTCAGTTCGAACGGCGACACGCGCAGCGCGAGCGCCGGCGAAGACAGGATCAGGCCGCGCAGCGGCGACATGTGCGCCAGCGCGAAGCGCGTGGCGAACAGGCCGCCCATGCTGTGGCCGAACAGGAAGGGCGGGTCGGCAAAGCGCGCCGCGAAATCCTCGATGACGATTTCCGCATCCTGCAGCATCGGATTGCCGTTGATGACGTCGCCGCGCTTGCCCTGCGAACGGCCGTGCCCGCGCTGGTCGTAGCAACGCACCGAAAAGCCGCACTCGTTGAGGAAGCCGGCGACGTGCCGGTAACGGCCGCTGTGCTCGCCGAGCCCGTGCATCACGACCACACTGCCGCGCGCCTGCGAGGCCGGCAGCAGGTAGTCGGTGACGAACAGCATCGTGCCGTCGGCGGCACTGATCTGGTGGCTCTGCAGGGCCACCAGCTGAGTCATTACACGCCCCAGAGGACGTCGTGGCCGCCGTTCCGGGCCGCGCGCAGCATTTCCAGCAATGGGTAGGCGCGGGTGGCGAAGCTGACCACTTCCATGCCCTCGTGATCCTTGTCTTCGCTGATCTCGCCGTGATGCGCGTGGACGTCGCGCTGCACGTCGTCGGACGCCTGGTGCATGCGCGTCTCGGCGATTTCCTTTTCCAGCATTTCGACGGCGCGTGGCGCTTCGGCCGCGGTAATGACGCCGCGGTTGACGTCTTTGCCGAGCAGTTCAAGAATACGTTTGGCGTGTTCCTTGTACATGGTGACTTCGGCTGCTGCTTTGGAGGTAAACGTAATTAACATAAAGGCTTTCTGATTGTGCGCTGCAATGACGAAACGATAACACGACTTGCCCTTGCGGTCACCTTGCACGCGTGCTGCGCGCGCGCCTAGTCGTCGCGCTGGCGTGACAGCCAGGCGAACAACAGGATCGCAAGGGCGATGACGAACAGCACCGCGGCAATCAGCAACATCCACCCCGGGGTGTTCGGTGTGCTGCTGAACGTCAGCAGCAGGAAGGTCAGTCCGGCCCACGCGAAGCCGTTCAGCGTCTCGAGCGTGTTGCTCAGCAAATTACCTTTGCTGCGCTTCTTGAAGTCGCCGCGCACCGCCGGCCGGCTGCACCAGGTCGCGATCAGCGCCGACGTTGCCACCGAGGCAGTTACCGTCGCGCACATCAGCATTGCCGCGCGCGGATCGCGCGCCAGCACCCACAGCATCGGCACGCTCACCAGCGCAAGCGCCGGCATCGTGATGGCGGCAAGTTTGGCGCGCCGGATCGTGCGCATGCTCGACGGCGACGCGCGCAGCAGGTCTGGCGCATCCTCGGCCGAAACGATGACCCACGCCAGCGCGGCGGTGAGCGAACCGGCCAGGAAGGTCAGGCCTGCGGCGATGCCCGCCACTTGCGTGCTGCCCTTGAAGATCAGCACAAAGAACAACGGCAGCATGTACAGCAGTTGCAACAGCACCTGGGAAATCAGTTGCGGATCGCGCGCGATGAGGCGCCACTCCTTGACGATGATGACGTGCGTCAGGCTGCGCCCGAACTGGTAACGCTGGCCGCCGGCCGGCGCTGCTGCCGCGCGCACCAGGCTGACCGCCTGCTGGACGCCATGCACGAAGAAGCGGTGGGTGAAGCGCACCGTCAGCGCGAAGATGACGATTGCTGCGACGCTCAATGCCAGCAGGGCGCCCGGATCGCCAAGGATCGCGCGGCCCGGCAGCCAGGCCAGGCTGTCGGGACTGAGCACGGCGCCGGGCGCCAGCATCGGCTTGAACCACGCGGCGATCTTGTCGCGAAAGCCGCCCGAGCTGTTGGAAAACACTTGCGACAGCAGGAAAATCATCGCGCCGGCCAATGCCCCGAGTATCTGCGCAACCACCCGCGTGCGGCGCACGCCGAACAGGCGCACCAGGCCCAGCGTCACCAGCATCGACAGCGACGCCGCCACCGTTGCCGTGGCAAGCACGACCGGGTAGATGCCGAGCCAGCGGTAGTGGCCGAGCACCAGCCCCATGTGCGCGAACGGCGCCAGAAAGAACAGGAATACGCTGGCCACGCCGATCACGATGCCGGCCAGCCGCACGATGAAGATGCCGCGCGAAGATAGCGGGGAGGACAGCAGCAGGTCCAGGTCGCCGCGTTCGAACAATACTTCCACGCTCGACTTCAGGCCCTGCGCCAGCATCAGGCTTGCCAGCGCTGCAAACACGCCGGTGAGCACCATGATCATCACGTGGGGAATTTCAATTGTGCCCGATGGCAGTTTCCTCAGCATGAAGTAGGCGCCCGCATGGATCGCCACCGTGATGAGCACCCACAACGTGATGGCTTTCTTGCTCATGCCACGCGTAGCGACGCCTTTTTTGGACCCGAAGCCGGCGTTAAAAAACAGCATCCGCACTTCATGCTTGAGCAGCCAGAGTGCGCTGCCAGGGCGCGCGCTCAAGGCTGCCCCGTCAGTTGCAGGAAAACGTCCTCCAGCGTCGACGCGCCGGCTTGGCCGCGCAATTCGTCGAGCGTGCCTTCGGCGATCAGGCGGCCATGTTCGATGATGCCGATGCGCTGCGCCAGTCTTTCGGCCACTTCGAGGATGTGCGTGGTCAGGATCACGGTGCCGCCGCCGCGGACGTGCTCGAGCAGCAGGTCCTTGACCTGGCGCGCCGCCGCCGCGTCGAGGCCGGTGAGCGGCTCGTCGAGGATCAGCAACTGCGGTTCGTGGATCAGGGCGCCGGCCAGCGCCAGCTTCTGCTTCATGCCGCGCGAAAAGCCTTCGGTCAGTTCATGGGCGTGCTTGGTCAGGTCCAGCCAGTCGAGCAGCCGGCGCGCGCGCGGTTCGGCGTCCGCCGCCGAGATGCCCCACAGGCCGGCGATGAACTCGAGGTATTCGGTCGGCTTGAGCTTGGCGTACAACATCGGGTCGTCCGGCAGGTAGGCCATCGCCTGCTTCGCGCCCGCCGGGTTGGTGGCGAGGTCGATGCCGAACACTTCCACCTTGCCCGAGTCCGGCGCCAGCAGCCCGGCGACCATGCGCAAGGTGGTGGTCTTGCCGGCGCCGTTCGGACCGAGCAGCGCATACAGTTCGCCGCGCCGCACCGTCAGGTTGAGATGGTCGACGGCTGGGCGTCCGAAGTGCTTGGTAAGCGCCGTCAGTTCGAGCGCGGCGGGTGCGGCTATGGTCATCGGGATCCGATCGGTCATGAAATACTGTGAATGCCGGCATGCGGCGCGTGATGATCAGAGCAGCTTGAACGACGATATGAACTGGTCGACCTGTTCCGGCCCCATGGCTTTTTCCTTGCCCATCACGATCACCTGGTAGAAGCGCTTGTCGCGCGCCTCGAAATGGCCGACCAGCTTCATCGGCGCGCCGTTGCGCACGCCGGTCGCTTCGATATCGATGGTGGCGCGTTGCGTGCTGCCGGCCGGGCCGGCGGTGGCCGCGGCCGAGGCTTTTTCCTTGGTGACCTTGGCGCCGATGTTGCGCACCAGCGCAGTCTTCATCGCGTCCAGCGCCGCCTGCGCCTTGGCGGCATCGGGCGCTTCCGCGCTGCCGACGGCGAACGTCGTGCCGTCGATGTCGACCGCCGTCATCGTCATCTCCACCGGCAGGCCGTTGATGTCGATCTTGCGCTTGTGGACGTCTGGCTTTTCGGGAAACATCACGCGGAAGGGCGCTTCCTGGCTGGTGTAGTCGCGCCAGTTGTAGGAAGGGGAGCAGGCGGCCAGCAGGCTGGCGGCGAGTACGGACAATAATATTGATTTGATCAGGGAATGGCGCATTCCGAGATGGTATCAGGACCGGTGTTGCCGCGCTACCTCAGGGCTTCGCGCGGTGCCGTTCAAAATATGGCTTCTCCCCTATGATTCGCGTCGCTCGCGGCGATGCTCACCAGCTTCCATGCACTTTCCGATTTCGACCAGACCTGGGTGCCGCCGCCACAGTGAGCGACGACATCCTGATTCTTGAGGAGAATGGTCTGCTTGTATTCGTTGACCAGGATGGCCGTCGACGCGCGTCCAGTGCTTCCGATGCGTCGACGAGTCCCAAGAACGCCGCCCTCACTTCCGCTTCGATCTGGCCGATATCTGTTGAGCTTGTATCCAAGGCCTACACCCTAATAAATTTATCATTCAACAAATATAACGTCTTCCCGCCCCCTGGTACACGTTCCGGCGTTTGGCGTGACGCCGGCGTTGGCGGCTGGCCGTTTCCGCGCTGGCTCAGCGCTCGCGCAAACTGCGCCGGTACTGGATCGCTTCGGCCACGTGCGCCGCCGCGATGCGCTGGGTGCCGGCCAGGTCGGCGATCGTGCGCGCCACCTTTAATATCCGGTGATACGCCCGCGCCGACCAGTGCAGGTGCAACATCGTCGTGCGCAGCAGCTTGTCGCCGTCGCGGTCGAGCTTGCAATGCTGGTCGATTTCGCGCGTCGTCAGGCGCTGGTTCGGCTTGTTCTGGCGCTGCTGCTGCAACAGGGCCGCATGCGCCACCCGCGCGGCGATCGCGGCGCTCGGCTCGCCGTCGGCATCCGCGCTCATCGCCGTCGGCGCCATCGCCGCCACTTCGATCTGCATGTCGATGCGGTCCAGCAGCGGCCCCGAAATCCGGTCCTGGTAACGGGCGATGCCCTCGCTGGTGCAGTGGCACTTGCCCGATGCATGGCCGAGGTAGCCGCAGGGGCAGGGATTCATCGCCGCGATCAGCTGAAAGCGCGCCGGAAAATCGGCCTGGTGCGCCGCGCGCGAAATGGTGATGCTGCCCGACTCCAATGGCTGGCGCAGCACCTCCAGCACGCGCCGGTCGAATTCGGGCAGCTCGTCGAGAAACAGCACGCCGCAATGGGCGAGCGAGATTTCGCCTGGCCGCGGCAGGTTGCCGCCGCCGACCAGCGCGACGCCGGACGAGGTGTGGTGCGGGCTGCGGTACGGCCTGACTTTCCAGCTGGCCGCGCTGAAGCCGCGCGTCAGCGACTGCACCGCCGCCGCCTCCAGCGCCTCCTCGTCGCTCATCGGCGGCAGCAGGCCGACGAAGCGCGATGCCAGCATGGTCTTGCCGGCGCCGGGCGGACCGACCAGCAGCAGACTGTGCGAGCCGGCCGCCGCCACTTCCATCGCCCGTTTGGCGTGCTGCTGCCCCTTGACGTCGGAAAAGTCCAGGTAGGCGGGCGGCGCCCCCGGCGGCTTGTTGCAATGGCGCTGCAGCCTGCTGCCCGCATCCACTGCGGCAAAGTGAGCGCACACTTGCAGCAGCGTTTCGGCCGGATAGATAGCGGCGTCGCTCATCAGGGCCGCCTCGTCGGCGTTGGCGGACGGCAGGATAAAGGCGCGCGCGGCGCGGTCGCGCGAGCGGTGCATGGCGAACGTCATCGCCAGCGCGCCACGGATCGGGCGCAGCTGCCCCGACAGCGACAGCTCGCCGGCGAACTCGTACTGGTCCAGTTCAGGGCCGGGGATTTGCCCCGACGCGGCCAGGATGCCGAGCGCGATCGGCAGGTCGAAGCGCCCCGATTCCTTCGGCAGGTCGGCCGGCGCCAGGTTGATCGTGACGCGCCGGTTGGGAATATCGAAGCCGGCATTTTGCAGCGCCGCACGCACGCGTTCCTGCGACTCGCGCACTTCCGTCTCGGGCAGGCCTACCATCAGAAATTTTGGCAAGCCATTCGCAAGATGGACTTCGACGCTGACCGCGGGGGCGTCCATGCCGGCCAGCGCACGGCTTCGTAACACGGCAAGGCTCATATGAATTCCGGCGAGAGCGGGGACTCGCCTGAGCGTGCGCGTTACTTGGATCGCCTTATTGATGACCGCCAATCGTGCGCGGTCCAGGTGATCGCCCCCCCTTGGCGCAAATTCAATGTGCTCCGGTTCTGCCCGCATCAGGCCTTGCAGAACCTTGTACGGCTACAGCCGGCAGCTGATAGGCCAGCGCCGCCTGGTAGGTGTCCGTGAACTCGGTGAACTTTGTGATCTCGCCGTTGGCGATATGGAAGATGTGGCACCAGTCGCAGCCGAATTGCGCGCCTGTCGCCTTGACGTTCCACTCGTAGTGTCCCGTCACCACCACGCGCTCATCCTGCGCGGTGAATTCATTAATCGTGAATCCGCGCCCTTCCTGCGCGGCGCCCTCGATCCTGAGAAACTCGGCAACCGCGTCGCGGCCATGCCGCTTGCCCGAGAAAGGAATGCCCTCGATCTCCGGCAAATCCCAGTCGATGTCATGCGACATCAATTTCAGCAGCTTGTCGAGGTCTCCGCTCAAGAACGCTTCGTAGCACTGCTTTACCATCTGAATGTTTTCCTGCTCGCCCATGATCCCCTCCGTGTCGGCACGTCGATAAACCTTCATTCTGTGCGCGCACCGTTGAACTGCAATGGCGGCGGCGCAAGCGATGAAGATTTAGAACGGTAGGGAGGACTCAGGCGGGCGGCCGGCGGCTCAAACTGGTGCGTCGCCGGCCGTGCCCGCCTTCATGATGATCGGCTGGCCGGCGACCCGGCTTTCGAG
This sequence comes from Pseudomonadota bacterium, assembly GCA_040386255.1. GTDB lineage: Bacteria > Pseudomonadota > Gammaproteobacteria > Burkholderiales > Burkholderiaceae_D > JAFCUW01. The sequence goes on from JAZKFW010000105.1 coordinate 6,986, forward strand.
CAAGGTCATGCGCGTCTCCAGTTCTTCGAGCTTGGCGCGCGTCTTTGCCAGCACCTGCGCCTGGATGTCGAACTCCTCGCGCGTCACGAGGTCAAGCTTTGAGAAGCCCTGGGTCATCATCGCCTTGACGTTCTTTTCGATGTCCTTGGCCGGCGAATTCTCGATCGCCTGGTTGATTTTTCCCTGCAAGTCGTTGAAAAAACTGTTCATGTCCATGGTCGGTTCCTGGTGGTTGGCGCGCGCATGCACCGTGTTAGTGCGTCGCAGCCTTAATTCGGTGCGGACGCCCGCGCGGATCGTGCACTGCACAAATACTGCTGTTCATTAATAACAAAATTGGGTCGAGACAGCGAAAAAACAAGCACTGCCCGGCAAATTTGGGCTGGCACGCAATCTGCTAATGGAAGGATGACCACCGCAGTCATGCATGCCAAATTCTAAACCGCATCCGCCACATCCGTTCAATTTATAGGGAATCGCCATGAAAAACCTGAAGAGCCAGTCCAAATTAGCCGCAGCGATCACTCTGTCCCTGGCCGCCCTGGCCGCGCCGAACGTCGGCGCCCAAGAGACCAAGCCTGCCGACGAAGTGACTTTCAACGCGGCCGTCACCACCGATTACCGCTATCGCGGCGTGTCGCAGTCGCGCCTCAATCCGGCCCTGTCGGCCGGCGCCGACTACGTCAACACCCCGAGCGGCCTGTACGTCGGCACCTGGCTGTCGACCATCAAGTGGACCAAGGATGCCGGCGGCGACGGCCATGTCGAATGGGATATCTACGGCGGCAAGCGCGGCGAGATCGCCCCTGGCATCACCTACGACGTCGGCGGCCTCTACTATTTCTACCCGTCGAACGGCCTGCCGACCAGCGCCAACACCTTCGAACTGTACGGCCAGGTCGGCTACGGTCCCGGCTACATCAAGTACTCGCACTCGACCACCAACCTGTTCGGCACGTCCGACAGCAAGAACAGCGGCTACCTCGACATCGGCGCCAACTTTGAAGTCGCCACCGGCCTGGTGCTGAACCTGCACGCCGGCCGCCAGAACGTCGCCAACAATGGCGCCTTTTCCTATACCGATTACAAGGTCGGCCTGACCAAGGACTTCGGCATCGTCTCGGTCTCGCTGGCGGTCATCAGCGCCGACACCCGTGCCTACGTCAGCCCGGCCGGCAAGAACCTCGGCAAGACCGCTGCCGTACTGTCCGTGTCGAAAACTTTCTAAGAGGCCTCGTATGAAACTGATTACCGCCATCATCAAACCGTTCAAGCTCGACGAGGTACGCGAAGCGCTGTCGGCGATCAACGTGCAGGGCATCACCGTCACCGAGGTCAAGGGGTTCGGCCGCCAGAAGGGCCACACCGAGCTCTACCGCGGTGCCGAATACGTCGTCGATTTCCTGCCGAAGACCAAGATCGAGGCGGCAGTCGAAGACGCCATCGTCGAACAGGCGATTGAAACCATCGAAAAAGCGGCCCGCACCGGCAAGATCGGCGACGGAAAAATCTTCGTGTACAACCTCGAGCAGGTCGTCCGCATTCGTACCGGCGAGACCGGCAACGAAGCACTTTAAGGGGAATCCAGATGCATAAAAACATAACAAAATGGCTGTCCGGGATAGCCGTCGTCGTCGCCATGAGCGGCGCCCTGACTGCCGGCGCGCACGAGGCGCCGAGCCACGCCGGCGCCGACCATGCCGCGCCGATCGTGCTGGCGCAAGCCGACACCCAGCCGGCCGCGGCGCCGGCCGCCGCTGCCTCCCCGGTGGTGACCACGCCGGTTGCCACGCCGCCTGAGGCGCCCGCCGCCGCGCCCGTCGTCGCCGCCGAAGCCGCCCCGGCCGCCGCGCCAGCCGCGCCGGTCGCCAACAAGGGCGACACGACCTGGATGTTCATCGCCACCATCCTCGTCATCATGATGTCGATCCCCGGCCTGGCGCTGTTCTACGGCGGCCTGGTGCGCGCCAAGAACATGCTGTCGGTGCTGCTGCAGGTGTTCATGATCTTCTCCGTTGTCATCGTCCTCTGGTGCATCTACGGCTACTCGCTCGCTTTCACCGAAGGAAGCGCCTTCATCGGCAAGTTCGACCGCGCGTTCCTGACCGGCATCTGGAATCCGGCCACGGCCACCTTCACATCCGCGGCAACCTTCAGCAAGGGCGTCGTCATCCCTGAATTCATCTTCGTCGCGTTCCAGGGCACTTTCGCGGCCATTACCTGCGCGCTGATCGTCGGCGCGTTCGCCGAGCGCGCCAAGTTCACCGCCGTGCTGCTGTTCATCGTGCTGTGGTTCACCTTCGGCTACCTGCCGGTCGCCCACATGGTCTGGTTCTGGACCGGTCCGGACGCCATCAAGGACGCCGCAACGCTGGCGACCGAATCGGCCAAAGCCGGCTGGCTGTGGCAGAAGGGCGCGCTCGACTTTGCGGGCGGCACCGTGGTCCACATCAACGCCGCCGTCGCCGGCCTGATCGGCGCGATCATGATCGGCAAGCGCGTCGGTTACGGCCGTGAATCGATGGCGCCGCACTCGCTGACGATGACGATGATCGGCGCTTCGATGCTGTGGGTCGGCTGGTTCGGCTTCAACGCCGGCTCGGCGCTGGAAGCGGGCGACGTTGCCGCGCTGGCCTTCATCAATACCTTGCTGGCTACCGCCTGCGCCACCATCTCGTGGGTATTCGGCGAATGGATCACCAAAGGCAAGCCGTCGATGCTGGGCGGCGCCTCCGGCGCGGTTGCCGGCCTTGTGGCAATCACCCCGGCCTGCGGCTTCGTCGGCCCGATGGGCGCCTTGGTCATTGGCCTGCTCGCTGGTATCATCTGCCTGTGGGGCGTGAACGGCCTGAAGCGCATGATCGGTGCGGACGACTCGCTCGACGTGTTCGGCGTGCACGGCGTCGGCGGTATCCTCGGCGCGCTGCTGACCGGTGTGTTCGCCGCGCCACAACTCGGCGGCCAGGGCATTTTCGACTACACCACCAACAAGATGTCGGCCGATGCCTACTCGATCGGCAACCAGGTATGGATCCAGGTGCAAGCGGTCGGCACCACCATCATCTGGTCGGCGGTGGTGTCGGTGATTGCCTACAAGCTGGTGGACCTGGTGGTCGGCCTGCGCGTACCGGAAGAAGAGGAACGGGAAGGGCTCGACATCACGAGCCATGGCGAATCTGCCTACCACGCCTGATCCATCCTGATTCTCTGGTCCGCGCAAGCGGGCCATCGCTCGCCCCGTTGGGACTCGCCCCTCCGGGGCGCTTTTGCGTTTACTATCCTTTAAATTGCCGGTTTCGCCCCGATTTACGGTTTTCACAATACTCAGAAGTCTGAAGGACGTCATTCATGGTTCCCCACCTCGTCACGGCGCTGACTGGCCCGTTGCTCGACCTAGAAAAGAAGATCCTCGAAGCCACCCCGGCCATCGAGCGCTGGTTCCGCATGGAATGGCAGGAACACACGCCGCCGTTCTACTGCTCGGTGGACCTGCGCAACGCCGGCTACAAGCTGGCCCCGGTCGACACCAACCTGTTTCCTGGTGGTTTCAACAACCTTGCAACCGAGATGCTGCCGCTGTCGGTGCAGGCCGCCATGGCCGCGATCGACAAGTATTGCCCTGACGCCCGCAACCTGCTGCTGATCCCCGAGACCAACACCCGCAATCCGCACTACCTGCAAAACGTCCAGCGCCTGATGCAGATCTTCCGCCAGACCGGCCTGCACGTGCGCCTCGGCTCGCTGTCGCCCGAGATCACCCAGCCGACGCCGCTGGCGCTGCCCGACGGCAACATGCTCGTGGTCGAGCCGCTGGTGCGCTCGAACAACGGCCGCCGCGTCGGCCTGGTCGATTTCGATCCCTGCACCATCCTGCTCAACAACGACCTGTCGGCCGGCATCCCGGCTATCCTGGAAAACATCCACGAGCAGTCGCTGCTGCCGCCGGTGCATGCCGGCTGGGCGATCCGCCGCAAGAGCAACCACCTGGCCGCCTATGACGAAGTGGCCAAGAAGTTCGGCAAGCTGATCGACTTCGACCCGTGGATGGTCAACCCCTTCCACGCCAAGTGCGGCGAAGTCAACTTCGAGGACGACAACGGCTCCGAGTGCCTGGCCGACAACGTCAGCATGCTGCTGGCCAAGATCCGCAAGAAGTACAAGGAATACGGCATCAAGGACCAGAAGCCGTTCGTCATCGTCAAGCCCGACGCCGGCACCTACGGCATGGGCATCCTGACGGTCAAGGACGCGGGCGAGCTGAAGGACCTGAACCGCAACCAGCGCGCGCGCATGTCGGTCATCAAGGATGGCGTGGCGGTCAGCGACGTCATCATCCAGGAAGGCGTGCCGACCTTCGAGAGCATCAACAGCGCGGTGGCCGAGCCGGTGGTGTACATGATCGACCGCTACGTCGTCGGCGGCTTCTACCGCGTGCACGCCGAGCGCGGTGTCGACCAGAACCTGAATGCGCCGGGCTCTCAGTTCGTGCCGCTGGCGTTCGCGCAGCAGCACGCCGTGCCCGACCTGAAGGCCAAGCCCGGCACTGCCGCGCCGAACCGCTTCTACGTCTACGGCGTGGTCGCGCGGCTGGCGCTGCTGGCCGCCTCGCTCGAAATGGAACGCACCGACCCGAATCCGGAAGTGTACTAGCGCGTCCGCAGGGGTCTGACGGGGACGCCGAGTCCCGGTGTTGCTTTTTTGGGTCAGACCCCGGTGTAGTTGACGTCGACGACACCGGGGTCAGACCCCCAAAAGAACAACCGGGGTCTGACGGGGACGCCGAGTCCCCTCCATCTCTGCCATCCCCGGCGGGAATCGCCGTTTCCGGCTAAAATCAATCCATTCGCCTGAACGGAATTCCCAATGAAAATCGCCTTCCTCGCCGATCCGCTGTCCGGATTCAAGATCTACAAGGATTCCACCTTCGCCATGATGCGCGAAGCGGTCAGGCGCGGGCATCGCATTTTCGCCTTCGAACAGCGCCACATGGTGCTCGAAGACGGCATCGTCACTGCCGACGTCGCCGAAATCGCCCTCACCGGCGACCCTGACGAGTGGTATCGCGTCACCGATCAGCAAACCACGCGCCTTTCCGAATTCGACGCCGTCATCGAGCGCAAGGATCCGCCGTTCGACATGGAATACGTCTACGGCACCCAGTTGCTCGACATCGCCGAGGCGCAGGGCGCGCGCGTCTTCAACAAGCCGTCGGCCATCCGCGACCACAACGAAAAGCTGTCGATCCTGCAATTCCCGCAATTCACCTCGCCGACGCTGGTGTCGTCCGACCAGACGCGCTTGCGCGATTTTCATGCCCAGCATGGCGACGTCATCTTCAAGCCGCTCGACGGCATGGGCGGCGCCGGCATCTTCCGCATCAAGGACGACGGCATGAACCTGGGCTCGGTCATCGAGACCCTGACCGAGCTGGGCACGCGCACCATCATGGCCCAGAAGTACATCCCCGCCATCGTCCACGGCGACAAGCGCATCCTCGTCATCGACGGCCAGCCGGTGCCGTTCGCGCTGGCGCGCATCCCGCAGGCCGGCGAAGTGCGCGGCAACCTGGCCGCCGGCGGCGTCGGCCGCGCCCAGCCGCTGACCGCGCGCGACCGCGAAATCGCCGAGGCGCTCGGACCGCTGCTGGCCGCCCGCGGCCTGTTGCTGGTAGGATTAGATGTTATTGGGGAATTCTTGACTGAAGTGAACGTGACCAGCCCGACCTGCTTCCAGGAAATCTTCGACCAGGCCGGCTTCGACGTCGCCGCGATGTTCATCGAGGCGCTCGAGCGCCGCGTCGGGCAACCAGCAGGACAAAAATAATATGGTAGGGATCTTACTGTTGACCCATGCGCCGCTCGGCAAAGCCTTCATCGAGGCGGTCGCGCACGTGTTCCGCGGCCCCACCGAGCGCTTCGAGGCGATCGACGTGACGGCCGACCAGGACACCGCCCAGGTGCACGAGCTGGCGCGCGCGGCGATTGCCCGCATCGACGACGGCAGCGGCGTGCTGGTGATCACCGACATCAAGGGCGGCACGCCGTCGAACTGCTGCAATTCGCTGACGGTGCCGGGGCAGGTCGAAGTCATCGCCGGCATCAGCCTGCCGATGCTGCTGCGCGCGATCACCTACCGCCGCGATACGCTCGACGTCGTGGTCGAGATGGCGCTGGCCGGCGCCCAGAGCGGCGCGGTCAGGGTCGACAACCGGGTGCGGGTGGGACCCGATTAAGGACTGCCGCCCTGCGGCATTCCCATGGTTTTTTTAGCGCAGTTCTGTGTGATTGAGACGACAAACATGATTCAACAAGAACTAGAAATTATCAACAAGCTGGGTCTGCACGCGCGCGCCTCCGCCAAGTTCACCCAGCTGGCCGCCAAGTTCCAGAGCGAGATCTGGCTCACCCGCAACGGCCGGCGCATCAACGCCAAGTCGATCATGGGCGTCATGATGCTTGCCGCCGGCAAGGGCGCCAAGGTCACGCTGGAAGCCGACGGCGCCGACGAGGGCGCCGCGCTGGCCGCGCTCACGGGCCTGATCGGCGACAAGTTCGGCGAAGGCGAGTAAGCCAGGTGTACAGCGCGCGCCATTCCCATTCAGGACCATCGATGGCATCGTTCACGCTTCACGGCATCCCTGTCTCCCGCGGCATCGCGATCGGCCGCGCGCACCTGCTCACGCCGGCCGCGCTCGACGTCAAGCACTACCTGGTGGCCGAGGAACAGCTCGAAGCCGAAGTGCGCCGCCTGCAGGACGCCATCGCCGCGGTCCACCGCGGGCTGCAGGCGCTGTGGACCGACCTGCCGCGCGACGCCCCCACCGAACTGGGCGCCTTCATCGACGTCCACGCGCTGATCCTGTCGGACCCGATGATCTCCGAAGCGCCGCTCGACATCATCCGTTCGCGCCACTACAACGCCGAGTGGGCGCTGGTGACCCAGATCGACGAGCTGTCGGCGCAGTTCGACGAGATCGAAGACGAATACCTGCGCGAGCGCAAGGCCGACATCCAGCAGGTCGCCGAGCGCGTGCTGAAGGTGCTGATGGGGAGCGCGCAGCTCGAGCCGGCGCCGGTGGTGACCGACGAATACCAGCCGCAGATGATCGTCGTCGCTCACGACATCTCGCCGGCCGACATGCTGCAGTTCCGCGACCGTTCCTTCATCGGCTTCGTCACCGACGTCGGCGGCCAGAACTCGCACACCGCGATCGTCGCGCGCAGCCTCGACATCCCGGCCGCCGTCGGCATGTCGCAGGCCTCGCAGCTGATCGAGCAGGACGACTGGGTCATCATCGACGGCGACGCCGGCGTCGTCATCGCCAATCCGAGCCCGCTGGTGCTGGAGCAGTACCGCGCGCGCCAGGTCAGCCTGCAGAAGGCGCGCAAGAAGCTCCTCAAGCTCAAGAAGACGCCGGCCATCACGCTCGACGGCACCCCGATCACCCTGCTGGCCAACATCGAGCTGCCCGAAGACTGCCCCGGCGCGCTCGAGCAGGGCGCCGCCGGCGTCGGCCTGTTCCGCTCCGAGTTCCTGTTCATGGCGCGCGCCGGTCACACTCACCATATTCCCACCGAGGACGAGCAGTTCGAACAGTACCGCAAGGCGGTGGTGGCGATGAAGGGCCGCCCGGTCACCATCCGCACGCTCGACATCGGCGCCGACAAGCCGCTCGACCAGACCGAGCACACCGCGCTCAATCCGGCGCTGGGGCTGCGCGCGATCCGCTACTGCCTGGCCGAGCCGCAGCTGTTCCTTACCCAGCTGCGCGCGATCCTGCGCGCCTCCGCCTACGGCAAGGTGCGCCTCTTGATCCCGATGCTGGCGCACGCCTTCGAGATCGACCAGTCGCTGGCGATGATCGAGCAGGCCAAGGCGCAGCTGCGCGAAGCCGGCCACAAGTTCGACCAGAAGGTCGACGTCGGCGCCATGATCGAGATCCCGGCCGCCGCGCTGGCGCTGCCGATGTTCGTCAGCCGCATGAACTTCCTGTCGATCGGCACCAACGACCTGATTCAGTACACGCTGGCGATCGACCGCGTCGATTACGAGGTGGCGCACCTGTACAATCCGCTGCACCCGGCGGTACTGCAGCTGATCGCCATGACCATCGCCGCCGGCAAGAAGGCCGGCATCGACGTCGCCGTATGCGGCGAGATGGCCGGCGACGTCAAGCTCACGCGCCTGCTGCTGGGGATGGGCCTGCGCGAATTCTCGATGCACCCGGCGCAGCTGCTGGCGGTCAAGCAGGAGATCCTCGGCAGCGACCTGACCAAGATCACGCCGCAGACCCGCAAGATCCTGCGCTGCATGGAGCCCGCCGAAATCGCCGACGCCGTCGAACGGTTAGGGGTCTGACGGGGACGCCGAGTCCCGTTTTTCCTTCCAGGGTCTGACCCCGGTTTTAGTCAGCGCCCCCATTAATTTAGATTTGAGTCTCATGGCATCCATTGGAATAGTCTTCCCGCAAGCGATGCACTTCGCCGAACCGCTGCGCCTGCAAAGCGGCGCGCAGCTGGCCGGCTACACGCTCATGTACGAAACCTACGGCACCCTCAACGCGGACAAGTCGAACGCGGTGCTGGTATGCCACGCCCTCAACGCCTCGCATCACGTCGCCGGCGTCTACGCCGACGACCCGAAAAAAATCGGCTGGTGGGACAACATGGTCGGCCCCGGCAAGCCGCTCGACACCGACCGCTTCTTCGTCATCGGCGTCAACAACCTCGGCTCGTGCTTCGGCTCGACCGGGCCGATGCACGACAATCCCGCCACCGGCAAGCCCTACGGCGCGTCGTTCCCGGTGGTGACGGTGGAAGACTGGGTCGCCGCGCAGGCGCGCCTGGCCGACCAATTGGGTATCGCTCAATTTGCCGCCGTCATGGGCGGCTCGCTCGGCGGCATGCAGGCGCTGGCCTGGTCGATCATGTACCCGAAGCGCCTGCGCCACTGCGTGGTGATCGCCTCCACGCCGAAGCTGTCGGCGCAGAACATCGCCTTCAACGACGTCGCCCGCCAGGCCATCCTGTCCGATCCCGACTACCGCGGCGGCGACTTCTACGCCCACGGCGTGGTGCCGAAGAACGGCCTGCGCGTGGCGCGCATGGTCGGCCACATCACGTATCTGTCGGACGACGACATGGCCGAAAAATTCGGCCGCAAGCTGCGCAACGCCGCCGAAAACAACGACTACAAATTCGACTTCGGCATCGACTTCGAGATCGAATCCTACTTGCGCTACCAGGGCGACAAGTTCTCCGAATACTTCGACGCCAACACCTACCTCTTGATCACCAAGGCGCTCGACTACTTCGACCCGGCGCGTGCCTGCGGCGGCGACCTGACGCGCGCGTTGGAGGGCACCGAGGCCGAGTTCTTCGTCGCCTCGTTCACCACCGACTGGCGCTTTTCGCCCGAGCGCTCGCGCGAGATCGTGCAGGCGCTGGTGTGCAACCGCCGCCGCGTCACCTACGCCGAGATCGACGCGCCGCACGGCCACGACGCCTTCCTGCTCGAAGACCCGCGCTACCTGAACATGGTGCGCGCCTGGTACCAGCGCATCTGGGACCAGACCAGCCACATGAACTCGACGGAGCACGCATGAATTTCCAGGAACTGTCCAGCGCGCGCCCCGACCTCGCCTTCATCGCCCACTGGGTGCGTGGCGGCGCCCACGTGCTCGACGTCGGCTGCGGCGACGGCGCCATGCTGAGCTACCTGCAGAGCGACAAGGGCTGCACCGGCTACGGCATCGAAATCGCCGACGACAAGCTGCTCGAATCGGCGCAGCGCGGCATCAACGTCATCCAGCAGGACATGGAGAAGGGCCTCGCCATCTTCGGCGACAATTCGTTCGACACCGTGCTGTGCCTGTCGTCGCTGCAGATGATGCAGCACGTCGAGGCGCTGCTGCGCGATATCGTGCGGGTCGGCGCCGAGGCGATCGTCTCGTTCCCCAACTTCGCCTACTGGCCGCACCGCGTGGCGCTGGCGCGCGGCCGCATGCCGGTATCGAAAACGCTGCCGTACCAGTGGTACGACACGCCCAACGTGCGCTGCGCCACCATCTTCGATTTCGAGGAACTGGCAGCCGAATGCGGCCTCGAAGTGCTCGAGCGCGTCGCCCTCGCCGAAGGCGGGCGCCCGGTCTCGTTCCTGCCCAACCTGCGCGGCAGCCTGGCCGTGTTCAGGCTGCGCAAGAAGGACCGCCGGTCGGCGTGATGGCGTGTGCTACTTGCGCGCGATTTCTGCGATGATGCGTTTTCAAAAATAGCACCATGGAACCAGCAATGATCAAACTCAAGCGCCTCGCCGTCGTCGCCGCGCTGTGCGCCTTGGCTGCCTGCGACCGCGCCAAGGAAGCGCCGGCGCCGGAATCACCGCAGGCAGAGCAAACCCAGGTCCAGGACGGCATTGCCGTCAAGCCCTTGTCGCGCTGGCGTCACCTCGAGCCGGAGCAGGCGGTCGACCAGCAGGCGTCGCAGCAGTACGCCGGCTTGCTCGCGCAGGCGCGCCAGACCGGCGCGCTGATCCCGGACGACCACCCGCAGGTCGGCCGCCTGCGCGGCATCGCCAAGCGCATCATCCCGTTTACCGACCGCTGGAATCCGAAGGCGGCCGAGTGGAAGTGGCAGGTCAACCTGCTCAATTCCGACCAGGTCAACGCCTTCTGCATGCCCGGCGGGCGCATCGCCTTCTTCACCGGCATCATCACCCAGCTCAAGCTGACCGACGACGAGGCAGCCGCCGTGATGGGCCACGAAATCGCCCACGCGCTGCGCGAACACGGGCGCGAGCGCGCCGCCAAGGCCACCGCCACCGGCGTCGCCAGCATCATCATCGGCTTCGGCCTGTCGGCCTGGCTGGGCATCGACCCGCGCCTGACCGACACTGTCGCCAGCTCCGCCGGCCAGCTGGTGGTGCTGAAGTTCTCGCGCGACGAGGAACGCGAGGCGGACCTGATCGGCCTCGACCTCGCCGCGCGCGCCGGCTTCGATCCGCGCGCCGGCATCGCGCTGTGGCGCAAGATGGGCGCGCTCAACAAGCGCGCGCCGGTGCAGCTGCTGTCGACCCACCCCGGCGGCGAGGAGCGCATCGTCGGCATGGAGAAGCACATGAACGTGCTGCTGCCGCTGTACGCGCGCGCCAAAGGCGTCAGCGTCAGCCAGCTGCCGCCTTACCGCACCGTCGCGCTGCCGAACTGACGATGGGACGCCAGGCCGCGCTCAACGCCTTCGTGCCGCTGCCGATCATGCACGGCGTCGCGCCGAGCTACCTGTGGCTGCCGCAGGGGAGCGCCGGCCTGATGCTCGAGTTCCTGGTCGCCCGCTTTCCCGAGATCGGCGCCGACGCCTGGTACTCGCGCATGGCGCGCGGCCACGTCGTCGACGGCGACGGCCTGCCGCTCGGCCCAACCAGTCCCGTGCGCGCCGGCTCGCGCATCTGGTACTACCGCGAGCTCGATGCCGAAACGCCGATCCCGTTCGAGGAGCGCGTGCTGTTCCAGGACGAGCACCTGGTCGTCATCGACAAGCCGCACTTCCTGCCGATGGCGCCGGCCGGCCGCTTCCTGCACGAGACGCTGCTGGTGCGCCTCAAGCGCAAGCTCGGTAATGCTGACCTGGTGCCGATCCACCGGCTCGACCGTGAGACCGCCGGCGTGGTGCTGTTTTCGCCGAACGCCGCCAGCCGCGGCGCCTACCAGTCGCTGTTCCAGCAGCGCGGCGTGTCGAAGGAGTACGAGGCGCTGGCCGCGCCCATCGAAGGCCTGGCCTATCCGCACACGCGCCGCAGCCTGATGGTCGAGGGCACGCCGTTTTTCCGCATGCAGGAAGTGGAAGGGGCGCCCAATTCGGAGACTATCGTCGAGATGATCGGCATGCGCGGCGAGCTGGCGCTGTACCGCTTGCGCCCGCACACCGGCCGCAAGCACCAGCTGCGGGTACACATGGCGGCGCTCGGGGCTGCGATCCACAACGACGCCTTCTATCCGGAGGCGCAGCCGTGCCGCGGCGACGACTTCACGCGCCCGCTGCAGCTGCTGGCGCGCTCGCTCGAGTTCATCGATCCGCTGACCGGCTTGCCGCGCCGCTTCGCCAGCGAGCGCAACCTCGAAGGTTGAAGTCTTCCCGGGTCTAAAATTTTATTGCTTGCAGCTTGGTGCTTCGAGAATGTTGCCACGGCACGCGGTAGGCACCATCACTTACGAGCGTTGAAAAGGTCACGATCTGTGGCCACCATTTGACCAAACGCTCTGCCTGTAACCAAAATTCGTGCTTCGACCATTGGCCATCGAGAATAAAAACTGTATGTCCTGCTCGTCGGATCGCCTCGCGCTCAGCTCCATGTTGTTTCTTGAAGCGATCAATGGAGATGACGTACCATGGCCCGTCTTTCGCCAGATCTCCGATCCACGTGAGGTCAGGCGCATCGCGCGCGAAACGGTCGCTTAGATGAATTACCTCTTCTACGCCGGTAGTTATCGCGGAAAGTTCGCGGATGCCATGGGCTAAGTGCTTTGAGACGTTGTTGTCGAAGAAGAACTTCAAGCAGCGAGTCTTTGCTCGAATTCAACCGCGTCGGTCACCATCCTGGGAGTGAGATCGAAGATTCGCGCGACCATATCCTTGTCCCGGCCTTCCGCCAGAAAGGAAGCGTAAATGGTGTCGGTTGGAACGCCAGTGCCGGTTACCACCGGTGTGCCGAATTGCATGGCCGGGTCCAGAACGATTGTCTTGCGGACTCCGAGTGGGAACCAGCGAATTGCATCGTCACCACTATATTCAATGCCTTCGTATAACGACGGCTTGATGATGTCCGAAAAAACGAACTGCCTACGCAAAACGTCAATGAGCAGCGCTTCATCGGAGGTCTTCTTCACTGCCTGCAAAAAAATCCGTTTGCCATCAGTCAGAAACTGCTGATTGGTCAAGGGGTAGTCTTGCCCGAAGTCTCGCGCAGCTGCGTCAACGGTTGCGCGGATAACCTGCAGATCAACGCCGTGATGGACGAAAGCCGAAACCATTCGCAGTTCAAGCAAATCCCGAAAGCCGATGACATCTTCCGATAGATCCTCGTCCTGCAGTTGGGTCTTCCACAGGGGCTCAGAACGGACTCGTTCCCCCTTATACTTGCGCGAATACCCCTGAACCCAGCGCCGAAGCGCGCGCGGCTCCGCACCCACCAGTCGCGCGGCCTGCTGCAGAGGGTAGATGCCGGTTCCGATAAGGTCCATAGGTCGCTTGAAGCTGAGGCCGAGTTGCCAATGATGAGGCGAGTGGTCAGGGTGCCATCATTCGCACATCAAGTCAAACCGATGACGCTTATGACCGCAACGTGTAGTCGATGATCAGCGGCGCGTGGTCCGAAAAACGCTCGTCCTTGTAGATCGACACGGTGTGCGCCTGCGATGCGATGCCCGGTGTGGCGACGTGGTAATCGATGCGCCAGCCGACGTTCTTGGCCCAGGCCTGGCCGCGGTTGCTCCACCAGGTGTACTGCTCCTCGCGCTTGTCGATGCCGCGATGGACGTCGACCAGGCCGACTTCGTCGAACACGCGCGTCAGCCACGCGCGCTCTTCCGGCAGGAAACCGGAGTTCTTCTTGTTGCCCTTCCAGTTCTTCAGGTCGATCTCGTTGTGGGCGATGTTCCAGTCGCCGCAGATCACCACTTCGCGGCCTTCGGCCTTCAGTTCCAGCAGGTGCGGCAGAAAGGTCTCCATGAAGCGGAACTTGGCGATCTGGCGCTCCGGCGACGACGAACCGGATGGGCAGTACACCGAGATGATCGACAGGTTGCCGAAATCGCAGCGCGTGTAGCGGCCTTCGGCATCGAATTCCGCGCAGCCGAAGCCGGTGCGCATTGCATCCGGCTTGGCCTTGCTGTAGACGCCGGTGCCGGAGTAGCCTTTCTTTTCGGCATAGTGGAAATGACCATGATAGCCGCCGGGCATCAGGAATTCCTCGGTCATGTCGCCGTGCTGCGCCTTCAGTTCCTGCACGCAGATGAAGTCGGCATCCTGCGCCGCCATCCAGGTGAAAAAGCCTTTTTTGTGGGCGGAGCGGATTCCGTTGAGGTTGGCAGAAATAATTTTAGGCATGGTTCCAGAAGCGAAGAAAGGGCAGGGCGGTGGCGCGCAATGTGTCCCGGGATTAAAATACAGCCACTTTTAATCGACAGGGATCATCGTGGACAATTTGCGGCAACAGTTTATCGCGTTTTCAGTCTCCGCGGGCGTGTTGCGCTTCGGTGAATTTACGACCAAGGCCGGACGCCTGTCGCCGTATTTCTTCAACGCCGGCCTGTTCCACGAAGGCCAGACGCTGGCGCAGCTTGCGCAGTTCTATGCGCAGACTCTGCTCGACTCCGGCGTCGAGTTCGACATGCTGTTCGGGCCGGCCTACAAGGGCATCACGCTGGCGTCGGCCACCGCGGTCGCGCTGGCCGGCAAGGGGCGCAACACCTCGTTCGCCTTCAACCGCAAGGAAGCCAAGGACCATGGCGAGGGCGGCACCATCGTCGGCGCCAAACTGCAGGGCAAGGTCGTCATCATCGACGACGTCATCTCGGCCGGCACCTCGGTGCGCGAGTCGGTCGACATGATCCGCGCCGCCGGCGCCGAGCCGGCCGCCGTGCTGATCGCGCTCGACCGCATGGAGCGCAGCGGCAAGGACGGCGCGCTATCGGCCAGTTCCGCGGTGCAGGAAGTGAGCCGCGAATTCGGCATCCCGGTCATCTCGATCGGCAATCTCGATGATCTGTTCAGCTACCTGTCGGAAGCCGGCGCGGATCCGCAGCTGGCGCAATACCGCGACGCGGTCGCTGCGTACCGGACGCGCTACGGCGTCGCGTAGTCAGTATGGATTCCCGCGCAGGCGGGAATCCATACTGAGCGTGATCAATCTGTATGCCTTCAATCCGAACCAAAAGCCCTCGCAAAAGGTCAAAATGACATAGTCATTTTGAAAGCGAGCGACGAAAAAACGGCGACCCGAGAGTCGCCGTTCGTTTTAGCGCCGCGGACTTAACCGGCCAGCTTCTTCTTCAACAGCTCCGTCAACTGCGCCGGATTCGCTTTTCCCTTCGACGCCTTCATCGCCTGGCCGATCAGCGCGTTGATCGCCGCTTCCTTGCCGGCGCGGTACTGCTCGACCGATTTGGCGTTCGCCGCCAGCACCTCGTCGACGATCGCTTCCAGCGCGCCGCTGTCCGAAATCTGGCGCAGGCCTTTCTGGTCGATGATCTGGTCGGCCAGGTTCTCGTCGTTCGACTTCGCTTCCCACATCGCCGCAAACACTTCCTTGGCGATCTTGTTCGAGATCGTGCCGTCGGCGATCCGCAGCAGCAGCTGCGCCAGCTGCGACGCTTCGACCGGCGAATCGGCAATCTCGACGTTCTCGCGGTTCAGCGTCGACGCGACGTCGCCCATCAGCCAGTTGGCGGCCGTCTTCGCATTCTGCTTGCCGGCCACCGCCACCACCGCCTCGAAATACGCGGCCAGCTGGTGCGACGAGGTGAGGATCAGCGAATCGTATTCGGTCAGGCCGTAGTCGCCGACAAAACGGATGCGCATCGCCGCCGGCAGCTCCGGCATGTCGGCCTTGATGCGCTCGATCCACTCCGGCGAAATCTCCAGCGGCGGCAGGTCCGGATCGGGGAAGTAGCGGTAGTCCTGCGCGTCTTCCTTGGTGCGCATGGAACGCGTTTCCTTGCGGTCCGGGTCCCACAGGCGCGTCGCCTGCACGACCTTGCCGCCGTCTTCGATCAGTTCGATCTGGCGCCGCACTTCATACTGCACCGCCTCTTCGATGAAGCGGAACGAGTTCAGGTTCTTGATCTCGCAGCGGGTGCCGAATTCCTTCTGGCCGACGGGGCGCACCGAGACGTTGACGTCGCAACGGAACGAGCCTTCCTGCATGTTGCCGTCGCAGATGCCGAGCCACACCACCAGCGAATGCAGCGCCTTCGCATACGCCACCGCTTCGGCGCCGCTGCGCATCTCCGGCTCGGAGACGATCTCCAGCAGCGGCGTGCCGGCGCGATTGAGGTCGATGCCGGTCATGCCGGCGTAGTCCTCGTGCAGCGATTTGCCGGCGTCTTCCTCGAGGTGGGCGCGGGTCAGGTTGATGGTGCGCGTCTCGAACTTGCCGTCCTTTTCGAAGCCGAAGCTGACCTGGCCGCCGATGACGACCGGATCTTCGAACTGGCTGATCTGGTAGCCCTTCGGCAGGTCCGGATAGAAGTAGTTCTTGCGCGCGAAGATCGAATGCGGCGCGATCTTGGCGTTGACGGCGAGGCCGAAGCGGATCGCGCGCTCGACCGCGCCCTTGTTCATCACCGGCAGCACGCCCGGCAGCGCCAGGTCGACCGGGCTGGCCTGGGTGTTCGGCTCGGCGCCGAAGCGGATCGCGCTTCCGCTGAAAATTTTCGAATTGGTCGTGAGCTGCACGTGGTTCTCAAGACCGATGACGACTTCCCATTGCATAG
>JAZKFW010000106.1:0-38620 GCA_040386255.1 Pseudomonadota bacterium
TGCGCGAGCACAACGTCGAGATGCTGACCATCGGCCAGTACCTGGCGCCGTCGAATTCGCACCTGCCGGTGCGCCGCTACGTGCACCCCGACGTCTTCAAGATGTTCGAAGCCGAGGCGTACAAGATGGGCTTCGTCCACGCGGCGGTCGGCGCGATGGTGCGCAGTTCGTACCACGCCGACGAGCAGGCGCACAGCGCCGGGCTGGCGATCGACGCCCAGTAATCAGCTGCACGCGGCAATTAAAAAAGGCGGGTCATTGAAATTCAATGACCCGCCTTTTTTATGGGCTATGCAGAAATTATTCCACGTCATCCTGGTGGTGTAGCTTAGAACTGCTCCCACTCCGAGTTGCCGGCCGCAGCGAGGCGTGCCCTTTTCGCCGGCGCGACCGCAGGCTTGGCTGCGGCCCGCGGAGCCGCGCGCACCACCGGCGCCGGCTCGGTGCCGAGCTTGAACGCGCTGACCGAATGCGCCAGGCCGGTCGCCTGGTCGTGCATCGCGCCCGCCGCGGCGGCCGATTCCTCGACCAGCGCGGCGTTCTGCTGGGTGACCTGGTCCATCTGCGTGATCGCGCGATTGACTTCTTCGATGCCCGCGCTCTGCTCGCGGCTGGCCGCCGTGATCTCGGCCATGATGTCGGTCACGCGCTGGACGCTCGAGACGATCTGCCCCATCGTCGCGCCAGCCTTCTGCACCAGCGTGCTGCCGGTATCGACCTTGCCGACCGAATCGTCGATCAGTCCCTTGATCTCCTTGGCTGCGCTGGCCGAGCGCTGCGCCAGCGTGCGCACTTCGGCGGCGACGACCGCAAAGCCGCGCCCCTGCTCGCCCGCGCGCGCCGCTTCGACGGCGGCGTTGAGCGCCAGGATGTTGGTCTGGAAGGCGATGCCGTCGATGACGCCGATTATGTCGACGATCTTCTTCGACGACGTCGTGATGTCCGCCATTGTCTTGACCACTTCGGCCACCACTGCGCCGCCCTTGATGGCGACATCGGAAGCTTCGTTGGTCAGGGTATTGGCCTGCATGGCGTTGTCGGCGTTCTGCTTGACGGTCGACGTCAGCTCTTCCATCGACGACGCGGTTTCTTCGATGCTCGCCGCCTGCTGCTCGGTGCGCGAGGACAGGTCGAGGTTGCCGGCGGCGATTTCGGACGACGCCGTCGCCATCTCGTCGGTACCGACGCGGATTTCTCGCACGATCTTCAGCAGGTTGCCGTTCATGTCCTTCAGCGCCTGCTGCAGCTGGCCGAATTCGTCGGTGCACGTCACCTCGATGTTTTCGGTCAGGTCGCCATCGGCGACCCGGCGCGCGCTGGCGACGGCGCGGCGCACCGGCGCCGTGATGCCAACCGTGAGCCACCACGCGAACGCGATGCCGCACACCAGGCTCAGTGCGGCCAGCAGCACCACGCGGTTTTGCGCTGCGGTTTTGCTGGCGGCGATCTTGCCCTTCATGCTGTCGAGGCTCTTGCGCTGCACCGCGAGGAACTGCGCGACCAGGGCCTGGTACGATTCGGCCGCCGGCAGGTACACCTTCGTCAGGACGGCGTCGGCCTCCTCGGTCTTGCCTTCCGCTTTCAGTGCGGTGACCTGGTCGCGGCTGGCCAGGTAGGTCTTGCGCACTGCCATGGCGTCGGCGTACGCTTTCTTCTCTTCTTCGCCATCCAGCAGGGGCTCGAGCTTCTTCACCGTATCCGACGTCCCCTTGGTGGTCAGCGCGGAGTTGGCCGCAAAAAACGGGACCAGCGACGCATCGCTGCTTTTCGCGATCGCCGAGGTACGGATGACGGCGATCGAGATGAAGCGGTTCCAGTCGGCCGCGTCGCGCTCTTTCTGGATCGGCTGCGCCAGCATGGTCTCGGCTTCCTGGGCGATCGCATTGAGCTGCATGACGCCGACCACGGCGATAAGGATCGAAAAGGCTAAAACCACGGCGAAACCGAGCGCGAGGCGGGTGCCGACTTTCATGTTGTTAAGCATATTGTTTGAGTTTGATTCGTGAGGGGCGGGAGCTGCCCGAAAGGACGGAGGGGTATTTATGTATCCGTGTGGAAACTTTAGCAGGCAAGTATAGCCGCGAACGGTGCTAAATGTTGCGTTGCGGCATATTTTCATCAAAATTCAGGTAGCGCTAACAACGTTTCGCCAGGTCGAACGAGAACCGCCTGACGCGCGGGAAGTTCTCGCCCGCCACGACTTTCCCGACGCAGCGGCTGAGGTCGGGATACTCGGCCGCTGCGCCCAGGCCATGCCGCCTTCGCCGTCGATCCGATCCAGCACGGGACGGCGCCGATCGTCCGGTCGAGCTGTTCGACGTTGTGCCAGGCCGCCGGCAATCCCAGCTTGACGAAGGCGTCCTGCAGGCTGGCCTTCAGTTCGGGATCGGCCGCGATCAGGGTCGCCACTTCCGACGCCGTGATTTCCGCCAGCTCCAGTTCGCGGCATTCGCGCTGGGCCTTCAGGTCCTGCAGCGACGTGCCTTCCTGCTCAAGCCGCACGGTGGCCGCCTGCTGCTCCAGCCGCGCGGCCCGGGACTCCCGTAGATCAGCGCGATCAGTTTGTCCAACCTGGTTTCCGGCGACGACATTGGTCCGCTCCATTCGGTGAGCTTCAATATACTGCGCCCTGCCGCCCGGCTTTTCCTGTCAGTTCTGACGGGGCGCCGCCGCGCCGCCAGCCGTGAGACCGATCCGCCGCAGACCGGATATAGTTCGTCTGTCCCATTTCGCGGTGTTTCAATCCATGTCATCCCACTCTCGTCCCGTATCCCCTTCGCTGGTCGCCGATGAAGGCGAAACCGAAAACCTGGCCGTCGATGCGGCGCTGATGGAAAAGGGCGTCCAGCTGGTCAAGATGGAGGGGCGCGTCTTCATCCGCTTCACCGGCGTGGTCAGGCACGGCGACCTGCGCGTGCCGTACCAGCTGGTGCCGGCCCAGGGCGTGCTCGCCAAGCCGAGCAAATGGCGCAAGATGGATGCGCAGGCGCAGCGCTCGCTGGTGCTCGAACGCGCCGGCGCCGCCGCCATCGACGCCCTGCACCAGAGCGCGACCGCCTTCGTGCGCGAGATTTCGGACCTGGCCGACGACTGCGACTTCGATGCGATGACGTTCCTGCAGACGCTGGCCGAACTGGAGACCTCCGACCCGGCCGAGCAGGTGTACGACCGCATCCGTCAGCGCATCATCCACGCGGTCGAGCGCGAGCAGGAAGAGCGCCACGCCGCGCGCACCAAGCAAAGCATCAACCTGGCCGAGTATCCCGATTCGTTCGAGGTGGCCAGCCGCATGCCGCGCAAATTCATCGCGCTGCTGGGCCCCACCAACTCGGGCAAGACCCACCGCGCAATGGAAGCGCTGATGAAGGCGCCGAGCGGCGTCTACCTGGCGCCGCTGCGGCTGCTGGCGCTGGAGAACTTCGAGCGCATGCAGGCGGCGCGCCCGCACGGCAAGGAGCTCAAGGTGAGCCTGGTCACCGGCGAGGAGCGCCGGCTGGCCGAAGGCGCCACCCACGTCGCCAGCACCGTCGAGATGCTCGATTCGCGCCGCCGGGTCGATGTCGCCGTGATCGACGAGATCCAGATGCTGTCCGACCGCGACCGCGGCGCCGCCTGGACCGCCGCCGTGTGCGGCGCGCCGGCGTCGGTGGTGTACCTGGTCGGCGCGCCGGAAGCGCGCCGCGCCGTCGAGGCGCTGGCCGAGCGCCTCGAAGTGCCGCTCGAGGTCCACGTCCTCAAGCGCATGGCGCCGCTGGCGATGGAGCCGACTGCCGTGCGCAAGCTGCGCAACCTGCGCCGCGGCGACGCCGTCATCTGCTTCTCGCGCCGCGAGGTGCTGATGTGGCGCGACATGATCACCGAAATGGGCCTGTCGGTGGCCACCGTGTACGGCAACCTGTCGCCGGAAGTGCGGCGCGCGCAGGCCGAGCGCTTCCGCGACGGCTCGGCCGACATCGTGGTCGGCACCGACGCGCTGGCGATGGGGCTGAACATGCCGATCGCGCGCATCGTGATGACCACCGCGGTCAAGTACAACGGCTACGAGGAAGAAGAGATTTCGGCCGCGCTGGCGCGCCAGATCGCCGGCCGCGCCGGCCGCTACGGCGTGCACGAGGAAGGTTTTGTGGCCGGCTACGACGACGACACCCACGACGTCATGCGCGCGCTGCTGAAGGAAAAGCTGGCGCCGCTGCCGGCCAGCGGTTTTGCGGTGGCGCCGTCGATCGAAAACCTGCACCGCATCGCCGCCGTCACCAACGAGACGTCGCTGGTCAAGCTGCTCAAGCGCTTCATCCACAACATCGACGTGCCGGACGGCTTCTTCTACCCCCGCATCACCGAAGAACAGAACGAGCGCGCCATCTGGCTCGACACGCTGACGCTGACAGTTGCCGAAAAATTCATGCTGTCGCTGGTGCCGATTTCGACCAAGGTGCCGTCGCTGCAGGGCGCGTGGGAACACTGGGCGATGTCGCTGGCGAAGAAGCGCGTCTGCAAGCTCGAACCCGAAGGCGGCTCGCTGCGCTGGCTGAATCTGCAGGAGGTGGAAGACGCCTGCCGGCGCTACTCGGCGTATGCCTGGCTGGCCTACCGCGAGCCCGAGTACTTTCCAAGCGTGGAGGTGGCGCAGGAGCTGTCGCGCGCGGCGTCCGAGCGGGTCGATTCGATTCTGCAGGCGCAGAACGCGGCGGCGCGCAAGCAGCAGCGCGTTGTGGGCGGCGGCGGCAGCCCGAAACGCCGCCGCTGAAGCCGCATCTTCTCCCACCGGTGTCAGTGCCGACAATCGGACACGAGCTCGACAGTCCTGGCGCGTTTGTCGATATTATGGATGGGACCGTGTCCGATTGTCGGCACTGACCCCGGAAGGGTTTCGGATGTTATGGATGGGACCGTGTCCGATTGTCGGCACTGACCCCGGAACGGTTTAGCCTAGCCCATGCTCAGCATCAGGATCAGCAGCAGGTACGAGATGAAGACGGTGAAGGAAACGCACAGCAGCACGACCGTGCGCCACAGCGTGGACCCGAATCCCAGCGAGTAGGTGCCGCGCAGCTGCGCGAACATGTGCAGCGGCGGCGCGAGGAACACCAGCCAGGTCACCAGCGACTTCAGGCCGGCCGTTTTCAGCAGCGCCAGCACAACCACCAGCAGCGCCATGAACGACAGCGAATACAGCGTGAAGACGGCGTGGTCGTACATCGTCACGCCGCGCTTCCAGAAAAACATCAGCCACAAGAAGGGCAACGATATCGGCACCAGCAGGAAGGAGAACTTGGAGGCGGCGTTCTTCAGCTTGTAGAGCGTGAATTGCGGATTCTTGATCGCGTACATGATGGCGGCGTCGAGCTTCGGCCAGCCGGTGTTGACGTTGGCGTCGTCCATCGCGTCGTTGCCGGGGGCGACAGCCGGCCTTAGCGTTCCTTCTTTTTTCTCATTGGCGGCAGGCAGGCTGCCCGTGGTTGCGGCGGTGATCGAGCCGGACAGGTCTTCGACCGAGGTACGACTCAGGCCCGAGACGGCGAAGAACATGAAGAACACCATGAACAGGAACAGCGCCAGCGGCGAGACGAAGCGGGTACGCTTGCCCTCGATGTATTCGCGGGTCAGCTTGCCCGGCTTGGCGATGAGCAGCGGCAGCGTGCGCCATGCCTTGGCGTCGAAGTGCAGCAGGCCGTGCAGGAATTCTTCCCCCAGGTGCAGCAGCGAGCGATGCACGTGATCGCGCTGGCCGCAGGCGTGGCAGAAGCTGCCGGTCAGCGGCGTCTGGCAGTTCGCGCAGTTGGCGTGGCCATGCTTGCGGACGGCGGCGCCGCCTTCGCGTTCGATTTCGCCGGCGGCGAGGGTGGCGGTCACCAGTGCGCCGACCGGTTCGAATTCAAGATTCATCGATATTGTTTAATAGAGGAAGTTGCCAAATATAAATAGTATCATTTTCCCATTGCTGGGTAATGTTGTAGTTTTCCGACGGCATCTTTTCACACGCGAGCGCAAATTCCCCTAAGATGGCGGACACATCGAACCGCAGGCGAGGGCCATCATGAGCGCGAAAGAAACCACGATCGAGCAGTTGAACAACATCGGCGAGGGCCGTTTTCCTGGCTACCTCGGTATCGAAATTATCCGCGTCGCCAACGGCGAAGTGGGCGCCCGCATGCAGGTCAAGCCGCACCACCTGGCGCCGAACGGCTTCCTGCACGCCGGCAGCGTGGTCACGCTGGCCGACACCGCCTGCGGCTATGCTTGCCGCGTCAACCTTCCCGAAGGCGCGGAGAACTTCACCACCATCGAACTGAAGTCCAACCACCTCGGCACCGCGCGCGACGGCGCGATCGAGGTCGTGGCGAAAGCGGCTCACCTGGGCCGCACCACGCAGGTGTGGGACGCGGTCGTCACCAACGCCGCCGACGGCAAAACCATCGCCATCTTCCGCTGCACGCAGATGATTCTCTATCCGAAACCGAATACCCAGGCACCATGAACATGAACATGAACCGCAAATCGCTTTCCTCCTTCGCCGCCGGCGCCCTGCTGGCGCTGGCATCGCTGGCCCCGGTCCACGCGGCCGACGACGTCACCTATCGCGGCCTGGGCGGCCAGCAAGGCATCAAGGACATCGTCGCCACGCTGATCCCGCTGATCCAGGCCGACGCGCGCATCAAGGAGTCCTTCGCCGACACCGACATGAAAAAACTGGCGCTGCGGCTCGAGGAGCAGTTTTGCGTGCTGGCCGGCGGGCCCTGCGTCTACAAGGGCGACGAGATGGTCGAGGTCCATCGCGGCCTGAAAGTGACCAACGCCCAGTTCAACGCGCTGGCCGAAGACCTGCAGATCGCGATGGAGCGCAACGGCGTGCCGTCGCACGTGCAGAACAAGCTGATCGCCAAGCTGGCGCCGATGCAGCGCGGTATTGTGACCAAATAAGCAGCGCCCGCCAAATAAGGCTATGTTGTCTGGTGGCAATTGTATAAAATCTGAGCCTGTTCTCAGGAGATACGATGCACCCGACATTTGGCTACGCCGCACAGCGCATTGCGTTCGTGCTGGCTGCGAGTTTGAGCGCCGGCGCCGCGCTGGCGCAGGTTTCCCCCGACATGGGCAAGCTGACCGCCACCGGCGGCGTCAGCCAGGTTGAAGGCGCCGGCGGCGGCGGTTTGACGCCGTGGGCGCTGATCGGCGGCTACGGCTCGCGCGACAGCTGGGGCGCCAACGCCCACTACACGCGCGTGTCGACCCAGGATTATTCGCTCGATTCGTACGGCGTCGCCGTCGGCCTGTTCGACCGTGTCGAAGTGTCGCTGGCGAGCCAGGATTTCCGCGGCAGCCTGGCGCCGCTGAACGATCTGCGCATCAGGCAGGACATCGTCGGCGTCAAAGTCAAGCTGATCGGCGACGCCGTGTACGACCAGGACCTGGCGCTGCCGCAGATCGCGGTCGGCGTCATGGCCAAGCGCAACAAGGGCATCGGCGGACTGGGCGCGCTGGGCATCACCAAGGTCACCCAGCTCGGTGCGCAGGACGAGAACGGCGTCGACTATTACGTCGCGGCGACCAAGATCCTGCTCGACCACAGCCTGCTGCTCAACGGCACCGTGCGGGCGACCAAGGCGAACCAGATGGGACTGCTCGGGTTCGGCGGCGACAAGGGCGACAGCTACGAGGCCAAGCTCGAGGTGTCGGCGGCCTACATGATCAGCCGCAAGCTGGTGGCCGGCATCGAATACCGCATGAAGCCGCGCAACCTGGGCGTCGACAACGAAAAGGCGTATTACGATGCGTTTATCGCGTGGTTCCCGAGCAAGCACGTGTCGGTGACGGCGGCGTATGCGGTGCTGGGCGATATCACGGTATTCAATCCGGTGCGCCAGCGCGGGATGTACGTGTCGGTGCAGGCCGGGTTCTGAGACGTGCCTAGCCGGCGGCCAGCGCCTTCTGCAGCAGTGCATGCAGTTCGCCGAATTCCGGCTCGCCGACATAGCGCTTGAGGATCTTGCCGTCCTTGCCGATGACGAAGGTGGTCGGCGTCAGCGTGACGTCGCCGAACGACTTGGCGATGTCGCCGCCGGAGTCCAGCGCCACGATGAACGGCAGCTTGCGCGTCTCGGTGAAGTTGACCACGTAATTGGGCGGATCGTACTTCATCGCCACCGCCACGAACTCCAGCCCCTGCCCCTTGAACTTGTTGTACGTCTCGACCATCTGCGGCATCTCCTTGACGCAGGTGGTGCACGACGTCGCCCAGAAATTGACCATCACGACTTTGCCGCGCAGGTTCTGTGTGCTGACCTTGTCGCCGGCCAGGCTGATGAAGGTGACGTCGGGCGCCGCCACGCTGGTGCCGAGCGCGGCGTAGCCGATGCCGGCGAGCGCGAGCACCAGCGCGCCGATGGCGGCCGGCTTGATCCAGGGACGGGAAGCTGCAGGGGAAGTCATGATTGGGCGAGGATGGAAACGTTAAGTGCTGGTGTCAGGTCTGACATTAAGACATTCACGCGTGAATGTCTTAATGTCAGACCTGACACCCGTGTTTTACAGCGGCACGCGGGACGAGGTCGGCTGCATCGCCCGCAGTTCGTCTTCGGTGATGTATTCGAAGATCTTGACCACTTTCTCGACGCCGGAGACGCCGCGCGCGATGTCGGTGGCGATCTGTGCTTCGCGCTGCGTCACGCGGCCCATCAGGAACACACTGCCGCGCTCGGTGACGACCTTGAACGAGGTGGCCGAGATGGTCTTCATGTCGACCAGGCTGGCCTTGACCTTGGTGGTGATCAGCGCATCCGACGAGCGCGAGGTGTAGCTGGCGGGCGCGCCGATCTCGAGTTCGTTGGCAACCGACTGCACGCCGTCGATCGCGCGCACTTCGGCTTCGACCTTCGCCTTCAGCGACTCGTTGGCGACCTCGCCGGTCAGCAGCACCTTGCGGTTGAAGCTGGCGATGTTGACGTGCGCATCGGGACCGGCGACCTTCGGCACCTTCAGCTCGGCCTTCACGGTGATGGTCTTGTCCTCGGTCTGCGCGCCGAGCGTGCGGCGGTCGGCGGTGGCGACGGCGCCCATCACGGCGCCCCCGACCATCATCTCGACGCAGCCGGAAAGACTGGTCAGCAGGACTGCGCACAGGGTCGCTTTCGCGAGCGGACGGCCAAATTTACTCATTCACATCTCCTCCAAACAGGGCGACATCGATGCCGTCGCAGATACAGTGGATCGCCACCAGGTGAACTTCCTGGATGCGGGCGGTACGGGTGTGCGGTACGTTGATGTGGACGTCGGCGTCGGTCAGCATCCTGGCAAGCTCGCCGCCGTCCTTGCCGGTCAGCGCGACGACGCGCATCTCGCGCTCGAGCGCCGCTTCGACGGCGGCCAGCACGTTGGCCGAATTGCCCGACGTCGACAGCGCCAGCAGCACATCGCCGGCCTGGCCGAACGCCTGCACCTGCTTCGAGAAGATCTCGCGGTAGCTGTAGTCGTTGCCGATCGCCGTCATGATCGAGGTGTCGGTGGTCAGCGCCAGCGCCGGCAGCGGAAAACGCTCGCGCTCGAAGCGGCCGACCAGCTCGGCGGCGAAGTGCTGGCAGTCGGCAGCCGAGCCGCCGTTGCCGCAGGCAAGAATCTTGTTGCCATTCGACAAAGCGGCGAACATCAGGTCGATGGCTTCGGAGATCGGTTGGGCGAGGATCGGGGCCGCCTTGAGTTTCAGGTCGGCACTTTCCTGGAAGTGGGCGAGGATGCGTTGAGTATTCATAGTGTGGCGATTATAGTGCAGCGGCAAGGCGGGGCGGGCAAGTGCGGTAAAAATTGCTTACATCTCAACTCCGGGTTGATTCTACGCTTCGATCGCGTTGCGCAGCCAGTCGAGCTGGCCGCCGTCGATCGCCACCACGTCGAAGCGGCACGGCGGCGTCTGGGGCAGGCGCAGCAGGTAGAACTGCGCGGCGCGCACCAGGCGCCGGATCTTGGCCGGCGTGATGCTGGCCGCCGCCCCGCCGGCGCTGCCGTGCGCGCGCTGGCGCACTTCGACGAACACCAGCGTGGCGCCGTCGCGCATGACCAGGTCGATCTCGCCGCCCTTGCACTGAAAGTTCGCTTCGACCAGCACCAGGCCGTGCTGCTGCAGGTGCGCCAGCGCCACCTGCTCCCAGTGGCGGCCCTGCTGCTGCTTGTCGCTGAGGCGGATGCCCCACATGGTCAGCGCCCGTCAGGCACCAGTGTGTACACGCCGCCCTGGTACACCGCGGTCGGCTGCACCCGCTCGAAGCGCGCCGCGCCCTTGCCGAAGCTGACCGTCAGGGTGCCGGTGACGCCATCGAGCTGGAAGTCGGCGCCCGGGCGCAGCGCCACTTCGCGCGCGACCCGGAACGCGTCGATGCCGAGCGCGTACAGGCGGTCCATGTCGAGCGTGCGGGCGGCGCCGGACCAGCGCGGGTAGACCATCACCGCCTGGTGCGCCGGCTGCACCTGCCACGGCATGTCGAGCAGGCGCATGCCGTCCAGCTCCGCGATGACGGCCTCCAGTCCCGGATTGACCGACGAGGTGCCGTAGGCCGGCAGGTCGGCGCCCACGGCGCCGCGCACCTGGCCGGCCTGGCTCGGATCGAGCGCCGTGAACACCAGCGCCGGCTGCGCCGTCGCCACCTGCGTCTTCAGCTGGCCGAGCGCCGCTTCGCTCAGGTAGCCGTTCGAATCGGCCAGCACGATCATTTGCGACTTGCGGCCAAGCTGCTTCCATTGCGCCGCGAAGCTGGCGGCGATGCGCCGCTGCCAGGCCGAGGAGCCGGCGACGATCATCGCCGCTCCGCCCGGATGCTCGGATGCGGCCCAGTTGGCGACCTGGCGCGCCTCGTCCTCGATCGACAGGCCGACCACCAGCATCTGCGGCGGTAGCGCAACCGCGCGCGCGCCCGCTTCCGGATGGTTCAGCGCGATGGTCGGCTTGGTGACCATCGCGCTGGCGGCCAGCGCGGTGACGGCCGAACGCGCCAGCGGGCCGACCACGATATCGTTCTGGCGCAGCGCGCCGGCGTAGGCGTCGAGCGTCTCCTGGGCGCCGTCGCCGGTTTCGATCAGGTTGACGGTGAAGCCGGCGCGGTCGCGCTCCCAGGCGGCCATGAAGCCGGCGCGCAGGGCGTCGGCGGGGCCGCCGAGCGCCTCCGAGCGCAGCGGCAGCATCAGGCCGATGCGGGTGACCTGTTTGACCGGAGCGGCGTCGGGCTGCTCGACCGGCATGGTCTGCATCGGCGATATGGCTGGCGGCTGGGCGACCGGCGGCGGCACGGCGGCCGGCAGCGCGGCGGGCGGCAGCACGGCATCGGCGCGCGGGCGCTGGGCGTCGCGCGGCATCGCACTTGTGTTTGATTCGATAGGCGCGCACAATCGGCCCGGCGCGTCGCAGGGCGTGCTGCACCCGCCCAGCGACAGCATCGTTCCCGCGGCGAGCGCAGCGAACAGGCCCTTGAGACTCTTAATCAGCATCACATTCCCTATGACAGACATTCAGTCCAGTTCGATCGTGCAGCTTCCCGTCATTGGCGAAGCGGCCCACCAATCCTATCCTACCGCAACCTTGTACATTGTCGCCACTCCGATCGGCAACGTGACCGACATCAGCTTGCGCGCGCTGCAGGCGCTGGCGCTGGCGGACGCGATAGCCTGCGAAGACACGCGCAACACCGGCAACCTGCTGACCCGCTTCGGCCTGTCCAAGCCGATGATCGCCGCCCACCAGCACAACGAGCGCGAAGTGGCCGACAAGCTGATCGCGCGGCTGCTGGCGGGCGAACGGATCGCGCTGGTGTCGGATGCCGGCACGCCAGGCGTCTCCGATCCCGGCGCGCGCATCGTCGACGCGGTGCGCGCGGCCGGGCTGCGGGTGCTGCCGCTGCCGGGCGCCTCGGCGGCCATCACCGCGCTGTCGGCCAGCGGCCTGGTCAACGACCGCTTTTACTTCGTCGGCTTCCTGCCGGCCAAGGCGAAGCAGCGCGAAAGCGCCCTGCGGGAGCTGGTGACGGTGACGGCGACGCTGGTGTTCTACGAGGCGCCGCACCGCATCCTCGACTGCGTGGAAGCGCTGGCCGGCGTGTTCGAGCCGGCGCGCCAGGTGGTGTTCGCGCGCGAACTGACCAAGCTGTTCGAGGAAATCCACCGCTGTCCGCTCGGTGAGGCGCTGGCGTGGGTCAAGGCTGATCCGCACCGCGAAAAGGGCGAATACGTGGTGCTGGTCGAAGGCGCCGCCGCCGGCGGCGACGCCGAAGAGGTCGAGGCCGAGCGCATCCTCAACATCCTGCTGGCCGAATGCTCCGTCAAGCAGGCCGCCAGCCTGGCCGCGCAGATCACCGGCCGCAAGAAGAACGCCCTGTACGACCGCGCGCTCGCCATCAAGGGCCACCAGGCCTGAAAACCCTCCGGGGTCAGTGCCGACAATCAAAACCCGCCGGGGTCAAAACCCGCCGGGGTCAGTGCCGACAATCGGACACGGCCTCTTCAGTTGCGGGCCTGGTAGCGCTGAGTCTGTGTCCGAATGTCGGCACTGACCCCGCAGGAAGTGAAGTTGGTCACCACTTGCAGCCGCTGTCTTTCTTGTCCAACAGCAGGATAAACGGGGCGAGCAGCCCGCCCGGAATGCCGTCCTTGCAGTCGCGCCTCTTGGCGCGGCCGATCGCGCGCGCCGCCTTGGTTTCGGTCTCGAGTTCCTTTTTCGGCAGCTGAGCCACGGCCATGCCGGCGCGCGACGGGTCGGGTTCGTTGGCAAGCTTGCGCGCCAGTTTGCGCGCGGCATCTGGATCAAAACGCGGGGCAGCCGGTTCCGGCGGCTCCACCGTGAAGACGTCGGGAGGCAGCGGGGCGGCCGCCGGCGCCTCCGGCAGCGCGATGACGTCGGGCGCGACCCGGCGCCTCGGCTTGGCGGACTGCGTACGCGCAGCGCTGGGCATATCGGGCGCCGGCTCGGCCTTTGTAGGAGGCGGCGGCGGACGCAGCCGCAAGATCAGCGGCGCGCGCGCGGCGGCGTCGGCGGCCGGGCGCGGCGGCTGCCCCTGGCGCCAGGCGAACAGCAACGCGGCATGCAGCACGAACGACAGCGCCAGCCCCACCACCAGGGGTGAGGATCGCGTGCCGCTGAGTTGTTGCTGAGATGACAGTGCTGGTTTCACGCTGCTCGACAAGTTGAAGGTGGCCCATGGTCGCATATCTTGCATGGACGGCAACGGGTTCGCCGGAAACTTCACAAATAAGTCGGCCAGCCCTTGACCGGGCCGGGGCGAGCCGTTATGATTCGGGTCCTCGGAGTGTGGCGCAGTCCGGTAGCGCACCTGGTTTGGGACCAGGGGGTCCAAGGTTCGAATCCTTGTACTCCGACCAGTATTTAGCAGCAACGACAAGGCCGACGATTCTTCGTCGGCCTTGTCGTTTCTGCCTCCTCTTCATGACCATCCCCGCCAGCCAAAGTTCTGCGCCAGTTCAAGGTGTTGATTGCCGTACGGAAATAATATGACTTCGTCGCACGGGTAATCCCTTCCGTCTCCCAACGAGGTCAACATGAACAAGGCAAGCTTTTTCTTCACCGTCGCACTGTGCCTGAGCGCGCTTACCGCCAGCGCCGGCCCGATCACCCAAGGTGCCTCCCAAGGCGAGCCTGTGCAACCTGGCCTGCACATCCTGGCGATGTCGGCGGCCGAGCAACTCGACCTCGACCTGTGGAACCGCGCCGTGGCCAGCGCGCGAGAGCTGCCGACACTGTGGGAAGGCGCCGCGTTCAACGGCCCGGTCGCGAGCGTGCGTAGCGCGCCGGTGGGCGCCCCCGCCGCCGACCTGACCGGTAGCGGCGCGAACATGCGCTCACTGTTCGCGCCGGGTCCGTCGCCGTTTTCCTTCATGCTGCTGGCGGCCGGGCTGGCGCTGGGCAGCTACACGCTGCGGCGCACCCGCATCTCAGAGCTGGCGGCGTGCGGCTAAGGCGTTGCCGGCCCGGCTGGCGCCCTTGCGGCCGAGCTGCTGCGAGATGAACTGGCCGGCATCGACCACCATGTCGAGATCGATCCCGGTCTCGATTCCCAACCCCTGCATCAGGTACAGCACGTCCTCGGTGGCGACATTGCCGGTCGCCCCCTTGGCGTACGGGCAGCCGCCCAGTCCCGACACCGACGAGTGAAAGATCGACACGCCCACTTCCAGGCTGGCGTAGATGTTCGCCAGCGCCTGGCCGTAGGTATCGTGGAAGTGGCCGGCGATGCCGTCGACGCGGAACTCGGCCGCCGCGCGCAGCATCACCGCCTGCGTCTTGCGCGCCGTCGCCACGCCGATGGTGTCGGCGATGTCGATCTCGTCGCAACCGAGGTCGCGCATGCGGCCCACCACGTCGGCCACCGCGTCCAGCGGCACCTCGCCCTGGTACGGGCAGCCGAAGGCGCAGCTGATCGACGCGCGCAGGCGCAACCCGGCCGCCTTGGCCGCTTTGGCCACCGGCTCGAAGCGGGCGATCGATTCGGCGATCGAGCAGTTGATGTTCTTCTGCGAGAAGGCCTCGGAGGCCGAGCCGAAGATCACCACCTCGTCGGCGCGGGCGGCCAGCGCCGCCTCGAAGCCCTGCATGTTGGGCGTCAGCGCCGAATAGATGGTGCCGGGCCGGCGCGTAATCTGCGCCATCACTTCGGTGCTGGTGGCCATCTGCGGCACCCACTTGGGCGAAACGAACGACGCCGCCTCGATGTTCATGAAGCCGGCGCGCGACAGGCGGTCGACCAGTTCGACCTTGATCGGCGCCGGCACCGATTCCTTCTCGTTCTGCAGGCCGTCGCGCGGACCGACTTCGACGATCTTGACCTTGGCTGGCAAATTAGCTTGTGTGTTCATCTCAGTATCCTCTGCTGCGGTCGACGGCGTCCGCCACCGGCTCGCCGTTTTCCAGTGCGTTGATCTTGCCGGCGATCTGCCGCACGCTGTCGTGCCGCACGGTGAGCGCCGAAATATGCGGGGTCATGCTGATGCGCGGCTCGTCCCAGAACGGGTGCGGCGCCGGCAGCGGCTCGTTGCGGAACACGTCGAGCGTGGCGCCGGCCAGGTGGCCGGAGCGGATCAGCGTCAGCAGGTCAGGCTCGGCCACATGGGCGCCGCGCGCCACGTTGATCAGGTAGGCGCCCTGCGGCAGCTGCGACAGCCGGGCGCGGTCGAGCAGCGTGGTGGTTTCGGGCGTCAGCGGCAGCATGCACACCAGCACCCGCGTACCGGCCATGAATTCGCCGAGGCTGTCCATGCCGGCATAGCAGACGACGCCGGCCACCTGCTTCGGCGTGCGGCTCCAGCCGCGCAGCGGAAAGCCGAAGTGGCCCATCGTTTCCAGCACGCGGCTGCCCAGCTTGCCCATGCCGAGCACGCCGACGGTGAAGTCTTGCTTGTCGTAGGCCGGCAGCGGCGCCCAGATGCCGCGGCGCGCCTGCTTCTCGTATTCGTCGAAACGGCGGAAGTAGCGCAGCACCGCGTGGGCGACGTATTCGGCCATCTGCACGCCCATGCCGGCGTCGCCAAGGCGGATGATGGGTGCGGCGGGCAGCGCGTCGCCGAACTTGAGCACCGCGTCGACGCCGGCGCCGGCGAGAAAAATCGCCTTTACATGCGCCAGCTGGCCGAGCAGCGCGGCCGGCGGCGCCCACAGCACCGCGTAATCGCACACCGCCTCCAGCATGTCTTCCCGCCACGCCACCACCTCGACGCCAGGCATGGCGTCGGCAAACTCGCGCACCCAAGGTTCGATCTGGCCGTCGGCGCGGTAGAGAAGAATTCGCATGCTGATCCCCTCGTTCGTGTTTTTACTCGACCGCGAAAGCGAGCAGCGGCGCCCCGTCCGCGACCTGGTCGCCCACCTGGTACAGGATTTCCTCGACCAGGCCGTCGGCCGGCGCGGCGATGGTGTGCTCCATCTTCATCGCTTCCATGATCACCAGCGGATCGCCTTTCTTGACCTGCTGGCCCTTGGACGCCAGCACCGCGACGACCTTGCCAGGCATCGGCGCGGTCAGGCGCCCGCCCGCCGCTTCCGCTTCGCCGGCATGCGCCATCGCGTCGTTGTAGCCGAGGACGAAGTGGCGCCCGCCGGTGAACACGTGGAAGCTCTCGCCGTCGCGCCGCACGGCGCCGTGCATCGAGGCGTCGCCCAGTTTGATCGACAGTTCGGCGCCGTCGCGCGCCAGCAGCTCCATGGCGGCATCCTGGCCGTCCAGGTCGAGATGCCAGCCGCCGGTACGGTAGGTGACGCCGAGCTTGTAATCCTTTTGCTCCGTGCCGGCGGTGTAGTCGTCGGCAAACGACAGCTGGCGGCGGTAGTTGCCGTTCAGGCGCCAGCCGAGCGCGTTGCCGAACGGGTCGGCGCGGTTGGCGGACACCGCGGCCGAGGCATCCTTTTCTGCTTCGATCAGTGCCGCCGCGGCAAAGGCCAGCGCGCCGAGCGGCGCCGCTGCCGGCGCCGGGAACAGGGTGTCGGTATTGCGTTCGATGAGGCCGGTGTCGAGATCGGCCTGGGCGAACGCGCCGCCTTCGACCAGGCGCTTGAGGAAAGCGATGTTGGTAGCCAGGCCGACGATGCGGAACTCGGCCAGCGCTTGTGACATTCGCGCCAGCGCCTGCGCGCGGTCGGCGCCCCAGACGATCAGCTTGGCGATCATCGGGTCATAGAATGGCGATATGGCGTCGCCTTCGCGCACGCCCGAATCGATGCGCACCGGCGCCGGCTCGCCGTTCGGGCCGGCGCCCAGTTCGAAGCTGACCGCCGCCGGCGTATCCATGTGGCGCAGCGTGCCGATCGACGGCAGGAAGCCCTTCTCCGGATTCTCGGCGTAGACGCGCGCCTCGATCGAATGGCCGTGCAGCGCCAGTTCGTGCTGCGCCTTCGGCAGCGGTTCGCCGTAGGCGACGCGCAGCTGCCACTCGACCAGGTCGGTGCCGGTGATCATCTCGGTAACCGGATGCTCGACCTGCAGGCGGGTGTTCATCTCCATGAAGTAGAACGAGCCGTCCTGGTTGGCGATGAATTCCACCGTGCCGGCGCCGACGTAGCCGACCGCCTTGGCCGCCGCCACCGCGGCCTGGCCCATGGCGGCGCGCCGCTCCGGCGGCATGTTCGGGGCCGGCGCCTCTTCCAGCACCTTCTGGTGACGCCGCTGCACCGAGCAGTCGCGCTCGTGCAGGTAGACGCAGTTGCCGTGGCTGTCGGCGAACACCTGGATCTCGATGTGGCGCGGCCGGGTCAGGTATTTTTCGGCCAGTACCTTGTCGTCGCCGAAGGAGCTGATCGCCTCGCGCTTGCACGACGCCAGGGCCGCCTTGAAGTCTTCCGAGCGCTCGATCACGCGCATGCCCTTGCCGCCGCCGCCGGCCGAGGCCTTCAGCAGCACCGGGTAGCCGATGCGGTCGCCCTGCTGCTGCAGGAAGTCGGGATCCTGCTCGTCGCCGTGGTAGCCCGGCACCAGCGGCACGTCGGCATGCTCCATCAGCGACTTGGCCGCCGACTTCGAACCCATCGCCCGCATGCTCGACGCCGGCGGGCCGATGAACACCAGGCCGGCGGCCTTGCAGGCGTCGGCGAAGTCGGCGTTCTCGGACAGGAAGCCGTAGCCTGGATGGATCGCTTCGGCGCCGGTGGCCAGCGCCACGGCGATGATCTTGTCGCCGCACAGGTAGCTTTCCTTGGCGGCCGCGGGGCCGATCAGCACCGCCTCGTCGCACACCGCCACGTGCTTCGCGCCGGCGTCGGCTTCCGAATACACCGCGACGGTCTTGATGCCCATGCGGCGCGCAGTGGCGGCGACGCGGCAGGCGATTTCGCCGCGGTTGGCGATGAGGATTTTATTGAACATGCGTTGTATTCCCGAAGCGTGGTTGATCGGTGATAAAAAAATTAGCCGCCGCAGGCCGCTTTTGGCGCCGAGTCGAGCGTCGAAGCGCGCGTGACGAGGCCGAGCTTTTCGAGCAGCGCGCGGTCGTCCGAGGCTTCCGGGTTGTCGGTGGTGAGCAGCTTGTCGCCGTAAAAGATCGAATTGGCGCCGGCCAGGAAGCACATCGCCTGCACCGCTTCGCCCATCTGCCGGCGGCCCGCCGACAGGCGCACGCGCGCCTTCGGCATCGTGATGCGCGCCACCGCGATGGTGCGCACGAATTCGAACGGGTCGAGCGGATCGAGGCCGTGCAGCGGCGTGCCTTCGACCTGCACCAGGTGATTGACCGGCACCGATTCCGGATACGGATTCAGGTTGGCCAGCTGCGCGATCAGGCCGGCGCGCTGGGCACGCGACTCGCCCATGCCGACGATGCCGCCGCAGCAGACCTTCAGGCCGGCGTTGCGCACCTTGCCGAGGGTATCGAGGCGGTCCTGGTATTCGCGCGTCGAGATGACGTTGTTGTAGAACTCGGGCGCGGTGTCGAGGTTGTGGTTGTAGTAATCGAGGCCGGCGTTCTTCAGGCGGTCGGCCTGGCCTTCTTCGAGCATGCCGAGGGTAGCGCAGGTTTCGAGGCCGAGCGCTTTGACTTCGCGCACCATCTCTTCGACCTTGTCCATGTCGCGGTCCTTC
Source organism: Pseudomonadota bacterium (assembly GCA_040386255.1). Classification (GTDB taxonomy): domain Bacteria; phylum Pseudomonadota; class Gammaproteobacteria; order Burkholderiales; family Burkholderiaceae_D; genus JAFCUW01. The sequence goes on from JAZKFW010000106.1 coordinate 18,555, forward strand.
GGGCCACGCCAGGCGGCGCCCATGCAGAAGCGGGTGGCGCCGTTGGCCTTGGCCTGGCGCGCGGCGTCGAGCACGGTGTCGATGCCGAGCAGCTTCTTGGCCTCGACGCCGGTGTCGTAGCGCGCCGCCTGCGGGCAGTAGCCGCAGTCTTCTTCGCAGCCGCCGGTCTTGATCGACAACAGCGTCGCCAGCTCGACGTCGCCGTCGGGGAAGTTGGCGCGGTGCGCGCTCTGCGCCTGGAACATCAGGTCGTTGAACGGCAGCTCGAACAGCGCCAGCACGTCGGCCAGCGGCCAGGTGGCGGTATCGGCAATGGTAATGGCGGCGGCAGGCCGGTGGAAGGAAAGTTCGGACATGGGGTGATTCCTTTTGCTAGTTTAGTCTTGCACGGGCGGCCAACCAGGCAGCCCCGCCAGTTCGATGTATTCGGCCGCCCTGGCAGCCGTCGGATTGTCCAGATAAGGCACGCGGCCCAGCAGCGGCGCCGGTATGCGCTGGCGCAGCGCTTCGACGTTTTCGTCGGCGAACTGCATGTCGGGGTCGATCTCGTTGACGACCCAGCCGGCCAGCACGAGGTTGCGGGCAACAATAGCTTCAAGCGTCAGCAGGCTGTGGCTGATGCAGCCGAGGCGCAGGCCGACCACCAGCACCATCGGCAGGTTCAGCTGCGCGGCCAGGTCGGCGCTGTCGAAATTGTCGGCCAGCGGCACGCGGAAGCCGCCGACGCCCTCCACCACCACGGCGTCGGAGGCGGCGGCGATTTCGGCGTAGGCGGCGATGATCGGCACCGGCTCGATGGTGACGCCGTCGAGGGCGGCGGCGATGTGCGGCGCGGCCGCGGCGCGCAGCATGTAGGGCGTGGTCAGGTTGCCAGGCAGGTGCACGTTGGAGACGGCGATCAGCTGGTCGGCGTCGTCGTTGTGCAGTTCGCCGTCACGCATCTCGGCGCCGGCGGCGACCGGCTTCATGCCGCAGGCGCGCACGCCCGAGGACACCAGCTTGTGCAGGATCGCCGCCGATACCAGCGTCTTGCCGATTTCGGTGTCGGTGCCGGTGACGAAGCAGGAGAAGCGCGACGGCAGGCCGCCCACCGCCTGCGCCTTCGGTTCGGTGTCGAGCACGGGGGCGGCCGCGGTGACGGTGGCGATCAGGGGATCGACCGGATCGTTGAGGCTCATCTCAAGTCCTTTCCAGCTGGTTGAGCGCGGCGGCGAGCTGCGCGACATCTTCATGGGTGTGGGCGGCCGACAGCGTCACGCGCAGGCGCGCGGTGCCCGCCGGGACTGTCGGCGGACGGATCGCCGGCACCCACAGGCCCTGCCCGTACAAGCCGGCGCCGGCGCGCAGCGCTTCTTCATTGGCGCCGATGACGATCGGCTGGATCGCCGTCTCCGATGGCGGGTGCTGCCAGCGCTCCAGCCGCAGGCCGCTGCGGAACTGATCGACGAGCGAACCAAGGTGGGCGCGGCGGGCGACGCCCTCGGCGCCGCCGATGATGTCGAGGCTGGCCAGCAGCGCGTGCGCCAGCGCCGGCGGCGCCGCGGTGGTGTAGATGTAGGGGCGGGCGCGCTGGATCATCAGCTCGATCACGCTGGCGTGCGCGGCGACGAAGGCGCCGGCCACGCCGGCCGCCTTGCCGAGGGTGCCCATGTAGACCAGGTTGGGCGAGCGCAGGTTGAAGTGCTCAAGCGCGCCGCGCCCGTGCGCGCCGAGCGTGCCGAAGCCGTGGGCATCGTCCACCACCAGCCAGGCGCCGTGGCGTTCGCACAGCGCCAGCAGCGCCGGCAGCGGCGCCAGGTCGCCGTCCATGCTGAAGACGCTGTCGGTGACGACGATCTTGGTGGCCGCGCTGCTCGCTGCCAGCAGCGCTTCGAGTTCGGCGACGCCGGCATGCGGATACAGCTTCACTTGCGCGCGCGCCAGCCGGGCGCCGTCGATCAGCGAGGCGTGGTTGAGCTGTTCGGAGAAGATCTCGGCGCCGGCGTCGGCGCCCAGCGCGGTCAGGATCGCCAGGTTGGCCATGTAGCCGGTCGAGAAGGTGATCGCGCGCGCGTTGTCGAGGTGTGGGCTTTCGAATTCGGCGAGGCGGTCTTCCAGCAGCGTGTGGGCGCGGCCATGGCCGCTGATCAGGTGCGAGGCGCCGCTGCCGGCGCCGTACAGCGCGGCCCCTTCGCGCAGCGCCGCCACCACCGCCGGATGGGCGGCGAGGCCAAGATAGTCGTTGCTGCAGAACGCCAGCAGCGGCCGGCCTTCCACTTCGAGGCGCGGCGCGCACGGCGTGTCGACCGCGCGGCGGCGGCGGGTCAGGCTGCGCTCGTCGAGCTCGCGCAGCTGGCGGTCGATGTCGGCGATCATGTCCGTCATGCTTGCATCACCTGGTCGAATACCTTGCGGGTGCGCGCGGCGAGCAGCGCGGTTTCTTCGTCGTCGAGCACGTACGGCGGCATCAGGTAGACGGTGGCGCCGATCGGGCGCAGCAGCAGTTCGTTGTCGAGCGCGGCGGCGAAGAAGCGGCGCGAGAAGGTGGCCGCCCGCACCGGATCGGGCTCGATCGCGTCGAACGCCCAGATCATGCCACGCTGGCGGAAGTGGCGCACGCGCTCGTCCTGCGCCAGCGGCGCCAAGGCCGCGGTCAGGCTTGCGGCACGCGCTTTGTTCGTGTTCAGCACATCGTCGTCGCGGAAGATGGCCAGCGTCGCCAGCGCCGCGCGGCAGGCCAGCGGATTGCCGGTGTACGAGTGCGAGTGCAGGAAGCCGCGCGTGACGTCGGCGCTGTAGAACGCCTGGTAGATGTCGTCGCGCGTGAGCACCAGCGACAGCGGCAGGTAGCCGCCGCTGATGCCTTTCGACAGGCACAGGAAGTCGGGCCAGATGGCGGCCTGCTCGCAGGCGAAGAAGGTGCCGGTGCGGCCGCAGCCGACCGCGATCTCGTCGACGATCATGTGCACCTGGTAGCGGTCGCACAGGGCCCGCACCAGCTGCAAATACAGCGGGTCGTGCATCGCCATGCCGGTCGCGCACTGCACCAGCGGCTCGATGATGATGGCGGCGATGTGGTCGGCGCGCTCGGCGAACAGCGCTTCGACGTCCCGCGCGGCGCGGCGGGCGACGTCCTGCGCCGATTCGCCTTCGACGGCGTTGCGCGCGTCCGGCGACGCCACCACGCGGGCGGCGCGCAGCAGCGGGCCGTAGGCGTCCTTGAACAGCGCAACGTCGGTGACGGCGAGCGCGCCGATGGTCTCGCCGTGGTAGCTGCCCTTCAGGCAGACGAATTCCTGCTTGCTCGAACGGCCGGCATTGCGCCACGCGTGGAAGCTCATCTTCAGCGCGATCTCCACCGCCGAGGCGCCGTCGGAGGCGTAGAAGGCGTGGCCGAGCACGTTGCCGGTCATGCTCGACAACTGCTCCGACAGGCGCACCACCGGCTCGTGCGTGAAGCCGGCCAGCATGGCGTGCTCCAGCCGGTCGAGCTGGTCCTTCAGTTCGGCGTTGATGCGGGCGTTGGCGTGGCCGAACAGGTTGACCCACCAGGAGCTGATCGCGTCGAGGTAGCGCTTGCCGTCATGGTCGTACAGCCACGCGCCGCGGCCATGGCTGACCGCCACCAGCGGCACCGTCTCGTGGTGCTGCATCTGAGTGCATGGGTGCCAGACGCTCTTGAGGCTGCGGGCGACCCAGTCGGTGGCGGTGTTATCGGCTTCCACGGATCAGGCCAGCCACGAGGGTTTGCGTTTTTCGAGGAAGGAGGCGACGCCTTCGCGCCCTTCGGTGGACGCGCGGATGGCGGCGATGCGCTCGGCGGTGTCGGCCAGCAGCGCATTGTCGACCGGCCGGCCGGCGATGTCGCGCACCAGCACCTTGGCCTCCTTCACCGCGTTCGGGCTGTTGTTGACGAGCGCCTTGACGATGGCGGCGACCGCCACGTCGAGGTCGGCGGCGGCCACCAGCTCGTGCACGAAGCCGATGCGGTGCGCCTCGCGCGCCGAAAAGCGTTCGGCGGTCAGGAAGTAGCGGCGCGCGGCGTTCTCGCCCATCGCCTTGATCACGTAGGGCGAGATGGTGGCCGGGATCAGCCCGAGCTTGACCTCGCTGAGGCAGAAGTTCGCTTCCTCGGCCGCCACGGCGATGTCGCAAGCCGCGACCAGGCCCATGCCGCCGGCGTAGCAGTCGCCCTGGATGCGCGCGATCACCGGTTTCGGGCACAGGTAGATGGTGCGCAGCATGTCGGCCAGCTTGCCGGCGTCCGCCAGGTTCTCGGCGTCCGAGTAGGCGGCCATCTGCTTCATCCAATTGAGATCGCCGCCGGCGCAGAATGCGCTGCCGTTTGCGGCCAGCACGATGGCGCGCACGTCCTCGTCGCGGCCGAGTTCATCGAAGGCCAGCGCCAGTTCGGCGATGGTCCCTTCGTTGAACGCGTTGCGCACGTCCGGGCGGTCGAGCGTGACGGTGGCGACGCGTTCATGCATCGTGATGTCGATAGCCTGCCAGTTCATCTGTGTTCCCCTTACATCCGGAATACGCCGAACTTCGTGTCGCCGATTTCGGCGTTGAGCGAGGCCGAGAGGCCGAGGCCCAGCACCATGCGGGTGTCGGCCGGGTCGATCACGCCGTCGTCCCACAGGCGCGCGGTGGCGTAATACGGGTGGCCCTGGTGCTCGTACTGATCCTTGATCGGCTGCTTGAACGCGGCTTCTTCCTCAGGCGTCCAGGCGCCGCCCTTGCCTTCGATGTTGTCGCGCTTGACCGTGGCCAGCACGCTGGCGGCCTGGTCGCCGCCCATCACCGAGATGCGCGCGTTCGGCCACATCCACAGGAAGCGCGGCGAGAAGGCGCGCCCGCACATGCCGTAGTTGCCGGCGCCGAAGCTGCCGCCGATGATGACGGTGAACTTCGGTACCGAGGCGGTGGCGACCGCAGTGACCATCTTGGCGCCGTTGCGGGCGATGCCTTCGTTTTCGTATTTGCGCCCGACCATGAAGCCGGTGATGTTCTGTAGGAACACCAGCGGGATCTTGCGCTGGCAGCACAGCTCGATGAAGTGGGTGGCCTTGAGCGCCGACTCCGAGAACAGGATGCCGTTGTTGGCGATGATGCCGACCTTGACGCCGTAGATGTGAGCGAAGCCGCAAATGAGCGTGGTGCCGTAGCGAGCCTTGAATTCGTCGAATTCGCTGCCGTCGACGATGCGCGCGATCACTTCGCGCACGTCGAAGGGCTTGCGGGTGTCGACCGGGATGACGCCGTACAGCTCCTTGGCCGGATATTTCGGCTCGCTGGACTCGCGCAGCGCCATTTGCCGCGGCTTGGTGCGGTTCAGGTTCGACACGATCGTGCGCGCCAGCGACAGCGCGTGCAGGTCGTCCTGCGCCAGGTGGTCGACGACGCCGGACAGGCGGGTGTGGACGTCGCCGCCGCCGAGGTCTTCGGCGCTGACGACTTCGCCGGTGGCCGCTTTGACCAGCGGCGGGCCGCCGAGGAAAATCGTGCCCTGCTCTTTCACGATGATGGACTCGTCGCTCATCGCCGGCACGTAGGCGCCGCCGGCGGTGCAGGAACCCATCACCACGGCGATCTGCGGGATCCCCTTGGCCGAGAGGTTGGCCTGGTTGAAGAAGATGCGGCCGAAGTGGTCGCGGTCGGGGAAGACGTCGTCCTGGTTGGGCAGGTTGGCGCCGCCCGAATCGACCAGGTAGACGCACGGCAGGTTGTTCTGGTCGGCGATCTCCTGCGCGCGCAGGTGCTTCTTGACGGTGATCGGATAGTAGGTGCCGCCCTTGACGGTGGCGTCGTTACAGACGATGACGCACTCCTGGCCTTCGATGCGGCCGATGCCGGTGATGATGCCGGCCGCGGGAGCGGAGTCGGCGCCGTTGGCGTCCTGGTACATGCCGAAGGCGGCCAGTTGCGAAAACTCGAGGAAGGGCGTGCCCGGATCGAGCAGCATCTGCACGCGGTCGCGCGGCAGCAGCTTGCCGCGCGCGACATGCTTGGCGCTGGCGGCGGCGCCGCCGCCGGCCGCTACCGCCGTCACCCTGGCATGCAGGTCGTCGACGATGACTTGCATGGCGGCCGCGTTGGCCTTGAAATCGTCGCTGCGTGGATTGAGCTTGCTGTCGATATGAGGCATTCGTATCCTTCTTGTGTGCGCTACTTGTTCGGGAAGCTGCCGTCGAGGTAAAACCAGCGTGCCGCGCCGGCGCCGTGCTCGCGCACGAAACGGCTTACTTCGTGCAGGCGATGCGCGCGTCCCGCGACCTTGTAGCGGGCGACGAATTCTACGGTATCGCGATCTGGCGCATCAGGCAAGTTTGCTTTACGTTGACGTAAACGTAAAGCAGATTCTACCTCAAGTCCGAGCCACTGTAACTTCTCATCTTGATCAATGATCGGGCCGGCCGGCAGCGTGCTCGGATGCCAAGTGGCGCGCAGGTAGGCTTCGTCGCGCAGGGTGTAGGCCGAGTAGCGCGAGCGCATCAGCAGTTCGGCCGAAGGTGCGATCGCGGCGCCGGCCAGGAACGGGCCGCAGCAGGCGGCAAAGGCGCCGCCGCCGCACGGGCAGGCAGCTGGTTTGGGAGGTGAGGGCATGAAAGATTGGCGGCTGGCGGAAGCTATCATTATCCGCCATTTTGCCGATGGCTGGCGCAACGTCACCCTCGGCTGCTGTCAGGCCGACAGGTAGTCGACCAGGCCGTCGAGGCAGCCGTTCCAGCCCTGCTCGTGCTGGTCGCGGCTGGGCGCGTCGGCAATGCGCTCGTGGACCAGCACCACTTCGGTGACGCCATCGCGTTCATCGAAGCTGACCGTCACGCGTTCGGCGCTGTCGGCCGGCTCGATGGTCCAGCTGTAGACCAGCCGGCGCGGGCGTTCGATCGCTTCAAAGCGGCCGCCGATCCACACAATCGCGCCGTCGCCGAATCGGTTGCCGATGCGGTAGCTGCCGCCGACCCGCAAATCCACCTCCGCGTGCGGGCAGTGAGCGCCCTGCGGGCCCCACCACTGCACCAGCTGCTCGGGGCGCGTCCAGGCGTCGAACAGGCGTTCGGCGGAGGCGCGGATCGAGCGGCGCACGACAAGCGTCAGGCCCGGCAGGTTGTTCGGCATGTGATCCTTTCAGGCGGGGCCGTCTTCGACGTAGCGCGCGAGCGCATCGAGCGACGATTCCCAGAATGCGCGGTAGTGCGCCAGCCAGTGTTCGGCGGCGCGCAGCCCTTCGGGCGACAGGCTGCAGCGGTGCACGCGGCCGTCGACGGCGCGGGTGACCAGGCCGCCCTCTTCCAGCACGCGGATGTGCTTCGACACCGCCGGCAGCGACATGGCGAACGGCGCCGCCAGTTCGCCGATGGTGCCGGGACCGGCGGCCAGGCGCGTGATCAGCGCGCGGCGGGTGCGGTCGGACAGCGCATGGAACAGGCGGTCGAGGTGATGGGGGTCGGGAGTGGCGGTGCGCATCTTGTAATATTAAACCATTTGGTTTAGGATTGCCACCTCATTCACAGGAAAGGAAGCCATCATGTCGACGATTCACCAGAAAGTTACTTTCGCCGCGCCGCCGCAGCGTGTTTATGAAGCGCTGACCGACGGCGTTCAATTCGCCGGCTGGTCGGGCGCGCCGGCCGAGATCGGCGGCGTCGAGGGCGGCGGGTTCTCGTGCTTCGGCGGCATGATCACCGGCCGCAATATCGAGGCGGTGCCGGGCGAGCGGCTGGTGCAGGCGTGGCGCGCGGGGAACTGGGCGCCGGGCGTGTATTCGATCGCGACGTTTGCGCTGGCGGCAGAGGGCGCGGGCACGCGGCTGACGTTCGAGCAGGCCGGCTATCCGGAGGGGATGGGCGAGCATCTCAAGGAGGGCTGGCAGAAGATGTACTGGGACAAGATCGCCGCGGCCATCGGCCAGTAACGTTGCATCGAAAACTCTGGTGTCAGGTCTGACATTCGGACATTTTTAACGTGAATGTCCGAATGTCAGACCTGACACCGGCGTTTATAGCGGGAAATGTCCGAATGTCAGACCTGACACCAGCGCTTAGCGCAGCGTCAGGCCGTCCATCGAGAACGGCGGGGCCTTGCCGCGCACGCAGTCGGCCAGCAGCTTGGCCGAGCCGCACGCAAAGGTGAAGCCGAGCGGACCCTGGCCGACATTGAGCCACAAATTCGGGTAGCGGGTGGCGCCGATGATCGGCGCGCTGTCGGGCGTGGCCGGACGCAGGCCGGCCCACGGCGAGATGCGGTCGTAGTCGGCGGCGTGCGGCATCGTCTCGCGCACCTGGCGCGTCAGGCCGGCGATGCGCCTGGCGTCGAGCGAGAGGTCTTCGCCAACCATGTCGACCATGGCGGCAACCCGCAGCGAGTCGCCAATGCGCGCGTACAGCACCTTGCGTTCGAAGTCGGTGACAGAAATCTCGGGCGCGCGGTCGCTGGCGCGGATCGGCGCGGTCAGGCTGTAGCCCTTGAGCGGATACAGCGGCAGGTAGATGTCGGCGCCGGCGGCGAGGTCGCGGCTCTGGATGCCGGCGGCCAGCACGTAGGCGCCCGCGGTCAGCATGCCGGCGCTGGTGTCGAGGCCGATCACCTTGCCGCTGTCGACGATGAAGCGGCGCGCTTCACCATTGACCACGCCGCGAAAGCGCGGGTGCGACTTGAGGCGGTCGGCCAGCGCCTGGCAGAAGGCGTGGCAGTCGGCGACCGCTTCGCCTTCGTTGAAGATGCCGCCGGCCAGCTGCGGCAAGGCCGCGGCCAGCGCCGGCTCGCGGGCGACGCATTCTTCGGGCGACAGCACCTGGCGCGCGTCTTCGGAATCGGGACGGGCCACCGCCTTGTCGAATACTTTTTTGGAGCGGTACACCACCATCTTGCCGGCGTCGCGCCAGGAGAAGGCGTCGAGCGGGATGGTCAGTTCGAGTTCGCCCATCGCGCGGCGCGACAGTTCGCCCAGTTCGAGCAGCTTGGAGGTGGTCTTGCGGTTGGAGGCGGCGTTGCAGTTGGCGAGGAAGCTGGCCAGCCAGCGCCACTGGCGCAGGTCGGCCTCGGGACGGAAGTGCAGCGGGCCGTCTTGCTGGAACATCCACTGGACGGCCTTGAGCGGCACGCCCTGGTCGGCCAGCGGCGAGACGTAGCGGTAGCTTAGCTGGCCGCCGTTGCGAAAGCTCGCGGCGCTGCCGACCACCGCTTCGCGTTCAAGCAGCGTGACGCCGTAGCCCGCTTCCAGCAGCCACCAGGCCGATGTCAGACCGATCACACCGCCGCCGATTACGATTACGTCCTGCATGCCGTCCCGTTGTTCTTATATGTGGTCGTCCAGCTTAGGGGCTGGCCGAGGATCGGGCCAATGAATGAAGATGGTGCGGTCATAACCAACATTCATGCTAGCCGGCCTGACCGGCGGTATCTGCCAGTATCGCGCGGCGGTAAAGGGCGGTCAGGATGCGTTCCTCGAAACGGGCAAGCGACGAATGCCGGCCCTTGCGCGCTGCCGGGTCGGACGAGGTGCCGCCGACCAGCGCGACCATGCCGTTGCCGGTCGCCGGGTCGAACACGAACACCGACATCAGCCCGTACGCTTCGCCAAGGTGACCGATGCCCTCGAAGCCGCCGCCGTCGACCAGCTGCATGCCGGGACGGTCGGGGAACTGCTGGTTGCCGAGTCCCCAGCAGTTGAACAGGCCGCCGTTGGTGTCGCCATTGCTGCCGTCGTAGGTCCAGTGGCGCGCGAACATGCGTTCGATGGTGGCCGGCGCCAGCAGGCGGCGGCCGTGGTGGCGGCCGCCGTTCATCAGCATCAGCATCACCTGGCCCATGTCGTGGGCCGAAACGCGCAGCCCGCCAGTGGGGCTGAAGGGGGTGGCGTTGGCGCCGATGACGTAGCCGGCGATGCCCGCCGGCGGCGCCGGCGCGCGCGCGCCGTAGTCGTCAACCTGGGCGACCCACGGGCCGGCGGCGTCCCACACCTCGGTGTCGACGGTGCGCTTGCGGTACAGCGTGGCGAGGTTGGCCAGGTCAGCCGGCGCGAACTCGGACGGGTTGAAGCCGCCGCGCAGGCCGAGCGGATCGAGCAGCAGGCGCTTCATCAGGCGGTCGAAGCGCTCGCCGGTGACGCGCTCCATCACGGTGCCGATGACCCCCCAGTTCAGGTTGCAATAGGTGAAATAGGCGCCGGGCGCGGCGTTGCGGGCCCACATCTCGCCCTTGCCGTGGCGGCTGGCGCCGGGCACCAGGATGGTCGACAGCGCGGTGTCGGCCGGCCACGAATAGCCGGCGTCGTCGCGCAGCGAGGAGGTGTGGGTCAGCAGGGTGCGCAGCGTGACGACGCGGTCGGGGAAATGGGGATTGCGCAGCGCGAAGCCGAGGTAGTCGCCGGCGTCGGCATCGAGGTCGAGCTTGCCCTGCTCGACCAGCATCATGACGCCGAGCGTGGTCATCATCTTGGAGATGGAGGCGATGCGGTACAGCGTGTGGCGGTCGGCCGGGCGCGCCGCCGGATCGAGGTAGCGCTGGCCGAACTGGCGCGCGTAGGCGACTTTGCCGCGGCGGATCGCCAGCACGGACAGGCTGGCGAGCGTGCAGTCGGGGTCGCCGGCGATGTCGGCCAGTTCGCGGTCGAGCACGCCGTCGGCCGGCGCCGCGCCGACGAAGCGGCTGATGCCGCCCAGCACGGCGAGCCCCAGCAATGTACGCCTGCCCTGTTTCATCGCGATCCCTTTCGTTGTTCCATTGCAGCATACGGGACAGCCTCGCGCGGCGGCCAATGAATTGAAGTTAAGATGGCATAAACTTTTGTTATGGAAACTAGTCTGGTCGACTCGGCTAATGAAGTCGGGATAAAATGCCAGCAACAGCGGGGTCAGGCCGGGGCCGGATCGATCGAAAGACAACAATGAGCAATACGAGTACCGATTTCCGGGCGAACCTGAACGACAATTCGCCGCTTTACATGCAGGTTGCGCGCAAGCTGATCCAGGATGTACGCGAAGGACGCTACCAGGTCGACCAGGCGCTGCCGTCGGAACGCCTGCTGTCGGAACAACTCGACGTATCGCGCGTGACGGCGCGCAAGGCGATCGACCAGCTGGTCGGCCAGGGGCTGGTGGTGCGCCGGCGCGGCTCCGGCAACTACGTGGCGCCGCGCATCGAGCAGCCGCTATCGAACCTGTCCAGTTTTTCAGAGCAGCTGCTGCAGCGCGGCTACCGGCCGCGCTCGCAATGGCTCAAGCGCGGGACCGTGGTGGCCGCGGCCGACGAGCAGCTCAGCCTCGGGCTGTCGCCGCACACCCGCGTCGCCCGCCTCGAGCGGCTGCGCCTGGCAGACGACGTCGTCATGGCGTATGAGGTGAGCGTGATTCCGGCCAGCGTGCTGCCGCGCCCCGAGAGCGTCGGCGGCTCGCTGTATGAACACCTGGCGCTGACCGGCCACATGCCGGTGCGCGCGCTGCAGCACATCCGCGCAATGAACGCGCCGGCGATGCTGGCCGGCCAGCTCGGCATCCCGGAAGGCCAGGCGGTGCTGTTCATCACCCGCATCGGCTACCTCGAGTCGGGCCAGGCGGTCGAGCTGACCCATTCGTACTGCCGCAGCGACCATTACGATTTTGTGGCGGAAATGCGACGCGTCTCCTGAGCGGGACCGTAAGCTCTTCATAACCTTTCGGAATGGCCGCGGCATCTCCTTTCATGGGAGGCGCCGGGTGGTTGGTATTACACTGGTAGCAACCCCTATTCCACGTCAGACGGCGATGCTCAAAACAGAAACTCCCTCCCAGGAACACGCGCTGCTCGACCAGTATCCGACCACGGAACTGATCAACACGCTGGTCGACGACCAGACCAACGCCGTCAAGGCGGTGCGCGCGGCGGCGCCGCGCCTGGCCGCCGCCGTCACCGCGGCGGTGCCGCGGATGGAAGCGGGCGGGCGCCTGATCTATGTCGGCGCCGGCACGTCGGGCCGCCTGGGCCTGCTCGACAGCGTGGAACTGTACCCGACCTTTTCGTGGCCGCACGAGCGCGCGCTGGCGCTGCTGGCCGGCGGCAGCCAGGCGATGTTCGTCGCCGTCGAAGGCGCCGAGGACGATCTCGAGCAAGGCGCGGCCGACCTGATGGCGACCAATCCGACTGGCAACGATGTCGTGCTGCTGCTGGCCGCGTCCGGCGGCACGCCGTACGTGCTGGGCGCGCTGCGCGCGGCGCGCGCGGTCGGCGCGCTGACGGTGGGCTTTGCCAACAATACCGATTCGCCGGTGGCGAACGAGGCCGAAATCGGCGTCACCCTCGACACCGGCGCCGAGATCATTTCCGGCAGCACGCGGCTGAAGGCCGGCACCTCGCAGAAGATCGCGCTGAACACGTTTTCGTCGGCGCTGATGGTGCGTTTGAACAAGGTCTACGGCAACCTGATGGTAGACTTGAAGCCGACCAACGCCAAGCTGGTGCTGCGCGCGGTACGGCTGACGATGTTTGCCACCGGCGCCGAGGAAAGCGCGGCTAGAGCTGCGTTGGAGCAATGCGATTTCCATGTCAAGGTCGCCATCGTGGCCCTGTCTAAAAAAACCAGTATCGACCAGGCCAGGGCATTGCTCGAGGCGGCGCGCGGCAGCGTGCGCCAGGCACTCGCGGCATAGCACGACGCACGGCTCGATCACGAAAGACCTATGCAAACAGCACCAGTGAAGAGCCGCCCCTGGGCGTGGATCCCGTCCCTCTATTTCAGCCAGTCGATTCCGTACGTCATCGTGATGATGCTGTCGGTCGTCATGTACAAGGACCTTGGGGTGTCGAATACCGACATCGCGCTCTACACCAGCTGGCTGTACCTGCCGTGGGTGATCAAGCCGCTGTGGTCGCCCGTGGTCGACATGTTCCGCACCAAGCGCTGGTGGATCGTCGGCCTGCAACTGGTGATCGGCGCGTCGCTGGCGATGGTCGCGCTGACCATGCGGCTGCCGGGGTTCTTCCAGGCCAGCCTGGCGGTGATGTGGCTGATGGCCTTCAGTTCCGCCACCCACGACATTGCCGCCGACGGCTTCTACATGCTCGGCCTGCGCCAGCAGCAGCAGGCCGCGTTCGTCGGCGTGCGCAGCACCTTTTACCGGCTCGGCATGCTCGCCGGCCAGGGCGGCCTGGTGTACCTGGCCGGCCAGCTTACCGAAATGACCGGTGACGTCCACCTGGCCTGGTCGGTGGTCTTTTTCGTGCTGGCGGGAATGTTCCTGATGCTGTGCGTGTACCACCACTTCATCCTGCCGCGCCCGCTGGAAGACCACGCGGTCGTGCAAAGCGATAACTACCTGAAGGAATTCTTCGCCACCTTCGGCGCCTTCTTCAAGCGGCGCGACATCTGGCTGATCCTCGGGTTCATCTTGACGTACCGGCTGGGCGAGTCGCAGCTGCTGAAGCTGGTGGCGCCGTTCCTGATGGATCCGCTCGTCAAAGGTGGGCTGGGCCTCACTGTCAAGCAGGTCGGCATCGCCTACAGCACCGTCGGGGTGACGGCGCTGGTGCTGGGCGGGCTGCTCGGCGGCTACGTCATTTCGAAGCTTGGCCTGAAGCGCTGCCTGTGGCTGATGGTGTTCTCGGTGCACATCCCCGACCTGGTGTTCGTCTACCTGGCCAGCGCGCAGCCGCAGGACCTGGTGGTGGTGTCGGCCTTCCTGGCGCTGGAACAGTTCGGCTACGGCTTCGGCTTCACCGCGATGATGATGTACATGATCATGGTGGCCGACGGCGAACACAAGACGGCGCACTACGCCATCTGCACCGGCCTGATGGCGCTCGGCATGATGTTGCCAGGCATGGTCAGCGGGCGCATCCAGGAATTCCTCGGCTACCAGAACTTCTTCATCTACGTCTGCGTGATGACGATTCCGGCCTTCATCATGGCGGCGCTGGTGAAGATCGATCCAGAATTCGGCAAGAAGTAGGGCCGATGAAGGATACCGGGGGACGGCTCACATCGCTGGACGCATTTCGCGGCTTCACCATCGCCGCGATGGTGCTGGTGAATAACCCCGGCGACTGGAGCAATCTCTACCCGCAGCTGGCGCATGCCAAGTGGCACGGCTGGACCTTCACCGACACCATCTTCCCTTTTTTTCTCTTCATCGGCGGAGTGTCGATGGCGCTGTCGCTGGGGCGCCTGGCGCAAGCCGGCTTCGACAAGCCGCGCCTGCTGCGCAAGCTGGCCGTGCGGGCGCTGCTGATCTTCCTGATCGGCTTCGCGCTGAACCTGATTCCCCATTTCAATTTCGACACGGTGCGCATCCCCGGCGTGCTGCAGCGCATTGCCGTCTGCACGCTGCTGGCCGCGCCGATCGTCGTGTATTGCAGCTGGCGCCAGCAGCTGGCGTGGATCGCCGGCCTGCTGGCGGCGTATTCGGCGCTGATGCTGTGGGTGCCGGTGCCCGGCATCGGCGCCGGCGTGCTGGAGCCCGGCAAGGACATCGGCGCCTGGCTCGACCGGCTGGCGCTGGGCAAGCACCTGTGGGTGCAATCGAAGACGTGGGATCCGGAAGGCCTGCTGAGCACGATCCCGGCGCTGTGCAGCCAGCTGGTCGGCGTGCTGGCCGGGCGCTGGCTGATCTCAAGCACGCCGCGCAGCGAGCAGACCGTCTGGCTGCTGCTGGCGGGCTTGCTGATGCTGGCGCTGGGCTCGATCCTCGACACCATCCTCATGCCTATCAACAAGAGCTTGTGGACGCCATCGTTCTGCCTGTGGATGAGCGGCTGGGCGCTGCTGGCGTTCGCGGCGTTCTACTGGCTGCTCGACGTCAGCCCGAGCGCCGCGCTGCGCGCGGCCGCCGGACGCTGGAGCCGGCCGTTCGTGATCTACGGCATGAACGCGCTGTTCATCTTCGCCGTCTCCGGCCTGATCGCCAAGATGCTCGGCTTTATCAAATTCACCCAGCCGGACGGCACGATGCTGTCGCTTGGCAAAATGCTGTACGCGCCGATCCGCGCGCTGCCGATTGCGCCAGTGAATACGTCCTTGCTTTATGCTCTGCTGTTTAACGCCTTCATGTTCGCGATCGCCTGGATCATGTGGCGCAATAAATGGTTCGTCAAAGTCTAAAAATGGAGTTGCCTTGCAGCCTACTATGAAGAAAATTGGATCGTTGGCCGGTGCGCTGACCATTGCTGCCGTGCTGGCGAGCTGCACCACGGTGAAGCCGAAGGCGCCCGTCATCGTCGCGCCCGTCGCGGTCACGCCAGGCGCATTGCCGGCCGGCCCGACGCTGGCGCCGCCGGCCGCGCCGCGCGAGTTCCGCGCAGTGTGGGTGTCGACGGTGGCCAACATCGACTGGCCGACCAAGCCCAATCTGAATTCCGCGCAACAGCAGGCCGAGGCGATCGCCATCCTCGACCGCGCCCGCGCGATGAACCTGAACGCGGTGGTGCTGCAGGTGCGCCCGAGCGCCGACGCGATCTACCCATCCAAGCTGGAGCCGTGGACCGAATACCTGACCGGCGCGCAAGGCAAGGAGCCGCAGCCGCTGTATGACCCGCTGAAGTTCTGGGTGACCGAGGCGCATGCGCGCGGCCTGCAGCTGCACGCCTGGTTCAATCCGTACCGGGCGCGCCACTCGGGCGCCAAGTCGCCGGTCTCAAGCGGCCACATCGCCAAGCTCAATCCGGCGGCGGTGAAGCAATACGGCAAGTTCCTGTGGATGGACCCGGCCGAGGAATCGGCGTCGAAGCAGACGCTCGACGTCGTGCTCGACGTGGTGCGCCGCTACGACATCGACGGCGTCCACATCGACGACTATTTCTATCCCTACCCGATCGAGGCGCCCGGCGCCGCCGGCGAAGCGGCCGCGCTGGACGGCAACGCGCCGAAGACCGAGCTCGACTTCCCGGACCAGCCGGCATGGCAGCGCTACCTGGCGGCCGGCGGCAAGCTGGACCGGTCGTCCTGGCGCCGCGACAACGTCAACCGCCTGATCGAGGCGCTGTACACCGGCATTCACCGCGAGAAGAACTGGGTGCTGTTCGGCATCAGCCCGTTCGGCCTCGGCAAGCCGGCGCTGCGCCCGGCCGGCATCGTCGGCTTCAGCCAGTACGACAAGCTGTACGCCGACGCCGAGCTGTGGCTGGAGAAAGGCTGGCTCGATTACCTGTCGCCGCAGCTGTACTGGTCGATCGCGGCGCCGGCGCAGTCGTATCCGGTGCTGCTCGATTACTGGGTGGGCCAGAACCGCAAGGGCCGCCACATCTGGCCGGGGCTGTTTACCAGCCGCATCGGCGCGCCGACCAAGGATTTCCCGCCGCAAGAGATCGTCGCGCAGATCGCCGCCACGCGTGCGCGTCCGGCCGCCAGCGGCCACGTGCATTTCAGCATGGCTGCACTGATGGGCAACCGCAAGGGCATCGCCGACCAGCTCAAAGCCGGCCACTACGCCGGGCCGGCGCTGGTGCCGGCGACGCCTTGGCTGGGCAGCGACGCGCCAGGCCTGCCTGGCGTCGCCGCCAGGCGCGATGGCAACGCCCTCAGCATGAAACTGTCGCCAGGCAAGGGCACCGCGCAGTACGCGATCTGGTCGCGTTACGGCAACGAATGGCGCTTCGCGGTGGCGCCGGCAGCGCGCGCCGACGTTATCATTGCAGACGACCCTAAACTGGGCGCCGCCAGCGCCGTGTTCGTCAACGCGGTCGACCGCCTCGGCAACGAAAGCGCGCGGGTGCCGGTGCTGGTGAAATGAGGAACTGGGCATGCTAAATGTTGGTCTTGAACTTGGTCTCGGCATCGACGCCGGCGGCACGCAGACGCGCTGGGCGCTGGCCGACGCCGGCGGCGCCATCGTGGCCGAGGGCCAGGTGGCCGGGCTGTCGGCGCTGCAGATGGGCAGTGCGGCCGGCCGCCAGACCGTGCACGCCAACTTCGCGGTGCTGGCCAGGGCCGTGCTGCTGCATGGCCGCCCGCGTGGCGTGCGCGCCGGCATGACCGGCTTCGGCGGCGATGGCGAGCAGCTGCAGCGCTGGCTGGCCGAGCTGCTGGGCCTTCCCGCCGCCGCGGTCACGCTGTGCAACGACATCGAAATCGCCTACCTCGACAGCTTTGAACCCGGCGAAGGCTACCTGGTGTACGCCGGCACCGGTTCGATCGGCGCCTGGATCGACGCCGACCATCGGTTCCACCGGGCCGGCGGGCGCGGCGTCATGCTCGACGACGGCGGCGGCGGCTTCTGGATCGCGCGCGAAGCGCTGCGCCAGATCTGGCGCAATGAGGACGAGTGCCCGGGCCGCTGGCGCGAGTCGCCGATGGCGCGCGCCGTGTTCGAACACGTCGGCGGCGACGACTGGTCGTTTTCGCGCCAGTTCATCTACGGCCAGGAGCGCGGCGAAGTCGGCAAGCTGGCGCTGGCAGTGGCTGCCAGCGCCGATGCCGATCCGGCGGCGGCCGCCATCCTGCACGGCGCCGGCCAAGAACTGGCGCGGTTGGCAAAAGCGCTGGGCGCGCGTTTCGGCGCGCGCCCGGTGGTGCTGGCCGGCCGCGCCTCGGCGCTGCATCCGATCATCTTCAGCGCCATGCGCGCCGCCTTGCCGGCCGACACACAACTGACCCAGACCGTCAGCCAGGCGCACCACGCCGCGGCGCGGATCGCCGCCAAATAACCTTCACTCCTTTGACCATGCCCATGAAAACAATCATCGCCGCATTGACGATCGCCCTGCTCTCCGGTTGCGCCACCCAGGGGCCGCGCATCGACACCTCGCTCAACGCCGTCGGCCAGAGCAGCCGCGTCAAGTTCGTGATCCTCCACTACACGGTCAGCAACCTGCCGAGTTCGATCAAGATCCTGACCCAGCAGGTCGTCAGCAGCCACTACCTGCTGACCGACCAGGCCGAGCCGATCATCTACAAGCTGGTCGACGAGACGCGCCAGGCCAACCACGCCGGCGTGTCGAACTGGAAGGGCTACACGATGATCAACGGCAACTCGATCGGCATCGAGATCGTCAACCCGGGCTTCACCGAAGGGCCGAACGGGCGCATCTGGTATCCGTTCCCGCCGGCGCAGGTCGACCAGCTGATCCTGCTGCTGAAGGACATCGTCGCCAAGCACCAGATCCCGCCCGAGAACATTCTCGGCCACAGCGACATCGCGCCGGGGCGCAAGCAGGATCCGGGGCCGATGTTCCCGTGGTTCCAGCTGGCGCAGGCCGGCCTGGTCGCGTGGCCCGACGCGGCGCGCGTGATCGCGGCGCGGCCGCAGTACGACGCCCAGCTGCCGGACGCGGCGTGGTTCCAGCAGAAGCTGGCCACGCACGGTTACGCGGTGCCGAAGACGGGCGTGCTCGATGCGGCCACCAAGTCGGTGATCACCTCGTTCCAGATGAAATACCGCCCTGCCATCATCGACGGCAACCCCGATGCGGAAACGGCGTCGCTGCTGGATGTGCTGACGACGCCGGTGGCCAAGGCGCCCTGATCGCCGTTGCCGGGTATTTGTTATATGCTGGGTGAATTGGCGCGCCTGAAGCGCCGACAAATGGAAGGTTGAGGCCATGCGCCTGCGTCATATCGAAGTCTTTCACGCGATCATGCAAGTAGGCACGATCAGCGGCGCCGCCCAGGTGCTGCACATTTCGCAGCCGGCGGTGACGAAGGTGTTGCAGCACGCCGAGCTGCAGCTGGGCATGCCGCTGTTCGAGCGCGTGCGCGGCAAGCTGTACCCGAAGCCGGAAGCGCATCGCCTGTTCGTCGAGACCGAAAAGCTGAACCGCGACCTGCAGGGCATCCGCCGCCTCGCCGCCAGCCTCAAGGGCCGCGCGGTGGAGACCATCCGGCTGGTGGCGACGCCGACGATTGCGATCAGCGTGCTGCCGGCGGCGATGTCGGCATGGCGGCGCAATTTTCCCGCCACCCGCTGCGAGCTGGCCACGTTCCACACCAGCGAAATCGTCAATGCGCTGCGTCTCGGCGAAGCGGACCTGGCCTTGTCGCTGCAGGATCCGCGCCATCCCGGCATCGTCGCCGAGCCGATCGCGCAGGGCGTGATGACGGCGATCGCGCCGGCCGGCACGTGGAGCGCGGCGGACTGCCTGCTGCCGGTGTCGGCGGACGGGCTCAGCGGCGAGCTGATCGGCCACACCGACAACGATCCGCTCGGCGACCTGGTGGTGGCCGCCTGCGAAGAACAGGGCGTGCATCCGGTGTTTCACACGGTGGTGCAGACTTACCAGATCGCCCGCTCGCTGGTGGAGGCCGGCGCCGGCATGGCGGTGGTCGACCCGTTCACGGCGGCGTCCGCTGTCGACAGCAAGGTGCAGCGGCGCGCGTGGGCGCCGGCGATCCCCGTGCAACTGTTTTTGCTCACCGCGAGCCATTCGCCGCTGTCGCACGGCGCGCGCGAACTGGCCAACAGCATCGGCGCGACCGCGCGCGCCTGTATCGAATAGGAATGGTTTTATGAAGCACACAGTGGCCAGCGAAGACATCGCCGGCAGCGAAGAGTTCCGCCATCTGTCGACGATCGACGGCATCGCGGTGGATTTGCGGTACGCCGGCGCCGACAACTTTATCGGGCGCGATTTGTATTCACCGTTCGACTGCGCCTGGCTGCACCGCGACGCCGCGGCGGCGCTGGAGCGGGTGGTGGCGTGGCTGGCGCTGCATCGTCCGGGCCACACGGCGCTGGTGCTCGATGCGCTGCGGCCGCAGCGGGTGCAGCAGCAACTGTGGGACGCGCTGGCGGGCACCGACTTGCAGATGTACTTGGCCAATCCGGAGCGCGGCTCGATCCACTCGTTCGGCATGGCGCTCGACATCACCATTCTCGATGAAGACGGCCGCGAGCTCGACATGGGTACCGGATTCGACGACATGACCGACGTATCGCATCCGGCGCTGGAGCCGCAGATGCTGGCGCGCGGCGAGATCACGGATGCGCATGTGGCGAATCGCCAGTTGCTGCGCGACGCCATGTTCCAGGCCGGCTTCCAGGGCATTACTACGGAGTGGTGGCATTACGATTGCGGCGACCGCAACGTGGTGCGGCAGACGTTCCGGCGCGTGCTCTAGTGTTCAAATGTTCTAAAACCGGGGTCAGACCCAGGTTTTGAAACGAGAATGTTCTAAAACC